>CAYXQJ010000010.1:0-78398 GCA_964467455.1 uncultured Hyphomicrobiales bacterium | reverse complement strand
TGTCCATGAGGGAGACCTAGACGGTGACGGTTTCCGTGACCAGATCGCGCGGCACCGCGATGAACAATATGCACGTGTGGTCTTCGGTGATCGTGTTGCGCCATATGTAGACCATAGCATCGTCCCGGCCAACTACCAGCGTGCAAACGAGTGGCGACCGCGAATCCTGGCCGTCGGACCGTTGTCGGGCAAGATGTGCATGGTGCAACTGGCTTTCAAAGCCGACGACTATGACTGGGGCTACTATCAGCTTCTGGAGCTGAATGCCGAAGATCTTCGCGCCCGCCGCGATACGATCAGAACCACGTTGCTCAACGAAGTGGCTAATCCCAGCAAGAAGCTGTTCTCATCCGTGGTGCTGAAAGCTGACACAGTGTGGCACTTCTTTCACGGAGGTATTGGGATTGATGAGCTCTGTTTGAAAGTTACCTTGAAAAGATCTGATATCAACCCCACATTGTCTGTCATACGTACAAGCGACTACCTGTATTGGTTTGGCCAAGGAAAAGTGGCACTAGAGTCAAACTATCCAGTAACCATGTCTGCACATCGATTGATCGCAGGTGAGACAGCATTGTCGCGCGGAGGGGAGAAGACGGTCTTACGTCTGTACAAGTGCTCGGATTCAGATAATGCCACGCTTATCCCTTATGCTGATGCGCAGCTACCAATACATGCAGATTCGAATCGCGCCAGGGCAGTAGGTAGCTGCGTCATGATTCCTGACCAAGACGGAGACGGAATTGAAGACGTCATTGTTGAGCATTACTGGACCGATCCTGGAACTAGTACGCCAAGAAGTGCCGTCAGCATCTTTCTCACTTCACAGATCGAACCGGTGTCTGTGAGTGATGCCGAATTGAATCTTGAAACACTCGACTCCGCAACCGTTCTTACAGCGCGTCGGGTCGACAATGCCTGGTTCGTAGCCAGCGCAGCCAATTGTGTTCGGCGAGATCTCTCGCCGGTCTATGATCTGCAGGGACAAAAGATCGCCATGATTCGTACCCAAGTCAATGGTGATGACGTGGTACTATACGACGATGGAGCGATCACTGAACGCCCTGCGTGGTGCGTTGTCGGAAACTGTGTTATTCGACTGTATTGAGATCATCCAGTAACCCACGCCAACACCTTCTCCATCGAGAAATTGTCGGGGATCAGCATCAGCGTGATCACCATCCATGCGACCTGCACGGCCAACATCTTGCGCGCAAGGTCCGGACGTCGCTGCTTGATGTGCTTCCACTGATACATCACCATGATCAACGGCACGGTGACCACCACCCACGCAATGGCAACACCGCCATAACCCGTGTGCTCGATCCCGAAGAGGGATTTGAGAAGGGGGCCACCTTCACCATAGACGATCAGCAGATGGCTGATGTAGAGGAATAGACTCTCCGTGCCCACCGTCTGTAAGAAGACGCCGGACTTGCTGAGACGAAGACGTTCGTTGAAGAGATAGAGAATGCCAAACGTGAGAATGATGCCCGAAATGCGAAAGAGATGCATGCCCGGCGAGGTCTTCCACCATAACGCCGTGTACGGACTCTCGAATGGCATGAACTTGATGGTGAAGATGATCAGCGGCAAGGCAAGACCAAGCCAGATGGAACGCATCGCAAATCGCTGCTTGTCCTCCGTACGCATGAACAGACCGGTGAAGAAGGCGCCGGCGAAGAGGTAGGTAGCCCAAGGTAGGATCGGAAAGGGTGAAAGGGTGAAAGGGTGGAAGGGAGGGAGGAAGACGGTGGTGAACATGATCACAAGAGAGAGCACACCGTAGATGATGGTGGCCTTCTTGAGGTCTTTGACGAGGAGGTAGATGCCGAGGGCAGTGAGGGAGGCGTAGACGATGGTGTGGAGGACGTCCATCTGGAGCCAGGGGAGGAGGTCGGCGGGGGGACGGCGGAGCATGCTGTCGAGAGAGAAGACGGGGACGTGGAGCATGTAGGCCCAGAAGAGGATGTAGCTGAGCCGCGTGAGGTAGTCCCATAAGGCGCGATCGAATTGGAGGTACTTCGGCCCCTTACGGTCGAGAGCGATCCAGAGTCCGGAGCCGGCGGCGAAGATGAAACACGGGGCGACGAAGCCGTTGGAAAGGTTGAGGAGGTCGAAGAAGAGCGAGTCGACCTTCAGGGCGGGGTCGAGTAAGACGTTGGTGATGTGGACCTGGATCATCCACAAGACGGCGATGCCGCGCAGGACGTCCAGGAATTCATACCGTGGCCCTTTTGCCATCATCGGTCTCCGCGTGGTCCCCCAAACAAACGTCGTGCAAGCCCCTTTACAACAGGCGTCAACAAGATGATGCCCACAACAATGAGCATCAGAATGATAAAGGGGCGTTGCAACATGGTGCCAATCTATCGAACGGAAGGGTAATTTCGTACCGGGGTGAGAAGATGAAACGTTCGGAGGTGATAGCGGCGATCGATGTGGGCACGAATTCGTTCCACATGGTGATCGCAACAGTGAGCACGCGCGGCGTGTTGCGCATCCATGCGCGCAACAAGGAGATGGTGCGACTCGGCACGGCTGCCGGCGATATGAAGAAGCTGTCGGACGAGGCGATGGACCGCGGCGTGGCCACACTGAAGATGTTCGTCAAAGAAGCCGAACAACACGGTGCTCACGTGCGCGCCGTGGCCACGAGTGCCGTGCGTGAGGCCATGAACCGCGAGGACTTCGTCACACGCGTCAAGAAAGCCACGGGCGTCGAGATCGAAGTGGTCAGCGGCATCGAAGAAGGACGCCTCATCTACGTAGGTGCGTTACATGCCCTGCCCCTTATCTCGAAACGGGCCTTTGTGATCGATATCGGCGGCGGCAGCACGGAGACGGTGATCGGCGTGCAAGGAGAAGCGTCGTATGTGCACTCCGCAAAACTTGGCCACATCCGCATGTCGAAGCGCTTCTTTCCGAACGGCACCACGAACGACCTGACGGTAGAGCAATGTCGGCAAGCCATCCGCGGCGACTGGGCCACCGTCTTTCAATCGCTCATCGCCTACGGCTTCGAAACGGCCATCGGCTGTAGCGGTACCATCATCTCCGTGGCTTCGATGGCTCTGGCGAAAAGGGGCGTGCGGATCCCGGAGTCTCTCAACGGCATGGTGTTCTCGCGAGCAGAGTTGTTGGCAACGATCGACGATATCGTCAGGGCCAAGACCACACAGAAGCGTGCGCAGCTGCCGGGACTGGAACCAAAACGCGCCGATGTGATCGTTGGCGGAGCCTTGATCTTGGAACAAGCCATCCTGGGCTTGAACATTCAGGAGCTCACGATCTCGGGTTATGCGTTGCGGGAAGGGATCGTGTTCGACACGGTGCAGAAGCAGCGCGACATACAAGAGTATCACAACCTTTCGCATCTGCGCTATCAGAGCGTGGATCATCTGTGCGAGTTATACCGCGTGCGACGTCGGCACAGCGAACACGTGCGCAACCTCAGTCTGCGTCTGTTCGACGATCTACGTCCGCTGCATGGTTATGGCGACACCGAACGCGAACTGCTTGAAGCGGCGGCGTTGTTGCATGATGTGGGGTATCACATTGCCGCAGATCAGCATCACAAACATTCGGACTACATCATCCGCAACAGTCCGATGCCCGGCTTTACGAATGACGAGACGGAGATCATCGCCAACATTGCGCGCTATCACCGCAAGAGTCATCCCAAGAAGAAGCACGAGTCCTTCATGAAGCTGATGAGTCGTGAGCAGCAGATCGTCCGCGCCATGGCTTCCATCTTGCGCATTGCCGAAGGCCTGGACCGACGTCAGCAGCAAGTGGTCACCACCGTCCACGCCCAGGTCAAACCCGGCACCATCGACATCATCCTCACCACCCCTACCACCATTCCTGATATCGAGCTGTGGAGCGCAGAGCGCCGCAAGGCGCTGATGGAGGAGACGTTTGGGAGAGATGTGCGGATGCTGTCGATGAGTTAACGCCGGGAGAATATGACGCCGGGAGAGAGGTAGGCGGCGAGGGGAATGAGGACGATCCCCGAGGCCGTCATCCACAGCGGATGGGGCAGCATCATGGCATTCATCAGCACGCCGGCTTCGGCCAGGGCGGCGAGGATGGCGACGCCGATCATCGGACGTTGCTTGTCGATCAGGCAGATCACCAGCGAGCCGAGGAAGGTGCCCACAAGCCAGCCGAGCACGACGATGGCCATGGCCGGGAACGGGGCTGCCTCCACGTGAGCAGCAAGGGTAAGTGGGTCCTGCGGGTTGGCTCCGGCGGGGAGGGGATGTACCTCATGGGAGAGCATGTCCATCATGCTGACGCAGGCCACAAAGACCAGGATCCCAACTAACACGGCTGCAATTCGGCGAACCATATCGCCCCCTTTCACTAAATGCGGAATTTGTTCGTTATTCAGCGCTCAAAATACACCATCTATCCAGCACCACTATGTCAAAACGCAGTCTTCTCACAGCCGTCTCCCTGATCGGAGTCGGTATCGTCTTTGGTGTGGTCCTGATGACCACGCTCGGCGGCAACGCCATCGAACGGGCCTTTGCCTCGGGGGTGACCCTTGGCGCGGGTTCGGCACCGGCACCGGCGTCCGAGACCGTTAAAGCCCTCAATAATCAGTTCGTGGCCGTGTCCGACGCGGTGACGAAGTCCGTGGTCTCCATCAGCGTCAAGACCAAGGCCGACAAACGACAGAACATGATCCCCAACGACTTCTTCCGCTTCTTTGGACCGGAAGGGGGCGAGGGTGACGAACTCCCCGAACGCGACGGTGGCGAAGCTGCCGGCTCCGGCGTGATCATCACGGCCGATGGCTACGTGGTCACCAATAACCACGTCGTCGAAGAAGCCAAAGAAGGGGGCATTACCGTCACCACAAACGATGGCAAAGAATACAAGGCCGAATTGGTGGGACGTGATCCGCTGACGGACCTGGCCGTATTGAAGATCGATGGCTCTTTCCCACCGGCACACTTTGCCAAACGCACCGACATTCGCGTTGGTGAGTGGGTCGTCGCCGTCGGCAACCCGCTTGGCCTGAAGTCCACCGTCACCACGGGCATCGTCTCGGCCATGGGACGCGGCATCGGCATCGTGGGCACCAACGACCGCACGTTCGAGCGCAACCGCTATGCCGTCGAGAATTTCATTCAAACCGACGCTGCCATCAACCCGGGTAATTCAGGGGGCGGGCTGTTCAATCTCAACGGCTCACTCGTCGGCATCAACACGGCCATCGCATCACGCACGGGTGTGAATGCCGGCTATGGGTTTGCGATCCCGATCGACATGGTCGAGAGTGTTGCGCTGGACTTGATCGACGACGGCAAGATCCAACGCGGTTATATCGGCATCGAGATCACGAGTGTTGACGAAACAACAGCAAAGGCCGTCGGCCTCGATAACGTGGCAGGCGTCCACGTCAACAAGGTCGTCAAAGACGGCGCTGCAAAAGCTGCCGGCATCGAAGAAGGCGACGTGATCCTAAGTGTTGACGGCAAGAACGTCAAGACGTCGAACGATCTGCAGAACGAGATCGTCCTGCGGCGCGCCGGCGACAAGGTCAAGCTCGCCATCTGGCGCGGCGGCAAGACCATCACCAAGACCGTCACCCTCAAGTCGCTCGACGGCAACACCGACATCGCCGAAGGTCGTGCCGGTGAATCCAACGATACGCCGACCAGCGAACCTGTTTCCTTCAAGTCGTTGGGCTTCACCGCCGCACCACTCACCGCTGATCAACGCAAAGAGTTCGACGTCAAAGAAGGCGTCGCCGTCACCAAGGTCGAGCGCTCCGCCACCGTCGCACGCCGCGGCCTCCGCCCCGGCACCGTCATCCTCAAAGCCGACGGCCGCAACGTCTCGTCGCCACGTGAACTCAAAGACATCCTCAACTCCAAAAAACCCGGCGACGGCGTCCTCATGGTCGTCAAGGATAAGGATGGCTCGAAGTCAGCGATCACGATAGAGGTACCGGAGGAAAATTCTTAAGACGTCCGGCGTCCTGCGTCCTTCGTCTAGCGTCCGTAGTCCATCGTCCTCCGTCCGTCGAACTGTTTCATTGGACGACGGACGCTGGACGACGGACGTCTTAAAGGACGACGGACGTCGGACGTTGGACGAAGGACGCGATATTTGTACATGCCCTACCTCCTCCTCTTCCTCCTCTCTTCCACGTTTGCTGCCGCCCAATCCTTCTACGTCGGGCCGACGGCGTCGTATGTTGTTTCAACATCGGTACCGGAAGAGGTGCAGCAGAGTGGCGCTCCCACGCGTATGACGTTTGGCGCCATGGCCATCATCGCCAAGCGCTCCTCCATGGAGTTCCGCTTCGATCTCAACTATCGCATCGAGAACGGAGCGTTCACTACCAACTACAATGCGCTACCTTCCACCCTTTCACCCTTGCACCCTAGACTTTCCGTCGTCGACCCCACACCCCAACCACAGATCTCTTCCACGCTCAACACATCGTCCATCGAAGCGAGTGCGATGATGTTGATCCCCGTTGGTGATCTCGACACGTCGGGTTCGAAGTTCTTTTTGGAGTTGGGTGTGCTGGCCGATCGCGTGCTAACGGCGCAACAGACGGATGATTATTCGAACATTCCCAACTACTCCGGACCACAAACGGTCACGGTTGACTACGAAGGACAGTTTGGTTTTGGCGCCATGATCGGTGCCGGTCTTTCGTTGCAGGTAGGGGGCGACCGGATCCTGTTCGACATGCGCTATGTGTTTCGTCAGCCGACAACATTGACGACGACCACAACGCCCCCTCAAGATCAAAACGTTGCGTGGTTGATCGGACGAGGTCTGCGTATTGGATTGTCGTACGCGTTCGGATTCTAGATCTCGACGCTGCTGCCGATCTCGAGCACGCGCTTGAACGGCACACGGAAATATTTCACTGGTGTGCGCGAGTTGCGATGCATGAAGATGAAGAGATGTTTGCGCCAGGCGGCCATGCCTTCGCGGTTGCCGACGGTGACCTCTTCGTGACCGAGGACGAAGGTGGCATCGGTGATGTCGACAGGAATGTCGTATTCCGGCAGATACATCAAGTCGTCCATCAAGTCCGGTTGATCCATAAAGCCGTAGTGCAAGATCACGTGGTAGACGTTCTTGCCAAGGTCTTTCACCTCGAACCGTTCTGTGCGATCGATGTGTGACTTTGTCTCAACGCTAACGGTGAGAATGATGATGGTCTCATGTCGGGCACGATTGTACTTGAGGTTGTTCACCAAGGCCGGCGGCGCTGTTTCTTTGTACGAGCTCATGTAGAGCGCCGTACCTGGTACCACTTCGTAACGATCGATCTCGTGTTCCAACACCTCGGCGAGGGTGTAGTTGCGTTTCTTGACCACACTGCGCAGAAGGTCACGTCCGCGGTGCCACGTGATCATGCCGAAGTAGGTGGCGCTGGCCATCACGACCGGCACCCAGCCGCCGTCTTTGATCTTGAAGACGTTGGCAACAAAGAACGAGCCGTCGATCAAGATGAAGACTGACGTCAGTGCCGCCGACGTCATGAACGACCACTTGAAGATGCGGCGCATCGCATACCATGCAAGGACGCTGGTGATCACCATCGTTGTGGTCACGGCAATACCGTAGGCAGCGGCAAGGTTGCCGGAGCTGCGGAACTGAAGGACGAGGAACACGCACGAAAGGAACAGGATCCAATTGACGGTGGGCATGTAGATCTGTCCGCGTTCGGAGTGCGACGTGTGAAGCACCTTGAGTCGGGGCAGATAGCCAAGCTGCAACGCCTGCCATGTGAGCGAGAAGGCCCCTGAGATCACGGCTTGTGAGGCGATCACCGTGGCAAAGGCCGCACAGATGACCATCGGGATCACGGCCCACGACGGCACCATGTGATAGAACGGATTGGCGACGGTTGATGCGATATGTCCTTCACGGAGAAGGAGCGCCCCCTGACCAAAATAGTGGAGGATGAGTCCGGGATAGACGAGGTAGAACCAGCCGTTGGTGATGGGCTTGCGACCAAAGTGTCCCATGTCGGCATACAACGCTTCACCACCGGTGACAACGAGGAAGACACTGCCGAGCACGAGGAAGGCATGCCAGTCGTGAGAGATGAAGAAGTTGAGAGCATACCATGGGTTGATCGCACTCAACACTTCGGGTGTTTGTACGGCACTGACCACGCCAAGAAAACCAAGGAGTGTGAACCAGAAGACCATGAAGGGTCCGAAGATCTTGCCAACGCGGGCCGTTCCTTGTTTTTGGATCATGAAGAGTCCCAACAAGATGGCCACGGTGATCGGCAAGATGTACGGATCAAAGGTTGACGTTGCAACGTTCAGACCTTCAACGGCCGAGAGCACGGAGATCGCCGGCGTGATGATGCCGTCGCCGTACAACAACGCCGCACCAAAGATGCCCATGGCAAAGATGAACGACATGCGACCATAGGTGCCGCTGCGTTGACTCACTAACTCCATCAAGGCAAGGATGCCACCTTCGCCGTTGTTGTCGAAACGCATGATCACCAGCAGATACTTCACGCAGATGATCAGTGTGAGCGACCAGAAGATCAGCGACAGAATGCCGAGGACTTCGTTGGGTCCGGGAGTAAGGCCGTAGTGTGGCGAAAAACACTCTTTGAGTGAATACAGCGGGCTTGTTCCGATGTCGCCGTACACCACGCCGACGGCCGCTACGGTAAGAGTAAGCAGTTTGGACTTACTGTGCGAAGTATCGCTCATGGATGATGTTGAGATGATGTTGTACATGTCCGGCAATGATCCATGCAAGCGCATTGACCGTAGTGGACTTGTTGTTGGCCGTGCCCACGCGCGACCACGCATCATCATCGAAGGATTGGAACATGATCACGTTGGCAATGCGTAGTGCTTGCCATTCATCAAGGATCGATTCGAGGGGGCGTTCATCGAACAACGCCGAAGCAACGTAGACGTTCTCGTCATATCCGGGTAGGGATTGCTGCTCGCCCCTTGCAATACAAAGGGCTCTCATCCCAAAGATGCGTTCGCTGTCGAGCAAGTGTCCGAGCACTTCACGTACGCTCCACTTGCCGTCGGCATATCGATACAACGTGCGGGCCTCGTCCATGCCGTCGAACATCTTCAACAATTCATCGACTTGGTCGGCCAGTACCTCGAGCACATCATCGCCAACAACGGCGTCGACGTACCGATGATAATACTCCGGATACTCTGATGGTAGGGGGCGAGCAGGCATCGTTAGGAGAACGCCTGGAAGCCCGTGACGTCTTGACCGAGGATCAGCGTATGCATTTCGTGTGTGCCTTCGTAGGTCTTCACCGACTCGAGATTGTTGGCATGACGCATGATCGGATATTCGTCGAGGATGCCGTTGGCGCCGTGGATCTCGCGCGACATGCGGGCGATGTTGAGGGCGATCTCGCAGTTGTTGCGCTTGGCCATGGAGACTTGTTGCGGACGCATCGTGCCGGCATCTTTGAGTTTGCCGAGGCGCCAGCACAACAACTGGGCCTTGGTGATCTCGGTGATCATGTAGGCCAGCTTGTCTTGAATGAGCTGGCGGGCGGCGATCGGTTGACCGAATGTGATGCGGGTCTTGGAATATTCGAGGGTTGAATCGTAGCAGGCCATGGCCGAACCGATCACACCCCAGGAGATGCCGTAGCGGGCTTGGGTGAGGCAGGAGAGCGGACCGCGCAGGCCTTCGACGCCGGGGAGGATGTTCTCTTCGGGGAGTTCAACATCTTGGAAGACCAACTCTGATGTGACCGAAGCACGCAGCGAGTGTTTGCCCTTCATTTCGGGGGCGGTGAAGCCCTTCATACCTTTTTCGACGAGGAAGCCGCGGACCACACCGTCGAGTTTTGCCCAGACCACGGCCACATCAGCAAGGGTGCCGTTCGTGATCCACATCTTGGCGCCGTTGAGCAAGTAGCCACCGTCGATCTTCTTTGCCGTCGT
The DNA here is from genome assembly GCA_964467455.1 of uncultured Hyphomicrobiales bacterium. Lineage (GTDB taxonomy): Bacteria > Bacteroidota > Ignavibacteria > Kapaibacteriales > Kapaibacteriaceae > OLB6. The sequence continues at coordinate 68,454 of CAYXQJ010000010.1, read as the reverse complement.
GACCATCGCACCCGGGTTGGAGCCGTAGTCGGGCTCCGTAAGGCCAAAGCAGCCGATGGCTTGTCCTTTAGCCAGGAGCGGCAGCCATTTTTGCTTTTGGGCTTCCGAGCCGAAGGCATAGATGGGATACATCACCAGCGAGCTCTGCACCGAGGCGAACGAGCGTACGCCCGAGTCGCCGCGTTCCAGCTCCTGCATGGCCAGTCCATAGCAGATGTTGTTCAGTCCGGCACAGCCATATTCTTGCGGCAGCGTAATGCCGAACAGCCCCAGTTCGCCGATCTTTTCTACGAGGTGCATCGGGAACGTGCCTTCGCGGGCATGCTTCTCGATGATGGGCAGGATCTCTGCATCCACAAAGTCTGCCACCGTCTGGCGCACCAGGCGCTCTTCTTCGGTGAGCAGTTCGTCGATGGCGTAGTAGTCGGGGTGTTTGAACATAGTCAGCTAGTCAGCTAGATAGCTAGAGGGCTAGAAGTTAGATCTAGAGAATAAGGTACAAAAGTAGGGAGAAAGGGCGGGAAAGGGCGAAAACGCGAAAAGGGGAAAAGGCGAAAGGGGCGAATTCGGGTTGTCGAGATCCTGACGCAGGTATAGATCTAACTCGTTATGAAGTAGGTACTTAGATAGTGCGAACGGCCTGAATTGAAGGAAAATGTATCGGCTGATTGCAAGGTTAGGCGTCGGCTAATTGAAAGGTTTACCTCCACGAAGTCCTCCACGAAGACCTCCACGCAGTCCTACACGAAGTCCTACACAAAGTCTAACACGCAGTCCTCTGGGGGTGGCTGTGGAAAATTTTACTAATTTTGTGGTCGCTGAAAAAGGGGTGGGCTGTCGAGCCCATTTTTTGTTGGAACCATCGGGAGAGTTCGTTTGGGAGTAGCGCCGGAGATGCCGTCGGACGTACGGGCGGCCATCGAAGAAGCCTGTGAAGAGGCAGGGGTTACGCTCATTGAACTGATCCTGCGGGGACAGCTGAAGCAGCTGGTGATGGAAGTGTTGATCGACGCCGTAGACGGTGTGACGCACGACCATTGCACAGCGGTCAGTCGTGGCATTGATGCACGACTGGAGGGTGGTGAATTTTACGACCGCCTACGGGCGGTCGACGTGTCTTCACCCGGAGCTGACGCACCGGTGAAGTACTTGTGGCAATTGACAAAGAGTGTTGGACGCACAGTGAGTGTGAAGCGCACCGACGGCACCGTCATCGAAGGGAAACTCCTTCGTGCAGATGATACCGGTCTGGATGTGCTACCACAACAGAAGTCCAAGAAAGAAACTGCCGAAGCGGTTACGGTCGCAGCGGCAGATGTGAATGAAGCAAAGGTCGTGTTGAAGTTCTAGAATAACCGAATAACCGAATAACCGAATAACCGAATAACCGAATAACCGAGTGTCATTCCGAGCGAGGAACGAGGAACGAGCACACGAGGAACGAAATGAGAAGAAAAGTCAAACCAAAGGTCGACAACAAGAAGTTGATCATCGATGCATTCTCCGAGATGGCTCGTGAGAAGAGTATCGATCGCGACCTGTTGCAAGGGATCGTTGAAGAGACCCTTAAGATGATGGTGCGCAAGAAGTATGGCGAGAACGCCAACTTTGACTGCATCGTGAACATGGAAAAGGGCGACATCGAGATCTACTTGATGAAGGAAGTTGTTGAGGAGATCGAAGATCCCGAAACACAGACCACACCGCAGCAGGTGCTCGAACTCACGGGTGAAGAACTCGAGGTCGGCGACGAATACCTCGAGGAGATCACGCTTGAGAACATCGCGGATTCCTTCGGACGTCGATTGGTTTCGCAAGCCATTCAAAATCTCAACCAGCGTATCCGCGACGTTGAGAAAGACAACATCTACGAAGAGTACATCAAGCGCGTCGGCGAAGTGATCATCGGCGAGATCTATCAGGTCCGTCCGAACAACATCCTCGTGATGCACAACAAGGTGGAGATGCGCCTTCCGCGTGAAGAGCAGATCCCCACCGAACGCCTCAAGAAGAATCAGCAGGTCAAGGCCATCCTCAAGGAAGTACGTCGCTCCGGCGGCGCTACCGGCCTGCCCGACTTGATCCTGTCGCGTTCTGATGATCGCTTTATGGCTCGCCTGTTCGAACAAGAGATCCCTGAGATCTACGACGGTATCATCGAGATCCGCTCCATCGCCCGCGAACCGGGTGAGCGCGCCAAGGTGGCCGTCACTTCATTCGACGAACGCGTCGATCCCGTCGGCGCCTGCGTAGGTATGAAGGGCATCCGCATTCATGCCATCGTTCGCGAACTCAACAACGAGAACATCGACATCATCGAATACACCGATGATCCGCGCCTGTTCATCGCCCGCGCCCTCTCGCCGGCGAAGGTCCGCGAAGTGACCATCGACGCCGAAGCACGCCAGGCCACTGTTGTTGTTCCCGATGATCAAGTATCACTCGCCATCGGCCGCAACGGCGTCAACGTACGTCTTGCCTCGAAGCTCACCGGCTTCTCACTCTCTCTTGTGAAGGAGGGGGCGGAGGACATCGAACTCATCGAGTTCCGCGACGAGCTGGGCAAGGAATTGTACGACAAGCTCATTGCCGCCGGTATCGATACGGCCCGCGAATTCCTCGAAGCCGATCCACTCGTACTTCTCGGCACCATGCCGAAGGAACGCATCCTCGAGGTCCGCAAGGTCATGCTCGACGAGTTCGAAGAACGCGAAGACCCACGTTGGCTCCGTTCCCTCGAAGAATCCCTCGAGGAAACAACCGAACAACCGAATAACCGAATAACCGAATCATCAGAAACGACGGACGACGGACGCGGGACGACGGACGACTTAAGCGAGAGCTATGCCGAGGATACTCCCGAACTGAACGAAGTTGAAGAAGTAGAAGCTGACGAAGAAGCTGTGGCCGAAGAAGGTTCGGACGGCGAAAGCGAAGAGTAATAGAAAGTGTTTATGGCCGAAAAAGGCACCAAACTGTTCAAGATCGCAACGCAGATCAACATCGGACGAGATGCGATCGTGGAGTACTTGGTCTCGAAGGGATTCTCCATCGAGAACAAGGCCACGGCCGTGTTGACGGACGAAATGGTGGACATCGTTACCGATAAGTTCTCCAAAGAGTTGAAGTCTGCCGAGAAGGTGCGCGAAAAAGTAAAGCGTCAGGCCGCCGTGCGGAAGACGCTGATGGAGACCGGTACGGGCGTGTCGATGGACACGATCGAAGAGTCTCACGTTCGCGAACACGAAGTTGAACAACCTGCCGCTGAACAAGCGGCACCGATCATCGAAGTGGTTGCACCGGCAGAGCCGGTAGCACCGGTGGTGGAAGCGCCGGCACCAACGCCGGTAGCAGAACCCGTGATCGAAGCATCACCGACGGTTGCCGAACCGATCGTGGCCGAAGAGCCGGCATCGGCGGCACCAGCCGTCGAAGAAGCCACGGCACCAAAAGGTCCGCAGGTCGGACAAGTGATCGATCTTTCAAAGGTCGGCCAACCGCCCCCTGCACCCGAAAAGCCCAAGGTGGAAGAACCTAAGGCAGAAGAACCGAAGGCAGAAGAAGCGAAGGCAGAAGAAGCCAAGAAGGCAGAAGGTGCCGAGAGCGATGCCGATTCGGACGAAAAGAAGAAGCGCAAGCGTAAAGGTGTCATCGAAGTCGAACTCAACAAGGCCGGTGGTGCACCGAAGCTCCGTGGCCTTACGGTGTTGGGGAAGATCGACGTTGCACCGAAGCAAGACGATCGCAATAAACAGCGCGGACGTCAGCGTGATGCCGGCACAAGCCGCCCAACCATCGGTGATGCCGTTAAGCGCACCGAAGGACAAGGTGGACAACGCCCGGCCGGTGGCACATCATCGACGCCGAACTTCGGCCCGAATGCTCGCCCCGGTGGCTCCACAGCACCACGAGCGGATAAGAAGAAACGCGGTGCTCGCGGTGGACGCGAGACGTTCTCGCCAACCGACGTCAACAAGGCCATCCGTCAGACGCTCTCCGGAATGGAAGATCGCGGTCCGGGTGCCGGCCGCTCCAAGGTACGTGCGCGCAAGCGTATGGTGCGCGAGGAGAAGGAGGCCATTCGTCAGGAAGAACGCGCCCGTGAATCATCAACACTCCGCCTGTCGGAGTTTGTGACCACGGCCGACCTTGCCAACATGATGCGCGTGACGGCTGCCGACATCATCATGAAGTGTATGGGTCTTGGCTTGATGGTGTCCATCAACCAACGCCTCGACCGTGAAACGATCGAACTCATCGCATCTGACTATGGCTTTGAAGTCGACTTCCTCGACGATCAAGCAGAACAAGACGTTGAAGACATCGAAGATGCACCGGAAGATCTCGAGCCGCGTCCGCCGATCGTGACCATCATGGGTCACGTTGACCACGGCAAGACATCGCTCCTCGACTATATCCGCAATGCCAACGTTGTTGCCGGCGAAGCCGGTGGTATCACGCAGCACATCGGCGCCTATCAGGTGCAGGTGCCGGGCGGACGCCACATCACGTTCCTCGACACGCCGGGTCACGAGGCCTTCACGGCCATGCGTGCTCGCGGTGCGCAGGTAACGGACATCGTGATCCTCGTGGTTGCAGCCGATGACTCGGTGATGCCTCAGACCATCGAGGCCATCAGCCACGCTCAAGCAGCGAACGTTCCCATCGTGGTTGCCATCAACAAGGTGGATAAACCCGATGCCAACATCGACAAGATCAAACAGCAACTCTCTGAACATGGCGTCCTCATCGAAGAATGGGGCGGCAAGACGCAGTGTGTTGAACTCTCAGCCAAGACCGGTCTGAACGTAGACCAGTTGTTGGAGAAGATCCTCCTCGAAGCAGACTTCCTCGACCTCAAGGCAAACCCCGATCGTACGGCTCGTGCAACCGTCATAGAGGCCCATGTTGATAAGGGGCGGGGCAATGTCGTCACTGTCATCGTCCAAAAGGGAACGCTCGACATCGGCGACATCTTCGTCTGCGGTCAGTTCGCCGGCCGTGTTCGTGCGATGACCGACGAACGTGGCAACAAGGTCGACTCTGCCGGCCCGGCCATGCCGGTGCAGGTGACGGGCTTTGACGGCCTGCCCAATGCCGGCGATGTGATGATCGAGATGGAGACCGACGCTGAAGCGCGCGACGTCGCCGTCCGCCGTCAGCAGCTCCGTCGCGAACAACAGTTCCGCGGCATGCGTCACATGACGCTTGACGACATCTCTGCACAGATCCAGCAAGGCGGCGTCAAGGAGCTGCGTTTGATCGTGAAGGCCGACGTGAGCGGTTCGCTCGAAGCCCTCTCCGACTCGTTGCTCAAGCTTGCCACGCCGGAAGTGCAAGTACGCATCATCTATCGCGCCGTTGGCGCTGTCTCGGAATCCGACGTGATGCTGGCCGCTGCGTCCAACGCTATCGTGGTCGGCTTCCAAGTGAACGTTCCGCCGGCGATCCGCAAGCTGGCAGAGAACGAATCGGTAGATGTGCGCCTCTACTCGATCATCTACGACTGTATCAACGAAGTGCAAGCTGCCTTGGAAGGCCTCCTCTCGCCCGATATCAAAGAAGAGATCACGGCCACTGTGGAAGTGCGAGCACTGTTCAAGATCAGCAAGTTGGGGACGATCGCCGGCTGTTACGTGCAGTCGGGCAAGATCAACCGCAACGACAAGGTCCGCGTTCTTCGCGAAGGCTTCGAGATCTTCAAGGGCACCCTTCAGTCGCTCAAGCGTGTGAAGGACGATGTCCGCGAAGTCGACACCGGCTACGAATGCGGTATCAACATCAACGGCTTCAATGATCTGTCGATTGGCGACATCATCGAAGCATATAAAACCATTGAGATCAAACGGAAGCTGGCCTAACTCGTGTCGATCAGAACAGAACGGGTGGCAGGTGAGATCCAAAAGGCACTTGCCGGCCCCCTACAACGGATCGCCGAAGAGATCTCGGCTGGATTCATCACCGTGACGGAAGTTCGGGTAAGCCCGGACCTCCAAACAGCACGGGTGTATTTGAGCGTGTACGGCGGCAACAAGACGTCGGTGGAAGTGCTCGAACACATCGAACTGGAACATGCCGGACGTTTGCGCCATCATCTTGGCAAGAGCGTGCGGTTGCGGTATGTGCCGCAGTTGAAATTTTATATCGACGATACCCTTGATCGCGCGATCCGCATCAATGCGATCTTGGATAGCGTCAAGCCAAAGGATGATGGTGACGCTTGATCGGCCGACAATGTCGGCATCGATGATCTCATCACGTTCGATGGTGGAAGAATGGCTATTGTCCGCACGAACGGACGGAGCCGTTGCGCTCATTGACAAAGAACTTGATTGGACGTCGTTCGATTGTGTGGCTAAGCTGCGCAATTGTACGCGCGTCAAACGCGTCGGTCATGCCGGCACGTTGGATCCGCTGGCAACGGGTTTGTTGATCCTCTGCTTTGGCAAGGCCACAAAGGACATCAACCAGTTCCAGGATGCCGACAAACGATACGATGTTGAAGTGAAGCTTGGTGCTACCACGGCAACGGATGATCGTGGTGCCGAAGAAGTGATCAGCGAGAACGTCGAGCCCATCGCGGCAGAACAGATCGAAGCGGCACTGCAGACATTCGTCGGGACCATCGAACAGATCCCGCCGGCCTTCAGCGCTATCAAACATCAAGGACGTCGGCAATACGACCTCGCCCGCAAGGGCAAAGAGTTCGAACCACGTCCACGAACGGTGACGATCCACGCCATTGATAACGTCGAGATCTCGTGGCCCATGGTGCGATTCTCGATGTGGTGTTCCAAAGGCACCTACGTCCGCTCCGTCGCCCGCGACCTGGGCACCATGCTTGGATGCGGCGGTTATGTGACGATGTTGCGACGCACAGCGATCGGTGAATACAACGTTGCCGACGCTGTCACCATCGAACAGATGCGCACAGCCATCACGGAGGTCGTTGCATCATGATCACGGTCCGCTACGGTGAACAAGCACTTCCCTTCGATCGTCACTCCGTTGTGACGGTCGGCACATTTGATGGTGTGCATTGTGGACACAGGGGCATCATCGAACGCATGAAGGACGCTGGACGAAGGACGGTGGTGGTTACCTTCGAACCCCATCCACAGATCGTCTTGCAAAAGCCGGATCGTCCGCCGGTGAAGTTGTTGACCACCATCGACGAACGATGCGAGGTCTTCGCTGCCCTTGGTATCGATGTTGTGGTAGTGATCCCCTTCACGCGTGAGTTTGCGGCCACATCTGCCGAGCAGTTCATCCGCAACATCATCGTGGAAGGTATCGGCGTCGAACACATGCTCATCGGACATGACCACATGTTCGGCAAGGACCGTGGTGGTGATGAACACTTGCTGCAGCGTCTTGGCCCTGAATGTGGTTTCACCATCGAACGTGTGCCACCGCTTGCTTGCGACGATGTTGTGGTGAGCAGCACCAAGATCCGTACTGCGCTTCGCGACGGAAAGGTCGAAGATGCCACTCGCATGTTGGGCAGACCCTATTCTGTAAAGGGGCGTGTGGTTCGTGGTGATGGGCGTGGAAGAACGATCGGCGTGCCGACGGCAAACATCCAGCCCCTTGACGAACACAAACTGATGCCGGGGGATGGTGTGTATGTGGTGACGGCAGTGATCGATGACCGTACGGTTGTGGGCATGGCCAACATCGGCACACGGCCAACGTTCACGGATGATCGCACCTCGACGTTGGAAGTTCACTTCCTTGATCTGGATGCCGACCTGTACGACCAGACGCTGACGATCACGTTCCGACGATTCCTTCGAGCTGAACAAAAGTTCGATTCGAAGGAGGCGTTGTTAGCACAACTTCTCGAAGACCGTAATCATACACTTGAGTATCAATTCACTATCAATCATCGGAGTACATCATGATCTCTAAAGAAAAGAAAGCCGAGATCGTGGCGAAGTTCGGTGGCGATGCCAAGAACACTGGCAAGCCGGAAGTGCAGATCGCACTTCTTACCGAGCATATCGCTGAGCTGAGCGCTCACTGCGAAACCAACAAGAAGGACCACCACTCACGTCGTGGCCTGATCATGTTGGTAAGCAAGCGCAAGAGCCTGCTGTCGTACCTGGCGAAGCGTGATATCCAGCGTTACCGCGATATCCTCGCTTCACTCGGTCTGCGTAAGTGATCATGGTCAGCGGCGCCCTCGGGCGCCGTTGCCATTCACATTGTTTCGAATTTTTTACCTGCAGGGTGCTGGCGTGGGCTAGCGGTTAGGGTGCGGTGTTGCATGCAACGTCGGTCCCCGGCCTCTAGACCCAATGCACTCCTGCAGGACATTGTCAACTACAGGAGTAGTTATGGTACATACCGTAAAACGGACCATCAACGGCAAGGAATTGTCGTTGGAAGTTGGGCGCTTCGCCAAACTTGCTTCCGGTTCCGTCATGGTTCGTTATGCCGATACGATGGTGCTCGTCACCGCCGTTGCCGCTGCCGAACCGAAGGACCTGGATTTTATTCCCCTCACGTGTGAATACCGTGAGAAGCATGCATCATCGGGCAAGATCCCCGGTGGTTTTTTCCGTCGTGAAGGACGTCCGACCAACAAAGAGATCCTCTCTTCGCGTCTGATCGACCGTCCATGCCGTCCGCTGTTCCCAAAGGACTGGCGTCACGAGACCCAGGTGATCGCCACCGTCTATTCGTTCGACCTTGAGAACGAGCCGGATGTGTTGGCCATGCTTGGCTCATCGGCAGCCTTGATGACGAGCGACATTCCCTTCAACGGTCCGATCGCCGGTGTGCGTGTTGGCCGTGTGAACGGTGAATACATCGTCAACCCGACGTTGGCACAAATGAAAGAATCCGATCTCGAGATCATGGTCGCCGGCACGGCCTCTTCCATCGTGATGGTGGAAGGTGCAAGCCACGAGATCTCGGAAGAAGTGTTCGTTGGTGCTATGGAGTTCGCTCACCACTGGATCAAAGAGCTCATCGCGATGCAGCATGAACTGATCGCGTTGATCAATCCGGTGAAGCGCGAAGTAGTACCGACCGATCCGCCGAAAGAATTGTTCGATGCCATCGACGCTGCGATCGCACCGAAGATCCGCCCGCAGATCCGCAAGGCATCCACGAAGGAAGAACGCAGCGCGTTCCGCACCGAAGTGAAGCTGGCCGCTGCTGAAGCTGCCGCCGCCGTGGTGGCAGAGAACGAAGCCCTCTTTGAAGGCAAGAACGTCGACAAAATGGTCAGCGGCATCGTCAAGAAGATCGAAGCGCGCGAGATGCGCGAGATGATCCTCACTGACGGCAAGCGTCTTGACGGTCGCGGCACGAAGGACATCCGCCCGATCACCTGCGAACTCGGCCCGCTGCCGCGTCCGCACGGCTCGGCCTTGTTCACGCGTGGCGAAACACAGTCGCTCACAACGGTGACGCTTGGCACGAAGCGCGACCAGCAGCTCATCGATGGCCTGTTGCCAACGTTCGAGCGTCGCTACATGCTCCACTATAACTTCCCGCCGTTCTCGACGGGTGAGACGGGTCGCTTTGGCTTTACCAGCCGTCGCGAGACCGGTCACGGCGACCTTGCAGAACGCGCTCTCGAGCCGTTCATCCCGTCAGAAGAAGAATTCCCGTATACCCTTCGCATCGTGTCCGACATCCTTGAATCCAACGGATCATCGTCGATGGCCACGGTCTGCGCCGGCTCTCTTGCCATGTTCCATGCCGGCGTGCCGATGAAGAAGGCCGTTGCCGGTATCGCCATGGGCTTGATCTTGGAAGATGACCGTGTTGCCGTGTTGAGCGACATCCTGGGTGATGAAGACTTCCTTGGTGACATGGACTTCAAGGTCACCGGTACCACGGAAGGGATCACGGCATGTCAGATGGATATCAAGATCGAAGGCCTGAGCGTTGAGATCATGAAGACAGCCCTTGAGCAAGCGCGTCAAGGTCGTCTGCACATCCTCGACATCATGAATGCCACGATCGACAAGCCGAATGAAGAACTCTCACCGTATGCTCCGAAGCTTACCACGATCCAAGTACCGGTCGAAATGATCGGTGCGGTCATCGGACCTGGTGGTGAGATGATCCGCAGCATCGTGAAAGACTCCGGCGCCGAGATCAACATCGATGACGACGGTATCGTCACCATCGCTGCAATCGATCAAGCCAGTGCCGACATCGCCATCGCGAAGATCCGCGAGATCACACGTCCGATGGAAGAAGGCACGATCTACACCGGCACCGTCAAGGAGATCCGCGAAGGCCTTGGTGCCTTCGTCGAGATCGCACCGAAGAAGCAGGGCTTGCTCCACGTCTCGCAGCTTGACTACAAGCGCGTCGAGAACGTCAGCGACGTCCTCAAGGTCGGCGACGTCCTTGACGTGAAGCTCATCGAGATCCAGCCGGGCGGCAAGATGCGCCTCTCCCGCAAGGCGCTGATGCCGGCACCGGAAGGCTACGACGCGTCACGCGACGAGCGTCGCCCGCGAGGCGATGGCGACCGTGGCCGCGGCGGACGCGATGATCGTGGACGTGGACGTGATGACCGTGGACGTGGACGTGATGACCGTGGACGTGGACGCGACGATCGTGGACGCGACAGTCGCAGCCGGGACAACGCAGACCGCGACTCTCGCAGCCAAAGCCGCGACAACGAAGTCAGGGACAATCGAGGTGGCGAAACGCAAGGCGACTTCTTTGTTGACTAACCTTGCACTCATATCGTGAAACAAAATGGGGGTCTCATTCGTGAGCCCCCATTTTAGCATTCCCCATTCCCAATTTCCCATTCCCCAGCAACACATGCTCACATTCGCCCTACTCTTGATGACTCTCTCTTTCGCCTCCGCCCAAACCTATCCTCCCACACGACGTGTTGACGTGAAGGACACGTTCTTCGGTACCACGGTGGCCGATCCGTATCGTTGGTTGGAAGATGATCGTGATGCTGAGGTGGAAGCGTGGGTGGCCAAACAACGCGAGACCACCGAGGCCTTCCTCGACAAGATCCCGTATCGTCAGGCCACCATCGAGCGCATCAAACAGCTCACAAAGGTCGAGACCATGTCGTCGCCGTGGAAACGCGCCGGCATCACGTTCTTTTACAAGAACGATGGTGTGAGCAATCACAGCGTGTTATACATGAAGCGTGATGGCTCCGAGAAAGAAGAAGTCCTGCTCGATCCGAACACATTCGCAGCAGACGGCACCGTGGGCCTTGCCTTTGCCGAAGAGAGTCTCGACGGAAAATATCTTGCCTTCGGCAAGACGCAGGCCGGATCGGATTGGCGAGATATCTATGTGATGGAGATCGCCACAAAACGTTTGCTTCCCGACGTGATCAAGTGGGTGAAGAACTCCGGCGTGTCGTGGTATCAAGAAGGCTTCTACTACAGTCGATATGATGCCAGCAAAGAAGGCACAGCATCGTTGACCGAAAACAATCTTGGTCAGTGGGTGGCCTATCACAAACTCGGCACGTCGCAAGATCAAGACGATACCGTCTTCCGCGACAGTGAACATCCCGAACGTTTCGTCGGCGTCTACATTCCCGAACGTTCGCCGTGGCTCATCCGCTTTGAGCGTGAAGGTGCAAGCCGTGGGAATAAGATCTTCATTCGCCCCCTAACAGAGCCGAATGGAAAGTGGAAGTTGCTCTATCAGCATGATGAACATGCGATGTATCCGTGGTTGTTTCACGACGGGATGTTGTATGCATCAACGACCTTGAATGCACCGAATGAACGCGTCGTGCGCATCAAGGATCCGATGGGTAAGCCGCAGATCGAGACCATCATTGATGAAGCGGAGGAGCCGCTGAGCTACTTCTCGTCCGGTGGCAACAAGTTGTTTGTCGTCCGCTTGAAAGATGTGCACAGCGTTGTGTCCGTTCACGACATGGATGGCAAATTCTTAAACGAGATCGAATTGCCCGGTGCAGGGACGGTAGGGGGCTTCACTGGATTTCCAGAAGACAAGGTGGTCTACTACACGTATACCTCACATACGTATCCGACAACGATCTTCACGTATGACATTGCGACGGGTGCGAGCAAGGTATGGTACAAGATCAAAGCGCAGTTCGATCCTGAACAATTTGTGTCGCGTCAGGTCTTCGTCACCAGCAAGGACGGTACGCGTGTGCCGATGTTCCTGCTGCATCGCAAAGACTTCACACCATTGGGTGATGCACCGACCATACTCTATGGCTACGGCGGCTTTGGTGTTTCCATGCAGCCGAGTTTTGCATCCACGTACATACCGTGGCTCGAGAACGGTGGCGTGATCGCCGTTGCTTGTTTGCGTGGTGGTGGAGAGTACGGTGAAGAGTGGCATCAAGCCGGCACCAAGGAACGCAAGCAGAACGTCTTTGATGATGCGATCGCATGCGCTGAATGGCTCATCGCCAACAAGATCACGAACTCCTCGCGATTGGCCTGCAACGGTGGCTCGAACGGCGGATTGCTTGTTGGTGCGTTGATGACGCAGCGTCCGGAACTCTTCCGCGTGGCCATCCCCGAAGTCGGTGTGATGGACATGTTGCGCTATCATCTCTTCACCATCGGCCGCGGCTGGATGGCCGACTACGGATCGGTAGATGTTGAGTCAGAATTCCGTGCATTGTATGCCTATTCGCCGTATCATCGTCTTCGTGAGGGCGTCAACTATCCATCGACGATGGTGATGACGGCCGACCATGATGACCGCGTGGTGCCGGCGCATAGTTTCAAATTTGCAGCACAGTTGCAGTACGTCCAACGTCCGACGTCCGACGTCCAGCGTCCGACGTCCGGCGTCCAGCGTCCGATGTTGTTGCGTGTGCAGGTCCGCTCCGGTCATGGTGCAGCAAACAAGGCCAAACAGATCGAGAATACGGCAGATAAATATGTCTTCACCTGGCACGAAATGGGAGTCACTCCCTCGTATTGATTCCATCGATGTGGTCCGAGGCCTCGTCATGGTCATCATGGCCTTGGACCACATCCGTGATTGGGTGCACGCCCCTTCCATCGGTTTTCAGGATCCAACGGATCTGGCCACGACAACACCGTGGCTATTCTTCACGCGCTTCATCACGCACTTCTGTGCACCGACGTTTGTCTTTCTCTCCGGCACCTCCATCTTTTTGTCGATGATGCGTCGTGGTGCTGACCGCAGTGCTCGTCTCTTCCTGCTGAAAAGGGGCATGTGGCTCATCCTCGTCGAGCTCACGCTTGTCTCGTTTGGTTGGTTCTTTAATCCAACCTTTCCCATCATCGTGCTGCAAGTGATCTGGGCCATCGGTGTCGCCATGATCGTGATGAGTCTCACCACCGCATGGGGTGTGCGCGCCAACCTCATCATCGGTCTTGCCATCGTCTTCGGACATAACCTGCTCGACCTCATCCCAACACAACCGAACGATCTCAGCGGCATCTTTGCGTTGAACATCTTGCATGATGGACTCTTCATGCCCATCAACCAAGACCACTTCTTTGCGCTCGTCTATCCCGTCCTCCCATGGACCGGCATCATGATGGTCGGCTATGCCTTCGGTCAACTTTACACCGAGCGTTACACCGTATCACGTCAGCGCACCATCCGCCTCATCGGCCTCGCCGCCATCATCGGCTTCATCATTCTGCGCGCAACAAATCTTTACGGCGATCCCGGCCCCTGGTCAGCACAACAGGATTGGCTCACCACCCTCATGTCCTTCCTCCGCTGCGAGAAATACCCACCCTCGCTCTGCTACGCCCTCATGACCCTCGGCCCTACACTCTTACTACTGTCACTACTACCCGAGACCTATTCGCAGACTAACTCGCAGACTAACACGAAGTCTTACTCAACGACCTACAATGTTCTTCGAACATTTGGTAGAGTACCCATGTTCTACTACCTCCTCCACATCTACCTCGGCCACGCCATCGGCATCATCCTCATCATGATGCAGGGATATCCCTTAAGTGCCTTTGGCGACAAGCGCACCTTCTCCGGCGAGCCCTTAGGTAGCGGCTATGGCTTAGAGGTCACGTATGCGGCGTGGATCGCACTCGTCATCCTTCTCTATCCGTTGTGCAGGTGGTATGACGGCGTGAAGACGAGGAGGAAGGATGTGGCGGTGTTGCGGTATTTATGACGGCACACTGCAATGCTCAGCCGACTGTTACCACAAATCCTTTTGACGTCCTTGTGATCGTCACTCCATCGATCTCAATGGTAGAAATGTGCCCTGCTGAATCCGCCGCTTGCTTGATGGCGTTGAGTGCTTTTGCCCAGTTGGCCGCGCTACCTTCCGGGACCACTGGTTGGATACACTGTGCTCCGTAGCCGCTGGCGATCGCCTTGATGCGACCAACTTGATCAACTGTAACTTCGGTGTAGTCAAAGCCACAGACCGAGAGTCGATCGACAGTGATTGATACTTCATCCGAAACGTGGAGGCAAGAAGTGAATGTGATCACACTTGCAAAGACAGCGAAGATCACCAAACCGTGTCGCAGCATTGTGAACTCCTTGAAATGAACGGAAATCAACCGCCTGCATGACAATTTATGCAAACCTGCCGGTGAGATTGTCATGCCGAGCGAAGCGAGGAACTACAACTCCACACCACTCTTCACTGCATAGCCCCACGCATTCGTGATCGTGAAGGAAGCACGCAGTCGTTCTTCTTCGGGGAAGAGTGATGCCGGCAGGGGAATGACCATGCGCGAGACGATACCATCACTTGTGCGGATGAGTTGAGCGTCAGTGGAGGTGAGCGTGCGTTCGTAGACAACGTCGTTGTTGCGCAGAACACGGACACTCAGCGTACACTTGGCAGGGATGTGGTCAGCATACGTGATCACCAGCGCCGCACTGTCACCATAACGGTAAATGTTCGCCCCCTTCAATTCGGGCTTCTCATCGAGAGAGATGCGTTGGATCTCGGTGCTTTGTTGCAAGTGGTCGATGTGGACGCTGCCGACGTTGATGGTGCGCGCTGCACGTTTGCGTGAGGGTTCGAGCGCGAAGTATTCGATGTTCATGATGTCTTGGCTGCGTCGGCTGACAACGCCATCGCCGCCTTCGAAGGCCTCTTCTACCGAGCCGTTGAGGATGGTGAGAGCTTTGCGGATGACCTCTTGCAGTGCTGCTTCGTTGAATTTCTTGAGCTCGTCGGTAACGTCGACGTCGCCGATGACGCTGACGTATTCAACATCGAGCGGGTGTGCGTATTTGCCAAGCTTGCGAAGGTACTCGCCGCCATCTTCCGGACGTCGGAGATCACGCACAGCGGGAGCATTGTAGGGCACATTGCCTTCTGCACCTTGAATGGCCGAGAGTGCTGCTTTACACAACGGAACGGCGATCATGTTGCCATTGTTGACGCACGCTTCCATCTGTGTCTTCCAATTCCACACCTTCGCATACACTGAACCAAGATGCGGCGTACCGATCGTGATCAAGCGCTTGACATGATGATCGGTGAAGCGCTTGGTGAGATAGGCCCGTGCAGCAAGACCACCCATCGAATAACCAACGAGGATCACACGATCCGCGCCGGTTTGTGAGAGCACATACTTCACGGCGGCGTCAAGTTCGTCGCGCCAAGCATTGATCGAATCGTGCGGACTACGGAACTGCATCACGTAGAGATCGCCGTCGTTGCGTCCGGTCTCTGATGAAACGACCGTTCCATCTTGATCAACGCGCAGTACACCGCCATCACGCAATCCGAGTTCCTTGACGTAGTACTTCGTCGCATTCCCATTCCATGCATCGGCCTTTTGTCCGAGTCCGTGCAGCAAGATGATCGGATAGGGCACCGTCATCGTCGACACTTCCGTTGCCGATGGCAATGGTTCCAGGCACGCGATCCGCGTAGGTACTGTGCTGCAACCAACCAACAGCACGATGATCATGCCGACGAGAAGATGTCTATGCATTGCGTCGTTGCATGCGCACACGTTCAACGCGACGTGGCGTACTGGACAAGATCTGCACGGTGTATTCATCCAACAACACACCATCACCGGCCGCGGGGATACGTCCGGCCGTTGCCGTGATCAATCCACCAAGCGTCTCATAATCTTCGCTTTCGGGTAGGGGGCTGGGCAGCACCTCATTGATCTCGTCGATGTGAATGCTGGCGTCGAATTCCCACTCGTTCTGTGTGCGTTCGGAGAAGAGTGGTGCTTCGTCGTCGTATTCATCCTGGATCTGTCCCACCAACTCTTCGATGATGTCTTCGAGCGTCACCAACCCTGCGGTGCCGCCGAACTCATCTTGCACGATGGCCATGTGGACCTTCCGTGTCTGCATATCCCGAAGAAGTTGTTTCAGCATCGCCCCCTCCTGCACTGTGAAGACAGGGTGGAGGATATCTTGAATGATGATCAGGTTCTTGTGATGCATCACCGTGATCAGGTCCTTGGCGAAGAGGATGCCGATGATATTGTCGATCGATCCTTCGTAGACGGGCAGGCGTGAATAGCCTTCTTCCATCACGTGGTCGACGAGATCATCGATCGGATACGTCACATCGATGGCGAAGATCTTCGATCGTGGCACCATCACCTGGTCGGCCGTTGTCTCTGTGAACTCGAACACATTCTCGATCAGCTCGCGTTCGCTGAACTCCAGTGCACCTTGTTCGCCGCTTTGTGAGATCAGGTAGCGGATCTCTTCGGGTGAGTGCACTTCATGTTCTGTTGCCGGTTCGATGCCCACAAGTTTGAGCATGGCATTCGACATCCAGTTCAGCCCGATGATCACCGGACGGAACAGGACGAAGAACACTCTCATCGGAATGGCTACGGCCAGCGTCACCGTCTCCGAGCGTCGGATCGCAAACGTCTTCGGCGCTTGTTCACCGATCACGATGTGCAGCACTGTGATCAACGTAAAGGCGATGGCGATGCTGATGGTATGCAGCACATCGGTATCCAGTTGCAGACCCATCCATGCCACCACGTCGCTTACGATGGCGGCAACCACAGACTCGCCGATCCAGCCCAATCCCAGTGACGCCAGGGTGATCCCCAGCTGCGACGCGCTCAGGTAGGCATCGAGATGTTCCAGGATCCCCTTGGCAACACCTGCCAGCAGATTCCCTTCCCGCGACTTCAGCTCGATCTGCGACGCCCGCACCTTAACGATGGCGAACTCCGCGGCCACAAAAAAGCCGTTGAGGAAGACGAAGAACAGGGTGAGGGCAACGTTGCCTAGCATTCCTCAAAGATAAACCTTGCCCGGCATCTCTGCTTCCCGGCGTCGTTCCACGCCCGGCATGCAATGTTCCACGCCCGGCATCTCTGGTGCCGGGAAAGGTATCGCCAAGGACGACTTTACCCTCTCCCCTCAACCCTAACGTACTATCCTCCGCCCCAGGTGATGCGCGAAGTACAGCTCAACAAAACTTTGCACTTCCAGTCCATCTTCGGCGCTCAGCTCCATCGTCACCATTTCCATCGGCGTGGTGAGCAGCGTGTGCAGGCATCGGTATGCCGAGCCGCTCATCCGAAACCCTTCGGCCGTTTCGGGTCGCGGCAGACCGTCGTCAATGCTCACCTTCACCGCCACGGAATCCAGGGGCGTCACTTCCGGCAGTCCAAAGCCCATGATCTCGGCCAGACGTAGGTGGGCCGACATCACCAATGCCGTACAGGTAGGGGGCTGAGCACTTCCCACATACTGCAGCGACTCCTGCAGCAGGGCATAGACCTCGGGCGTGGGCACCTCGTCGGCCTGGGTGCGCATCACCAGATGGCAGACCGCAAGGGCGGCCGAGAGGGAGTCGTAGGAGACGTCGAACCGGTCGTGCACCGACAGATGTTCGGCTGCCGAGATCGTATGCATATCACGGTTGTGCCGATGGTAGATCGTTGCTTTTATTCGACTTAGCGGCTCCAGGGCACTTCCGAATGGCGACTTAGGCGTCCGAGCGCCTTTGGCCATCACGGTCACCTTTCCCAGTTCCTTGCTGTACAGCACGGCAATCCGCGACGTATCACCGTAACGTCGGGAGTGTAGCACCACCGCTTCTGTTTGCACGATCATCTTCCAAATTACCGACGAAGTCGTATATTTGTGGCTCATTCCGCAGTAGCTCAGCTGGTTAGAGCATCTGACTGTTAATCAGAGGGTCCGGGGTTCAAGTCCCTGCTGCGGAGCCAAGACCTGAAGGCGACCTGAAGGAGACCTGAAGGAGACCTAAAGGGGACCTAAAGGGGACCTGAAGGAAAAAATGTGAATGGCCGTGGTGCGAAAGCGCTACGGCCATTTCGCGTTAAGGCAGCGGTGAGGGCATATATCTGGCATGTGTCGAAGTCGCTTGGTCTTATGTCTGGTATCTGGCAACTTTCCCTTAAGCAGGCTTCGCTGCACATTGAGTTGATGAGTGCAACCGTGCACCGATAAGTAGATCACAATCTCCGACTGAGCATTTGTTGCCGCCGTCGCATATTGTTGTCGTAATCCTATGAACGTACGTCAGAACAAATCGGGATTCATTGAACTTCGGTCACGCTGTGCGATCGTGATGTTGTTGCTGGCAATAATTCAAATGGCAGGTACGTTGACGCTCTCTGCAAGTACTGCTGATTCTTCCTCAGATCTGAGAGTCCGACCTTGGCTGCATGTTGAAATTGGAGGTGCCGCACAGTTGATAAGCCTTCATGCCGAAGGTTACATCGAAGGTGCTTTTGATGACGGTGGAATGATAGCACTTGGCGCCTCGGTGGGAATAGGGATGGGATTTGTAACGCCGAGCTTCTGTCCAATAATGTTCAGGTCATTGTACGGCGAAGAAGACTGCCTTGAGATCGGCGTTGGTACTCTTGTTCAGTATAAGGAACAACCAGACAAGGAGAATTGGTACGCGTGGTCGGATGAGCTATTCAATCCCAAAGATCACGGTCTGCTATTCAGAATTTGCGCATGGGGCATCATGGATACAGGTTCAGGTAAACTGTTGCCAACATTAGGCGGGTCGATCGGATACGCATTCTAGGCGACCCAGTACGGAATCCAAACGGGGTTCAACTCCCTGCTACGAAAGCGCTATGATACTTCGATCAATACTGCTCATTCTCCTGCTCACTGCATGCTCATCGGATGACATCACCAACCCCAAGGTCGATAATGGCAGTGGCTGGATAGGCCGACTCATGCAGGATGATCTGGCGCCCATTGTAAATGAAAGGGTTGATACCTTTGGTCTCAACTGCGCGGTTATCATTCAAAACACTACGTCGGAGATCATTGATTGGGACAGCAGCTACTACGTGCCGGTCTACACCGATCACGAGGCATTCACCATCTATGCTCCCAGCATTCCGGGTGCTCTAAGACTTGCTCCGTTCATCCTAAACGGGACCACCTTCGATTCCGAGGGACGAGCATTCGGTAACGGCCGATCCGGTTTGAGGACCTTCTTTGAACCTGGCAATTCAACCAATACACTCGGCAAGCCCGAGTCCGATGCAGCCGTTGGTGTTGTAAAGGAAACATCGCTGAAGTTCGGTAGCGGTGCTCGATTTGCAAACGTGCGAAGAGGCGATGTTCTGAGAAGAGATACATCCCAATCGTTCGCATTCTATGGTGCGGGCGATTATAACGTCTTCTCATTGTTGGTCCATACACCACGCGACCCATCAACAACGAAGGAGATCGGCATTTCAAAGTCAACAACGTCCGACGCTCCCTTTACGCTGACAAGAGAAGAAATGTCTGCGCTCGCAGAGGGATATGCGATGATCTTGGTCAAAACGACGCAGATACGTTCAGTCAAGACAAGTACTGGCGGCACCGTACTAGTGCTTGCAGAGACAAAGCATGTGCTCGAGGTCGAGATCAAGTAAATCCTATCTCTTCTCGATGTTCCGCCGACAAAACCGCGGCTCTTCTTCGAGGTTGGGCATGCTCTGACGAATGCTCTTGAACATTGCCGTACATGCGTCGCGGTTCGAGTTGCACCACTCTGCAAAAGGTTCTGGGTCGCCCCTTGACAACAGCCAATGATGATAGGTTTGAAGGTGACCCGATGCGGCGAGTGATGCCTGCATCTTGAACAGCGGCACATTGTACTTGGCGTCAAACTTCGATGTGCTCCACTGCTCAAGAAAGATCTTGCGTGTCTCGGTGAGGAGGGTGTCGTTGACACCACGCCAGGGAAGACCTCGCTCCGTGCGGTTGGTAATGGCAATGCCGAATGCAGCGGCCATCGTACCACGATACGCGAATAGATCAAACGGTATCGTGACGGTCGTGTCCTTGCCATCGATGGAGATCAGCTGCGAGATGTCGATCTCCGAACCACCAAGTTCAAAATGCATCGAGTCGCCCTTCGGCTCGGGGATGGCATCGTTCCAGGCCTTGACCATGGCAGCACCGATCTCCCTCGTGCGCTTCGTGTCGGGCTCCAGAATACAAAACAGCTCGCCATACAACAGTCCCCACGTGCGATGATCCACCGTCTCCAAATAAAACTTCGCCAACCAGTAATAACACGAAGGATGGTAGGGGGCTGCCTGGACGCCCCGTTCGAACCAGTTCACGGAAGACGACAATGACGGTTCGGCAAGATCGATGACACCACGTTCTAGGTAGAGCGGTCCGGAGTCGGGGAAGCGCTCAAGACCGGACTCGTACGTCGTGCGTGCCTTGTCGCGATCACCGAGCATATCGTAACAGTTGCCGAGCATGGAATAGACGCGATCGGTGACGCGCGGATGCTCACGCAACTGTTCGAACACCTTGACGGCTGCGGCATAATCCTTTTGCAAGTAATAGGCCAGTCCGCGCTCGTAAGGGATCACCTCCCACTCCGGCGCCAACGTCTCGGCGCTGTCGAGGAGTTTGAAGGCAACATCATAGTGTCCCGACTCCATGGCCGTGATGGCGTCTTTGACGAGGTCCTCCACAAGTTCGGAGGTCTGGGCGGTGAGGAGGGAGCCCGATAGGCAGAAGGCGACGAGGAGGGTGAGGAGGTAGCGCATCGCCTAACTTACAAGTTGTCGGGTAAAAGTTGTCGGGTGAGAGTACCCCCGACAACTTTCTCCCGACAACGTATATTCGTTGATGACCTTCACCGCCGCCATCCACCGCCTCGACGACGGCTTGCGCCATCACTACGTTGCCGTGCCGCCGAAGATCGCAAAGGCCATCAAGGACAATGGTTCACGACGAGTCGTGGCGACGATCAACGGCGTTACATTCCGACGGGCACTGAACAGCCGCGTTGACGGGCCAACATTCTTGATCCTGGGTAAGCCCCTTCTCAAAACCTTGAATGTGAAGATGGGCGACACGGTGCATGTTGCCCTTGAGATCGATGCACGACCGGATCACGTCGATATGGCCGAAGAACTGACGGCGGTGCTGGATACCGACGAAGAAGCGGCAACGCTGTTCTATGCGATGACGCCGGGCCGACGTCGTTCGCTGGAGCTCTACGTGTCGTCGGCGAAGAGCGTCGATACACGTATCAAACGAGCGTTGGAGCTGGCGGAGAAGATCAAGACACGAACACTTTACAGCGAGAAGAGATGAAACGCCATACCTTGAAACGATCACGATGGTTAGGAATGCTGGCGGGGTTGATCGGACTCATCACAACGTCGTGCGATCACCCACTGCCGGATCAGCCGGCATTGCACGACGATGTGCAGTTTGGGGCGAACGTGTTGTGTCGGATCGATCCCCTGAACCCCAACTGGATGCTGACGATGTCCATGTACGACAGCACACCATCACGCGC
This sequence comes from uncultured Hyphomicrobiales bacterium, assembly GCA_964467455.1. GTDB lineage: Bacteria > Bacteroidota > Ignavibacteria > Kapaibacteriales > Kapaibacteriaceae > OLB6. The sequence goes on along the minus strand of CAYXQJ010000010.1, from coordinate 46,730 downwards.
TGTCACGTACATCTATGAAGGCGTGATCGACGTTCAAGGGATCCGCACCACTACAACGGGCGGAATACCGTATACGAATGCGTTTCCGTTGTTTATCACAAGTACAACACCGACGTTGACGGTTGCATTGGGATTACCATCCGGCACGACCTACAAAGCCGTGGTGCCAATGTCGAAGCCGGTGCTGGACTACACCTTCTCAACAGCATCACAAACATCCGGCATGCAGATCACCATGCCACGAGCCATTGAAGGGGGCGACCAGCTGATCTCGAATGTCTATCAGGCCATACCGAGTGGATGGTTGATCGCCTATCGGGACACGTTGAAGACGGTTGGCGAGACCACGCAGACGATCCCTGCTGAAGTGGTTCGATCGTACATGCGCAATGGTACGCTGCGCGTTAGCACCGTGCTGGTGACCAATCATCGAGCGGATGGTTTTCCGGGAGGTGCTTCAATCACCTATCAACATCGCGAGAAGCTTGAATCGGTGGAGGTGGTACCATGAACCACATGCCCCCTAACAAGAAGATAGTCTCGATGATCATCTTGATCGCACTGATGATGTTGTCGCAGAATTTGACGTCGCAGACAACGCCGTCGTTGCCGCGAGTTGGCAGGACGATCACGCAGAACGCAGCGGCTTACTTTGGGATGAACCGTCAGGATGCGTCGTTCGATTCGGCGCGGGTGCGATCGATGAATCCGTTGACGATCGAGCATATGATCGGAGGACGGGTGATCGAGACGCGGGTGTTCACGCCGCAGGAGCAGTCGGCGTTCATACGGTATCTGAATGAATACGAGACGTTGATGGTCACCTTGCCTGATCCGTTCATTGCCGACAGTACGTTGCGTCCGGTGTTGCGATATGCCCAGCCGATCAAATCGTACCGGAACGATCCTGCGATGATCTCGGTGAAAACCACGTCGGGTGCAGAGATCAGTGGACGGTTGATACGAGCGTCGCCATCGGTGGTGGCGATCGGACAACGTGTGTCGGCTGACAGTGTTTCCAGGAAGATGGTGGACAAGAAGTCGGTGGAATTCGTCTCGGTAATGCAGATCGACTCGGTGTGGTTTGACGAGAACAGAGCGGCGGCACATGCCGTGAAGGGGCAAGCATCAACACTTGCAGAAGTCTTCGCCCAAGAAGAGCCGGTTGAGATGTACGATATGCATGTGCCTCCGGAGTTGGAGGAGATCATGTCGATGACGAGTCTGCAAGCCGTTCCGCAGAGAAGGATGTTTAGCTCGTCGGAACGTCAGCGTCGAACGGGCGTGATGTTGTATGGAGGGCTGTCGCCGATCGTACAGGCGGGTGAAGTGCAGACCAGAGCGTATCTGCATCAGTGGGAGTCGATTTGGTATAGTTCGGTCACGCTGAGCGAGATGCAGGCGATGGCCTATAACATCGGTGCATCTGTGCAGTTTTACCTTTCAAGGTTGTTTGATCTGGGCGTTGATGTGTCGGCCACGTTTCAGGATGAAACGTCGGCGGCATCGGAGCCCAACACGGGGTTTGACGCGTTCGGAGGGCAGGCCGTGATCTCGTATTTCGTTGTACCGCGCAAAGAGCATGTAGTGCCGGGGTTCGAGTTAGCGCTTCGGGCCGGAGTTGGGGCCGCCTACATGCAGCAGCGAATGCGAGGGGTGTTGCGCACCCCGACGTCGGAGTATGTGGTCAGTGACGACCTCAGCTCCGTCAACCTATCGCTGAGTTTTGGTGTCGCGCCAACGTTCGTGGTATCCGAGAGCATCGACGTTGTCTTTGGGCTGACATTCCGGTCGTTCCTGGCTCCGGCATATACCGGGGAGAAGACGATGTACCGTGTCGGCAATGCGGGCACGGTGGGATGGTATCAGATGGAGATGACGAGCGGGACGGTGTCGGTGGTAGACCTCAGCCTCGGTCTCCGACTATGGCTATGATGCCGGGAAGCAGAGATGCCGGGCGTGGAACACAATGCCGGGCGTGGAACGATGCCGGGAAGCAGAGATGCCGGGAAGCAAAGATGCCGGGAAAGGTCACGGCGTGACGATGAATCCGGCGGAGGTGATGCCTGCAGGGCTGCGCAGCACCACGCGGTAGCTGCCGGCAGTGAGCGTGCCGGGGATGACGATCGACGAGCCGGCGTCAAGAGAGAAACGTTCAATGATGCGTCCGTCCATGGCGACGATATCGAGAGACGCTCGGTGATCGCTCGTTGCCGAGATCGAAACAGCGCCCGACGATGGGTTTGGCGCAATGGTGATCGAGCCGTTCGATAACGAACCACTCGCCCCTTGATCCATCACACTCGTTGTCGTGTCAGAGATGATGAGTACGACGGGAAGGTCCACACGCTCGGGACGCATGGTGGTGGAAGTGAAGGTGATGGCACCGACGTAGCGACCACGGGTTGCCGACATCGTGTTGCTGGCGAAGATGCGCAAGCGCTGTGGTGGTTGGGCTTGTGTGGGTTCCCACATCAAGGTGAAGACATCGGCTTCGCCGAGGAGCCCACGATCGAGATAGGGAAAGACTCCCGTGCGCACTGGTGCCGGAATCGGTTCTGGTGCCACGGATTGTCCGGTAGAGATCGATCGAAAGCGCATCCACGGTTCCTGCGTGGACACATGGATGTTGGTTGCTCTTGAACGCTCCGTTCCGTTTGAGACCCAGACATCGGCAACACCTTGACCGCTGATCGAGTCGGCCCATGTGTGCGTGCGAGGGATTCGGATGGTGACCGTGTCGATCGCTTGTGAACCGTTGAAGTTCTTGAAAACAATGGACGGAGTTGCCTCGGTGAATTCGATCCAAAGCATGCCGCTGCGTGATGGACGTAGCAGATCACGGCACTGCTCGATACCGCCAGCATCGAAATAAAAATTATCGATGCCTTCAAGACCTGTCCATCGGTGACGCGGAGTCTGCCACACGGAATCAAACACCCGGAGTCCTTGATAGCGCAAGGAATCGTTACTGATCACAAGTGCCGTTGGGATAAAGTTTGTGTCAAGGGGCGATCTTGGTTTGACGCGCAAGATCAAAGAGAACATTCTGGTGAACGGGAAGAGGTCGCAGTGCTCTTGTGCGTAAGGCCCCGTAAGGTTCAGGGTATCTTGTTCGGAGACGGCTGTACCGTTGATCGTGATCCGCATTCCACGCTGTTGTACTCGTTGCCGATCGTTAACGATGGTCATATAGGTCGTATCAGACGACAGGTACCAGGAATACGAGAAGTTCGAGGCGTGTCCCGTTGTGTCGATGCCGATGACCTCGAAAAAACTCGAATCGAATTGAATCGGGATGCTGAACGACGTGATCGGAAATCCCACGACAGGGAAGGCAGCATCTGGCTTTGTTGTGCGCCAGCAGTTCCGAACATAGACCGGAACGTGGATGGTGGTTGGATCGGAGGTTGATCCAGCCGGTACCCACAAGCGACCATCAGGATAGGTGTGCTGAGCGCGGATAATGCTGTTGAAGAAGCTCAGCGTCGGCACGGACGCCGACGGTGCGTACTGGGCGTGTACTGCGGAGGTGAGCAGGAGCAGGAGGAGGAAGATGCGCATCCAAACCTTAACGCAATCACAATGCCAACATCCATGCCGGGAAGCAGAGATGCCGGGCGTGGAACACAATGCCGGGCGTGGAACAATGCCGGGCGTGGAACGATGCCGGGTCAGTTGCCGATCTCGCGATCGAGGTTATCCTGTATGCGCATCCGAGCATCTGACGTCAAGATGTGATCGGCGGACTCCGACTGGATCTTCGCCGCTGAGCGGAGGAGCTGCGAGGTGCGTTCAAAGTGGCGACACATCCGACAGATCGCCAGATGGAACTTCATGCGAAGCGTCTCATACCACGAGAGCCCCACGACGTCGCGTTTCGTGAGCAGTTCCGTGGTCTCTTTGCACGTTGGATTGAGGAAGAATCTCATGGCCTACCTTTCAACTCCGAACCAATGGTGCTCCAAACACACGCGCAATCGCAATCTCGCGCGATGGAGCATCACCCACAAGTTAGACGTGCTGATGTTGAGTTCCTCACAGATCGCGGCCGCATCTTCATCCTCAACCTCTTTCAGCACAAATGCTTGCTGCTGTTTAGGGGGCAACCCATCCAAACATTTCGCAAAGATCCGCTGAAACTCGTCGCGCTCGATCTGGGCCGAAGCATCTTCCGGCCAGGCCACCACGGAAGGCCGCCAGTGTCCGCGAGCGTCGAACATTTCGTCAAGTGCAGCACCGTCAGCGTCAACCTCAGAGATCGATCGCTGCCGGGTTTGCCGCTTCCTGATGCAATCGATGATCCGACTCTTGAGGATCGTATACAGCCAATTCCGCTCCGACTGTTCGCCGCGAAACGATGTCCGGTTGCGCCATGCCGTGATGAGGGTCTCTTGGACAACATCCTCTGCATCATGCTCAGACCGCAAGCGTTTCAACGCGAAGCGATACAGCTCGTCGCCATATCGTTCTAGCCAATGTTCAGGGTCTACAGTCTCCATGCCGGGAAGTTAAGATGCCGGGCATGGATGCCGGGCAGGGATGCCGGGAAGCATAGATGCCGGGCATGGATGCCGGGAAGCATAGATGCCGGGAAAGGTTAGCGGGCGTTGGGGAGGAGCGTGCGCGGCAGCGTCACCGTAAACGGCCCCATCGAATACGGGGCGATCTCGTAGGCGTTGTACTGCAGGATCACACTGTCCTTGGTCAGGCCAATGTTCGTCGGCAGGGCAAAGTGGTTGCCTTCGAACCAGAAACCTTGTGAGGCATAGTCGGTGTCCGATTCCTTCATGCCCACCACCTTGCGGAAGGCCTTCTCGGCCTCGAGGTTGAATGATGCCGTGTCCGAGGTCAGGTCGGCAATGCCGACACGGCGTCCGTCGTCGACGCGGAAGATCTCGTACCGCACCTGCGTGTTGGGATGCGCCCCGCCAAGGTAGCTGTAGATCTCGCCACGCACACATAACAACGAGTCGGCAGCAAGGATCGAAGAGGTGCCTTGTACCACCCAGATCTGACTCGACGAGGGATATTTCTTGCGGAACTCTTCGTACTCGGTCACCAACGACTTCGCCGATTCGCCAATGTCGGGCATGCCCGGATTCTCCACGTCGCCACCACCCAGCTCTTCCACAAAAAACGCGCGCACCCGACGGTTCAACAGGTCGGCTACGCCGCTGTCGCCGTCAGAAAACACGGGGAACCGAATGTCAACGCCACCACAATCGGCTACCGGACCGGTACAGCCCGACGCTGTGATCGTGATGATGGAGTCGCGATACCCTAAAGAGGGCTGGTCTGTGGTCTGTGGTTCGTTGTCCTGTGTACAGGAAGAAATGACCACCACCACAATGGCGCTGATAAGGAGTAGGGGGCGCATCTGGATGCTGATCGGTTACTTCACCAGCATCAGCGGCTTCGTATCCGTAAAGCCCGGAGCGCTGAGCACATAGTAATACAAGGAGCTCGTCATGTTGTGCTCCGTTGTGTTGAATTGCACACTGTGCGTGCCGGCCGGCAACACATCGTTGACCAATGTGGCCACCACATTGCCGTTGAGGTCGACGACCTTCAAGGTCACGTCCGACGTTACCGCCGACGTGAAGGTGATCGTCGCACGGTCCGTTACCGGATTCGGCTGACATTCGTTGAGCACAAAGCTCTGCGTGATGGTCTCTTGTACGTGGCCCGCCACACCGTCGCTGCCGCCGATCTCGGTATTTACCTGGAAGGCACGACGCTCGACGATGACGTGCATGGGCTTGCTCATCACCTTGGCACACGGACTGGCCATCGACACGGTATAGACACCGTTCATGTCGCCCGTTGCGATCGGATAGGTCAGTTCCTGATCCGTCGCCCCGGCGATCGGCTCGCCATCCTTGAACCACTGGATGTCATATCCGCGCACATCCTGGCCCTTGTTCACGCTCAGCACGAACACCGAACCCTCCGGCATGCGCTTGATCGCCATCTCAGTACTGCCGTCCACGTTCACCGGATAGGTGCGTGGGAAGATGCGGACCGACTGCCCAGCCATCATCGGCATGGATAACATCACAACACAAAAAACAAGGGTAAGGGGGCGGGTCATGGTGGTGGACCGTGATTTATAGTTCTAGAATGCTCCGAATATAGCAAGTTTGATGCCAGAGACCGATGAATAGACGCATCTTCATTACTGCCGGCGACCCGTCGGCCGACGCTCATGGCGCCCGATTGATGGCTTCCATCCGCCGCCAGGCACCCGACGTCCAGTTCGAGGGCTTCGGCGGCCCGGCCATGGAACTGGAAGGACTTCGGTCCGTGGCCCAACTGCGCGACCTCGCCGTCTCGGGCTTCTGGGAGGTCGCCAAGCGTATCGGCTACTTCCGCGCACTAATGCAGAAGTGCGAACATCTGCTCGAAACACGCAAACCGTCGCTCTACCTGCCGATCGACTATCCGGGGTTCAACCTCCGCCTGGCCAAAAAAGCGCGCCAGCGACGTATCCCCGTGGCCTGGTACATCGCGCCGCAACTGTGGGCTTGGGGCGAAGACCGTGCGAAAGATCTTGCACAGGTGGTTACCAAACTGCTCGTCGTTTTTCCGTTCGAAGTGGACTTCTTCCACAAACACGGCATCGACACGACGCTGGTCGGCCATCCGCTGCTCGACCAGGTGACGGAACTCCCGCCCGCAACATCGCGTCACGGCATCCTGCTCATGCCCGGATCACGTAAACACGAATTGCACCACCATGTGCCGTTACTGCAACAGACCGTGACGCTGCTCAAACAACGCGGACATCTCGACATCACCGTCGCTCAAGCACGATCGGTGGATGACGAACTGCTCCGCCCCCTTCATGACCTTGGTGTGAAGGTGGCCGGCAATGGACGGGAGTTGATGACGACGCAGGCGGCGGGATTGATCAAGGCGGGCACGTCAACGCTGGAAGCAGCGGTCATGGGACTGCCCTTCACGACGTTCTACAAAACGTCGGCCATCTCGTACTACATGGCCAAACGCGTGGTGAAGGTGAACTCCGTGACGATGATGAATCTGCTGCTACAGCGAAATGTTGTGCATGAGTTACTTCAGCAACAAGCAACGCCGGAGATGTTGGCACGTGATGTTGATGATCTGCTGACGAATGACGAGCGTCGTCGCGAGATGGAGTCGGCATCGAATGACGTGCGTACACTTCTTGGTGGACCCGGCGCCAGTGAACGAGCTGCCAACGTGATCGTGGAGATGTTGAACCGATGAAGGCCGTGATCGCTTCCATGCTAATGCGCTTGCTGGCACGCACGTGGCGGATCAAGGTGCACGGTACCATCCCCACCGGCGCATGTGTGGTGGCCTTCTGGCACGGTGAGATGTTGCCGATCTGGTTCGTCTTCCGTTGTGCACGGCCCGTGGCATTGGTGAGTAAAAGCGCTGATGGTGAATTGTTGGCACAGCTGCTCACCGACTGGGGATATCATACCGTGCGTGGTTCGTCATCAACCGGCGGCAAAGAAGCTCTTGATGCGATGACGGAGCTTGCGGCGAATCATCTGGTGTTGGTCACCCCGGATGGACCAAAAGGTCCGGCCCATATTGCCAAGCCCGGAGCTGTTGTGGCTGCTCATCGTGCCGGTGTGCCACTGGTGATGGTGCGCGCAACGTCCTCACGATCGATGCGATTCGAACGCTCGTGGGATCGGTTCATGCTGCCACTGCCGTTCGCTCGCGTGCATGTGGTGATCGGTGCCCCAACGCAGATCGCACCAACATCAACACGTGAAGACATCGATGCCTACATCACGTCAGTGCAAGACACGCTCAATACCATGGTGTCGGTCTGATGTTGGGAACACTCTCCAAATTGTTCGGTGCCGTTGTTGATCGACGCAACAAACGCTTCGATTCCGGTCGCGGCGTCGTCCACGTCGATGCCTTCGTCATCAGCATCGGCAACATTTCGGTAGGGGGCACGGGGAAAACGCCCGTTGTTCAATACTTCGTCCGCCTGCTCCAGCAACACGAACACCGCACCGGTGTCGTGCTCCGCGGATACCGACGCTCAACACGTGGACTGCTGGTTGTGCATGACGGTGAACAACAATTGGCCAACGCGCGAGAAGCCGGTGACGAAGCGGCGTTGCATGCCGCAAAGTTGAATGTTCCCGTTGTTGTTGCGGAGAGCAAGGTCGACGCAGCCGTTCATGCGGCCGGAATGCTCGACTGCGACGCGATCGTAGTTGATGATGGTTTCCAACATCGTGCGCTGCATCGCGACATCGACGTCGTCATTGTTGATCGAGCCACACTCGACGATCCGCGGCTGCTGCCGGCCGGACGTTTGCGCGAACCGCTGTCGTCGTTGCATCGTGCCGACGTTGTCTTACTCACCGCCGACGTCACCGAAGATGAAGTGCGTCCACTATGTGCGCCAACGTCCATCGTTGCTCGGTTTCAGATCGTCGCTCATTCACCGGAACTCTCGGGACTGCGCGTCGTCGCCATGAGCGGCATCGCCAACCCCGAGCGATTTCATCGAACAGCAAAAGGATGTGGTGCCGATGTGGTTGCAACGAAGATCTTCAAAGACCATCACGTCTACACCAAGGACGATATCCTGAACGTCATAGGGCTCGCACAACAACACCAGGCCGCCGTGCTCACGACAGAGAAAGACGCTGTGAAGCTTACAAAGCTTCGCGCCTTGATCGACGAGGCCGGCGTGATGTTGTACACACTTCCCATCGAGGCGCACGTCACGTACGGCGCCGATCTCATCACTGAACTCATCGAACATCGATATGCGCATCGCGATCTCGAAGGCCAGCGGCTCTGATAAATACCTCATGTACGAAGCATGGCTCCGTGCTGCCGATCCCGACGTAGAAGTGGTCGACCTCATCACGTCGTCGCCGGATGACGCCGTGGCATTGCTCGATACCGTTGCCGGTATCGTTCTCTCGGGTGGACCTGACGTCGACCCAGATCACTACGGACAACCGGAGAAACGTGCGGTGTGTCACACCATCGACGAACACCGCGATGCACTCGAACTCGCTGTAGCCAAAGCTGCCGTCGAGAAGAACCTTCCCGTACTCGGTATCTGCCGCGGCCTCCAGCTGCTCAACGTCGCCTTCGGCGGCACACTCATCGCCGACATTCCCACGCAGCGTCCAAGCGAGATCGAACATCGGCGGATCAACGACGTCGATGCCATTCACGACCTTCATGCCGAACCGGGCTCGCTGATCAAGCGCATCACCGGTTCTCTCGACGGCACCGTCAATAGCGCTCATCACCAAGGCATCGAGAAGATCGCCAACCTCTTCGCTCCGGCAGCGTTAGCGCCGGACGGTTTGATCGAAGCCATCGAATGGGGCGACGCTGCCCTTGGCGGCAAACCGTTCTTGCTCGGCGTCCAATGGCATCCCGAACGTTTGCCGTACGACAATCCGTATTCGCTGCCCATCGCTGCCCACTTCATGCACGAAGCTCACGCCTATCATCTGCTATTGCGTTGATAGGGGGCGAGCATTATCGCGGCAAACGCACCTCACATTGCACATAGGCAGCACGTTGCAGCGGCGTGTGGTCGCGCGTTTGTTCAACAACGGCTGCGGCGACCGTACACCACGGTACCACCGACCACCGACCACTCACCACAAACCACGAGCTGTTTCCCGTGCCCACGATCATGCGCATTGCGCCTGCTACCGGTACGATCATGGTGTAAGCCGCTGACTCGATGGATGGTGATCGGGCCGACAAGAACTGTCCGCTGATCCGCAACGCCGGTGTGGGCGACCACACTACGTCGACGCCGCCGAGGATGCCGCGCTCTGATTGGCGGCTGCCTTCAGACCACATCGACCGCACATCGAGCCGCGCACGCAGGGTCACATCGCGCGTTGGCTGCACGCGCACCGCTCCGCGCACGGTCACGCGGTGCCGCGTGAACATCGCCGTTCGAAGCGCACCGTCGGCGCGCCATCCTTCGTCGTCGATCTCGTAGCGCAGGCGTCCGTCGAGCTGCACGTTTGACGTCAACCGTCGACGTGCATCGAGGATGACGTCGACGCCGCGCGACGGCATGGGGCGACCGTATGATCGCGAGGTGATGCCGTGTAGCTCGGCGAATGCTTCAACGTGCCACGAACGCAACGCACTCCAGACCACGGCGGCAGAGGCGCGCCAACGTCCGTCGAGTTCGGGGTCCGACCACGATGCACCAAAGACCACTTGCCCCCTAGCAAGGTCATAACGGACCATGGCTGCAGTGATGTAGTGATGATCGGCGGTGGTGAGAAGTTCCGTCATGAACTGCCATCGAGCGATCGAAAGCGATCCGAACAACGATGCGTGCGACCATGCGCCATTTGTTGTTCGAACGGAAGCAAAGACGGAGCGCGTGCTGTCAGCAAGGTGCACGCCAACGTTGACGAACTCGGCGTTGTCTTGTCGGTGCGACCATGCACCAAGCACACTGCATGTTGCCTGATGCATCGGTACCGTGGCCATCAACGCAGCACCTGTTAGCGCGCCGTCGGTCCACGTCGACGTCCACGGCAGCAACCGCACATCCGGTTGTGCGATCAATGTCCGCGTCGACGTTGCATGCATCAAGCCCAAGCCCGACGTGATGCCATAGTTGCCGATCGCGACCTTGACGGCATCGGACGAATACCGCGCCCATCCTTCACGCAGCGTACCGTTGCGGTCTTCGCGGAAGACGCCGCCAACAGTACCGTGGCGTCCTTCCACATCCACTCGTGTTGTCAGGTCAGGGGGCGATCCATTCACGGCATAGAGGCGCTGCTGCAGGCGTGCACCACTGATGATGGGATCACAGGAACAGTGCAGCGTTGTAGTAGCGAAAAGAATGATGGACTGATCGATCGTTAGGCAGGCACTGTCAGCGATCGCTTCGAGCGTGCCCAGGCCGGCCTGCGTGGCACGCACAACGCGCGACGCGGCCCGCCGATCGATGCCGGGCAATACGGTCAGGTCTGAGGCAGTGAGGCAAGGTAGGCACAGCGGTTCTGTGCGGTAGCGTTCCAGAGCTTCGATGTCGGCTGCGGCCCACGTCCGCTCTGCGAGGTCGTCGACTTGTGCTGAGGTGGCGACGTGGCACAACAGCATGCAACACCACATCGAGATCACGATGTTCATCATGGTAGCGCAACAGATAGCGATGAACGAAGGCCAACATGTTGCACGTGATCGAACGTGATGATGATCGGCGTCAGCGACGGAAGATCCGTGCGCACGGCGAGCGACGCCGTAAGTGGCTCGGTGCGGATCGACAGGCGAACGTCGAGAACGTTGATCGGAGAAAAGCGGCTGCAGAGAATAATGGTGGTCTGGTCTTGCGGACCTAGCACCAGGTCAGCCGAGAACGTGACGTTGCCGCGAAAGGCAGCACCAAGACGAAGAAGGCGTTGCGGTGCAACGTCGGCCGTGGCCGTATAGAGCAGATCGTCGACGCCGATGCCGATCGTCCAGAGCGAATCCAGGTCGGCCGCGGCATGCAGGCGGACGCGGCCTTCCATCAGTGATGGAAAGCCGGCCGCCTGCATCCAGCGTACCGACGCTGCGGCGCCGAGGCGGTAGGCGGATGTGACACGCCAATGCTCCGCCCCCTGACAAGAGAGATCCACCCACGACGATGAGGCCACACCGACGATACCGAAGGTTCCGAGCGTTGTGGAGAGGGTCACGGCGCTCCGAGTAAGGTCAGCAACGCCATACGGCATTGGCCACACGCTGAACGTCAGCGTCGAATCGGCACTCGTGGCACAGGGCGCAGGGAAGGTTTCCACTGCCGACATGGCCATAACGCCGGTCACGCTTTCACCGGCCCGGGCAGGAGACACCAAACACCAGGTCAGCAACGTCAACACGGCGGTGCGTAGATTCGTGGTCGACCGTATGAACGTGAAAGGATCCATCATGAGAATGATCTGGCTTGCAGCCATCATCACAGTGTCAGCAGCCCTGCAAAACGTGACAGCGCAGGAGCTGAATGCCAACGTTATCGTCAACATGGACGCATTGCAGATCGACCAGCGTCAGGATGTGCAGACGATGGCCAGTGACGTGCGCACCTACTTGAACAACCAGCGATTCACCGGCACGGATTGGGAGGGGCCGCAGATCCCGATCGACGTGACGATCTACCTCAACGGTCGCAACGGCAATACGTACTCCGGTCGGTTGGCCATCGTCAGCCGTCGGCCCAAGAACGGCGACACGCTCAACACGTCGCCACTGCTGCGGGTGTTTGATCAGGAGTGGAACTTTGTGTGGACGTTCAACCCCACGTTGTCCTTCCAGACGATGCGGTACGATCCGTTCACCTCGTACATCGACTTCTACGTGTTGTTGGCCATCGGCCTCGACATGGACACCTATGATGACCTGGGCGGCAACTTTGTTTATGAGCGTGCCAAGCAGATCGCCGGTCTTGGCAATGCTGCCGGCATCAGCTCCTTCTCCACGAACTTCCAGCCGGGCGAGATCACCAAGATGGCCATGATCACCGAGTTCACGGATCCGCGTTATGCTGGGCTCCGCCGGTTGATCTATGACTATCACGTTGCTACCGACGAATACACCATCGATCCTCTTAAGGGGCGAGCAGAAGTCGCTGCTGTGATCAAGGATCTTGCTGATTACAAGTCGTCGGCCATTAGCAACCGATCGGTGATGTTGCAGTTGTTCTTTGATGCGAAGGCCGGCGAGATCGCCGACATTTTCCGCGGTCAGAAGGACTCACCGGTGTGGAACGACTTGCGCTTCCTGGACGCAGGCAACACGCAGATGTATGAACAAGCGCGCAGCGGTCAGTGATCGCTGATGTCGGACGTACAACGCAGACATGAGCGCTTCATGCGCGAGGCGATCGCCGACGCCGTGGCCGCCGCCTCCGAAGGCGACGTCCCCGTAGGTTGTGTGATCGTGCACAGCGACGAGATCGTCGGCCGTGGCGCCAACGAGATCCAGCGCACCAAGAATCCCACACGTCACGCCGAGATCGTTGCCATCGAAGAGGCCACGCGCACACTCGGCGAAAAATTCCTCGAGGACTGCACGCTATACGTCACGCTCGAACCCTGCGCCATGTGCGCCGGCGCCATCATCCTCAGCCGTATCCCCTTCGTCGTCTACGGCGCCGCCGACCCCAAGACCGGCGCCCTCCGCTCCGTCTTCGAACTCGCCGACGACCCCCGTCTGAACCATCAGTGCACCATCCGCACCGGCATCCTTGAAGAGGAGTGCGGCGCCCTGCTCACCAGCTTCTTTCGTACGTCCTCTTCCTCGCCTCGTTCCTCGCCTTCGGCTCGGAATGACAGTACCTCCTCGCCTCTTTCTTCCCTCGAAGAGTCACCTGAAAGGTCGCCTGCAAGGTCTCCTTCAGGTCTCATAAGGTCTCCTGCAAGGTCTCCTGAAAGGTCCCCTGAAAGGTCGCCTGAAAGGTCTCCTGAAAGGTCCCCTGAAAGGTCTCCTTCAGGTCTCATAAGGTCGCCCGTAGGGTCGCGAGCGAAGCTCGTACTAGTGGCGACGCCCCTCGGCAACCTCGACGACATCACCAAGCGGGCCCTGCAGGTGCTGCGCGATGCTGATGCCGTGTTGTGCGAGGACACGCGGCGGACGGGCCAGCTGCTGCGGCACTATGGGATCGCGGCCAAGAAGCTGCTGAGTAATCACGAGCATAACGAGCAAGAGCGTGCGGCCTGGGTGGTGGCCCAGATCGCCGATGGAAAGATGATCGCCTTGGTGTCGGATGCCGGCATGCCGGGCATTTCCGACCCGGGATATCGCACCGTTGCGGCCTGCGTTGAGGCCGGACTGCGCGTTGAAGCCCTGCCCGGACCGTCGGCCGTGATCACGGCGGCGGCAGCGTCGGGACTACCTACGGATGAGATCTACTTTGCGGGCTTCCCGCCCCAGAAGAAGGGCCGCCAGACGTTCCTGACGCGAGTGCTGGCCTCGGAGGCGACCATCGTGTTGTACGAATCGCCGTATCGGATCCAGACCCTGGTCGATGAGATCGCCGAGCTCGCGACGGCGGACCGTCGGGTCGTCATTGCTCGCGAGATCTCCAAGATGCACGAAGAGTATCTGCGTGGGACGGCCGCCGAGCTGGGCGCCGAGATCAGAAAGCGCGGCGGTCTGAAAGGGGAGTGTGTGGTAGTTATCGAAGGTTCACGATCTTCGTAAGATGTTCATTTCGTTCGAAGGTATCGACGGAAGCGGTAAGTCCACGCAGCTCATGATGTTGCGAGAATGGCTCGAATCCCATGGACACCGGGTGGTCACCGTGCGTGAGCCCGGGGCGACGCTATTGTCCGAATCGATCCGCGAGATCCTGCTCAGCAACCGACAGTCCATCACCCCCACGGCTGAGCTGCTGCTATTCTCGGCCGCACGCACGCAGCTGGTGGAGACCGTGATCCGACCTGCCCTGGAGAAGGGCGAAGTGGTCCTGTGCGACCGATATGTAGACTCCACCACGGCCTATCAGGGCTACGGACGCCGTCTCGACCTCCGAGAGGTGACTCTCTGTAACAGCCTCGCAACGCAGGGAGTCATGCCTTCTGTGACGTTCTTCATCGACGTCCCCTATGACGAAGCCCAGCTTCGGATGCAGTTTCATCCGGCCGCTGGCGAACCCGATCGGATGGAGCGCAGCGGCCGCGAATTCTTCGATCGAGTGCGAGATGGCTACCATGCCATCGCGAGGAACGAACCCGACCGGTTCGTCATTATCAACGGGGTCCAGGAACGCTCGGATATCCATACCGAGATCGTTCTTACGATGCAGGCACGGCTTGGCCGCTAATCCGTATTTTGCCAGTTCATACCATTACCGGACGTAGAAGGATGATGAGATCACTCACCCCATTCATGTTGTGTGCCCTGATCGGCGTTTCCCAGCTTCAAGCAGGGGGATCGACCGTTCAAGCGAGCAATTTCCTCTCACCGCGCGCGATCTCGGCCAAGACCGAACGACTGAACTCAACGTCGTTCGTCAAGCCCTTCATGCTCCACCATGATGCTGCCTCGCAGATCTTCAATGGTACCGAGCGTGAACTGACGATCAAGAGCATGCTGCTCCCGCCATACGGTGAAGCTGATCTTCAACTCGTGCGCACGCCGTCGGTCTTTGATGCGAACACACAGTTTCTCGTCAACACCAAGAACGGCAAGATGCCGTTCCGTGTACGCCCCATCAGCTCCTACAAGGGGACGGTGAACGGCGACCCGTCGACGGCTGTAACGCTACACTACTCCGAAGGCAACCTTGTCGGTTTCGTGCAACATGCCGACGGCAAGCGGACCGTGATCGGCATCGACTATTCGGCCCGCGCTGTCAATGGCGCCACTCCGCACGTTGTTGCCGATGAAGCGGCAAGTGTAGAGCCCCTTAACCTAAGCACGTTCAATTGTGGTGCCGACCTTCTCCCTGTTGATCAAAAGGGGGCAGTGACATCGATGCTCATTCCGTCATCGATCGAGAAAGGTGAATCGCCGCAACAAAAGCCGCTCAAGGAACTGAAGCTGGCAGTTGCCCTTCGTGAAGATGTTGACAGCTTCGTGAAGCTGCGTTATGGTTGGACGGAAGAACAACTTGCCCAGCACTTCACAAAGATCGTTGCGGCGATGTCGCAAGCGTACGAGGAAGACCTCAACACGCGACTCTACATCTCCTACATGCTCATCTACACCGAAGACGCACCGTCGGGCTATTTCAATACCGGCTCCGACCCGGGCGCGCTTCTCGAAGAATTCAGCTTGGACTGGAGCTCGGGTTATGGTCAAGTTGATCGTGCCGCTGCCCACCTCTACACTCTGAAGAAGCCGGTCGGCGGAACCTATGTTGGCGGCATTGCCTATGGCGGTCAAGCCGGCTCGCGACTCTGTGTGAAGGATCACCGCGGTGCCTACGGCGTCAGCACGATCGATATGCGCGCCAACGAAGAAATCCCGGGCGATCCGACGCGTGCCAATGCATTTGTGTGGGACGTGTTCGTAGCCGCTCACGAGATCGGCCACAACGTTGGTGCTCCGCACACGCACAATTGCTTCTGGAGTCCACCTGTTGATACCTGCCAGTTGAAGAGCGACAACACCGACGCATGTTATGACACGCCAGTACCGCGCCGTGTGCGTTTGGGTACCATCATGAGCTACTGCCACCTCGTCAACGGCAGCACCACGCCGCTGACCTTTGGCTCGCGCGTAGCAGAACGTATGCGTACATGGGTTGATGCTTCATCGTGCATCGGTGCACCGCCGGATCCGGTCGTAAGCATCACCACACCGCGTGGTTCCGAAGAGTGGGATGGCGGACAGCAGGTCACGATCAAGTGGGTCACGAGTCGCGTTGACAACGTCAACCTCCATTACAGCACCGACGACGGCGCCAACTGGAACTTCATTGCCGGCCCGATCCCTGCCGTTGATAGCCAGTATGTCTGGACGCTCCCGGCCATCGCTGCAAGTGAACTGTGGATCCGTTTGTCGGATGCCTCAAACGTCGCAGTACAAAACATCTCCATCGCTTCGCATAAGATCACGGTACCGCTGGCGATCGTCGCTCCTGCAGGGGGCGAGCGTCTCGCTCAAGGTCGCACCTTTAACGTCCGCTTCAACAAAGAGGCCTCCGTTGGTCCGGTAGCCATCTTGTTCGCACCGGATGGCACGAGCTATGAAACGATCGCATCCGACATTACAACAACGTCGTATGATTGGACAGTGCCGAACATCGAGACCTCAACAGCACGCATTCGCGTTGTGGCACAGAGCAACTCGCAGATCGTCTCCACAAGCAATCCGTTCGCGATCGGCGTTCCGCGTTTTGAACTGTTGCTTCCGGCGGAAGGTGCAGACTTCTGCAACAACCAAGACAATCAGTTCAACTGGTCTGCCGACTTTGTCGACCGCATCCGCATCGAATATTCTGCGGATGGCGGCGTAACGTGGAGACTAGCTGTGCAGCAGGTTTCGGTACCCGCTGAGCAATGGCAGATCTTCAGCCGCAACTCCAGCCTTGGCCAAGTGCCGGTGGGCTCGAAGATCAAGCTGCGTGTTCTTGACAATGCCGATCGTGAGATCGTATACGACACCCGCGACGTGTTGAACGTCGTTGCATGTGATGCTCCTGTGTCGGTCGATGAAGATGTTGTCACCACAGGTGGCTTGAAGATCCTGGGTGTGACGCCAAATCCGGCATCATCCAATGTCTCCGTCAACATTCAGCACAACGCCACCGCGCGCTTGGAGATCATTGCGATCGACCAAGCCGGCGCCTCCGTCGTCCTCCGCAGTGATGTCGACGTTATGGGTGAAGGTTCAACAGTCATCAGTGTTCCGGTCGATCGATTCGCCTCGGGCTCCTACCGTCTGGTTGTTCGTAGTGGTGCTACCATGGCCGACGCGCCGTTGACCATCATTCGCTAAGAGGACATCTATGAGCGTGTTCAGCAAGCTTGTTGTTGCTTCGCTGCCGATCATTCCCAAGACAATTGTCAAAAAAGTGGCCCAGCGGTACATCGCTGGGCCATTTCTGGATGATGCCGTTTCAACCACACAGCGTTTGATGTCGAAGGGGGCATGTGCGACCATCGACGTCCTTGGAGAGTTCGTCGAGTCACGCGACCGCGCCGTCGAAGAAACGTCGATGTCACGTTCCGTTGTTGATGCGATCGGCGCACATCATCTCAAGGCCTACCTGAGCGTGAAGCTCACGTCGATGGGACTTGATATCGATCATGACTTCGCCTATCAAAATCTCACGACGGTCGTAGGCCGCGCCCGTGAGCTTGGTGTGTTCGTCCGCATGGACATGGAGAACACGCCGTACACCGACATCACGCTCGACTTCTACCGTCGACTTCGCGCCGATGGATACGACAACGTTGGTGTGGTGATCCAGGCCTATCTACGCCGATCAGAAGCCGACATTCGATCGTTGCTTGAGTATACCCCAAGTGTGCGTTTGTGCAAAGGCATCTACGTCGAGGAAGAGCGTCACGCCTTCAAGGATCCGGAAGAGATCCGTACGAATTACAAGAAGCTTCTGCGCATGATGTTGGATGCCGGCGCAGATGTCCGCATCGCAACACACGATGAGGTCTTGATCAGTGATGCTGAACAAGCGCTGCGCGAGCGCAACATCGCACCCTCCAACGCGGAATTCCAGATGTTGCTTGGCGTGCGCGAAGACCGACGCGACCAGTTGATCAAGACCGGCTACAACGTCCGCATCTACGTTCCATTCGGCGAAGACTGGTACGGATACTCCACACGACGCTTGAAAGAGAATCCACAAGTGGCGGCCTATATTGCCAAAGCAGTATTGACAGGCAGATAATGCGTCCGGCGTCCATCGTCCATCGTCCACTGATAGCCCTGCAAGGTCTCCTATCAGGTCTCCTGCAAGGTCTCCTATCAGGTCTCCTGCAAGGTCGCCTTATAGGTTTAGGTCTCCTCTTAGGTTCCTGCGCCACCCAACAATCCCCCGACACCACTGCAACCATCGGCACGTTCAACATCGAGTGGATGGGTGATGGCATCGGTGATCGTGTGGTGCGTACGGATGCTGACCATCTGCGGATCGCCGACATTATCATCAAGAGTGGCGCTGATGTCCTTGGCGTTCAAGAGATCGAGAATGAGCGTGCGCTGAAGTTGATCCTTCGATACCTTGATGGTTATGACGGCTTCGTTACCGAGGCCGGCAGTCAGCAACGTGTGGGCGTGATCTACCGCAAGGGCGTACAGGTCGAAAAAGTGGGAGAGTATCGCCCCCTTCAACTAGAGATGGGCGACAGGTTGCGACCGGGCTTGGTCGTGAAGTGTCGGAAGGGCTCGTTCGATTGGCTGCAGATGGTGGTGCACTTGAAGAGCACATCGCGGTTTGATTCTACGCAGCAGATGCGTGAAGAGTCGAGGATGCTCCGCTCACGTCAGGCAGGGGTGATCCAAGCATGGACGGACTCGGTCCTGGCTGCGGGTGGCGAACAGGACGTGATCATCACCGGTGATTGGAATGACTTCCCGTTGCGCCAACGTGAGGCGACGTTGGATGCTGTGACAACGAAGAATACGTTGACGTTCCTAACGAAGGAGCTCAAAAGCTGCAGCAATCCGAAGTGGTATGTGATCGACCACGTTGTGGTGTCTACATCCGTGATGCGCCGATATCACATCGGCACGGAACGCACCGAAAATGTGCGTGCCTATCTTGATGCGCAAGAGGTAGAGAAGGTCAGCGACCACTGTCCGGTGGTGGCGCAATTCGATGTGATCGCGCCCGACAACGACTAACGAAACACAGCCGATCAGCTGAACAACGTGACCTTGTTCTGAGCACGCGAGCTGATCTCGAGTGCGGTGGCGGCATTCTCCAAGACCGTTTGCCATGCTTCACGCGGGCTTGCTTCAGCAACACCAACAGAGATCGTCGCGGCAAGTCGTTTGCCATCGATGTTCACAGCAGAGCTAGCGACATCGCGACGAAGGTTCTCGGTCCAGAACTGTGCTTCTTGTGAAGCGTAGCCAACAAGGCCGACAGAGATCACATCATCGTCATACCGGCCGATCACATCGTACTCGCGAATGAGCGAACGCACGCGCCCGAGAACATGCTGCAGCAAGGCCAGCTGCACGCTGTTGTCATTGCCGCTTGTAGCGCGTGCCGGGTCGATGCGAATGAGGCAGACCGAGAGATCCATCTGATAATCGGTGGCACGGGCGAACTCTTCGCGCACGCGCATGATGAAGCCGTCGGTGTTGAGAACTCCGGTGTCGGGATCGATGATGGAGCCGGTCTCAAGGCGCTCGACGGTGCGAAGGTTTTCGATCTCTTGTCCTGCGTGGTCTCCAAGCGACTCTGCGATCAACAAGTCTTGCGTCGAGATCGTGCCTTCGTGGTTCTCAATGAAGAGTGCGCCGTGTGTGCGGCGTGCCGATCGTAGCGGGATGGCGACGAACTGTCCGCTCGTGAGCTCGTGCTCGTTGGCGGCGTAGCGGATGCCGGCTGAAGACGCCGGCACGGAGATCATCTCGCCGTTGCGGATCGCCTGGCCGACGACCGAGCTGTTGATGTCGATCGATGCGCCGATCAGATCGTCGAACGTCGGCATCGTGGACTGTCCTTCGGCGATGGTCCACGACTGCTTGGCACGATCGAACATGCAGACGCCGACGGTGCTCACCTGCATCTGGCGAACGATCACATCGAACAGCGATTCGATGATGCTTGTTGTGGAGAGGTCATCTTCGGCGAGCGCAGAACGGAATTGCTGTGAGGCCTCGAGGAGTCGTGCACTCTGCTGCAGGTCGAACTTCGAGGTGTACGACTGCACCAGGCCGGAGATCAGTTTTGTGAAGTGACCGAAGAAGCCGACCGTCACATCCGTATACGCATCTTCTTCCTTAGCGTCAGCGCAAAGAACGCCGACCACATTGCCCTTATAGTACACCGGTACACCAACGAAGGAAGATGTGCCGGCCTTGTACTTGTAGTACGGCAGCAGATCGAGTTCAGCGGCAGGACTAATATCGGTCAGGATCTGCGGACGTCCTTCTTTTGCGATCTGGCTTACCACATCAAGTCCGATGGGCAGCTTGCGATGATCCGTGAAGTCCTCTAACGCGTCGGTGATCTTCGCTTCCAGGACCAGCTGCTGCTTGTCGCGATTATACCAGAAGAATGCCGCCGTCCGTGCCGTTGTTGCCGAGCGGATCACCATCAGCACGCGATTGAGGAGATAGTCGAACTCCTTGCGCGGCTCTTCGGACGATTCCATCTCTTCATCAACATCGGCAATAAATGCCGACAGCGAGATCTCCGACTTCCGGCGCTTCGCCGGTTGTGATGGCTCGCTGCTCGTTGCTGGTGGCTCGTAGCTCGTTGCTGGTGTCTCGTTGTTCGTTGCTGGTGGCTCGTTGTTCGCTGCTGGTGGCTCGTTGCTCGTTGCTGGTGGCTCGTTGCTCGTTGCTGGTGTCTCGTTGTTCGTTGCTGGTGACTCGCTACTAGCTACTGGCTGCTCGCTACTAACTTCTGGCTGCTCGCTACTAACTACGGCTGTCTTCGGCCGAATGATCACATCCTCCGACAACTGCACTTCTTTCACTTCGCCGCGCAGTTCTGCGATGCCGCGAGTCTCACGATTGCGGATGAGCAATGTCGGCTCGGCGGCGGCACTTGCCTTCTTCTTGCCGATGATGCGGACGGAGGAGACGGTGTCGCCGAGAGAGGGGGAGGGTTCCTGAGAGGGTGCCTGGGAGGGGCCTGCGGCCTGGGAGGGTGCCTGGGAGGGTGCCTGGGAGGGGCCTGCGGCCTGGGAGGGTGCCTGGGAGGGGCCTGCGGCCTGGGAGGGTGCCGGAGAGGGTTCCTGCAGGGCCATTGGGAAGAGTTCTATTTGGCGCTCATCGAATGGTGGGGCATCGGTGCCTTCGTCGCCGCCGAAGGTTTCGCGGTAGGCCTGGGAGTCAAAGACCTGGCTGGTGGAGAGAGCGTCTTTGCGGGTCTCGGAGCGGAAGGATGGTGACTCCGTCGGGCGGGGCGGACGGCTGACGGAGAGATCGGTCAAGCGTGGCGAGACCATCATGAACAGTGCAACGCCCCCTAACACGGCGATACAAACACCGATCAGGCGGACGGCCATCTCGTCGAGGAACAACGCGATGAACAGACCTATCGCGATAACGATGAAGGCGATGCTATCGCTGGGAAGAAAGACCTTCTTGAGATCGACCTGTCTGCGGGCCATGGGCGTTAGGGGAGAAGCTCGATGTCGAACCGTTTGATGGACGTGTTGTTGACCTTGACCACCTTGCCGGTGGCTTTCTCATTGATCGTGGCAGACAATGATATCGAAACTTTGCTCTTTTTCGAGATGGTCATGCCATTATCGATATCAACAATGGCCACACCTTCACCGGAAATGTTCGAAGAGTTCATCTTGACCGAGATACCGGCTTGCGCCGGTGGAGCGTTTGTGACCACCGTGCCCGAGATGGTAGCGTTGACGGTAGCGATGCGACGTCCCTTGACCTTGCGTACCTTCACAATACGATAGGTGGCCTTGGTGTTGATCGTATACAAGGGATTGACCGGAGCCGTCTGACTATGATCCCACGTAAGCGTGGAGTCGATCGGTCCAGTTGGGAAGGGGATCAGCTCTTGGCCGAGAATGGAGCGATACATGATCGTTTCGACCTGCTTCTGAATCTCAAGCTTCGCCTCCTGCGGAAGTTGTTGCTGACCTTCTTGCTTCGGAAGCTTTGCGACCATCTTGTTGACGATGGTGCTGACACCGCTGATCTCCTGAACTTCGGCCCTGGGTGTGAGGATCAGCGTGACGGTCTCACCGAGCAGTGCCGAGAACTGGGCATTGCGCGGATTGCGAAGATCGGCCGTGTCCTTGCTGTTATACTTCTCCGAACGGATCATTTGGCCAGTCTTGAGATTCTTCAACGAGCCGCTCGATGTGATGGATGTGTACGTGATGCCGATCTCATAGGCACCGTCACCACGCACTGAGCGCACCGTCTGATCAAAGACGTGTGTTGCTTCGGAGAGCGCCGTGATCGTGTCCTGCCGGTCTTCGGCATACTGTGCGATCTTGTATCGCGTGCGGGCTCCTTCACGTAGACGAAGCTGTAGTGTGTGACCAACAAGCTCGGTAGGCGGTGCATCCGTTGCCGTCGTGGTATCTGCTACGGTCACGACAGCGCTCGAGGGTCCGGCCGTTGCTGACCCGCCAGCGGCACCGTCTTCAATGGTCTCCGACGACTGATCCGCCGAGCATGCGGTGAGAAGAAGAGCGATCGCTGTAGCGCGGAACCAGTGTGTTACCATTGAAATTGACCTGTGAGTTTCCATTGTGTAGTTGTGGTCACGTTTTGCGTAAAGACCTCGTTGAGGACCTTCGCCCGGAACCATGCTGCTGACTTTGATGTGACCTCGGTGATCGTGCCGGCGCTGCTAAGATCTACGTGATGGTCGACCACTGCACGTCCCTCCGTCAGCTGCGAGAGGTAAGGGATCCCATAGACGTGAATTGTCTGCGGTGCCGCGTTGATCGTGTCGTTGCAGACAAGCTTGTACAAGCCCCCTACATATTCTTTGAACGTGGAGTGTGTTGGTTCCGAATAGATCACACCGTCAAGGCGCAGGGTGAGGTCGTGGTTCCATGAAGAGTCAACAGCAAACCGACGTCCGGGGATCACACGTTTTTGAAGATCGCCGTAGTACAACAGATTCGTATTCTCCAACGACTGCATCCAGATCGTATAGATCACACTGTCGAGGTCGTTCTTGTTCTCGTTGAGATAGTCTCGCCAAAAATCGATCTGCTCACCGGTGATCGACGTCACTTCGCCATACGGCGTCACCTTCAGCTCGTACGGTCGGTTAAGCGGTCCGATGTAATTGTTCAGGTCGGCAAAATTCTTCGGCGTGATGTCTTTCTGCGAGTCGTATTCCACTACCTTGTCATCGGCCTTGAACGCATACGTCAACGAGTCAAGATTGATCACGATCGTGGCCTGACCTTCATTGCTTTCGATACAGCGGATCGTGGTGTAATACTTCACCGAGCGACTGTAGGTCTTCTTCGAACTGTCGGAATGAGTCCGCACGGCCGACGTGGTCTCAGTGATCTCGTACGACTGTGCAACACCGGCGCGATAGAGCGCCTGCAGGCGGTACTCGCGTCCTGCCGATGATGTCGGGCCGGACTTTTGTGCCAGCGCACCGATCGACATCGCCATCGTCACGAAGATCAGGGTCAGGGGGCGTGTGGTTCGTATCATGATATCATGCAAAAATGAGGCAGAACTTGTTAGAAACAGCACGAGGGCGGAGATCCGCCCTCGCGATGGACATCTGACGATGTCGTCCGTTCCGTGTTGTTGCCCGGGCCGAGATCAGATCAGCTCGTGCTCGCCGAAGAAGAAGCCGACTTCGCGGAGGCCGTTCTCGACCGAGTCGGATCCGTGAACGGCGTTCTCGCCAACGCTGGTGGCGTACAGCTTGCGGATGGTGCCGTCGGCCGCTTCAGCCGGGTTGGTGGCACCGATCAGCGTACGCCAATCGGCCACGGCATTGTCTTTTTCCAGGGCGATCGGCACGATCGGGCCGCTCGACATGAAGTCCACGAGTTCGCCGTAGAACGGGCGCGCCTTGTGCACAGCATAAAATTCACCGGCCACGGCCTGAGAAATGGTCATTTGCTTCATGCCCAAGATGCGGAACCCCGCCTTTTGGATCATCGCTACAATGTTGCCAATGTTCTGATTGCGGACCGCGTCCGGCTTGATGATGCAGAGAGTTTTTTCCATGGAGATCAATGTGAGAATGTGAGAATGTGAGAATGTGAGAATAACCGAATAACCGAATAACCGAATGTCATTCCGAACGCAGTGAGGAACGAATAACCGAACATCAGCAGACTAGCAGACTAGCACGCTAGCACGCTAGCACACTATTTCGCTGACTTCTTCTTCGCCGCTGTCTTCTTGCTTGCAGCTTTCACGCTTGCACCCTTTTCACCCTTGACTGAAGCTCCCTTGCCTTCAAGCAGGTTCTTCATCGTCACGCCGATGGTGGCGGGGCTTTCGACGACGGTGATGCCGCACGCCTTCATGGTGGCCATCTTATCGGCGGCGGTACCCTTGCCCCCTGAGATGATGGCGCCGGCATGACCCATGCGACGTCCGGGAGGTGCGGTTTGGCCGGCGATGAAGCCAACGACGGGCTTTTTGACGTGTTCCTTGA
Organism: uncultured Hyphomicrobiales bacterium; assembly: GCA_964467455.1. Taxonomy (GTDB): domain Bacteria; phylum Bacteroidota; class Ignavibacteria; order Kapaibacteriales; family Kapaibacteriaceae; genus OLB6. The sequence goes on along the minus strand of CAYXQJ010000010.1, from coordinate 21,949 downwards.
TGTAGTAGGCAGCTTCTTCTTCAGCGGAGCCGCCGATCTCGCCGATCATGACGATGGCCTTGGTCTCGGGGTCTTCGTTGAAGAGCTTGATGGCGTCGATAAAGCGGGTGCCGATGATCGGGTCGCCGCCGATACCGATACAGGTCGTCTGGCCGAGGCCGACGTCGCTGAGCTGCTTGACAGCTTCATAGGTGAGGGTTCCGGAGCGCGAGACGAGGCCGATCGGGCCTTTCGAGAAGATGAAGCCCGGCATGATGCCGATCTTGGCTTCACCCGGCGTGATGATGCCCGGACAGTTCGGTCCGATCAACACACTGTCGGAATTCTTCAGCGCTGCGGCCACCGGGATCATGTCCTTGACCGGAATGCCCTCGGTGATGCAGCAGATCACCTTGATCTCAGCATCGATCGCCTCGAGGATCGCATCGGCAGCCATGGCGGCCGGCACGAAGATGATCGAGACGTCGGCGCCGGTGCTGGAGACAGCGTCGGAGACGGTGTTGAAGACCGGGACCGGACGCGTGAACGTGTCATCGCCCTTGCCCGAATACATTGTGCCGCCCTTGCCCGGCGTGACGCCACCAACGACGTTCGTGCCATATTGCAGCATCTGTGAAGCATGGAAGGTGCCTTCGCTGCCGGTGAGGCCCTGCACGATGACCTTGGATTTTTTATTGACCAGTACGCTCATTTTCGTTTGTCCTTGTGGATACAGACCACAAATTTACGGAATCACTCGCTCCGAAAGGCACGTCAAATGGTAGAGATCTCGCTGGTCTATGAAGGACAACTTCGCTCTACGGCCCGCCACCTGCCCTCCGGCTCCACTCTGGTGGCCGACGCTCCGGTGGATAATCACGGCCGCGGCGAGAGTTTTTCACCCTCAGACCTCGTTGCCACGGCCCTCGGCGCCTGTATGCTCACCTATATCGGCCTGGCGGGAGACAAACATGGGTGGGACGTGGTGGGGACGAAGATCTCGGTGAAAAAAGAGATGGTGGCCGATCCACTGCGCCGTATCGGACGTTTGATCGTCGATATCACGCTCCCGCGCGAATTCGACGACAAGGAAATGAAGATCCTCACGAATGCCGTAACGACCTGCCCGGTGAAGTTGAGCGTTTCCGATAGGATCGAAGTGCCGATCACTTTTCACGTGACGTAAATCTCCGACAGTCGTATCTTCATACTGAAACATCAAGGAGGAGTGATGAGGGTGATTTTCGCGATCGCCATGTGCGTGCTTTGCGCATTTGGCACTGCAGCTGCGCAAAAGCAGAACGTCGGTGGCAATGTTCTTTCCAAAAAGTTCTCCGATGACCTCGAGGTTAAAGGCATCAACATGAACAAATCGGGCGATAAGGCGGTACTTACGTTCGAAGATCAGTTCTGGGGGATCTCGGTTACGGATGGAAAGACCCTGTGGACGAGAAAGCTCGACGACGACTACGATAACAAGTGGGACCTTGTTGAATGGGTGGACGACTCGGTCGTCACCGTGCCATCGGCGAAGGCACTGGAGTGGATCAATGCTAATACAGGAACAACGCTGGCCTCGGTCGCCTTTCCCGGTGATGGTATTGATGACCTCAAGTCGGAAGTCTCGAAAGATGGCCTGACAGACTACATAACGGTACGCCGGAAAGGATCATTGATGATCATTCCGTTCAGCGATTCGTACCAGGTCGTTGATCTCTACAAGCGCAAGCTGGTCTATCACTCTTCAGAAGAACTCTCAGCGCTCAGATATCACGTCTGGGGGAGCACACTCCTCATCGGCGGGAAGATGGATAGTGTCGCGATGTTCGATGTCGACAAGGGAACGTTGCTCTACAAGCTCGACATGGGCGACCACAAGTTCGATCCTGATCTCTTTCAAGCGCTGATCCGTTATAAGGATCACGCCGTCATCATTCTTGAAGAAGAAGTGGTCCTTGTCAACGTTGCCACCGGTAAACAGATCGCCCTTCTGGAGCTAGATCTTCAGGAACACCTCACCTACGAGCCGCTGATCTTAGGGGGGACATTGCAACTGCTGCTGCAGACAGAAGAGGATCTGTCGCTCCTGAACGTTGCTGATGGCAAGATCCTTTGGAAGAAGGCAGCCGACGAAGAGGGCTTTGGACACACGATCCAAGCGTGGCCGTATGAATCGTCAGACATTCTTCTCACGACCTCCAATGAGAACGACGACATCTCTGTGCGTCGCATCAACGGCAAGGATGGCAAGCTCGAATGGTCAACCATGCTTGTACGCTGTGAAAAAGAATTCGACCCGGGTCACTTCAACAACTCGTCGATGCTATCAATGGCGCTAAGCGGCCGCGTGCCGTACAATAGTGCTAACTCTTCTGTTCGGAACTATTCGCTTGATAGTCTTTCTCGCCAGACGTTCTATTCGCAGCTTGGGATCGACTCCATTGGTCCATACACCGACGAAGAATTCATGGCCTTGCAATCCGTTGAGTGTATTCATGAGACAGCTTGGGGCGCCGGTGTTGCTCGCTACCTCGGTACCATCAACGGAAAGATCATGATGGTCACACAGGGGTTGGTATCGAAGGCATGGGACGGCAAGATCTCTGAAGAAGAAGCCGACGGTGAGGCCGTATTCTCCATCGATCCAGCCACAGGAAAGATCGTCACGGTCAGCCCTACAGCGTTCACACGGAGTACTGAAGGAACACAGAAGTACAACGTGTATCGCTACTTCATGCCGATCAAGAATCCGTATGGAACATCCATCATGGGTGAACAGACCATGGTCTTCGTCCGCAATAGCGGCGTCATCGACTCACTTCGCTTCCAGGCCGACGAAGATGGTTTGTTTAGCATGGGTAATGGCATTGACTATCGCGTGGTCTATCATGAAGATCTCAATGACCACTATGCCACCTGGAAGATCTTCTTCTCCGCCGAAGGCATGAAGCGTCATCTCGTGTGCCACGCCGATGAAAGCAAGCACCTTTCGATGTTCTCAGACACCTTGCTGACCAAGGTGACCCTTCGATATGAAGGGGGCAACCTGTATGCGTACGATCTGATCTCTGATGTTCCGAAACAGTGGCCCAAGGCGCTGTGGACGCTCAACGAAGATGCGCTCGACGACCTCGGGATCGGCAGCTTCGAAGCCACGGCAACGGTGAATGATGTGCTTGGGATTCACCCGTATGATGATCACGTGCTGATCATGGGTGATGAAGGTGTAGCATTGATCGGTGCTAAAGATGGTTGCAAGAAGACCCTCGCATGGGAAGGATGGAAACCAAATCAGTCCTTCAAACGGAACTTGCGTTTGTTCGATTCGATGAAAGGCGGGTTCTTGTTCGACTTTGGTCCAAGCGCCGGTGTGATCAAGCTCAACGGGCAGTGTGATGCCACGATGCTCGCCTATACCGATACCGATGCCAATGATCTGCGTATCGTCTATTCCGAGATCACGTCGAGGATCATGATGATCAATATCTCGGAGAATACGCTTGACATCTACCAGCTCAGCAAATGATACAGCTCCTTGTTGCACTAGTGATCATTGTCGTTGGATGCACTGATGCACCTACTGGTGTTGGCATTCAGCCTGTTGGTGAGGCAACGCTTCTATGGTCGATCAGGCAGAATGACGGGTCGTGGTACAACGTGAGTCCCGATGGACGATATGTGTTCCGCATGAATCGTACGTATTCGGATAACGTTGAGAAGTTTGACGCAACGTCGGGAGCACTGTTGCCGGACGCCTTGTTGATCGGGCAGAACGCTGCATTCCTGAGTCATGATGGCACAATGGTCGCATGTACCAGACTCGGAGCAGTAACGGTATATCGTCTGTCCGACGGTGCGCAGTTGGCGATGAAAGAGTTCGAACACGAGATCTATGGCAGTATCGAGATCTTCTGTTGCTGGGATCTGAACAGCACGACCTTATATGTGTGGTCCTTGCACCATAACCCTCAAGGTCTTCACGTGATATCTAATGTTTCCTCGAATGGCCCCATGCGTTCGGTTGGCAATATTACCGACAACACCTATGAAGAGGCGTTCTATGGTATGGGGCCACTACCGAACCCAAACAAGATCAGACTTACTCCTCGACTCGTGTACGATGCCGCCCTAGATCGCATCGTATCAGGACCGTTCTCAATATATACACTCTCTTTGCCGCACCGCAACGGTGAAGACTGGTATGTGATCGACGGCGATACGCTTGTAACGTTAGACGCTAGTGGCAATGAGATCTCTGTAACGCCATTACATATCAGTCGCACCTATGTATCGGCTACAGTAAGCAACTTTGCGATCAGTCGTACCGGAAGGTATGGGGCATTCCACGTTTACATCGACGACTTTGAAGATGGCAGTGAATTGTGGATCATCGATCTACAAGATGGTTCACATCGATGCCACATCAAGCTTGAAGATGGTGGCATACCATATTCACAGATCACATTCGATCCTCTTGACGATCGAGTTGTCTATATTCAGCATCATCCCACATTGACTAAATGGAGATTCAAATGACAAAGGCTTTCTTCACGACGTTCTGTGTTTCCATGATCATGGCCACGGCCCCGTTGTTGGCACAAGATGACACGACGCTTACTGACGTTGATGAGACGTCCACCAAGATCCGTCGTAAACCAAATGGTGAGTGGATGATCGGCATTCAGCGTGCAACGTATGAGTACGAACTTCGATCGAATGGCGAAGCGATCCCCGGAGGCACGAGCTCTACTGGCTATACCTTCTTCGGGTTGGGGTACGGTGGTCACATCCCGCTAGCAGACATTGGCGCTTATGGCACTGTGTGGCTGGTCCCCGCTGCCAATTTGTGGCTCAATATTGGCTCTGAAGGTACAACGGATGAGTGGGGATACACGTCAACAGAGACCGCCGTGGGCTTTGATATCAGCGCTCCGATCCATGCAACCATCGGATACGGCGCGTTGCGTCGAAAGTCGATGGCTTGGGGTATCGAAGGTGGTCTCGGCGTCAACTTCGGTTTGCGAACGCGGTCAACGTGGACGACCAGCGCTTTTACCGTGACGCCGAGCGCAATGATCGACGTATCGTATGCCCCGAAGAGTATCTACCGTTTGCGATTCATCACGGACATTATCGGCGCTTCACTTAACGACGAAGACACGTTCGGTGAATCCTACCGTACCTGGTCCGTACAGTTTGTGTTGGGGCTCTAAAGTCTTCTACACTGCCGAGATCGCTTGTGAGATCGCAAGCATCTTCTCGTCACCGAACATCGGTCCTTGTAGCTGCATGCCAATGGGCAGCCCCTTACCATCGGCACCAAAGGGAATGCTGATAGCCGGAATGCCGGCGATGTTGGCGCTAACGGTGTACATGTCCGACAACCACATCTGCACAGGATCGGTGATCTCTCCGCGCACAAAGGCCGTTGTTGGCGTCGTCGGCATGGCGATCACATCAACGGTCTTGAAGACGTCGGCATAGGCGTTGGCGATCATCCGACGCGAGCGTTGCGCATTGCGATAGTAGGCATCGCTGTATCCCGCAGACAGGACGTAGGTGCCAAGCATGATGCGGCGTTTGACCTCTGCACCAAAACCTTCACTGCGCGATGACGTCATCATGTCGGCCTCGTCACTGCCACGATGTCCATAACGCACACCATCAAAGCGGGCAAGGTTGCTTGATGCTTCAGCCGTAGCAAGAATGAAATACGTCGGGATCCAGATCTCTTGATGCGGAAGCGTGATCTCTACGGTCGATGCACCCTGCGCTTTGCATCGCTCGATCAACGCCCGATACTGACGCTTGATCTCATCATCACATCCGTCCAGCATCGAGTCAGGCAGCACACCAACTGTATAGGACGGTAGGGGGCTGTTCAGTACCTCAAGAGCATTGGTCTGTGCGTTAGGATGTGACGTAGAGTCCATCGGATCGTGACCGCTGATCACATCCAACACTGCCGCCGTGTCCTCGACGCTGTTGGCGAAGATGCCGATCTGATCAAGCGACGATGCAAAGGCCACCAGTCCATAGCGCGAGATGCGGCCGTACGTTGGCTTCAGGCCATACACACCACAAAACGCCGCCGGCTGGCGCACCGATCCGCCGGTGTCAGAGCCCAAGGCCACGTGGGCTTGATCATCGGCGACGACGACAGCACTGCCGCCCGACGATCCACCCGGCACACGTGAAGGATCTAACGGATGTTTTGCCGGACCAAAACGCGAGTTCTCGTTCGACGAGCCCATCGCGAACTCATCCATGTTCGTCTTGCCCACGATCACCGCACCGGCATCATGGAGCTGCTCGATCACCGTAGCGTTGAACACCGGATGATAATCCTCAAGCATGTTCGACGCACACGTCAACGGCATCCCCTTCACGGAGATGTTGTCCTTGATCGCAATGGCACATCCTTCAAGGGGGCGAGCAAGACCCGAAGCAAAACGCTCGTCGCTCTCGGCAGCACTCGCGAGAGCGCTGTCATGAGCAACATGGGCAAAGGCCTGCAGGTCGGCGCGCTCCTGCGCGCGAGCCATGATCTTCTGCACACGCTCAGCTACGCTGAGAGTGCCGTTACGGTAGAGGTCTAGGTCAGAAGAGTAAGTCATAGGGTATCGTCCTCCGGCGGACGCTGGACGTTGGGCGCCGGACGTTCCACGGCTTCGATGTCGCGTTTTACTTGCGTTGCCGTGTCTTTTACGGGTTCAGCCACTTCGGCCGAGATGTCGCGGATCTGCTGCGTAAGATCTTCCTGGGCCTTGCGCACGGAGCGCAGACCTTTCCCCACCGAGCGGGCAAGCTCAGGGAGTTTGTTCGGACCGAATAACAACAAGACGACGAGCAAGATCAGGATCAGCTCGCCGCCGCCGACATCGAACATGGAAAACCTCTGTTGGGGTCAGCTATCCGACGATTTCTTTTCGTCGTCGCCCTTGGCCGCATCTTTGAATTCTTTGATGCCAGAGCCGAGGCCGCGCATGAGTTCAGGGATCTTTTTCGCACCGAAGAGCAGCACGATGATCAAGACGATGATCAGCAGCTCAGGCATTCCGATTCCGAAAGGCATGACGATACTCCAAATAGTGTCAGACAGAAGCGACGGCGGCGGCGATGCTCGCAAAGATCGACATACCGTCGTCAGAACCGAGGATCGGTTCGATCGCGCGCTCCGGATGTGGCATCATGCCCATCACGTTGCCACGATCATTCATGATACCGGCAATATCGTTGATGCTGCCGTTGGGATTGGATCCCGGGGACTGCTCGCCCCCTTCATCACAATAGCGGAAGAGGACACGTCCGGTGCGCTCGAGTTCGTCTAGCACTTCCGGAGCGGCCGTATACCTACCGTCGCCGTGGGCGATCGGAATGCGGAGAACGTTCTTCTCGGCGGCACTGGTAAAGGCCGTGTTGGTATTCTCGACGCGTAGATAGACGTCCTTGCAGACAAAGCTGAGGTTCTCGTTGCGGATCAGGGCGCCCGGAAGCAGGCCCGATTCGCAGAGGATCTGGAAGCCGTTGCAGATGCCGATGACCATGCCGCCGTTATTGGCGAAGTCGATCACGTGCTGCATGATGGGCGAGAACCGGGCGATGGCGCCGGTGCGCAAATAGTCGCCGTAGGAAAAGCCGCCGGGCAGGATGATCAGGTCGAGACCGGCCGGGAGCGACGTGTCCTTGTGCCACAGCTGGAAGACCTCGGCGCCGATGAGCTTCGAGGCATAACGAGCGTCGGCATCACAGTTCGAGCCGGGGAAGGTGACAACGCCAACCTTCATGCCGGTACTCCGTTTGTGACGGGCTCAACGATCTCGATGGAATAATCTTCCATCACGGGATTGGCAAGCAGCTTCTTGCAGGCATCGTCGGCCAGCTCACGAGCACGGTCCTTGTCCGGCGCGTGCACGCTCAGCTCGATGTGCTTCCCGATGCGCACGTTCGACAATGCCGGCATGTGCAGCGAATGCAACGCATGCTCAACGGTCTTGCCCTGCACATCCAAGATGGACTTGCGCAGCGTAATGGTCACCTTGGCTTGATACAACTTCATTTCAATTCCTTAAGCAACATGCATGATTCAAGATTCATGATGCATTCTGAATCTTGCATTCTGCATCATGCATTACATTGAGAACGGATCCGGATCTCCCTCTTCGATCGCGTCATCTTCCTCTTCTTCGCCCCGTTTACGCAACAGGAGCACGATGCCGTGGCGGATGGCACCGCCGATGAGGTACAGCATCATGAATGGGAAAATGCCCCGACCGCCGGTGGCGATGGAACCGATGATACCTGCCAAAAATACGAGAAAAACCCACGGGCGTTGGCGGATGGCCGACGGCGTGGGGCGCGGCAGATTGTCGTATTTGATGGTGCTGACCATGGCCCCGGCCGTGATCACCGTCACCAGCGTCAACGCCAGCGGCTGCCACTCGGGCGGCACGTCGCCCCGAAGGTGCGTAAAAACGATGAAGGAGACGATGGTAAAGGCCCCGGCCGGGATCGGCATGCCTCGGAAGTAGACCTTGTCTTCCATCGATGTGAGCTGGACGTTGAAGCGGGCCAGACGCAGCACGCCGGCCAAGGCCGGCAGGGAAGCCAACAGCATGCCCCAGTTCTCCCACTGATGGAAGTAGACCACCCAGAGCATCACGGATGGAGCGACGCCGAAGGAGACGGCATCGCAGAGGGAGTCGAGTTCGACGCCGAACTCGCTTGTTGCCCGCACAAGACGGGCTACGAGGCCGTCGAGCATGTCGAAGATGCCCGATAACAGGATAAAGACGGCTGCCCGCTCGATCTCCTGATTCATCGACGCCACGATGGAAGCAAAGCCGCAGAACAGGTTTGCCAGCGTGAACAGGTTCGGAATGATAGACCGCGTAACTCGCATTATACCTGCGCTCCATTCGGCTGCAGGCGAGCCAGGATGGTCTTGGCGCTGACGACCTTGTCGCCCACGCGGACGTTGATCTGCGAGCCGTAGGGGACGATAACGTCCATCCGAGAGCCGAACTTCATCATGCCGAAGCGCTGGCCGGCCTTCACCACGTCGCCTTGACGGGTGTCGTAGACGATCCTGCGCGCCAAGAAGCCCGTGATCTGCCGGTATAGGATGGTGCCGGCACTGGTCTTCAGGACGAAGATGGCCCGCTCGTTCTCTTCACTGGCCTTCGGCTCCCATGCCATCAGGTACTTGCCCGGCACGTAGGTGGCCTCGACGATCTCTCCCGTGGCGGGGTAGCGGTTCACGTGCAGGTTGACGGGCGACAGGAAGATCGTGATCTGAACACCTTTACCCGCGAAGCCCTTCACGGAGTCCACCTCAAAGACTTCCGTCACTTGACCATCGGCCGGTGAGACGATCACTGCCGGATCTGACGCTTCAGGGGTTAGGGGGCGTTCCGGATCCCGGAAAAACCACATCGTGAAGCCGATCACGGCCAGGCCCAATATGATGGCCAGGACCGATAAGATCAGCCCGATAGGGGTAAATGCCAGCATCATCAGGCACAGGCCTGTGGCCAGCATCAAAAAGGCGTTGTCACGACCGTAAGGAGTCAACATTTTTAGACTGTGGTTTCGTAGTTTCGTCGGTCAAATTACCAACTTACGGACACCATGCAGTTTACCGTTGCGCTCGCCGACCTTCAGAAATCGCTCCAAAAGGTCCTGCCGGCGATCCCGGCCAAGTCAACCATCCCGGTTCTTGAACACATTCACGCAACGTTAACGGGCAGTGAGCTCACCTTCACCGCCACGGATCAGGAGATCACGATCTCACTGACGATCCCCGTTGCCGGTGAGGCCGACGGTGCAGCCCTCGTGCCTGCCCATCAGTTCTACAACCTCGTCAAAGAACTTGGTTCAGCCGGTACCGTGCAGATCACCGTCGGCGATGACGGCCACATCAAGGTGCGTACGCCGAACGGTACGTACGAGATGAAGGGCCTCGATGCTGATGAGTTCCCAAGCATTCCGCCGTTCCAGGAATCAAAGACGGCATCACTTCGCAAAGAAGACATGATGAAGATGGCGAACAAGACCGTCTTTGCCGTGTCGACCGAAGAGTACCGTCCGAGCATGACCGGTGTGTTCTTCCAATTCGATGGCGAAACGGCCACAGCCGTGGCCACCGATGGTTTCCGCCTCTCGCGTGTGAACATTGCGGCAAATGGCAGCCCCTTTCCAAAAGATCTTGAAGCGATCATTCCGGCACGTGCCGTGGAATTGTTGCGCAAGCTTGATGCCGATGTCGAGATGGCCGTATCGCGCACGCATGCACGGTTCTCGATCGGTTCGTTGACGATCACTACACGCATCATCGACGAGAAGTATCCGCCGTATCAGAACGTGATCCCGTCAGATAACGATAAGTCGATCATCGTCAATCAGCGCGAAGTGACAACGGCCATCAAGCGTGTGTCCTTGTTTGCCAACACGAATACGCGCCACGTACGGTTCAAAATGACGCCGACACATCTGTCGGTCCACTCCGAAGATGAAGAGTCGGGCGGTCAGGGTACGGAGACCATTCCGTGCGAGTTTTCAGCCGACGACTTTGAAGTTGGATTCAACTACCGCTTTCTCGAAGAAGCGATCAAGAACATCAGCGCGGACGACGATCCGGACCTGAACGTGAAGATGACGTTCTCGACGCCGATCCGTGCAGTATTGATCACACCGGCCGCCGATGCTGAGTCGTTGCTCATGCTCGTCATGCCGGTAAAGATCTAAGTAAGGGGGCTCGCACGATGATCATTCGGTCAGTGACCGTGACGCACGTGCGCAGCCATCAGCAGTCGCATCTTGACTGTGCGCGAGACGTGACCATCCTGACCGGAGCAAATGGTTCCGGGAAGACATCAATGTTGGAAGCTGTGAGTGTGTGCGCCATCGGAAAGACCTTTGTGCCCGTGCCGGATACGTCGATGATCCGTCGCAGTGCCGAGTCATGCGTGGCCACCGTCGAAGCCGTGAGCGATGTGGACGTAGACTATCGCGTCAGCGTTGAGATCCGCGAAGGACAGCGCAAGCGCATCTCTTCCACGCACGGCTCCAATCTCTCACCGCGCGACATTCTGGGTGTGATGCCAATCGTGGCACTCTCGCCCGATCACAAGTCCATCACCTTCGGCGGCCCGTCCGACCGACGTTCCTTCCTCGACGCCGTCATGGCCCAAAGCAGCAAGACCGTTACCGGGTTGTTGTACGAGTTGAAGCGCGTGTTGAAGCAGCGCAATGCGCTACTGCAGTCTGTTAGCAGCGAGCAGCGAACAGCAAGTAGTCAGGTACCTGGCACGTGGCACATGGCACTTGGCACATGGACCTCCGAATTCATCACCATCAGCGCTGCCCTCATCGCACGGCGTGCCGCCTTCATCGCCGATCTTGCGCCGATCGTGCAGGAAGAGTATGCGCGCGTGTCGGGCGAGGCGGAGAAGATCGACATCGTTTATCAACCCGATCATGTTGATCTTGCGATGGGTGATATTGTCGGACAGCTGCAGGCAACGGCAGAGCGGTTGGCCACTGCAGAGCGTGCGCGTGAGGTGACGTTGTTTGGTCCGCAGAAAGATGAGATCACGTTCTTGATCAACGGTGGTTTGGTGCGAGAGACGGCGTCGCAAGGACAACACAAATCGTTGTTAGTGGCGCTCAAGCTTGCCGAAGCCCGGTTGTTGATGGAACGCCGTCATGAACGTCCGATCATGTTGTTGGATGATGTGTTCAGTGAACTCGATGCCGACCGCAGCGCTCACGTGCTGGATCGCATTCTGGAAATGGGCATGCAGTGTTTTGTGACCACGACCGACGGTGATCGCATCGCTGCGATGACGCGCAAGGATGTTGTGGTCGTAGAAGTGAGCAACGGGACCATTCATTCGGTGGCCGCATGAGTACAGCCATCGGTGATATCCTCAAGCAGATCGTTCGGAAGTATGGATTGGAATCGGCCATGCACAAAGAGCGCATGCCGACGTATTGGGCCGAGGTTGTCGGTGTGCGCATCGCGCGCATCAGCAACGTCCGCTCCTTCGAGAGTGGCGTCCTGACGATACGGGTCATGGAAGCCCCCTGGCGTAGTGAACTCACCTTGCGTCGGGAAGAATTACGCACACAATTGAATGCCCGCATTGGCGAGGATCTCATCAAAGAGATCGTTGTTCGATAGTCGGCGGCCATGGAGGAATAATGGCAGAGAAGAAGACAGGATACACTGAAGATAGTATCAAGGTCCTTGAAGGCTTGGAAGCCGTACGGAAACGTCCGGCCATGTATATCGGCGACGTTGGTGAGCGTGGTCTGCACCACCTCATCCAAGAAGTGGTCGATAACTCGATCGACGAAGCGTTGGCGGGATTCTGCAGCAACATCACGGTGACGCTGCATAGCGACGGTTCCTGTTCGGTACAGGATGACGGTCGTGGTATCCCTACCGGACCGCACCCCGTCAAGAAGATCTCCACGCTTGAAGTGGTCATGTGTACCCTGCACGCCGGCGGTAAGTTCGACAAGAACACGTACAAGGTGTCAGGGGGCTTGCACGGCGTTGGTGTTTCATGCGTGAACGCACTTTCGACCACGTTGGTGGCCACGATCGAGCGCGAAGGCAAGATGTATCAGCAGACCTATCATGAAGGGCATCCCGAAGCTCCGGTGTCGGAGATCGGTACGTCGAAGAAGACAGGTACAACGGTTCGTTTCTGGCCGGACGGCACGATCTTCAAGACCACGGTCTTCCGCTTCGACAAGGTCGCCGATCGTCTGCGCGAGTTGGCTTTCTTGAATCCTGACGTGACGATCCATCTCTACGATGAACGCGACGGACAGAAAGAGACGTATGCCTATCGCGGTGGTCTCGTCGACTTCGTGCGCTATCTAGACAGCGCCACCACGGCCATCACCAAGCCGCTGATCATCAAGGGTTCGCACACTAACGAACAAGGCATTGAAACACAGGTTGACGTGTGTCTCGAATACAACTCGGGGTACTCTGAACTTGTGTTGAGCTACGTCAACAACATCAATACTGTTGAAGGGGGCACGCACGTCTCCGGCTTCCGTTCTGCACTAACGCGTTCGTTGAATGCCTATGCTTCGGCAAACAATCTGCTCAAGAAAGATCAGAACCTCACCGGTGATGACTTCCGCGAAGGACTCACCGCAGTCGTGAGTGTGAAGGTCGCCGAGCCGCAGTTCGAAGGTCAGACCAAGACGAAGCTCGGCAACGGCGAAGTGGACGGCATCGTTCGTACCATCGTCAACGAAGAACTTGCAAAACGTCTCGACGAAAATCCGGGCTCGGCGAAACACATCATCGAGAAAGCCGTGCAAGCCGCCGAAGCGCGCGCTGCTGCACGTAAGGCGAAAGACCTGATCCGCCGCAAGAATGCACTCGACGGTATGTCGCTGCCGGGTAAGCTGGCCGACTGCTCGCTGCGTACGCCGGAAGACACAGAGATCTTCCTCGTAGAAGGTGACTCTGCAGGTGGCTCGGCTAAGCAAGGTCGCGACCGTCGCTTCCAAGCCATTCTGCCGCTGAAGGGCAAGATCCTCAACGTCCACAAAGCCCGTCTTGCAAAGGTGTTGGAGAACGACGAAGTGCGCACCATCCTCACCGCTATCGGTGCAGGTTTTGGTGATGACTTCGATTCGGCAAAGGCGCGGTATGGTAAGATCATCCTCATGGCCGACGCCGACGTGGATGGTTCACACATCCGAACGCTGTTGCTGACGTTGTTCTTCAAGCACATGCCGGACTTGATCACCGACGGCAAGCTCTACATCGCTCAGCCGCCGCTGTACAAGATCAAGAAAGGCAAGCAAGAGAACTATGCCTTCGACGATAAGGAGCGCGACGAGATCATCGACCGCATCCGCAAAGAGAAGGCCGCACGCGCTGCCGCCCGCGGCAAGAAGGTTGAAGAGCCCGAAGAAGGTGAAGAAGTGCAAGAAGGCGCTACCGCCGACGGCATCGTGATCTCACGCTTCAAAGGTCTCGGTGAGATGAATCCGGAACAGTTGTGGTCGACCACGATGAATCCGGAAACACGCACCCTGCTTCAAGTCAGCATCGAGAACGCTGCAGAAGCCGCACAGATCTTCGAAACACTGATGGGCGAAGCCGTCGAACCACGTCGTGCCTTCATCGAGCGCAATGCGCACTACGTGAAAAATCTCGACATCTGAGGTAGTCCAGTAGCAGCAAGCAGCAAGTAGCAAGTAGCAAATCAAACACTCGCTACTTGACACTCGCTGCTAGATACTAGCTACTCGCTGCTATCTGGCTACTAGTCGAAATCCAATGTGGGACATTCCCGTATCGGGACTCTCTCCTCGACGCGCACTATTCCGGTAAGATTCACAGTATCCGCGGTGGCACAGAAATGAGCCGCCGCGGATCACGTGTTTTAAGGTCGTAGGAACCGGGTCGTTGGGATCCCAAGACTCGTCTGGTCCAGTTGGGTTGGTGGTTGGTGGTTGGTGGTCTGTGCGCTGTTCATACGTGTCCGCGCGATACCTATCCTCGCACCACTCCCACACATTGCCCGCCATATCGTACAGTCCGTAGCCGTTGGGAGGGTAGGAGCCCACGTGGTTGGTGCGTAGAGCGCCGTCGGCCATCGTGTTCTCGATCGGGAATTGTCCTTGCCAGATGTTGCACGGTGGTGTGGTGTCGGACGCATCGGCATTGCCCCAATGATAGCGTTCGTTCTGCTTGCCCCCTCTCGAAGCATATTCCCATTCGGCTTCGGTGGGGAGGGACTTTCCGATCCAGGCAGCGTAGGCCTTGGCATCTTCGAAAGAGACGTGGACAACGGGATGGTCCATGCGTTCGGTGATCGTGCTGCCGGGCCCTTCCGGATGTCGCCAGTTGGCACCGACTGTCCACTTCCACCAATTCGATGCATCGGTGAGATCCACCATGCGTTTTGGCATTGTGAACACCAACGATCCCGGTTGCAGGACACTATCAGGGGGCTTGGGAGTTCCGGGTGGTACCTGTTTTTTGATCTCTTCCCAGTCTACCGGACGCTCGGCCGTGGTGACGTAGCCCGTGGCGTTGACGAAGGCCTCGAATTCGCGGTTGGTGACCTCGTGCTTGTCCATGTAGAAATCGGAGACAACGACGCGGTGTTGCGGCAGCTCGCCTGGCCAGTCGAGTGAATCGGATGCACCCATGAGGAATTCGGCCCCTCGAATGAAGACCATACTGGAGTCAGTCAAGGGTGGAAGGGTGCGAGGGTGGAAGGGTGCAAGGATGATCAGCAAGAGTGGTAGCATGTACAAAACAACGTAGTTTTAAGCATCATTACTGTTGAGAGGTTCTATGTCACGCTTGCTTACGCTTGCGTTGGTGGTTGGTGCGTTGTTGACCGGCACCATTTCCGTTCATGCTCAAGACGCAACATCGCTTCCGCGTCCGGATTTCAAGTATCAGGGCAATATCGGGCGTACGATCAAGGATAGTGACCCTCCACAGTTCCCCAAGCCGGTGCAAGCGCCCAAGGGAGCACCGAACGTGGTGTTGATCTTGATCGACGATGCCGGCTATGGCCAATTCGGAACATTTGGTGGTGCAGTGCCCACACCGGCACTGGACCGTGTGGCACAGGATGGTTTGAAGTACACGCGCTTTCATACGACGGCGTTGTGCAGTCCTACACGTGCAGCTCTGCTTACCGGACGCAACCATCACAGCGTCGGCAATGGTGTGATCACCGAAGCCGCCACCGGTTATGACGGCTATACGGGTATCATTCCGCAGAGTGCCGGTACCATCGGACAGATCCTCAAGCACTACGGTTATGCCACGTCATGGTTCGGCAAGAACCACAACACGCCCGATTGGGAAACAAGCTTGAACGGACCGTTCGATCGTTGGCCCAGTGGATATGGCTTTGACTATTTCTATGGCTTCAACGGTGGTGATGCCGACCAATATCATCCAACGTTGTACGAGAATCATAATCTTGTGCAGCCATCGGACGATCCGGAGTACATTCTCACGAAGGACCTCACCGATAAAGCCATCAATTGGCTGCGTCGCACACGCAGCATCGATGCATCCAAGCCATTCTTCCTCTATATGGCCACCGGAGCGACACACGCTCCTCATCACGTTTCACCTGAATTTGTTGCACCATTCAAAGGCAAGTTTGACGCGGGTTGGGATGTGTATCGTGAAGAGGCCTTCAAGCGTCAGAAAGCGCTTGGTGTGATCCCTCAGAATGCCGTGCTGACGCCGCGTCCTGCTGAGCTTCCGGCGTGGGAGTCGTTGTCGGCAGACCAAAAGAAACTCTTCTCTCGCATGATGGAGGTGTTTGCCGGATTCACCGCACAAACCGACCACGAGATGGGTCGGTTGCTCGACGTGGTGCGTCAACTACCGGATGCGGACAACACGATCATCATCTATCAAGTTGGTGACAACGGTGCTTCTGCAGAAGGTGGCTTGGTTGGTCTGATGAATGAGAACACGTTCTTCAATGGTGTTCCGGAGAAACTCGAAGACAATCTGAAGCACATCGACGAACTCGGTGGTCCGAAACACTTCAACCACTTCCCGGCTGCTTGGGCGTGGGCGATGAATACGCCATTTCAGTGGACGAAGCAGATCGCATCGCACCTTGGCGGTGTTCGCAATCCGGTTGCGATCTCATGGCCGGCAAAGATCAAAGACAAAGGTGGCGTGCGATCACAATTCCACCACGTGATCGACATTGCACCAACGATCTACGAAGCAGCGGGTATCACACCGCCAACAGAGTTGAACGGTGTCACACAGAAGCCCATCGAAGGCGTCAGCATGGTCTACACATTCAACGATGCTGCCGCCAAGGAACGCCATCGTCAGCAATATTTCGAAATGTTCATCAACCGCGCCATGTACGCCGATGGTTGGTGGGCAGCATCCAGAACGGCCATTCCGTGGGAGTCGGGTAGCAATGAGGTAGATCCTGATACGGCACGCTGGGAGCTCTACAACATCGACAATGACTATGCCCAGGCAAAGGATCTCGCCGCTGCTCAACCAAAGAAGCTTCGTGATCTTCAGGATCTTTGGTGGGCCGAGGCCGCTAAGTATAACGTGCTGCCGATGGACGGTCGGAAGATCATTCGTCTGAATGCAGAGTTGATGGGCCGACCAACACCAACAAAGGGTCGTACGCACTTCGAATTTTTCCCGGGTACCGAAGCACTTCCCGCCGGTAGCGCACCGAACATCTTGAATAAGTCATGGATGGTAACAGCCGACGTGGTCACCAAGAAAGACAAGGCGCAAGGTGTCATCTGGGCCATGGGTGCTTCCGATGGCGGTTTCGCCTTGTACACGATGAAGGGGAAGACCTACTTCGTTGGCAACTACCTTGGTCAGCGCATCGCTCGCGTTGAAGCATCGTCGGCGCTTTCAACTGGCAAACACGTCGTCCGCGGCGAATTCACCTACGATGGCGGCGGTCTTGGAAAAGGTGGCACGCTCACTTTGTTCGTAGACAACCAAAAGGTCGGTGAAGCGAGGATGGAAGCCACGCAGGCGCTCACGCTCGGACTCGGCGGTGCGCTCGACGTCGGCGTCGACACCGGCTCATCCGTCGACGAAGCGACCTACCAACCGCCCTTCCGCTTCAACGGTACCATCGAAAAAGTGGCGATCGATCTGAAATAAAAAAAACCTCGCGGGTCTGCACCCCCGCGAGGTTTCTTTTTTGCCGGTGTGACGTGGTCAGCGCCAGCTTACCTAACAACAGCCATAGTGTTCGAAAGGTTCCGACCCATAGGTCGGTCTCCAACAAGATATCGTGGATCTGCATCTCCTCATCTCGAACCTGACGAATCCGACACTCCTCTTCTTCGTGTTGGGCATCGTCGCCATTCGGGTGAAGAGCGATCTAGAGATCCCGGCGTCATCGGCCAAGTTCATTTCGCTCTACCTGCTCTTCTCCATCGGCTTCAACGGAGGACGTGAGCTAGCCCATAGCCCCCTAACCGCCGAGATCGGGTGGAGTTTGTTATTCGGACTCTTCATCGCTTCGGCCATTCCTGCCTACAGTTTCTTCGTCCTCAAGCCCAAGCTCGGTGCCGAGAATGCCGGCGCCATTGCGGCCTCCTACGGCTCTGTGAGCGCCGTGACGTTCGTTGCGGCCGTGTCCTTCCTCGAAGCCCAGAACCTCCACTACGGCGGACATATGGTGGCTGTGATGGCCTTGATGGAATCGCCGGCCATCATCGTCGGCGTTGTGTTGATGATGATGTTTGGAGGGGGCAGGCAGGTCGCCTTCGGACAGATCATTCACCACTCGCTCACCAACGGCAGCGTTTTGATGATCCTTGGCAGTCTCATCATCGGCTTCATAGCCGACGAGCACATGGCCATGGGCATCACGCCCTTCACCACGGACATCTTCAAAGGGTTTTTGGCCATCTTCTTGTTGGAGATGGGCATGGTCACCGGCACCAAGCTCACCTCCTTCTTCCAGAACGGATGGTTCGCCACCGTCTTCGCCCTTGTGGCACCGCTTGTCAACGGCAGTCTTGTCGCCATTGCCAGCCACGGCGTCGCCTCTCACCCCGCCGACCGTTTTATGTTCGCTGTCCTGGCTGCGAGCGCCTCCTACATCGCCGTCCCCGCTGCCATGCGCCT
The DNA here is from genome assembly GCA_964467455.1 of uncultured Hyphomicrobiales bacterium. Taxonomy (GTDB): domain Bacteria; phylum Bacteroidota; class Ignavibacteria; order Kapaibacteriales; family Kapaibacteriaceae; genus OLB6. The sequence continues at coordinate 3,312 of CAYXQJ010000010.1, read as the reverse complement.
CGCCGCCCCCAAGGCCGATCCCGGCCTCTACATCCCCATGGCGTTGGCGATCACGTTTCCGTTGAATATTACGGTGGGGATGCCTGTTTACTACATGTTAGTCAGCTAGTTAGCTAGACAGCTAGACGGCTAGACAGCTAGAATAGATAGCTAGAGGGCTAGAATGTGTATTATGCAGCGTCATGAAGAGATTCCTTCTCACGATCGTGCTTGCACTTGCGTTTGGCGTTACTTGTCACGCCCAAACGTGGACGCCTGCGGGACAGATGATCGGGCCGTTGATGTGGGAGTTCCCGATGTCGCTTCCCGATGGGACGCACCTGATACCATTGCGCTGGGTGAACAAGCGCAACAACGACTCGTTGTATTGGTTCGACATCAAGTCGTTCTCCACCACGCCAAGGATGCACGAGCGACAGACACTGGGATACAAGTCGATCAGGGATCTTCGTGACTTCGATAGTGATGGTCTCATGGATCTATCCGGTCAGACGTTCACCTCGTTGGGAACGATTCTGTATGCCGCGCTAACTGACAGCCAACATACCAAGGAAGTTCTTCCCGGCGCCGCTGGTGCACTGTATAGAGTCACGAACCGCTACTTCGGTGATATTGACGGAGACGGTCTCAATGATGATCTCTCATCTGACGGACCGAATTCTGTTCGAATCGTGTATGGCGATAGAATACATCCTCTCATCGGACCGAGTTACGTTGATATCTATGACAACACGAACCAGTGGTACCCCGACCTTGAGCGGACATATGTTGCCGCGGTTGGCATGCTAGGTGGCAGGCCCTGTGTTGTCCAGATGTATCCGCGATGGCCGGGCTTTTATACGTATGAGCTAGTAGAGCTCAACCTTGAAGATCTACGTCAGCGCAAGCCACGGATTCGGACAAACTTGTTGGCAAAGATCGAGCAGCCAGGTGCTGCCTACGGTCTTGTGGTGTTGCGCACACCAAACGTGTGGTGGCTGTTCGATACCAACAACGACGACAACACCAAAGGACGGGGGATGAAGGTTACGTCCACGTCTATCACCCTTGAGCCCGTTTCAGATTTCTGGAGAGGAGGGTGGCAACAGTACTTTGGTCAAGGTGGCAAATCTGTTGATGAGAACTTCCCAAGGGTTATGGATGGTGATCGTCCGTTTATACGTGAAGGCTACAAAGTGTCAGAGGTGGAAAATGGGGAGTCGGTCAGACACGCAGTGTTCGCGCTTGCTCGTTTGGTTGATGCTGAATTTGCGACCGTTGAGATCATTGGAAGTGGCTATCCGCATAAATCGCAATATCATGAGGCCTACGCCACAAATGCGGTTGTGGTCCCAGATGTCGACAACGACACATTCGATGATTTTATGGTGACGATGTGGTATCGAGATACAGAATCCCAAAAGTATCAGAGCGCTGTTTCTCTTTACCTCACCTCCCAACGACCCATCGTTTCTGTCAAAGAGCCACCACCTACAACGGAGGTGAGTGTCATCGACCAGGGAGAATCATGGCGCATTGTTGATGGCGTGCAGTGTTTCGAAACATCATCAACATCAGCACGGATCTACGACATCAACGGATCTGCGGTCGCAACGGTGACGGTCACGTGCAGCGGTGCTGATGTGGTCATCGACAAACCGCGTGCACTCTCCCCACAAGCTCTGTGGCTGCGCCTCGGTGCGTGCACCGTACGCTTGCAATAGCACACAAAAGAAGAGAGCGTCTCGAATTTTAGAATTGAGCTCTAATCTCCCGGAACAGGTATCTCAAATGTCGTACTGATAGAAAACAATATCAAGCAATTGAGCCTCGTCTTGCCCATCACTGTTTCAGCGGAAGCGAGCACTATAACCACCAGCATATCTCGATATCACCTGCGCCAAAGGAAAACGCCAATCTCATGAGTTACTTGATCATCGGCCTACTTATTCCGCTCTCAATGATCATCGCACATGCACAGGATCAAGACAGTCTTTCCTTTATAAAGTCAAAGCGGATGTCAGATGATGATCTCGCAAAGAAGCGTGAAGGAACATTCGTGACCGGTATTCCTGACTTTTCATCCGACCCGGTAACAGGTTTTGGTTTCGGCGTTAGACTTAACACGTACTGGAATGGGAGTCGTGATCATCCACTGTTTCCATACACACCATACCTGACAAAGCTTAAAGCGAGTGCTGCGTATTACACATCCAATGCACGCGAGCTTGCACTGTCACTCGATGTCCCTTACTTCCAGGGAACACGGTGGCGATTCAAGATCGACTTCAAAGCACAACAGAACCCAGCAAATCTTTACTTCGGTTTGACGGAATCGACGCTGGGACAACTTCGTCTGCCCTCGGATGAGAACACAACCTTCGCAACATATGATGAGTTCGACAAAGCACGAAAGACCTTACGCAAGGGTGGGGTCGGAGAAGCCGAGTTTGTTACTGACGAGTTATCCAACAGGTTCCGAGAAACGGAATACATGCTCAATGTTAAGGCCGACTATGCGCTTGGAGATGGCCGGTGGCGTGTAATGGGTGGTTATGAGATTCAACATCTAAGTTATGCGACGTTTGAAGGCGTGGAAGCAGAAGCGATAAATCCGATAACCGGTGAGACCACACAAGCGCCGAATGGTACGTCGCTCCTACGACGAGAGTATCAGGACGGTGAAATATCAGGTGTCGATGGCGGCTGGGTCTCCATTATACAAACGGCTCTGATCTTCGATACCAGAGATTTCGAACCTGACCCGACGAAGGGCTTCTACTTCGAGATAGCAAACGAATATTCTGGCGGAGCTATCGGTTCACAATTCGACTTTGACAAGCTCTTCGTGCAGGGACGCGCGTATCAGAGAATACCAATTGGCATGCGGACCGTCTTGGCAGCCAGGTTTGGAGTTGGTAACATATTCGGTAGCAACGCGCCGTTCTTCGAGTTTCAAGACCAATGGAGTCCCGAAGGAAGCGTTAATGCTTTAGGTGGCAGGCAATCACTGCGTGGTTACAGGGCCAACCGATTCTTAGCTCGATCGATGTGGTTCACGAATGTTGAGTTGCGAGTTCGATTTGCGGAAGCGACGATCGGGGAACAGATGTTTGCCTTCGGTGTTGCACCATTCTTTGATGCCGGAACAGTACGCGACCAATGGCAAGATCTAAACTTTGATAGCATAATGTATTCCTTCGGCGCAGGACTGAGGATCGCATGGAATCAATCGACGATCTTGTCGTTTGACTATGGTATCTCCAAAGAAGACGGTTTTGTACTGCTTCAGCTGAAATAGGACAAAGAAGAAGAAGTTCGAAGCAACATCCG
>CAYXQJ010000009.1:0-99776 GCA_964467455.1 uncultured Hyphomicrobiales bacterium | reverse complement strand
AAGATTGTCTTTTTCACCTATCATGCCTCACCAGAGGTAGCTTTTAAAGCCGACCGAGCTGGTGCCGATGGCCTGTTGTTCAAACACGCCGGGGCGGAAGAGATCATCGAGGGGATCCGGCTAGCTCACCGAGGACTACATGTGCGGAGTCAGGTAGATCTGTCCGCTAGCCGGCCGGAACGTGTTGCCGCAGCCCTCACGGAGACAGAACAGATCGTGCTCCGTCTGATCACCTGCGAATGTCTGACAACGCAGGAGATCTCAGAGCGATTAATGCGAAGTCGACACACCATCGAGAGCCATCGTCGTAACATGATGATAAAGCTCGGGGTTAAGAACGTTCTCGAGCTCATGCAGGCCGCTCAGCAGATGGGAATCTGTACGTAGTTTTACTTACCAAGATTCTGCCATTTTGGCTCACTCATGGTTTTCAGGGAGAGGAATTGTGTCATCGGTTTGTGAAGTTTGGGGCATTGAAAGAGTCCCCATCCAGTTGCCGACCCCACGACACGATACCCCGGCAACTGGCCCCTTTCGCCGCAGCGGTAGGAAGCGGTTCGGAAGCCGGTCAGCGAGTCTCCGATGATCGAGTGACCGAACCGCAAGCTGCGCCAGTAGCCCCTTGCCGGGGAGCGACTGTGCCGGGTAAAACCGTCTTTTGTACGCAAATTCGTTGAACATGTGTACATCGCGGTCACCTCTTCTTCTTGTGTGTATAGCCCTTCTTGCTCAAGCCGGAACCCCTTGCCGGGCAGCGGCTCAGGTGGATACACTGGAGCGGGGGCTGGACTGGCAATTCGTCCCCCTCGTCGCCTACGCTCCCGAGACCGACTGGATGGCCGCCGTGGCGGCGTTCCTCACCTACCGCACCGAAGCTGACGCGTCCTTCCGCGCCTCGTCGTTGAGTGTGGCCGTCCAGGCAACACTCAACGAGCAGTTCGCCCTGGGTCTCTACCCCGAGATCTACCTCGACAGCAATCGCATCCGCATCGAAGGATCCATCGAAACGATGCTCTACCCGTTCAACTTCTTCGGCATCGGCAACAGCAACCCATCGTCGAACGCCGAACTCTACACACCGTTCGGGGTGCGCGTGCAACTCCGCAATCTCTATGCGATCACCGGACGCCGGGTGCAACATGGTCTCAGCGGCGGACTCCGCCTGGACATCCGCTACGACGATATCCGCAGCGTGGACCTGCGCGAAGATGGAACTGCCGGCCCCCTTCGAGAAGGTCGTGTCACCGGCGCTCAAGGTGGATGGAACAACGGCCTTGGTCCGATGCTTTCGTACGACACCCGCGACAACAACTTCGACGCACGCTCCGGACTCTTTTGTGAGGGGGCAGTTGTGGTCTATGATCGGTGGCTGGGCAGTGACTTCACATGGACACAGTCGATCGTCGACCTCCGCGGTTATGCGACCGTCACCGGCACGATGTCCGTCGCCGGACGGATCATGTTCCAAAACGCCGCCGGCACACCGACGTTTCAAATGTGGCCGGGCATCGGCGGTACCAATCATCTGCGCGGTGTGTTCGAGTCACAACAGCGCGACCGGATCTCCATCTACTCCAGCGCCGAGGTTCGGTTCCCGATCGTCTGGATCGTCCGCGGTGCCGCCTTCATCGACATGGGCGAAGTAGCCCCATCCATGCAGCGCTTCACACTCGATGGTGTGTGGTTCTCGTATGGAGGGGGCGTGCGGTTCCTGTTAGATCCGGCAGAACGTGTAAGCTTGCGCGTCGACATCGGCGTGGCAAGAGGAGTACCGCAGTATTACGTATCTTTCAACGAGGCGTTTTAGAACTGCGTTGTTCAGCTGCGCTGTCTAACTTCGTTGTCTAGCTGCGCTGTCTAACTTCGTTGTCTAACTTCGTTGTCAAGCTGCGCTGTCTAACTTCGTTGTCAAGCTACGCTGTCTAATTTCATTGTTGTTTTTGAAGAGGAGGAGTAGGTATGAGGTTCATTCTTTCACTGGTCTGCTTCGTAGCGCTTGCCACTGGTGGAATTGCGCAGGGCCTTTCACGCATCTCGATGGACAAGGGGCAACGGTTTATTGTGGCGTTCGCGCCGTTTGTTCAGGAAGTGGCAGAGAAGCCGCTGCCGAAGCCGTTGCAGATCATCGTGACCACGGAATTCGAGGCAAATGTTCGCATTCGAACAATGGACCCAAACGGCAGTGTGCAGGTGGATACAACGATCCACGTTGTACCAACAACCAACGGAGGTGTATTGTCGTGGTCGGTACCGACAACGATGGTGGTCTCAACCACAAAGCGAAAAGCGAAAGTGGCCTATGAAGTGACGTCGGATGTACCGATCTCCGTCAATACACGTCGCCTATGGGCGGGTGGAGGTGAAGAAGCTCACATTTTCCCGGTAGATCACCTTGGTGATGACTATCGAGTGTTTTCAATGCCCCTCGATGCCTACGGTAAGAACTTTGTCACTGGCTTCCTCGCCGTTGTTGGGACAGTTGATGGTACAAGGGTCACGGTAACATCCAAGCTCAAGCTGATCGACCCTAATACCGGAAGCGCACTTAAAGAGAACGAAGCGCACACGCTGACGCTAGACGCCGGTGAAGTGATGATGTTCGATCACGTACAAGACACAACAAAGATCCACACGGCAGCACAGGATCTCACGGGAACACAAGTAACGGCAGACAAACCGGTCGGTGTCTTGTCGGGACATCTCAAGGGCTCTGCTTTTACGCGCTACCGACTTCTCCCGCCAACCGGTCCATTTGCCGGTTCTGCTCACTTTGTTCGAAATAATCTTGTGGAGATGTTGCCCCCAACGTCGATGGCCGATACCATGTTTGTGATGACTCCGTTCATGTACACATCAGTTCGGGTAGGCTTCAAGCACCACGACTCGGCTGACTGCATGGTCTTGGGTGACATCGTTCGGTTCATTGCAACCGAGAACAACACGTTTATCTACAAACATCGAAGCGGTGACCGTGACCGCAAGCTCCTTGGCGTGATCGAGCGTGGTGAGGTGCTTACCGACTCATCCTTGTTCGAAGGGGCAACGTATTGGAGCTCCAAGCCCATGCTTGCAGCACAATACGGAAGAAGTTATGGCCGGATCGCCAAGTTCGGTGTCGAAAAGAATGGTGCCGACGAGGTACAGGGACATCCGTTGGTCGAAGCCGGCATGCCGTCGATGGCCATGGTAGTTCCGGAGAGTCGATGGGTGACATCGTCGGTATGGAGTCTCACCGAAGGCATGGACAACTTCGTCTCGATCGTCTTCCGTACAGGTGACGCCAAGTCGATCACGTACAACGGCAGCCCCCTAATCGATAACAACGCCGTAAAAGTGATCAAGAATACCGTCTATAGTCAGCTTACTGTGCCCGTCACATCAGTGATGAATATCGTCCAGGCAACGGCCGATGGGGTTCGGTTCAATGTGTTGCCACAAAACTCGCTGGATGGTCTGCAGCAAGGGCGTGCCATGGCCATGCCGACGGGGTTTGATGTTGCCGCACCGGGCAAAGATTCGATCATCATCACGGAAGACATGCTGCCGGTGACCGATCTCGGCTGTGGGATGCGTGAAGTGTCAGTAAGCATCGATGGACCGAATGGCATCTCGACGATCTTCCCGACCACGCGCTCGAACTATCGACTGGTACTGAATGATTTCACGCCGGGCGATAAGAATGCATCGTTCCGTGTTGAGCCGCTTGAACTGAACAAGATCGGCAGCATCACCATTCGCATCATGGCGGCATCGGGTGCATTTGCAGAACGAACGTACGTGTACGAACCGCAGCCGTCAACGATCACGGCAACAGCACTTCCGAACACGATACCAACAGGCGTGCCTGAATGCTTCGACGTGACCATTACCAACCCCGGCCTTGAAGTGCTTGAGATCACCGGACTTTCCATGCTGAAAGGGGGCGACCTCAACGTCAACACAACCTTCCCGATCACCATTGATCCGGCTGCATCGCGAACGGTCACCTGCTGTCTTGCTGCGACAAACGTCGGCGCGGTAAAGGATACGCTGATAGCTTCGCAAGTGTGCTTTGACGTACCGGTAACCGAGGTGTCGTACAACGTCGTCTCTCCAAGCATCGCCGTCGATGATGCCGTCTTCGGCCGCGTCGATGTCGCATCGGACCCACTGACCATGCCCGTCAAGATCCTCAACCGTACCGGCGGCGTGAGAATGATCGTCTCCGACATCCAATGGTTGGAGGGGGCGAGCGATCCCCACTTTACCTTCGATACCTCGGGCCTTGGTTTGCCGGTCACACTTGAACCTGATGCCAGTTTCGAGTTGTCAGTGACCTACGATCCAAACGGTGAGGTCGGCGATCATCGCGCAAAGATCCATGTGGTGAGCACCTCCCTCGGCTCGGATTCGTTGATCCAGTGCTCGGCCGATGCCCGCCTGATCAGCAGCGTTGATGTTGAGAGCGCAGCGATCGGCCTGCATCCCGTGCCGGTATCGGTGGGCGGTACACTCCGCGCAACGCTACCCGCAGCCTCGAATGTGCGTGTGATCGACCTGCAAGGCCGTGAGATCGAACAACTCACCGTCAATGACAACGGCCAGCTGGAGATCAATGTCTCAGCCGACCGTTATCACGCCGGCGTCTATCTGTTGATGGTTGTGAGCGGAGATGACGTGCGAACGTTTAGATGGATCGTTGAGTGATCTAGCGATAGTTCAACACGATATTGTTGATCATGAGCGTGGACCCCACGCCCCCTTCGAAGAGATCTCCGCGACAACTAGAGGCGAAGACCACGCTGATATGTGTTGGCCGTGTGCCGAGGGGAGCGTAGGTCTGACCGTTACGCGGCAACATGTACGATGGTGTCCCTTGTGGCAGTTCACCGTAGATCAGTGGTATCGTCTTCGTTGTAAGGTTAGCGATCACATTGCCGATCCTGATCCAACCAGTTGCAACGCGCCGCCATGGCTCGATGGACCGATCTTCCAGGACCAGGTAGACGTCTGCGGAGTCTGTGCGGTCCGTGATCGGTTGTCCCTTACCACTTAGGTATGGCGTGCCCGGTTGATAGGCAAGGTCTACTGACCATGAAACCGGACGAGCGGTAAAGGGAACACCAAATTGTGCTGATGACAGCGGGTCGCTGATGTTGAGTTTGAACATGCCCGTGAAGAACGACCCGCTACCCATACGTTGACCGACCAGCTGGCCTAGATTGCCAAGGTCTCTGGTCTCAAGCTTGACACCGGTATCTCTAGGACTCGACTCAAATGGGGTGACATTGGCTGCACCTAAGGTTGCAACACCGGCATTGCCAGTGGCCCAGATCGTGGCCGACGAAGCTCCTGGCTCAGAGTATTTTCCGACTGAGTGCCAAGCATCGAGATCGGAGTTTTCTAATTGCACTTCTGGACTGGCTTGCGTCACACGAACCGTGTATTGGGCGGCAACTCCACTTTCAGCTGTGACCGTGTACACAACATCCGTCCGGAAGTCGCGCACGACGGATGGCAGCGGGTCGAGTCGAGCAAACGTGCTGACCGAGATCAGCGATGGGGTCACCGACGACAGGTCAACGTCGCTTGCCACGGTCAGATCTATCGTTCGAGTTTGTTGGTTGATGAGCGTAACGCCGTTTTGACCGCTGACGCCAAATTCAAGGATCTGTGCAAGATCAGATGGACCGAGTGAGTCGGGTTGTGCACAACCAAACATCATTGCAGCAATACACATGTAGCTCGCTAATCGCTTCATGAAGACCTCTAGAAGTAAAATCCAAGACCAAGTCGGAGAGAGAGTACATTCACCTGGAGATCGAAAGACTGCGCTGATGAGCGAGACTCAAAGACGCCATTCTTTTCGACCTCCGTCCACGATGCCGAGTAGCCGATCAGGGTGATTACGCCTTCAAACGCCAGTCCGTTCTCCAAGACAACTGCGACACCGGGTGACATGCCGATAGAAAATGTGGTCTGGTCTGTGAAGGTCCGTGTCAGCACCCCATTTGTGACCTCTTCGCGTGTTGTTGGTGTAAGAGCAATGCCGATGCTCATTTCTGCGAAGGCGTACACCGTGTTGGTGCCGAATAGCGGAGTGTAGGGTCGAAAGATGCCGTACATACCAAGCGTTGTTTTGAGCTGGTCGAGTTGTACGGAGTCGCCATCGCTGTTCAAAAAGCCCTCGTCGATCACACTCCGTCCGTATCGAACTGCCGCTCCGACACCCGTTCGGCCATAGAGAACATTAAGCCCTGTGAGTTGCAACAGCCATTCCGATCTGTCGCCGTACACGTTCGTTCCGGTAAGCGAGGTCGTGTTCTCGTTCTGTTTTGCATCCCATAACGCTGAAAGCCCCGTCAGCCAATGTCCCTCAGAGACACGTTCGATAGGGGGCGATGTGGTATCCGTTTGTGCAGTGAGGTAGATCGTTCCCATGCACAACAACAGACAGGTCAGTGCCTGCCCCTTTACTCTGAGAGGTATCCGCATGATCTTAGCTCCTTGACAGCTGAGGCTGTGAGATACGGTTTGTACAGGCTGACCACGGCTCGCAGACAGTTTGTCTTGACCGCCGGATATTCATCGTCGTTGTGATACAGAGTAGCACTCACGACCCAGAACGTCATCAAATTGACGTAGGCTAGAATAAATGGTTCTAGATGTTCCGGTTCAAGGATCGTGGCTTTGAGTGACTTTCGATTGACCATGTGGTGAAGTCGACCACGGATCGATGAGGCGTTTCTGCGAAAGTTCTCGAGAACGTGACCATGCAGCTCACTTTGTTCTTGTGTGATCATGGCCACGTACGCCATGGCACAACGGTAGCGAAACTGTACGTCCATGATGAGGGAGAGGAAGGTCAACAGGTTCGTGAAAGAATACTCTTTTACGCCCCAACCAAACTGTTCACTCGTTTCTGCGAGTTCGCGTTCATATTCAGCGAGAACCCCCAGGAATAAGAGATCCTTGGTCGGGAAGTGATTCGTGATCTTACCTTTCGAAACACCAAGCTCACGCGCGAGTGAATCGATCGTAATTCCGATACCAACTCTGTTGAAGACCTTGCGAGCGGCTTGAATGAGTTGGGCTCGGCTTGTGGATCCTTTTACAGTTCCTGAATCTCGCAATTTCGACATATAAAGAAAAAATATTTTTTTTATGATGCAAACATCCGCAAACTTTGCCGATCAACAATACAAAGGAAGCTCAGATGAGTATCAATGACTTGTTTTCGCTGCACGGCAAGGTTGCCATCGTGACCGGTGCCGGCAATGGGATAGGAAGAGCAAGTGCAGAATTGCTGGCCGCGGCAGGTGCAAAGGTAGTGGTTAGTGATCTGAAAGCTACTGATGCCAACCATGTTGCCGAACAGATCAAAGCGGCTGGTGGTGACGCTATTGGTGTTGAGTGCAACGTGACAAAAGACGATGAACTAGTGAATCTTATCAATACAGCGATCACACGTTTCGGTGCAGTTCATGTATTGGTGAACAATGCCGGAGGTGGTGGCGGAGGGCGAGAGAACCCCGCAAAGATCTCCGTTGATGACTTTGCTTGGGTATTCAAACTCAATGTCTTTAGCGCATGGCGGTTGTCGCAACTCTGTGCGCCGTACATGGACAAGGCCGGATACGGCAGCATTATCAACATCACTTCGATGAGCTCGATGAATAAGTCGCCCAACATGAGCGCTTACGCTGCTTCGAAGGCGGCGATGAATCATATGGGGGCTAACCTGGCGTTCGACTTCGGACCGCACGTACGCGTAAATGCAGTAGGTCCTGGTGCGACGAAGACGGCTGCGTTGGCATCGGTGTTGACACCTGAGATCGAAGAGAAAATGCTGGCGCATACGCCGATCAAGCGTCTTGGTGAGCCGCTCGACATCGCCGGAGCCATTCTCTACTTCGCCGCACCGATCTCCTCGTGGGTGAGTGGGCAAACCATGTTCGTCAATGGCGGCGGCATCCAGACATTAGACTAACAAGATCACCAATAAAGGTCATGTACATGAAAACCCTATCTGAATTGTTCTCGTTTGACGAAAAGGTGATCGTGATCACCGGTGCTGCCGGGGCCATCGGTAGCGCAGCAGGACACCTCTTCGCGTCGTTAGGCGCCAATGTTGTGATCTCCGATCTCAACGGCGATGGTGCGCGTCAGGTGGCAGACGAGATCCAAGCGGCAACCGGGAAGCAGACACTCGCCGTACAGACAAATGCAACCGTCGAATCGGACCTCGAGTCGCTCGTTGAACACACGATCGGTACGTTCGGCAAGATCTCGGGACTGATCAATAACGTTGGCTGGGGGGCTGCAACGCCGCTCTGGGGTTCATCATCGGAAAAGATGGTGCAGTCGTATCTGCTGAATACCGTCAGCGCCTACAACCTGACAAAACTCTGCATGCCCCATCTCCAGAAGGAACCGAATGCATCGGTAGTCTTCTCCGGGTCGATGGTTGGTGTTACACCTTCGCCCGAGTTCATCGAATACAGCACGGCCAAAGCCGGATTGATGAATCTTGTCCGCAGCATGGCAGCGGCCAGCGGACCACACGTACGATTCAACACCGTCCTGATCGGTTCGGTGGATAACGGTGATAGTACGCTCAAGGCAGGCTACGATCCGGAAATGCTGCGTCGCCTCTCCGAATCTCTTGTGATGAAGCGAAGAGGAACACCGGCCGAGATCGCCTATGGAATGATGTTCTTGATGAGCAACGCTGCTGCATGGATCACCGGCATCGATCTCCGCATCGATGGCGGTGGATCGTACAAGAGCAAGATGCCAACACAGGATTGACAAGTGAGGTCGCTCATCGTTGTATGTGTCATCGGCGTTCTAATGCTCGGACATGCACGTGCTCAGCTCACGGGTATTGGTGTTCCCGTGCCGATCCAACGCGCCGAGGGATCTCAGATCCAATCCGTTCTTCTTGAGATCACCGACGGCGGGACGGTACGCCTTGCTGATAGCGTGGAGCAACAACGATTCACAACGGCGTTTGGCATCCGAACCGGATCGGTGTTCCGGCAAGCCATCGTTGATGAAGCCATCAAGGTGATCCTTGCTCAGGCCATCGTATCGTCGGCATACTACGACGTCTATTCAACAGAAGTGCAAGGGCCACTGATCATTGTTGTCCATATCACACTGTTGCAGCCGGGACAGATGAAGGAGATCGACGGAAAAAAGGGCATTGCTGTGTCCGGGCAAGTGCGCGACTTTCCAGTGATCGTCGAGACCGACCACTCAAAGTTGATGTTCATCTTCAATGGTGGAACCGGCATCTTCAACGAGGTGAACGGCTTTTTCTCCCAAGGTCCGGCTTTTACCGCTGGAAACCCTGTGGCTACTGATCCTGCTCAAGCAGGAGTGCGATTTTGGGGAGAGGCCTATGTTGAACCCGGTATCTCGGGTATCATCAAACTTGGTGACCTTCCGATCTATGCATACGGAGCAGTGTCGGTACTCGTATCGGGAAGAAACAGCAGCGATGTGTACTCGTACGGGCCGACCATCTTCTCGGACATCGAACGGGCGTATGTAGGTGTGGTTGCCGCAAAACTTGGTCCAGATCAAGACATCAACATTGATCTGTCGGTCGGCAGGCAGTTTTTTGAATTGAACAACGGCTTGCTGATCGCCAAGTTCTCCGGTTCGGCCAACGCAGGTGAACGCGGTAGCGTGTATCTGAACAGCAGAACTGCATTCGAACGCTCGATCATTGCTAAAGTACACAAGGGTAACTGGGTCATCTCTGGGTTCATGTTAGAGCCTCAAGAGCTCTTCCCCGATAGGCAAACCGATACCAGATACGTCGGTGGCACGCTAGGCTTCAACGACAACTCCCATCTTGATGTGAATGTAACCTATCTGACGATCAATGATGGAACGGGCACCTACAGTACTCCTACAGGTCGCATAGGGAAGGATGGACTCTATGCCATTAATCCCAAGGTATGGTTGAAGGAGGTCTTCGGAACAGGCCTGTTCCTGAGAGGCGAATACGTGTACCAGGCCCATCGAACTCAAGACATGATCGCCTCAGGGTGGTATGCGTCGGCTGGATATCGAATGAGCAACTGGTCCATGCAGCCAACTCTTACCTATCGATACGCCTGGATGAGTGGTGATGATCCATCAACACCAACGTATGAGCGCTTTGATGCAATGCTCACCGGTGGTCTAGGCAACTGGGTGCAAGGGATCAATGCGCGAAAAGTGATGGGCAATGGAAACTTCGTGACGCACCGGATCGAACTCAAGGCAAATCTCAATGCGTCTTGCGAGATATCCGTCGACTACTTTCTTCTTCAAGCCTCATCTCTCTCGAATAATGGAAGTCTTGCACCGATCACTACGTTGAACTCCAAGGAGTATGGATATGAGATCACGGGAACGATGCGCTACTTCTTATCTAACCACTTTATGCTTCTCGGCATCCTCTCGTACAACGATCCCGGATCGGCGATCACTCAAGCATTCTCAAGTTCCGTTCTTCCATGGACGTCGTATCAGTGTGCTGTTTTCATGTTCTTCTAATAAAGGTCCTTTGTGAGCACAAACAATAACATCCTCAAAGGCGCATTGATCACCGGCGTCGCAAATGGCGTGATCAATGCAGCGATCAATTGGTTCACAGTGCGTGACCATACAGATCTGGTCATTGCCAGTCCAGACATAGCGTCAATGTCTCATTCCGTGATCGCGAGCTCGCTATTTTTAGCATGCTCACTGGCATTTATCCTAACCGGCATTGCGTATTTCACGTTTAAGACAGATGGGCAGAAGCCTCCGTTCTTTCCCACCGTATTCATGTTAGCACTGTGGAATACGCTGATCGCGTTCATTACCATGGCGCTGATCGCCGCTGCACTGTCCGTCATGGCAGGTGGTTTCCATGTTGGTCCCGGCACAAGTGTGGCGGTTACAGCGGTGGTCGCATTTTGTGTTGCTGCATTGATCGAGTATTCGACGAAAGTTCGACTTCTTCGCCGTTCTACGATCCTGTAAATCCTAAGAATCGACGCTGTTCTCGCTCGAACTGACCATTCATTTCTAACGAAACATACCGTTCAAGATCGTCGATCGTGATCCCGTTGTCGCTCGGCTCGGGAGCGAGGACAGCGTCGACGCAGGCGTTGGCGACGATCAATCGGATCTGTCCGCCGGTAAGTTCGTAGCGGCGTGCCAACGCCTGACGGTCGATGGTCTCGCTGCCCGGTATGGTAGGGGGCAGGTAGAGGTCCCACAGCCGTTGGCGCAGCGCAACATCCGGACGATCGATGCGGACCTTCATATCGATGCGTCGGGAGAAGGCCTCATCCATACGTTGGACGTCGTTGACCGTTAAGATCAGCAACCCTTCAAAACGCTCCATTTCCTCGAGCAAGATCGCGACGAGATTGTTGCGCATATGGTCGGCAGAGTGCTCCGCCTGAATACGCCGATGAAGCATGGCGTCGGCTTCGTTGATCACCACTACCGGTGACGTCGACGTTTTCGTTCGGAGGTATCGAAGTTGGACAAAGATCTCGCGTAATCGCTTCTCACTATCGCCGACATACGACGCCAAGAAACTGGACCCATCGATCGTGACCACGTCGCGCTGTAGCTCGTAGGCCATCGCATAGGCCGCCATCGTCTTGCCGGTTCCGGGCGGACCGAACAGCAGCACGATCAGTCGGTCTTGTGTGGTGGCGGTATATCCCGGTACCTGCACGCCCCATTCAGCCAAAAGACGGGTGGTATTCTTCCGAAAGCGTTCTACACCTAAGCGCAACAGTTTCGTGGTCTCTTGGTCGACGATCACATCATCGAGACCCTGCGCAGGGGTGATGACCGTGAATCGCCCCTCGGCATCGTATCGCTTGCCGCCGATCCCGCCGCGTTTCGGCTCGTCAAGTCGCATCAACGTCCGAAGGTCATCACTCAACACAATGGGTATGGAGTGCATGCGCATATGCTGATCTTCGAGGATCTTTACCAGCCCCTTCTGTGATAGATGTTTCGATACCGACTCTTCATCGTTGTCGTGATCGATAAGATCGAAGGTCTGCAATTGCAAGATGAGCTCGTCAACCGTCATCAACTGGTGCGCCGTATCGGCATGGGCCAGCAGGCAGATCGCCAGACGATCCATCAGCGAGAGCCCTGCCTGCTCAAGATGTTCGGTGAACGGGAATCGCGTTGATCGACGTTGTTGCGAGACGATCTGCATCATGGCTGAGATCCGCCGTTGCCCACTGACGTTGAACGTCGGCTCGTTGCTCATCCGCTTGCCGAGTGCGATATAGGCATCGATCACCTCATCTTCGGTCTCATAGATCTTGGCAGGGGGCAGGTGGCCCGTCAACTCGGCCCTTTCGATGTTCACTTCGATGTCGATCGAGAACCGCACGCGTTTATGCAGCAGCCAATCGCCGTTCTCATCGATGGCCGATAAGATCCCGCTGTCGACCATGCCGGAGAGCACGGATGCATGGCCGACGGCGTGCAATTCACCAAAGGTCTTGGTGAGCAAGTGCCGCGAGAGGACGTAGCTGTTCTCGTTCTCCGGATCGTGGATCATCGCCCAGGCCGTGGTGAGGAGAGCAATGGCAGGCCGGTCAAGGGCATAGGCACTGAACGTTTTCAGGAGGTCATCGATCGTGTCCAGCGAGATCACGGCATCATCGGTCATGATCTGTCGCCCAACGGTAAGGAGGGTATGGGAGAGATGCATGGTGGTTGGTGGTCTGTGGTTGGTGGTTGGTGGTTGGTGGATAGTGGTTTTACCCGAGTGAGATGTGACATCCGGGGATCCAACTCCTAACCTTGCCGGGGAGCAATGCTGCCGGGTAATGCTGCCGGGGAGCGACGCTGCCGGGCACGTAGCCGTAAGTCGTTGAGCATTCAGTGGATGTACTTACCATAAAACCGTGATTTTTCAGGGTTGAATCCCGTTCTTCCACCGTCCTGCCGTATCATTGGCGCCATGGTGCCATTGGTCCTTTTTCTGATCATTGCGGCTAGCGAAGTGCACGCCGCACCTGCCGATTCATGCCGTCCGTGCGCGATCCCTTGCGCCCGGCCTGCCGACACCGAGTTCCGCGTCGAAGATGCGTCCGGTGAGGTGATCACGAAGCGTGTCTTCGTGAGCGCACAACGAGATACGAGCGTCGTCAACGGCCGACTTCGACAGTCACTTCGGCTGACGTACCTCGATGGTACCGTGTGCCGCGACACGTCGATCGCGATCTCCGACATCGGTGCCCTTCAGCTCGGTCTCACCCTCGGCAAGGTGCCGCCGGTTCGCGTGCCCGTGCTTCCGCTGCGCGAGTTCGAGCGACTGCAACGCGAAGACACGAAAGACTCATGGCTCGAGATCGGCCCGGTGTTGGCCTATGCCGGCGCTGATGAGTCGGATACACCCCAGATCGGCTTCGACAACATGCTGTTCGGTGCTGAGGTACTGGTCGCCCCCTTCGGAGATCTTCTTGGTGAACGGCTGTCATTGGCGCTCGGAGCCACGGCATTGTCGGAGGCCGGACGTTGGCGCCTTGGTCCGATGGGACATCTTCGGTTCTCGTTTTCATCGTGGACAACACAACGTCGCTCCTCCTTTGTGCCGAATGCCTGCGCATTCAGTTGTGATCGCACGGGTGACACGCTGTCTCCAGGTCCCGGATTCGATCAACTCTACGATCTGCAACGGTATGATCACCGTGCCTATGTGGCCCATGAAACGGTGAATGAACGCGGCGACTTCAGACCCTATCTTTTTGTGGAAGGGGGCATGCTGTTTCCCACAGACTTTGAAGGTGCAGGTGCAGACCCGTCGATCAATCCGGATGACTACGGTGAATGGTTCGGCGGCATCGGCGTTGGACTGCCCCTGTGGGATGTCGTGTCCGTCTCGGCACAGTATCGGTACCTCCGTCTCAACCTCCGGACGCCATGTCCGGACTGCGATGAGTTGTATCGCGTGAATACGAACAATGTGCACAGCGTCTTGCTGCGTATCGCATATCGATTGGAGTGGTGAATATGGTCAAGGGTTGGTGGTTGGGTGGTTGGTGGTTGGGTGGTTGGTGGTTGGTAGTTGGTGGTTTGTGGTTGGTGGTCAGTGGCTGCCAAGACCCGGTACAACCCAATGATCTTGTGCAGAACGGCAAGATCACGGTCGATGTACGCTCGTCCTCCAATGCACCGATCCCCGAAGCATCTGTTGCGTGGCAACGTCTTACGGGCGTGGGCGCACCTTCGGCAGGTTTCTTGCGCACCAACAATGCGGGCACCGCGACGATCGAACTTGCTCAAGTGTCGATCCAACGTGATACGGTGAGCGTGACCGTTGCTCCGCCAAACGCAGGACCATATGCCGGAATCCCGCCGGTGACGACCGTGATGCCGGTATGCAACGACACCGTCGTGCAGTTCAATTTCGATACACTCAGATCCTGCAATGTGCTTACCTATGCCGACACGTCGCGCGTAAAACTTTGTCCCGAGACCGGTGATCGTTCTGCGACCGTCTGCCGCGTCTTCCCAACGTCGTGTCCGAATGGATTGATCGCCGTCTCGTCCGATACCACCGACGCCGAGTTCACCTATGCTGTGCGCACGATCGGCACTCCGGCAACAGCTATTGAATTGTGCATGACCTTTACGCCAACAACAACAGGTGACAACTACACAACGCAACGCACGATCAATGTCTCTGCAACGGATGCCCTCACTGGTCAACCGGCCTTTGCCACGTCGCTAACCGTGATCGGTACGGTCGAATGTGAGTCATGCGACTGCCCACCGGGCGGAACTGTGGTCGATACCCTCGACACACTCTGCGTTGATGAGACCGGTACCATCACAGCCCGACTCGACACAGCCGTATCTACACAAAACGTCGACCCCGCCTGCACGATCATTGCTACGGCGATCCGCCAGCCCCGCACACCCGGACTCCAACTCGTCGATCAGGTCTTGACCACGTCAGGGGGCGGGCAGTTCACGAATCCCGAGTTCACGATGACGCCGACGTCTACCGGGCCGTATACCGACACCGTCATTTACCGTCTGCAAGTGCAACGTGGAGCCGATGGAATAACGAAGGATTGCGCCGAACAACTGCGTGTGGTCTTACACGGTTATGTTGATGTTCCGCAGTGTTCTGTAACGTTCTCCGTGGATACGCTGCGGAAGTGCCTGTATCAGGATAGCTCTACAACTACGACGCTGACCGTGCATAACACGGGATCGTGTCCTGTAGATGTCACCGTCACGTGCACGGAGCCAACGTGGTTTGCCGTGTCGCAGAGCAGCTTCACTGCTGAGCCATTTCCGGATTCGTCGTATCGATCACGCGTAACGGTCTCAGTGGTCGTCACGCCCGCTGCATGGGAGAACAATCCGAATCCCGCAGTAGGACAAGATCTCGAGAAGTTCTTTTCGGCAGAGATCATTGTGCAAGGATGTGGTCAACCCGTGCGGTTCCCCGTCTATGCCTGGGTGAAGAAGGAATGTCGGGCCTTCACCTATCAGTGTATGCGTGAGTTCCGTCCGCAAGGATATCAGAACGTCTACGCCGAGAGCATTCGGTTGATCGAGGATCGTGCCCGCATCGAATATCAAAACGACAATCAGCAGTTCTCGGTCTACGATGTCTACGTCGACAACATCACATCAACGAGCGTTGACCTTGCCTCGGGCATGATCGACGGCAGCACCACACAGGCATACGGTGGCTTCTTGCGCGTGGCGTCGAACTTCTATGTGCCACCGGGACAGAACATCTGCACGACGAATCCACTTTCTTCTTCAAGCGTCTGCGACCAAGCACGAAGTAATCCGGCTGGATTAGAGAATCCGATCACCAATCTGCAGGTTGGCGATGTGGTACTGTTCTATAAGAATGCCGGCTCTGCCTGTGCGTTGATCTGGATCCAGGAGATCGCTCCTGACCGTACCGGCGGACCAAGTCTCAACAAGGTCTGCATGGAGATCTGTTATCCTGTATTCATGCCTTAAGGGATCGTGGAATGACCATGTTGTTGCGTTTAGTTATTGTCGTGTGTCTGCTCGCCCCCTTACAAGACGTGATAGGGCAGGTGCGAACGATCGATGTCTTGAATACCGGCGCCGATAACTATGCCGTGGCCTTTCGTAGCGGTAACGGCATGTATGAGATCTGGACCACATCGGGTGTGGGCGCGAGCGATCTCACATCGCGGCGGATGTATGTGATGTCGCCACGATCGGGAGCATCAACAACACAGGAGCTGCGGACGCCGCCGTTTGACGATCCGTCAACGAACTACGTCGGCGTACCGACCTTTCATCCGTGTGATCCGAATATGATGGTCTATGTTGCCGATGCCAAGATGAACGGCCGGCGCACGAGTAATGACCTATACGTGGCAATGTTCGACGGTGCGAAGTGGAATACGAGTGAGCTGCCGATCAACAGCGAACATTGGGACGATACTCCCGCCTTTGGCAAGAACGGAACGACGCTCTACTTCAGCTCTGACAGGCGCGCGCCAGGAAGTGGCAGAGCAGATCTCTATCTGACGCGGAGGACGTCTGACGGTTGGTCCACGCCGGAGTTGTTGACTACGATCTCGACGGAATACCATCATGAAGTGGCACCCAATGTTGGCCCGGACGGTCGGCTTTATTTTGCGAGTAGCGTCAACGGCGACTTGGACCTATGGTCTGTTGAACTCGGCTCGGACGGACACCCGGTTGGAGTGCCCGTTGCCGTGGCAATGGATGGTGTCAATCAGCGTGGCAGCAATGAACTCCACCCGGCATGGTCGCCGGACGGACGTACCTTGGTCTTCAGTAGCGATCGCGAGCGTCCTCGCGGCGGATATCAGATCTTCAGTGCCACATCGCCTACGTGTGATGTAGATGTTGTGATCAACGTGGTGGCAAAGACCTCCAGACAAGACGTCGAGCTCCGCCGCATGTTCGGTTCGATGGACAGTATCAGCTATGTGCGCACATCGGTGAAGGTTCGTGACAAGGGGATGGATGTTACTGACAATATCACGACCGATGATAAGGGGCGAGTGGTCTACCGCCTTCGTCAAGCAGAAGGGGAGTTGTTGTTCAACAGCGATCGCCTTCGTACGCTCGAGATCACGGCACGTCCACATTCCGATGCTTACGTTGGCAACACCGACACCGTCGTGATCGATATTGCTGATTGTGGACAGCGCATCGAACACTCCGTGTTTCTGTATGATACTACGATCAGTCGCGACACGTGTGCCTTTGTGTTTCGAACCTTCAATGTGCCGTTCTTCATCACGGCCTATTGGTGTCCGACCACGAATAAATACCGCTCCTACACTCCATGTACCTCTCTCTTTACGGATGACAAGTCGTGTGAACAATTGCAGCAGCCAGTGCCATGCGAGAGCAATGAGGCATATGCCTATGAGTTCACGCCGGCAGTATTGAAGCGCGTCCCGCGTCGGAACGAGAACTGTGTTCGTTATGACGAGTTCGATCGTAACGGTGCGCAGTGGGCATCGCAGGTGGACAGTGCCATTGATCGCATGCGTGATGAGGTCGCGGCCGTCTTCAACGAGAGTTGTATGCAGGAAGCCGTACGCCGAAAGCTGCCGGTACAAGTCGTCATGTTCGGCACCACCGATGACCGGAGCATCGATCCGAAGTGTCAATACACCGGTAAGGCCTGGGAAGACATCCAGCAGTACATGAGTGGTATTGCTGTGAACGAGCAGATCATTCCGTTCATCCGTACCCGACAGCGTTTCAACAGCAAAGGATATGGTGGGAAGGCCGGCGGCAATCAGCTACTCAGCGACCTGCGGTCATTGTATTTCTCCGTGATGTTCGATCGGATCTGTCGTGAGACCATTCCTTTGTACGGTACACTTCGCGACAACGGACAGTTGACGGTGATGAGTCGTGGTGAAGCGATCGATGCCCGTAATATTCCTTACGAGTACAAGCGGGCGGCCGGCGTCACTATTACTGTCCCGAATTTTCAGATCGTCAAAGACGCACTCAAAGCTCCTCCGGGTCGCAGGATCTCGTATTGCAAGAGCGCCTGCGGGTGCGAGTGACGTACCGGTTGTAACCTTCTTCGACCATTCCGGTGTCCAACCTCCAAGTACCACCGTTATCCTTGGAGGTTGTGATGAAACGGTTCTTCTTACTCCTTGTCGCCATTCTTCTCTATGTGGCGAGCGTCGCATTCGGCTGCCCGATCCAGTTCACAACGCACTACTTCGCACCGCGGAGTATCGTTCATACGGTCGGCAACATCCAGTGGATCTTGCACAAGGGCGAGATGTTGCGGTACGACCGACAAGAACGGATCTCCGTCGCTGCCGAGGATGTCTTTGCCGACAGCAATGCGTGTGTACTCTTCACATCAAAGAACTCGCCCCTCGTACAGGGCTCGATCGACCGCGTGCGGATCGACGATGAGGGAAGATTGATCGCCATCTCGGCCCGCGGCGAAGTGGCAATATTCGATGGACGTGAGTGGACGCTGCCACGGATCGCCTTCAAGGCAGATCCTAGTGAGAAGTATCACATCGGCATCCGTGATGTGATGGAGATCAACGGCGTACTCCACTTCATCACCCCCTATGGTGTCCAGCGCATCGACATGCACCGAAACGAAGTGCAGCGTGTGCAGGCGTTTCCGGAGCGGATGACGTCGGCCCATTTCCTTCCAACGGGTTCGGCGATGTTCTTCACTCAGTCCTATCATGGCACGGTCGATGTCGCCTTGGGGCGCATGGACGTCCACACGACACAGGATCATGACACCATGCATTGTAAGGTCTATGATCACGACCGAGGTCGGATCCTTGGATTGACAGCATTTCAGCAAGATATGAAGTCACTCTACGATAGCGCAGCAACCTGCATCCCACGATCTGAAGAAGTGGTGATCGAATGCGTCATTGGTGCTTTCAATGCCAAGAAATTGGTTCTCGATCTCTGCACGGATCGCCACGGCAACATCTATCTGGCAACCACGGACGGTGTGCGCGTGATCAAGGCACAGGCCTCCAATGGACTCGACGTTGCTGATCCAACATCGTCGCGTGCATCGGTCTATCCCAATCCAGCATCTACCGTCGCCACCTTGGAACTCGAAGCCGATCCCCAGCCCGGTACCATGGCCAACATCGTCGATATCATGGGCAGGGTGGTGTGGACCCAGCCCCTTGAACACCGTCAGACTCAACTGGATGTCAATGGATTGAAAGGGGCGTACCGGATCGTGATCACCAGCTCCAAGACCCAGATCTCGGTACCGCTCGTCATTCTGTGAAAAAGCACAACGGGGTCGGTTTTCTCCGTATGTTCCGTTCACATATCCCAGAGGAGGGAACATGCGAACCATACGGTTCAAACTGGCGGTGATCTTTTTCATCACCGCACCGGTGCTTGTGCAGGCGACGGACTTTGTTGCCAAAAAGCTCGACGTTGTGATGATCACGTCTGGCTTGTACCGGCTGCAATTGCTGGTGCGAAATGACAATGTGCTGGCCGATGCGTTTGCCGTCCGTTTTGAGATCTGGAAGGGAACTGTTGCAAGTGGTCAAACGGTGTTCAGCTACACCCAAGACGAGTCAACACTTGCCCCCTATACCGAAAGAACGGTGACGGCGGAACAGACCTTCTCGCCGCAGACGACGGGAACCTACGTCGCTCGCGCCACCGTGCTGTATAGCTCGGAGATCGACCCGCCGGACAATGCGATCGATCTCATCTTTGAAGCGCTGAAGCCGGGGTGTAAGGCAGGAGAATCGTGGCATGCCGGACCTGCCATGGTGATCGAACAGCCGCTACGTATCTGGCCGGACACTCCGGCCATTGGTGATATGCTGCGTCCAGGAGATGTGGTCGGAATCTCCGCGCTTGTCTCCGATATGGATCTGCTGCAGCAATCGTGTGGATGTGCTGAAGAAGATACCATGGTCCTACGTGGACCATATCCTGACGATGTGACGTATGAGTGGACCCTCGAAGGACCAGGAACGATCATTCAGGGGGCAAGTGGTAACCACTCGACAGTCATGTATCAGCTGCCGATATGCCCCGACCCGTTGGTCTATTCTGCTACCGTGCGTTTGCGCGTGAGAAATGGTAGTGGGAAGGCGGCAGATGCGGAGATCAGTGGGTCGGTTACCTTTAACGTCTCGATCTCGAGGATATACTCCTCAGATTTTAAGCCAACGTGGCAGCCCGGTTCGCTTGCAATAGGAACGGTCATTCAGCAACTCTCGCCTCATGCCGATGTACCGACGGAAGGACGGGCCGGACGTGCGTGTTCGCCGCTACCGCCTACTTGGGAGAAGGATGCGGGCATCAGTGCTGCACGCGGCATCGAGTTGACATCCGCTCCGTTCCTTTGTCCGGAGTATCTAACGCTGGCGTCCGTGAGAGCCACAGATATTGATAGCTATCGATTGGTGTGTGCCGAATCTCCGACAACGTGCGCTCCCAACGATACGATCAATGGCACATCAGCCGACGGTCTATCGTATCAATGGTCGATCATAGGTGGCGGCGGAGCACTTGTACTGCCAACATCCGGTCCATCGGTCGTGGTGCGTAGGTCTGCATCACAACCAACGATCTTGCAATGTGTGATCAACGATGGTGGTGCACAAGCCGATGATGATCCGGTGACCCTCTTGGATACGCTACGAGCAGTTGGAAAGCCGAAGGCCTTTGTTGGGCTTGGCGACGATGAGGGGACGAGTGCAAGCAAGGTTGGTTCAGCGATCTATGACTACTGGCTTGGTGACGGCAACGCTGAGTCACCGTATGGCGGCAGGTCGGCGGCATTGCGATCGGCATGGGAGACCATGGTCGATCACTATGAATCTGTCGGTTACGATGTGATCGCTGATGATTCCATGCTTGTGAATGAGTTCGATCCGGTCTTCAGCAACCCATGCATCAAGGTCTTCGCCTTTGTTGGGCATGGCTCTGGTGGTCACATCAACATGGCTCGGATGGATGTAGGTGGATGGAATGTTCCTTCACGTTCGGCTTCGCACGTAACGGCCATCACGCAGCGCGAGTTCAATTGTCCGAAAAGCCCGTTCTTGACAGACGTGGTGATGTTGGCCTGCGAGACCATGAAGGGCAGTTGGAACAATATCCAAGTCTACGGTCGAAGTCATGGTTACACGACAACGAAGTTCTTTGGGTCGCTGCGTTCATACGCATACTGGTCCTACGAACCGTATCCGCCACTGATCCTCACCACTGAATAACGGAGACACAACGATGCGAACGTACATGATCAGCATACTCAGCGTGGTCTGTGCCGTGGTGATCCCCGCACAAGGCCAGGCACCTCAGCGGATCGACATGTGGCAATTCGGTGGCGTCCATCTAACCTCGATCGCTACTCAAGGTGAGTCCGGGATCGCTTGTGGTGATCGTGGTACCATTGTCGTCACTGACCCAACGGTGTTGAAGTGGCGACGGATCTTCGACACTCAGGCCGGTGACTCAACGATGCTGAATCGAGTCGAATATGTCGGCCCTGGTCTGGCGATCGCCGTTGGCACCATGGGCTGCATCATTCGTAGTACGGACAATGGTGCTACGTGGGAGCGTGTTAATTCTGGAACGAATGAGAATTTGTTGGCGATCGCTGTCGTGAGTATCGATCGTGTGATCTGTGTTGGGACTGGCGGAACGGCACTTGTTTCCACAGATCAGGGTCGATCGTGGACAGAACAAACGGTTCCTACAGCACTTTCGTTCAACGATGCGTTCGCTCTTCCTGACGGTAGCGTAAAAGCCGTTGGACCTGTTGGTCTTGTAGGCACGCTCTTGCCGTCGTCGAACACATGGTCCGCAAGTGTTGGTACGACAGATCGCACGCTTTCTTCATGTTGGTTCCGTGACCGTCAGTTTGGTTTTGCCGGTGCCGCTCGTGAGATCTTGCAGACTACTGATGGTGGTGCATCATGGAGTACGGCATCGACGATCAACAATGGTACGATCACGCGGCTGCGGCGTGTAGGTGACCGCGTGTTTGCGTGTGGCTCATTTGATGGGATGGTCTATGTTTCGAATCTATCGGCATGGACATCGTCATATTGGATGACCGACTCAGTAACCGTGCGAGATGCAGCGGCTGTGCCATCTTCACCGACGTTGATCTACGTGATCGGTGATGACGGTCTGATCCGGTC
This sequence comes from uncultured Hyphomicrobiales bacterium, assembly GCA_964467455.1. Lineage (GTDB taxonomy): Bacteria > Bacteroidota > Ignavibacteria > Kapaibacteriales > Kapaibacteriaceae > OLB6. The sequence goes on along the minus strand of CAYXQJ010000009.1, from coordinate 77,589 downwards.
ATTCGACCTCACCAAGCCAGCACTCAACGATGTGGGCACCTACGATGCCCCCTTCTACTTCGATCAGATGCGGGCTTCAACTGGAGACCGTTGGTTTGTTGGGTCGAGCGGGTCGGTCCATCTGCTTCAAGCAAATGGCCGTTGGACCACCGTCCGTGACCGAGACACAATGGTTGCTGCAGTAAGCCGAATAGACCAAGCGAACATGACGTTGCTTGCAACGTATGATGGAAGGATAGAATGGAAGTTCGACGCTGACACCACGTGGTATCGCGCCACAACACCCGGTACGGGACTGCGGGCCGTGCGGGCGTTATCAACTGCGGGCGACATGTGGATCGTTGACGGTAGCCGTGTACTACGTGCCGCTAATCCAAGTGAGTGGTCTGAAGTTCACGTTGAGCAGGGTGTGGATCTTTACGACGTGGAGAACTATGCTGTTCGCAAAGCTGCTGTATGCGGAAGTGGCGGCACGGTCCTCTACACAGACAATAGTGGTGTAACGTGGACACGTTCGTCCGTCGGCGTTGATGCTGTGTTGATGGACCTTGATCTTGATGCCAATGGTCATGGCTACGTAGTCGGAGAAGGCGGAACGATCCTGCGCACCAGCGACGCCGGCGTGACATTCGAGACGGTTACCGGGCCACGTACGACGTCATTGTTTACATCGGTAGATCACGATCCAACAACCGGGCTCATTGTCGTCGTCGCTGCAGACGGTTCTATCTTCGTTCGTCCAACCGCATCATCGAATTGGCAGCAGATCCGCACATACACCCAGTTGCAGTCTGTGTTGATCGCTGATGGCGTGATCACGGCAGCCGGTGAGGGTGGGACGATCTACCGGATCCCGTTAAACGCGGTCACCGTCAATGAAGAAGAAGTCCCGCAACTTGTTGTTTCACCGAATCCTGCGTCAGCGCAAGTGACCGTGAACCTTGCGTCATTACCCGAAGCAACACAATTGGATCTCGTCGCGGTGAGTGGACGGATCGTCACGTCGATCGACGTAAACCGTGAAGCCCCTACGGTAACATTGGACCTTCAAGCTATATCGGCGGGATCGTACTACGTCATGGTGTACAACACCGCAGGTTTGTTGATCGGGAAAGCACATGTTGTCAAGTAACAAAGCGATCGTCACTGCAGCCGAACCGAACGGACCTTGGAATTCGCCGCTCTTGATGGCATGGTCGCAGGATGGACGAGTCTTCGCGACGACGACAACTTTTCAAGATTCCTCAGGCCTATGGTTCCGCGAGCCGCGCACAGCGCCGACGTGGGACCGTATTGCTGTGAAGTTCTACTATGATGTCGGCCGGACGTGGACAGAAACGGCCGCGTTCGGATCTACTTCAGTTCCAGCGACGGCATGCCCGTTGGCGGCTTGAACGAGATCGTCAACACCTACTCTGCCATCAGTGATGACGGCATCCACTACACGTTCGAGCCCGGCGCACGATTTGATCATGCTGTCAGACCCGTGATCGATCCGGCCGTGATCTACTTCCGAAACGAATGGCATTATGCCGCGCCGACTGGGGCACCGCAGGACGGTCCTATTCATGCTGAATCCAACGATGCGGAGTCGTGGCGACCGTAGTTCGGCCCTCAAGATCGATGAGCAACGCTGGCTGATCGTCTATGTTGGGCCGAAACACCCGACCTTCTCAACGACCAAGGTCAGCTAACAGCGCGGCCAGTTCTTTCTGGATCTCAGCCGTTCGATCATTAGCATACCAGGTGTAGAGAGCCATGTGCCCGTCGCGGGCCATCAATTCGGCGATCTCCGGACGTGGACCCCACGTGGCAAGTTCGTCGCCGGTGTGACGATCGAACACGATGAGCTTGGGAACGGTCCGCTTTCCATGCGTCAGATACAAATTCATGATCTCCGGATGGTCCGCGGCGATCAGGATCTTGATTTCGATCAAGCCGTTACTTGCTTCTGCGATCTTTGACATCACCGGGAGGGCATGGGCACTGTCACCGCACCAACCTTCGGTGAGTACTAACCAAGTTTGTGGACGCTGAAGGCGCGTGATGCTGTGAAGAAGCTCGGTGCGTAGTTCGATCGTGTGGTCGAGACGATCCTGTCGGTGTTCATTGAGGATCGTGAACTGCAGACGTGTTTCTGTTTGAAGATTCCCGGTCGAGCGACCTTCGGCTAACAGTTGCTGAACGTGTGTGCGGTAGTCACGATAGCCGCTGCCAAGATTCTGTGCCGCTTCGAGCACATCAATGGTGGTGAGCATCGTCGCCTCCAAGTATGGATGAAAGTGAAGGTGTGAATCGCACGTAGACCTGGGCAGAGATCGGATTGCTCCCGTAGAATGGCTTGAGATCTTCACTGATCATGTTCACGGTGCCTTGAGCGCCAACCGAAAGGTCAAGTCCGACCACAGATGCCAGCCGCTGCGAAAGGCCAAGACTAAAGGAGCCGATGTCTTCGATCATTCCGTGTGCACCGTCGACGTGGATGCCCAACTCCTCTTGGGTCTTTTGCACCCACTCGGCACGGAAGTAGGGAATGGTGCCGTCAAGATCAACGGCGGCTTCAGCAAGGACGGCGTATTCTTCGTGTCCATGGCCTGCGTCGTTGTGGCCTAACGCGACAATACCGGACCACCATGCGTCGCGATCGCCGGCGGCGAACTGTACGGACGCTGTTGTGCGGCGCACATCCGTGGTCGAACCGTACTCCGGTGCATTCAGGTATGCTTGTGATACCTGCGCCGTAATGTTGCGGCTTGGCGCCCAGGAGAGTCGCCAGGAGTAGGAGTCAAAGAGCGGCTTGTCGAAGTTGTATCGGTTCTCGTCCGGCTCCTTGCCCGTGAAGATGCTGCCTTCGACCTTGAACTGTCCAAGGCGAAAGCCGAGCGTGCCGACACCGAACACGATGTGTGTGGCATCAAGCCAGTGGTGACCGAGAGGAGCATCGGGGTTGGCAATGCTGGAAGCCCGGTGCATGAACGCGGTGGGACCCATTGCCGGCTCACCCGGATAGCCAAGGTAGGCGGTGACATCAACGTCATTGGAGAACCGCTGCGTGTACATCACGGCGATCGATGCGAACAGGTCGTGTGGATGTTGCCGGTCCACAAGTGGCTGTCCCTCCCAGGATTCACCTGTTTGGAACAAGAGCGGATAGCCAGCGCCGCCGATCGTGAGCGGGTCGAATGACAACATGCCTTCGATGCCGAGCAGACCGTTGTCGCCGATCTTGCGCTGGACCATGGCCATGATGTAGTTCGGCGCGTCGAAGTGTTCTGCGCTTCGTTGACCCTTGTTATTGATGTTGACCCACGTCTGACGCAGGAACAAGGAACCGTGAGCCATCAACTGCCATCCGCCGAGATCATGATCCATATAGGCATACATCGGAGAGGCATCCGGCTGCCATCCTGTACCCGAACCATTGCGCGTCATCGGCAATGAGAGGGAAGTGATAGCCGACATTTCGTGCTGATCGTGCTCTTGTGAGGTGCTGACCGTAGGGGTCAGCACCGACAAGATGAACAGAAGGGCGAGTGAAAGGATGATGGTCTTCATGGCTTACTCCGCGATGATCGTGCCACGCAGCATGTTCATGCCGCAGGTAAACTCATAGTTGCCGGCTTTCGTCGGCGTGAACTCGATCGACGTCTGCTTGTGGGCAGGAAGATCCTTGCGGATCCCGAAGTCCGGGATCACTAACTCCGCACTGCAGGCCGATGTTTCGTGTCGGTCGAAGATCAACCGCACCGGACGTCCGGCCTTCACGCGAATGCTGTTGGGAGAATAGCCACCCTTTACCTGGATGGTCTGTTGTTGCACGCCATTCATTTCTGTTGCAGACATGGCAGGAACCTTAGATGGTGAGAGAAAATGTTTGGCCGTGAAAACCATAAGTGCAAGGCCAACACTTGTAACGAGCATTTGGGCTGTATCCATGATGGATCACTCCGAAAAGGTGAATGAACGTAAACGCAAGGCATTGGTAAGGACGCTGACAGAGCTGAGACCCATGGCGCCGGCCGCGATGGCCGGGTCAAGTGAAAGGTCGAACAACGGCACAAAGACGCCGGCTGCCAGTGGGATCCCGAGGACATTGTAGATAAAGGCGAAGAAGAGATTCTGCTTGATGTTGCGCATCGTGGCGCGTGAGAGCTTGATCGCCTTCGGCACACTGCCCAGGTCGCTATTCATCAATGTGATGTCGGCCGCCTCCATGGCTACATCCGTACCCGTGCCGATAGCCATGCCGACGTCGGCTTGAGCGAGTGCCGGAGCATCGTTGATGCCGTCGCCGACCATGGCAACGCGCTCGCCCGCGGCCTGCAGCTTGGTCACGATGTCGATCTTGTCCGTCGGCAAGACGTTGGCCCACACTTCAGTGATGCCGACCGCTCTGGCGACGGCATTCGCCGTGGTGCTGTCATCGCCCGACAACATCGCCACACGCAGACCCATCGCACGTAGTGAAGCGATGGCTGCAGCCGACGTCGGACGGATCGCATCGGCGATCGCGAACGAACCGGCATAGACATCATCGACGGCCACGTGCACCACCGTTGCAGCCTTCTCTCGCCACTCTGTGATCTCTTGCTGATAGGGGGCCGGCACTAGCGTTTCATTGCCGATCGCGACCTTGCGGCCAAGCACGTGGGCTGTGATGCCCTTGCCGGCCTCGATGGTGATATCGGTCGTGTCGGACGTGCTTGCCCCCTCACTGCGAGTGTAGGTGAGAAGGGCTTCGGCGAGCGGGTGTTCGCTGTTGACTTCTACGGACGCGATCAGCGAGAGAAGGTTCTCGGGTGCCGTGGGAGCGAGGCGTGATGCGATGACGGAGGGACGGCCTTCGGTGATGGTACCGGTCTTGTCGAGGACGACCATCGTAGTGTTGTGTGCCGTCTCCAGCGCTTCGGCGTTACGGATGACGAGTCCTGCTTCGGTGCCTTTGCCCGTACCGACCATGATGGCCGTCGGCGTGGCGAGACCGAGTGCACACGGACAAGCAATGATGAGGACGGCGACGAGGTTGATCAATGCCGTGGCAGTGCGCTCATCAACGGGCAGCACGTTGAACCAGGTGATGAAGGTGGCGATGGCGATCATGATCACGGCGGGCACGAACCAGCCACTGACGGTGTCGGCCAGTTTCTGGATCGGCGCTTTACTGCCTTGGGCTTGTTCGACCACGCGGAGGATCTGATGCAGCGTTGTTTCTGTGCCGACACGGATCGCAGTAGCCTTGATGGCACCGGTGCGGTTGATGGTGCCGCCGATGATGGTGTCGCCTACATTGCGAACGACGGGCATACTTTCGCCGGTGATCATCGACTCGTCAACAGTGGTTGTGCCGGTGAGGACTCGTGCATCCGTGGGGATGCGCTCACCCGGACGGATCACGAGTGTGTCGCCTTGGGCAACGTCGTCGATCGGTACATCGACCTCGAAGCCGGTGCGGACCACGCGCGCTGTTGTCGGACGATAGCCGAGGAGTTTCTTCATTGCATCGGACGTGCGTCGTTTTGCTCGCACTTCTAGAAGCTTGCCCAAGGTGATCAGGGCGATGATGGTCACCGTCGTGTCGAAGTAGACATGCGGATGTTGACCCGCTTCGTGAAAGAGTCCCGGTGCGATGGTAGCGACTGCGCTGTAGAGGAAGGCAGCACCGGTACCAACGGCAACGAGAGTGTCCATCGTTGCATGGTGGTGCCGGGCAGCGTTCCACGCCGCGGTGAAAAACTCGCGACCGCCGAACCATAACACCGGGACAGTAAAGAGGAGTTGAAGCCAGTTCAGCGACTCAACCATTGCCATGCCCAGCAGCATCGTAGCGACCGAGAACGGAAGGATGGTCCAGAACCGGCGTGAAAGATCGCGGAACTCGGCTTCTTTGACCGATTCCACTTCATCCCGCGTTGTTGACGCAGGGTCGATGAGCACAGCGCGATATCCGGCATCGGACACGGCCTGTGTGAGGTGAGACGCCTGGATAGGGCCGTTGGAAAGAACGACGGCCGTATCGGTGGCGGGGTTGACGGTGACGTCGCTGACGCCGTCAAGCTTGCGGAGGGCTTCTTCGACGTTGACGGCGCAGGAGGCGCACGTCATGCCGGAGATGGCGAGATTTGCTGTGTGTGTAGACATGAAAAGCATCCTTGATGATCACGGATGCAACCTAGCCCTGAGCAACACCGAGGATGTTACAGGGCACTACATGTCTGTTGTAAGATCTTCAGATTTGGTCAGGAACCGACCGAATCCAGGTCTTTTCGAGCAGCGACGGCTTGTTTTTTGAAGGCCGTCGGCGTCATTCCCGTCTCTTGCTTGAACTGATTGGACAGGTAGGCAACGCTGCTGTAGCCGAGCTCGAAGGCGATGTCGGAAAGCGACATCTCATCATAGACGAGCAGTTCTTTTACACGCTCGATCCTCTGTGCGATGACATACTTCTCGATCGTGATACCGGCGATATTGGAAAAGACCGTGCTCACGTATCGATAGTCTTTGCCTGTCTCCTGTTCGATGAATTCAGACAACTTCAATCGCATTTCCTTGATCTGGTCGCCCTGAATTAGATCGATCACGATCTTCTTGACCTGTTCCACGAGCGCTGTGGCCTTGTCTTCTACAAGATCGAAACCACTGCGATGGAGTACCTCTCGGATGGTGTTGATCGGCAACTCATCCATGTGGCTTACCACAGCTTCACCCGAGCGCACCTCGATGACATCAAGGCCGAGTGCTGTGAGGTCTTCGGTGATCACCCGCCGACAACGGGCGCAGACCATGTTCTTGATGCGGAGGGTAGTGATCATGACCGCAACTTAGCGACATCCGATCTGATCGATCCACCGATCGAGCTGCAACGTGATGCGATGACTGCGGTCTGCAGGCTCGTCGATCGGACGCTGCAAGAGCGTGCGGAGTTGCTCATTTGCACGAGCCATGCCTTTGCCCCCGTTGGCGATCTAACGGAACACCTTGATGAGGGCTTTCATCACGGGACGCTGTGGAAGCGTGCCCTCCATCGTCCGCTCGAGTGAGCGAAGCCGGTAGAGAGCAACCTCCATCTCTGATCGGTCAAGCAGTGCCATGATCTCCAGACACCGCGGTGTGATGTATTGAGACTCTGGTAGTCCGGGCTCGTCAAGAAGGGTACGCAGCAACGTCAGCGCTTTGTCACTCTCGCCCTTCTGAAGGTGAGCAGAAGCGGCAAGTAGGCGCCAAGCACGATAGACGACTTCGCCGTGAACAGGGTAGGCGGTCACACCGTGTTCGATACGCGTCCGGGCTTGGATCACGGCGTCAAACCTTCCGTCGATCAGATCCAGGTAGACCTCGCCGCGACCGACGTTATACCAAAGGTCGTCCGCCAAACGAGGGACGGTCGGGACGATCTGACGCAGGAGCTTCAACGTGGCGCGTCCGTTACGGGAATCACGACGCTGGATATGCGTCGTCAACACATTCGACAATACGGTGATCGCAACATCTTCGGTCAAGAAGACCGGGTGCTTGCGGATGATGTCAACCATCGCTGCAAGGTCTGCATCCTGGGCCTCCAGATCGCCGACCACGTGGTGAGCCATCGCACGCACATGCAGCTGCCAAAACCGAACGCGCACGTGGTCCGACGATCGATCTGCCTTGATGCTCTCTTCGGCAAGGATCGACGTAGCGACCGCTCGCGCTTTCGGGACGTGGATCATGCGAAGAAGGTGCGAACTAAACTCGCCGTAGAGCGCGATATCAGCCGATGTTCGCGAAAGCCACGTTCTTCGTTCGATCAAGGTCTGAAGTGCTGTGCCATTTTTGCTCGTGGCAAGCGCGCGCTCCAATCGGATGAGGCCGTTGACGACCTCGGTCCATAGCGCAAAGAGGTGCGATCGCTCGCAGAGCTTCTCAGCTTCGACGAGTCGTTCTCGAGCGGCGATCAACAGCGAACGGTCGATCAAGAGTGTCGACTCTTGCAAGAGGGCAAGGATCCGACTGCGATCACCCGATTCGGTGCTCATCGTTCGCAGGAGTCGTAAGATCTGGTCGTAGAGATTGCGCTTGAGCTGTGAACTGCCGCTGCCGGCATTGGCAAGGTACCGTTCGATCTTCGGATCGTTGGCCGATGATACCGAACACAACACATCATACAAGGCCAACATCGATCCGGCCTTCCGTCCCAAGGGATTGGCAAGCGCTTTCCGAATGTAGCCACGCTCAGACGGACTGAGATGTTGGATCAATTGAAACAGTTGGGTAGAAGGGCGTCGAGGCATTGACCTACAAGTTCTCCGAAACGTGAGAAATACCCAAACTTTGGTTAGCTGGCCTAGGAACGCAAGGATAGGTTCGTAACGTTTCCGGTTACTCACCACACTACTCGGAGCTTACCGTGCACTTCATGCTCATTGTTCTCGCCTTGATCGTCCTCGTCGCCTCAGGCCGCGGCCAGGAACTCAACGGCTTTGGCGTCCTGCGTTCGCTGACGCCGACGCAGGTCACGTATGTGGACCAGTCCTCTTCGGGCGATCCGGGAAGGATCGTCACCGCGTTCAGAACACCGCAAACCACCATCGAGAACTGTGATCTCGACAACATTCGTCAGGGGGCGAGCATTGCGCTCACCTATACAGCCGACTCTGCCGGCGTCCGCACGGCACAACGTATCTACTTCTACAGCTGCCGTGAACAGGCCATGGTCGTTGGCCCCGTGGTCGGAAGGACGGCTGACGGCATCGTTGTCCGGTCGACCGTGTTCGACGCACCGTTTCCGGTAGGGACGGAAGTGACATTGACCGCCACGGAACAGGCGTCCATCACCACGTGTGAACGTCAGCCCATCGCCCTTAGCGATCTCGAGAATGGACGGATGATCTCATCGTATGGCGAGGTCGGCGAAGATGGCGTGTCGGTCATTATCAGCTATCTGGAGACGACGGACAATTGTCCGCAGAATAATTACTTCAGTGGGATCATCGAGGGCGTGACGGATTCTTCATTGGTGGTGTCAACGGTCGCCTTCGGTGTGATCGAACCACTCGCCCCCTACGCAGCGGATGGGTCTGGTCGGCGTGATCCGGAATTGATCGGTGCTGTGGATTGTCTCGGCGCTTTTGTGAAGTGGTCCGACCTGAAACAAGGCGATAGCGTGCTCGTGTTGATGACGGTCTATGCGGATGGTCGTGCCGACCTAGGTGGTGTTCAGCTTACGGAAGGCTGTCCTACCGATCCGATCCTTGGGAAGTTGGAGACGGTTCAAGGCACAGTGGTCGCGATCAGCGAGGATTCGGTCGTGCTACGATCGATCGTCGGTCGCGACGTTGTTGGTAGCATGACAGAGGAAACGATCATTGGCAATTGTACCGGACGTCCGTTAGATGTCACAGAGGTCACGCTCGGAAGAGAGGCCTACGTTTCCGGACATCGCAACAACGGTGTCTTCGAGGTGAAGTACGTCTACGAGATCGGTGAGTGTGCATCACAGACCTTGCTAGCCGTTGTTGAGAGATGCGAAGGCGATCAAGCGACGATCCGGACGGAATCCGGACGCAGTATTCGTATGACCGTTGCAGAGGATGTGTCGGTCACGGATTGTTCGGGTCGTGAGCGACCACTCACTGATAGCCGATTGTGGGAACGTCTGGCGCGGATCACGATCAATACCGCATCTGATCCAGCCGTGATCGAAGCTGCTTCGATCGATGTGGATTGTCCGGGTATTGTCAATGCCAGTGGTGTGGTCGCAGAGATCAACGATGAGCGGATGGTCATCGATACCGGTGGATTTAGTGTTGAACTTGAGCGCCCAAATACCTTTGCCGCCGACATCAACGGTGAGATCGTGGAATGGGACGACATCGAGGTTGGCCAGACCGTCTGCATGCAGTACTCTTATCTGCTTGGCGTGCAGCTGCCGATCTATGCCATCGTTCAGGTTGATGTTAACTGCTTTGGCGAGCCGAGTGCAAAGCCGATCATTGCCACCGGTACGGTGACGCGGAATGAAAATGACTGGATCACCGTACAGACGCGATCGACCGAAACTGCATTCGCCATCACCGATGCCACGGGCTATACCGGTGCGCCGACTATCCTTGCCATCGAAGAGGGAACACGGGTCCGCGTGAGCAGTCTTGAGCGTCTCAAGAGTCTGCAGCCCGTCGCTACCATGATCGAGGTCCAGAACGTGACGTCCGTTGATGACGTGGAGGTTGCAAAGGCCGACCTGTTGTCCTCTCCAAACCCGGCCACAACGCAGATCGAGATCAGGGTTCCATTCGTTGAGGCTTCCCTATACACTCTCGCGGGCGATCGTATGATGTCAACGTTCCACTCAACGATGGCCGTCGGCATGCTAACCTCCGGCACCTATGTCTTACGGCTTTCCACCCCCTCCGGTGAGATCCGTACGCAATTGATGCAGATCGTCCGATAAGGGGCGGCTGCATTCGTCCCCAGGCACCCTGTGGTCATACGCCGCAGGGTGCCTTTTTTGTTTGTAGATTCAGCCTTTCCTCATTCTGTTCTCACCAGCGGTGTACTATGAAGGTTGGTCTCCTCATTCTCCTATTCGGTTGTTCGGTTATTCGGTTGTTCTCTCAGCCGTTGTCCGCCCCCTACACCTTTTCCTTTCCGGCAGAGGTTGTGATCGATCAGAATGTATTCAATCCCGCAGCACAGGCGATCGGTGATGCGGATCGATTGAGCGTGAACACCGAAGGACATTTTGTCCGCAAGGATGGCAGCCGTGTGCGTCTTGCCGGTGTGGCGGTGTCGCTGTACTCGGCCTTTCCCGACAGTCTGTCGTCGATCGCTCTTGCGAACCGACTCCGCGCTCTCGGCGTGAATTGTGTGCGATTCACCGGCATCGACTATACCTATGCGCGCACGGCGAGTTTGTTTGCCGATGGTGCATCGACGCTAACTCCGGGACTCGATCCCGAACAGATGAAGAAGTTCGATCAACTGATCTATCAGCTTCGACAGAACGGCATCTACTTCACGATCGACTTCCACAACTACTGGAATCCACGTCCGGAAGATGCGATCCATCGTTGGGATTCCACCGGATGGGGAGCCCGCATGCCCCTTTTCTTTGATGATGGGATCCAGAAGATCCATCGTGACGTGATCCGAGCCTTCATGACGCATCGTAATCCGTACACGGGCAACACCTACGCCGAAGAGCCGGCCTTGGCCTATGTGACCGTGGCCGAGGATGGTTCGCTGACGGCCTACTGGGCCTATTCGCAAGAGGTGGTCCGTCCCGCCCGTTACGGCACTCCTTCGTCGGGCAACATGTACATCCAACTCATTGACTCCCTCTACCAAGACTTTCTCATGACGGGTAGGGGGCTGAACACGGACCAAAAACTCAACGCAGCATGGTCCACGCAGCCGCAGTCACCGAACAACCAGCTATCGAATGGCGGCTTTGAAGATCCGTTCAGCACGGCGTGGGCACTGCAGATCAATACGGCCGATGGCGCAAAGGCGATCTTGCAGACCACGGAATCGGACAAGAAAGAAGGAACGAGTTCCGGTCGCATTCGCATCGGTGAGATCGATGCAAATCCCTATAGCATTTATCTGGCACAGCTTCTGCCCAACATCCAACATCTACGTCGATACACGTTGTCGTTCTGGGCAAAGTCGAGCGTAGCACGCGAGATCGGACTGCTCGTCTACAACGCCACCTTCCCGTATCAGTCCTATGGATTGCAGCAGGCGATCTCGCTTACCACCGACTGGAAGAAGTATGACCTCACGTTCACCTCGCAAGTCACCGATACGGCAACGGCAGCGGTGCTCTTTGTGATGGGCAATGCCGTGAGTGACGTGTATCTCGACGATGTGCAGTTCAAAGAGGTCGGCTTCCCGGGGCTAACGTCGGGTGAATCCATCACGAATGGCACCGTGCGCCGTAACGAGTTCTTCAATGATGCGATCTCGCCGGCACGGGCACGGGATGAGGCCTACTTCTACCAACAGCGCATGCGTCAGTTTTATGCCAACGTCTACAACCTGGTGCGCGACACGCTGAAGAGCTCTGTGCTGATGTGTCCATCGAATCGACTTCTGTCGGCTTTTGACAATCAAACAGCAACGCAGTATGAAGTATTCGCTTCGCAAGAGCGACGTACCAATAATGAGTCGATGTTGTCAGACATCTACGGTGGCACCATCGTCAGTCACGCCCACATGCGTTTTGCAGGCAAGGCCTTCGTGATCAGCAATCAAAGCATCGACTTCCCACGTCAGTATCAAAACGAAATGGGCGTGATCTTCCCGGCCTATGCCGGCCTGCAAGATTGGGACGGCGTCTTCTTTGGAGTGTGGGACGCACAGGGTCGAATGGGGAGCAATCGTATCGACTCAAACAACGTCTACGAGATCTTCGATAAGCCCAACGTCCTTGCACTCTTGCCATCGGCGACCGCAGCAGTTCGTCAGCATGCGATCGCGCCGTCGCAGCGCGTGGTGGAGATCAGCAACAACCAGGAGGCCGTCACCTATCCGCGACTCCACAGCTTGAATCCCTATTCGTTATCGCTTTATACCGATCCGCGCTTGCCGGTCTATCGGCGCGTCCACACGATTGTCGAACTTGCTGACGAAGAAAGCTTCCTGCCGCATCTCGAAGTATCTGCCATTGCCAACGGCGTCGACCCCTCGGCACTTGATGCTGAGAACGAGCAGATCTTCTGGGATGCCAGCAAGTCGCTCTTCCGCGTGGTCACGCCCAGCTACGTGGCTGTCACCGGTGCGACTGCCGGACAGATCGTCACCTTGCCCGGCATCATCGTCGAGAACGCCTCTTCTGCCGAGCCGGCCACGGTCACGCTCAGTTCGTTAAGTGCCCAGCCCCTTACCGAATCCACCACATCCTTGTTGACGGTGTCTACGCGCGTCTTGAATCAGGGGGCGGTATGGAATGCCCAGAACACCGAGCTGGCGCGCTGGGGACGGGGTCCGGCAGAGCTGGCCGGCGTGGACGTGCGAGTAACGATCAGCGCATCGGCGATGGACTCGTTATACGTGCAGCCGTTGGGCAACGACGGGCGTCCGAAGGGAACGCGATTTGCCGTGACGAAGAGTCCGACGGGTCGCTTCAACATTGCCGTCAAGACCAACGAGCACGGCACGCCGTGGTACCGCTTGGAGTGGGTGAAGACCACGAGTAGTGTGGCAGAGACGGGCAATGAGGGCAAAGCGGGATCGGACGATCGAACGGTCACGGAATCCGTGACGATGTCCGAAGCGATCGCAGCTCTCTCAACAGCGGATCACGTCATGGTCAGCGACCTTCTGGGCGGCATCGTGGCGGAATCGAACGGTCCGATGCTGGCATCGGAGATGGAGTCGCTGCCGCGAGGAGTGTATGTGATGAGGGTGGAAATTGGGGGGCAATTCCGCACCATAAAGGTCTTGCATTGAACCGAGTTAGTCAACCTTGCCGGGGAGCAATGCTGCCGGGTAAACCTGCCGGGGAGCAATGCTGCCGGGTAAGCATTCTTCTGTTGGTGCTATTGGGGTTCGTTGGAACCCTAACAGCCCAGAAATGGACGTCCCTATCGATCGAGCCTGTCGGCTGTGTAATGCACGCCGTGAAGATGCGCAGTGAATCCATTGGCGTTGCTGTTGGCGACAGCGGAGTGATTCGCTGGAGCTCATTTTATGCCGATGATGCCGGACAACGTTCGTTGTTGTGGTCCAGTCGACGTTGGAAGAACGCCGTTCGATTCAACGATGTGGTCTTGCTTGACGGATCGGGCTACGTAGCTGTTGGTGAACAGGGGACTGTTGTGCGTGCCCCTCACGAATCCGGATCTCCGTCCGAGGTCACGGTTGCGACTTCAGAACACCTGCACTGTATCGATCGTCGCAACGCGATGATCGTGATCGGTGGTGCGAATGGCCTGATCATGAGGTCGACCAATAATGGGGCGACCTTCCAAGTGGTCACCATGCCAACGACCGCAGATGTTGTGGACCTATGCGTTGACGGCAATGGGCGCTGGACGGCCATCACTCCCACCGAAGTATTCTCCTCGATGGATGGTGCCGTGTGGACCCTTGTACACCAGGACGAAAACATCCGTCAACGACAGATCACGTCGCAGATCCGCCAGTTCGATCAAACGTGGCTGCTCTATCGCGTTGGCGACGATTGGCTGTCTCACGTCAGTACCGATGGCGGCGTAACGTGGATCGACTATTTCGGCCCATCGAGCGGATTGCAACAATCAGACCCCGATGCTCAAGCGCTAAGTGTGTCGGCATCGGCCGATGGACTGCAACACAGCATCATGTACATGCGCAAGGATGGGACGTCCATCAAGATCTACCATTACGTGAGCTTTGACGCCGGCCTGAGCTGGAGCGATCAATGTACGTTGTTGTTCACAGACTTCGTCGGTGAATCGCAAGTCATGGTCAACGACAGTACGCTGATCGCCACGTCGCTCTCCGGACAGATGCTCACGTTCTCTCGACGTGGCATCGGCATCCAGCAGTGGTGGCGGGCTCCGGAGTCGGTCAACATTCCCTTCGAACCTCTGTACTCACACGCAACTGCAAACGGTAGTATCGTTGCAAGTCGTGACCGCGCGATCGAACTTTCACTTGATGACGAGCGTATTGCACGATGGACGTTCGCTACTTCGGCAAACAGGATCACGGATGTTCGTGCGTTCGAAGACCAGACATACATCGCTGTTGATCATCGTACCTACGATCCCAATTTCAACGAGATCAACACGACGCATCTGTATCAACGGAACCACACTGACACCTTTGCGGTCACGTATGCTCACACCGAGCCGTATGGTGGTGCGACCATTGACCAGGACAGTACCGGAACCCTAATCTTGTCGCCGTACGGCAAGTCTGTTATCTGGTCGGATGATCGAGGTGCGACCTATCAACGTCGTCCCTTTTCCGATACATCTTGGTGGAGCACATCGAACTCTATCTTGGTAGGGGGCGATATGGTGTGGTCACAAGTTCTGCAACTGAGCGAACCACAAGCCCCCTTCGGAATCATCTCAACTGATGGTGGCAGTACGTGGACGAAGCAAGGAGAAGCTCCGTTTCACGCCGTGAGTGGTGTGGCAGTGGGAGAGGAGTTGTTCCTTGCTGCGTTGGAGCGTGTCGGGTTGACGAAGGTGCGCGTGCGGATCGCCAGAAGTCTCAACAAGGGCGAGACGTGGTGGACCATGGTCGACTTCACGATCCCGGGTGAGATCTATAACTCGGTTCCGTTCTCTCTTCGCGGTGAACGATTGGCGTGTGTTACTCCGTCGGCATTGTTCACTACGGATGATCGTGGACATGCGTGGTCGATCCGCGAGACGCCGACTCTTGCAACGGGTGACGGATTGACCACCGGGCATTGGATCTCTGATTCTACGCTTGTAGCCTATTCGAAGAGCGGGATGGTGCATACTGCGCACATCCCGAGAAAAATCACGTCGGTGACGGATCATGTGAACGACCCAACAGAGGCGTATGATGTGGTAAATGAGGACCGCTTGTTGATCCGAGATCACGTTGCGTCAGTCGTTGCCTATGACCTCACCGGACGTGCTATTTTGTTGACGCCATCGACGATGGGTGAGGAGACGCTTGTCGAGCTGGAAAACCTCCCGAGAGGGATGTGGATGATCACCTATATGAACAATGCCGGGGAAGTAAGATGCCGGGTAACAATGCCGGGGAAGTAAGATGCCGGGGAATCTCCCCTTCGTTCTGTCTTTTCTTGTTTGTGTGCATGATGCTGACCTTCACAGCACAGGCACAGTGGGTCGAGACCAACGGTCCGTCGGCCACTAACGTAGACGGTGTCACAAAGATGGATGGTGGCTTGTATGTGACAACGTATTGGTCCTTGTTCAGATCGGATGACAACGGTGTCTCCTGGAGATACGTTAGTCGGCTGCCCAAGATGAATAACTTGAGACTCGATCATGTCGGCAACACCCTCTTCATGAGTGGTGATCGTGGTCTGTGTCGATCCATAGATCAAGGTGCAACATGGATCATCGACACAACCCGTGCCTTGTGGAGATATCGATGGCTGCAGGAGAGTGGCGACACGATCTATGTTGCTTGCAACGGCTTGTTTCGGTCGGTCGATCATGGCGCGACGTTCGTCGAGATCCCCGATACGTCTACCAAACAACGACGAGGCTTTCATAGCGGCACGTTGCATAATGGCCAGTTTTTCGGCGCCACAGCGGAAGGGGTCTATGCTAATGACGTTCGAACGAATACGTGGCGTCAAGCCAGAGCTGGGTATACCGACTGTGTGGCATCAACGAGTTCGATATTGATAGCATCGACGTACGACACGATCTATCGCTCAACGGTAGATGGATACTACTGGATGAAACAAGCAACACCGCTCTATCCATGGATCATGGATGCTGAGGGCGATGATCTGTTCGCGATCACGGTGTACAACGGCACCTTTCTATCTCAGGATGAAGGTGTGAGCTGGCGTCCGCTGCTGCGTTCTTTCGCTGTGAGAAGTTCCTTTGATCTTGCCTACACGGATGACAGTCTTTACGTGACGACCGATGACGGTCTCTATCAATCTGATCGCACGTCGTACGAGATGCAACGGAATACCACTCTTCCTGCTTCCACGGTCGACTACATGGTAGAGGTCGATGGTCAGATCTTAGCGTTCGGCTATTCACCTCGTTCGTTTCGCTATTCTCGTGAAGGGGGCTGGGCAGATATCGAAGATCTCGACACTGCCCTTTTACCTGCTCCACCGATCGTACGATCGGGAGCGTACCTGGTGGCAAGAGCACGGAACTACGGCATCCTACACTCAACGGACCAAGGTGCCAGCTGGAAGAGGACATGCCTCTGCTTCCGTGGCGAGGGGCCGGATCAGCTCACCACGATGTATGCGGAGGGAGATACCGTTTTTCTCTCGAATAGTGAAGGTCTGCATCGATCCCTCGATAACGGCCTGAACTGGGAGCTTGGTAGTACGGCCGTACGTTCGTCCACGTGCATCCGCAGAAATGGATCGGATCTTTGGACGGCAACCAAGAACACAGGACTATGGAGATCGACCGATGATGGGAGTACCTGGACGCAGACGTGGAGTGACACCACGCTCCCGTTGAGCGACATCGCCTTTGCGCACGATTCGGTCTATGGGGCTTCCGTGAAGGGACTCTTGGTCTTCGATGCGAATGGAAGTTATGCGGGTCGTCGGCCAGATTCTGGATTCGTTTCACAGCTGATCGTTGACAACGGTCGTTTGATCATGGCCTGCGGGAGCGGTGTGTATATCGATGATGCACTGGTGAGTAGCGAACTCCCGGGGATACCGGCACGATCTCTGTGTATACTGGGCGATGATCTGTACGTGGGCTTTGCCGGCACGGGAGTGTGGAAGCACGCTCGAGGTACCATCAGCACGGTCGCCGAAGATCGAATTCCACGTCACGGCGACGGAACGTTCGATCAACGTATCAGTAGAGCCGATCGCGTGGTCGTCGCGGATGTTCTCGGCAACATCATGCTGCAGGCCGATGGCCAGAGTGTGTCGGCGGCGATGGCGACGCTGCCGCGGGGAGTGTACGTGGTGTGGGTGGAGTTGGAGGGGCAGATCCAAACCCTAAAGGTTATGCATTGAACCAACTTAGTCAACCTTGCCAGTCAACCTTGCCGGGGAAGTAAGATGCCGGGTAACGTTGCCGGGTAAGGTGTAACCCAGTTCGGTGAAACTGCGTAACATTCCGTATTTGCCGTTGGGCACTTTCACTGTAGTTTGACCGATAACTCATTTGAGGAGGGAGCACAGAATGCCTATGCGTTCAGTGTGTGTTGCTATTTCTTTCATCTGCCTGCTGGCGCTCAAGCTCACGGCCGGCCAGCCACGATGGCAACAGGTGGGACAGCTCACCCAGCCCAGTGCACAACATGGCAGCGTCATGCTGGCCGATGGCGCCGTGTTCGTGGTCGGCGGCGTATCTGCCGGTGGAACGGTGACCGCGGCTACACATCTACTTGACCCCGCCACGGGCCTCGTCCGCGCCTTGGCGCCCCTTCCCGAAGCACGCGCTGCCTCGGCTGTGGTCGCCGTGCACCGCGCCGATGGAACGGATATCTACGTGATCGGCGGCTATACCGGCACCAGCGCCTCCGCGGCGTCCAGTGGACGCGTAGACCGGTTTCGGTACTTCACGGCCACACGCGACGGACAATGGTCTACCCTCGGCTCCCTCGATCGGTCCGTCGGCGACTGCCGCGCCGTGTTCGACGGAGGCAATGCCATCATCGTCACGGGCGGACGCCAGCAAACCACAGGCGCCATGGGATCCGGGACACCCTCCAATGGCTCGTGGCAGATCAATACGTCAACCGGCGCTATCCAGCGCCTGCCGGATCTGACGCTGCCCCATGCCGCCCACGCAGCCCTTCGCTACATCGATCAACTGGGCCGTAATGCCGTTCTTGCGGCAGGGGGCGAGCAGCCACCACCAACATCCGTCACCGAGTTGCTCATCAACGGTGTGTGGGATGCCCGCGCCAATGCGCCGCGACAGTGGCGCTCATACGGTGCATCGACCACCGACCGCGGCGATATCGCCCGCGTCTTCGGCGGATTTGACCCTGCCGGACAGCCAACAGCCGAGACCGAATGGTACGACCCGAAGTCGGGCTGGCGCGCCGCGCCGCGCATGACGTCGCCGCGGGCCCGCCATGTGGCCTCGAACGTCGCAGGTCCCGCCGACACGGCCTCAGCCGTCATCGTGGTCGGCGGCGTCGGCACCGGCGGACCTCAAGCATCCACAGAGCTCTTCACCCTGCCCGGCGCGTCCGACCCCGTCGGCGGCTGGGAACTGCTGCCATCACTGGCCTCACCGGTGCAAGACGCAGCCGTAGCACTCTCGGCGTGGAACCTCCCCGTCGTTAGCGGTGGTACTGGCACAACGCCGATCGCCCTCGTGCAGATGCTGCAGCCACTCCAAGCACCCGATATCGTGATGCCGTCCACCGAGGTCTCTGCCCTCAGCGATAGCGTTTTCCTCGGTGTGACCAACACGTGGGTCTTGCCGGTCACCATCGACACGGTCTTCGTTGGCGGCTCTTCGGAGTTCCTCGTCCTCGGCGCCGTCTCCGGCGGCGAACGCCTCGGCGCCGGCAGCACCAAACGCTACCGCGTCTACTTCCGCCCCAGCGCTGAAGGACTCCGCGAAGGCTTCATCGTCTTCCGCATCGGACCGGTCGAAGACACCGTCCGCGTCAGCGGCATCGGACTGCGATCAACGGTCGCCGTCACGACCTCCGCCATCGATCTCGGCGACGTGATCGTGGGCGATCGAAAGGATACCTGCTTGCCCCTTATCATCAATCAGGGGGCAGATACATTGCGGATCGATTCCTTGGTGCTGACAGATCCGACGGTGACGGTGATCTCGCCGCTCGGTCGGTTCAAAGTAGCGCCGGGTGATACGATGACGGTGTGTTTGCGCTATGTACCAACACAACGGACAACGCTCGGTGCGACCATGACGGCGCATGTGGGTGCTAAACAACTGCCGATCGCTGTGATCGGTCGCGGCATCCGACGATACATCGTCGTGGGAACACGCACGGACTGTGATACCATCACGGCAGTACCGGGCGACGTGGTCAGCGTTGTGGCTATCATTACCAATCCGAGTGATCGGACGGTGACGGTGACGGATCTTACGGTCACGTCGACGACGCAGGGTACTGTGGTGCTTGACCCCAGTGTGACGTTTCCCTTTGATGTAGCGCCGAATGCGACCGTACCGATACAACTGCGACAAACGGTGGTGCGTGAAGGACGCGAGGATATCACAGTGCGATCCACGGACAATGGCGACACGTTGGCGCGAGGGACGGTGTGTACCGTGCCGCGTTCTCGTACCATCCAGCTCTCGACATCGGTCATCGACCTTGGACGTGTGTGTGCCGGTGCTTCGGTCAGCACGACGCTCACGTTGGAGAACATCAGCAGCGTTGAAACGATCCGCATCGATTCCGCCGTTGTGTTGGGAATGGTCGGATCCACCGACCTCCCATCACCAACTACCTTGCAGCCACGTTCATCCGTAACCGTTCGCATCGATCTTGTGGTGCCGACGACGGGTCCACTCGATGGCCGCATTTCATTCGACGGTCCGAACGGAAGCACGGTCGCCCTTGTGACGGGCACGATCGCACCATCGGTGGAAGTGTCGGTACAAGACGCGCAGATGGCCATCGGCACGGTTGGCCGACAGGCCGTGCGTGCCACACCGAACACCACGCAGAATGTCTCGCTGGCACTGACCTATCCATGGAAGTTGTTGTCCGCTCGAACAGCCACAGCAGGTGATGTCCCGACCACGGTTCTGACGTCGACGCCATCGGCGGATGGATCCATCGCCGTGGAAGCGCAGTTCGCACGCCAACCCAACGACGGTGAGGTGTTGTTCTATGTCGAGTACGATGTCCTGCGCGCCGATGCGCTTGTCGCATCAGTGCAGACCGCTCCAACAACTGCCGCTCCGTGCGTCGTGTCTGACACCGGCACTGTCGAGATCGACCCCTTCTGCGGCGCATCTAACGGCTACGTCTATCTCTCCGATCAACCAACGATGATCGCACAACGTGCCGACCACGGCGTCGTACTGCGATGGCTCAATGTCTCCGTCAACGGAACACTGCAACTCTCATCATTGGAGGGGGCGAGCATTCGCACAGAACACGTTGACGCGAATGTCCACAGCGTCGACCTTCACGATCAACGCGGCGTGATCGCCGCCACCTATCACGGCGTTGACGGCACAGTGCTGCGCGCGATCATTCTGCAACCATAATCGCAACTGTTATGCTACGACTGTTACTTCTTTCGGTATTCCTCGGCTCCGCTTCCATCATCAACGCCCAAGTGCCATACTGGCAATGGCGCGCCGGGATCTTCGGCGCGGGCACGCTTAATATCCACTCCGGTGACTTCAGCTCGTACGAAGGCCTGCAAGATTGCGGGACCTTTTCTGATGCTACAACGCTGGGCTGGACGTTGGGGAACCTCGTCGACGTACGCTTCGATGACACGTGGGGCGCACGGGCACGCCTGGGCTATTGGAAGGCCGATGGCGACTTCACCGATCCGACGCCGCTCTCACCAATGGTCGCCCTTGCCGACGGTTCGCTCGTGCGGATGGTGAGTGAATATGAGCTGAACACGGCACTCGACGTGATCACACTTGATCTGCTGGCAACGTATCAGTTGTTCCCGCGGTTCTCGATCGGACTTGGTCCGCAGATCGGCTACACTACGCGCGCTGCGTTCGAACAGACCGAGTCCATCATTGAACCATCCGGTGTGACGTTTGCCGATGGCTCCACATCGCGTATCATCCTCGCCGCACCGTTCGATCAAACCGATGGCTTGGCCACAACAACAGAGCTGCGTCTTGGTGCCACGCTTGAGATTGGCTACGACATTCCGTTGTCGGACCGCGTTGACCTCACGCCGGAGATCGGCGGAACGTTCGCTTTTACGAACGTGCTTTCCTCGTTTGATTGGACGGCGCACATGGCTCGTGCCGGCGTCCGCGTTACGTATCTGTTCGGCGCCGAAAAGTCCGACGTTCCACCACCGCCACCGGCCAAGGAGCCGGCGCCCGTCGTCATACCGCCTACGGCACCGTATGTTTTGCTCGACGTTGTGGGCACACGTGAGGACGGCGTTACGGAATCCGTCAGCGAGATCGTCCTCTCCGAAGCCACCACGGTTGATGTGATCCCGCTATTGCCCAACATCTTCTTCGACTCGGCCTCGGCGTCGATCCCGACACGGTATCGCGACCGTTCGTCATCAACGTCGGGCTTTGTGCCGAATGAGATCGATGGGAACATCATTGATGTCTATCACGACATACTGAACATCATCGGCTATCGCTTACAACAACGCTCCTCGGCAACCCTTGCTGTTAAGGGGCATGTGGAGCCCGCATCCGGTGAGGCCGATCAAGCTCTGGCACAGCAACGGGCCAACAACGTTCGCGACTATCTAGTGCGCGTCTGGAAGATCGATGCGTCGCGCATCACCGTGTCTGCAGGACTGTTGCCGCAACATCCCAGCAATCGCACCATCAGCGACGGCCGCGAAGAGAACCGCCGCGTAGAACTCACCTCCAACGATCTTGCCGTCTTAGCGCCTGTGCGCCGCGTTGCAACGAAGTCGCGCCTGATCCCCGATCCGATCAACGTGCTGCCAACGGTCGAGCCGGCAACGGCATCGTCAGTGAAGATCACGGCTGCCGATGGTCGCCTTGTTGCTTCAGAAAATGTCGCCGCAAATAGCTCGATGTCATGGCGTCCCAAGACGTCTGACATTTCGACGCTCCTCACCTCCGGACAACGCCGACTTATCGTCACTGCCGCCAGTGGCGAAGGTGATCTCTACCGTGAGGCACGTCACGTGATCGGACTGCGACGTTCCACAGCGCTTGACGGAGATGCCGAAGCGGATACGATCCGTGAGCGTCACCGTTTGGTCTTCTTTGATTTTGACGACGACAAGATCAGCGCCACCGATGCACCGTACATGGAGGCGCTTCAAGCGCGTCTTCGCACCACGTCGAAGATCACCGTTACGGGCTACACCGACCGCATTGGCGATGCCGGATACAATACCGGTTTGGCAACACGGAGAGCGTCGCGCGTGGCATCCACGATCAAAGAGCGGATCGTTCCGGAGCGCGTCACCGAACGTGGTGCCGGTCCTGAGTTGATCCACGATAATAACTTACCGGAAGGCCGGATGTACAATCGTACCGTTGTGATCGAAGTGGCTACACCACGCACCGCATTACAGGGAGACGAGTAATGCGAACACTTCGATCTATCATCGCTTGTGCGGTAGCGCTGATGATGTCGGTGCCACTGATGGCACAGTCATCATTGAGCATCGTTGATGCGCTGCCGCCGTACTTGTTGTCGGCCTTCCTTTTGAATAACGGCCACTTCTCGATCACAACGGCCTACACCGGAGTGTCGAAGCCGCTGATCTATCGTGAGGACGGCACGGGCAACCGACCTGTAAACTACACGTCGCACATTCACATCAAGGTAGACAACACGGTCTACAAGATGCCCTATGAACTCGATGAGACCACCGGGGCCCCGCCTGTTGATCAGATCCGCATGATCGGGTTGTTTCGAGATACGGTCAACAACCGTCCGCGCATCAATGCCAACATGCAGATCCTGCACGGACCGGGAGATACCATCGGCGTGGTCTTTACGATGGAACCCGTCAAACGTCCGAGTGGGGCATTCATCCGTCTGAGTGTAACGCTTCACAACCGCGGCATACGCGATCATGATGTTGGAGTGTTGATGTTGATCGACACCAAGATCGGCGACAACGACCGTGCGCCGATCGCCACATCATTCGGATATCGTACTGTTGAGACAGAGTACCGCAACAGCGTCGGCACCGGAACTCCGGACTATTGGATCGCTCTTGAAGGCACGCCGGTGGGGCCTGGTCTGACTGCGCGCGGAAATCTCATCGAGTCGGACCTGATCACGCCCGATCTCTTTATCCTTGGCAACTGGGTCGATGATCCCAATCGCAGTACCATCGGCCTTCGGCTGAACGAATGGGATGAACGCCTCGCGACCGGCTTCGATTATTCAGACAGCTCTGTGCTGTTGATCTGGGATCCCAAGCGACTGGCGCTAGGACAACGTGCTATTCGGGCAGCAACAGAGATCGGCCTTGTCGACTCGCTCGAGATCGGCCGCGGCGGTGGCGGTGGCGGCGGGGGTGGTGGCGATGTGATCCTTGCCGGACCCGGCATTGGCGGGGGAGGGAAAGGATGCATCAACATCGACACCGTGAGCCAGATCCCGTGCAACGTCACTCCGTATCATCCCTACTCACCGGATACTTTGGCACCGTTGTTCCTGATCACGAACTCTGCAGGCCGGCAACTCGACAATGTTGTGATCGACGTGACATCCGCCGTACCCGGTGTTGACGTTGTGCAAGCCCCCTTACCGATCATTCCGGGTACACTGGATACCAATCAAACGGGCGTTGGTAGCATCTCGCTTGCCCTTCGGACGCGATTGAACGATCAGACGTATGCCGTTCCGATCGAGATCAGAGCCGATGGCATGACGCCGCCGATGTTCGATACGTTGTGTATCAATGTCCCCGGTGTGTTGGCGGTCGTGCAAGGGGCGAGTGTGACGTCGCCGGCACTATGTCCTACCATTCCTGACACCATCGGACTTCCCATCAACGTCAGTGGTCCGCGCTGTTTACCGCTGGTAGAGTTCACCGTTCTTGGAGCACCAACGGCCACTGTGAACATAGCAGCGCCGCTGCCGTTCCAGCTATCTGCACGCGGAACAACGAACGTGCCGATCGAAGTGATCGCGCCGACCGTGGGCACGTTCCCGGTGCAGGTGCGCGTGCGCGTGCGCGAGTATGAGTCACTGCGTGATGGCGACACAACATGGGTTGAACATCTTGATACCGTCACCGTTACGATCAATGGAAAGTTGGCAGAATACAGTGTGGTTGGTGTTGTGGATACGATCGATATGGGTGAGATCTGTATCGACGATACGCTCCGCTCAGACCAGTTGATCGAGAACATCGGTGGTTGTGATGTCACCATCACATCGCTGACGTTCAGCAATGCGGCCGGTGGAAGATTTAGCACGGCACCGACGCCGGTGATCCCGGTCACGTTCGCTCGTCAAGAGGTGATCCGTCCGCAGTTGAAGTTCGTTTCTTCGACACCCGGCGTCTTTGTGGGAACGCTGCGTGTTGAGAGTGTTGCCTTGCCCGGTGCACGGAACATTCCGGTGAAGGCACGCGTGGTCACACCGCAGTATACGGTGGTCGACACACTTGACGTAGATACGATCTGCACGAACGTCGACGTGGTCCGCGCTGTCTCGATCTCCACGCCGGTGAATTGTCCGGTCGACATTGACACGGTAGTCGTGTTGACCAACGGATCGGTCACGACGTCGTTCAGCGGCCCCTTCACCGTCCCTCCGCGCGGCTCCGTCTCGATCCCGCTGACCATCCGACGTAACGTTGACGGACCGTTCCTGGAGACGGTGACGATCCGCAGCACGACGGCTGGTGACCAGGTGATCGTAGTGCGCGGTGTTGTTGGAACGGCTCGACTCTTGACCGCTGCGACGGTTGACGTTGGTGACGTACGCGTTGGAACTACGCGCACCGTGACAACGACGATCACGCATCAGGGCAGTTTGCCATTGACCATTACGCAGTTGCGAAGTGTCGGACCATCCGGTGCCGAGTACACCGTGCGTCCGGCCGGCGGTCAAACATTACCACTGACGATGTTGCCGAATGCAACACTCGACGTCGAGATCGATGCATCGCCGGTGGATATCGAGACGCGTCCCTCGCAGCTCTTCATCACAACGTTGCGTCCGGCATGTGAGCCAACAGAACCGATCGACCTCACGATGCGCGGAATTCGTCCGCTCTTGAGTGCCGACCGTGCCACTACCGATGTTGGACGTCAGTGTGTTGGTGCATCGGTACCGGTATCGATGACCGTGCGTAACCGAGGCAATGCGCCGTTGAATATCACGGGTGTGCGTCCGGACGATGCCGACCTGACGATCACATCGAACTTCCCGATCACACTGAACGCCGGTGATTCTACCACCATTGCATCGATCTTAACTCCCACGGCACTTGGTGTCAGCACGATCGGCGTCCGCATCGACCATGATGGTGAATTCGCCGTTGCTGCCGACAGCATCGTCTATGTTGCCCACCGCGGCATCGTCTGTGGTAGTATCGCAGCAGACACCACGGTTGGTGTTGTTGGCGAGGTTGGGACATTCACCGTGCGCTGGTATGCCGATCCAACTGCGCCTCTTACCCTCGATCAGGTCGTGGCCTTGTTGGCTGCGCGTGGTGAGGGTCTGCGCTTCGCATTGACGCATGATCAGCGTGTGATCCGCGGGAGGGTCATTACCGGTGGTGTTGTGCTCGCCCCCTCCACAACCTTGAACGTTCTGCCGGATACGATCCGTGTGGATGCACCAACGCCCATGTCTGATGGTTCGAACGTGATCGCCCGGATCGACGTCGATCTCTTAAGGGGCGGGGCAGATCGTACATCGTTGGACCTTGTAGTAGACTCGCTTGCATCGGGTGATGCCCAGGTCGATGTGTTACCGGGTCAGGTCCGTTCGTTGTTGTGCGCCTATGATGAGCGGGCACTGATCGTGCCCGGCTTTACGCTGATGCGACTGGCGGGAAGCACGGACCTCGTTGGAACGGGCGTGGTTGACCCTGCAAGGTTGGATGTGTACACAATAGACGGTAGATTCCTGTCAAGTGTAGAGGTAGCGCCAACTGGAAGTGGGATCGTCCACCTCGCCCTGCCGGTAGAGCGCTCATCCAAGAGTCCGTTGGTGATCGTGTTGTCAATGAATGACAAAACAGCAAGTATTCTTTATTGAGAGGTTGAGGGATGCAACGTTTTTACTATCAACTCATCGTTGTGTGGCTAGCTGCAACAACGATCATGTTCGGTCAGGGGATCGACAAGATCAAGTTCACCACCAATTCCGGTGGCCCGAATCGCGTCTGGGATTCAGATGAGGTTTCGGTCTCGTTCAGTGGCTCGACGCTCGTCCTTCGTGGCGTAATGCCAACGGGTGACGCATCGCGTCCAACGCAGACCATTACGATGCGTTTGAAGGGATTCAACCCGAAAGCGCCGCTGCCAAAGACGTATAACTTCATTAGTCCTCAAGACGCAACGTGGCAGAACTATGCCGGAACGTCGGGGATGTGTAATTGCGAGAGCGGATCCTTTACGGTCACGAAGATCGACCCGGACGGACGTCTGCACGGTACCTTCAACTGGTCGTGCGGGACGGTCTTCGCATCCGGCAATACGGTGATCACGCATATTACTGAAGGCATCTTTAGCGGAGTGATCCCGGTGAAGTTGAATCTGAGTGTGCGCCCGGGTAAGAAGTTCACCGAGAACCCCGACAAGGACGTAACGCTTTCCTTCACGGTCTCCGACTTTGGTTCAGGAAAACCGATCAAAGGTGCGACCGTTGTGTGTTTGGACAATCCGATCATCATCAAAAAAGATGTCGATGTTGGTGTGTCGGATGATGTAGGGTCAGTGAAATACACATTCAAGATCCCGAAAGATCTCACCGAGAAGAAGACCTATGCCTTGACCTTCACGGCACGTCGCGATAACGACGAAGATGCGCCAACGATCACACAAGAGATCGAAGTAGATCCTGAACAGCGCTATTGGTACTACAAGTGCGCCGGAGTCAACATCATCGAGTATGATGCCGGTGAAGGTGAGAAGTGGGAAAATGTTGGTGAAGGAAGCCCCCTCAAGAAAGCTAGTGGAAGCAAGGTGGTGGTGAACCGATTCCTCACGCATGAAGGTGGTACGTTCCAGATCGATACTACTCCGGGTTCTGAGCGGGTGTTGTATACAGGTCGCCTCATGTGCCCCGATTGTGCTGATATCGGTCTAGCGGGCGGCGTGTTCCTCGAGGCAGAATCGATGTTCATGACGTCGGCTTCAGGTAACTGCAATGGCATCTTGAAGCTTGCTGCGGCCAAACAGACGGGGTTGAAACTCTTCGGCGGTGCCATCAAGTTGCAGGAGGTAGCGTTCTTACCGGAATGGGACAATCCGGGAATTCGGCTCAAGGTTTCCTACGAGACTCCTGCCGGAAACGATGTTCGCGCTCAATGTGCCAAATCGAATGACCCTGGTAGCAAAGGTTTGGCGATGGGCTTCAATTGGCGCAAGAACGGTCTGGAGAAATTCGAACTCGAGGCAACGAATCTTGGCGTTGGAAAGGCCTTCTGCTTCAATGAGCTTGCTGCCTCGTATGACTGGAAACTTGAGACGCTCTCATTTGCCGCTCGCGCCACATTCGAAGAAATGCTTGACAAAACGGCAGAGATCAAGACATCGTTCGTGTTCCGTGGTGATACCGCTACCGGAAACGAGACCGTGTATCTTAAGGACTTCATGCTTCAAGCCACCTCGGAGAACGTGTGCACGCCGATGCCTGCAGGTCCGCTCGCCGCGTTTTGTTTGAAGGGGTGGCGGGTAAATGCCGGCTTCGATACTGAGAAGGGTGTCCGCAAATGGAACTTTGGCCTTACGGGGATCTTCAAGCCCACGGCTGAGGCATTGTTGGAGGGCAAGTTCTCGTGGGTGAAGAAATGGGGCGACGCTCTCGGTGCCGAAAAGCCTGAGCTATTCGAGATGGAGTTAGGGGGCAAGTGGGAGTATCCACTCTCGTTCTCGGGTAAGGGTCTGTTCAAGATCGCCAAGATCCCGTTCATCTCGGTCACGCGACCATGGCAGGTGACGATGGATGCAACGCAGAAGATCGACTTCCTTTCGGGCGCGACCCTGCGAGGCAATATCAAGATCTGCCATCTTGGAGCGGATGACTATTTCGCGTCGTTGACTGATGTTGGTTACAGCATCACGTTCTTGCCGTTCGAGATGTGTGTTTCCGGAAAAGGCGCTCTGCGCATTCCGCGTATTGGTGACGAGATCAATGAGCAAGGGGCAGCGGGCTTCTTGAAGTGGGCTCGTGCTTTTGGTGTCGACAATACAACACTTGGACAAGGAAGTGTGTATCTAGGGGTTAACGAAAAAGTTGGCTTCAACTTCAACCTCACATGTGATGTATCGCAAAATCCAGTGTCGATCATCCGTTCGTACGGCAAGTTCTTCTTTGATGTGAAAGGAACGCCGAACGATGGCATCCTAGTGGACTGGGGAAGCGCCTATGCAATGCTCCCTATCCGGAAGGGACCGAAGTCTGACAACGAAGTGCAAGCCAATGCACTCGACACATTCACAGTGACCTCGGATATCGAGCGTGTGATCATCCTTGTGAGCGGCGAAACAACGGCGCCGGCATCTGTGCTAGTTGACCCGAATGGCGTTGAGTATGCGGCCACGACTACCGACAGTACGGTTCGTCGCTTTGACGCAACGAATGGCTCGATGACGCAGTGGTTCGTTGTAAATCCGATCGTTGGTAACTGGTTGATCAAGCTCACCGATCCCAAGCCGGAAGATGAAGTGCGTATCTCGGCAGTACGAAAGGATCGCCCCTTTACTATTCAAACATCGGTCAGTGGTCGTAACCTTACGGTCACGTGGGATCCTGCGGGATACAGGGCCGGCGACATCATCGCCTTGGTGTTGGATGAGAACAACGAAGGCAACGACGGTGTGGCATTGGGCGAAGTAGATGCAACGTTGGGTAGCTACACGTATGTGATGAACGACACGCTGACGGCGTGTTCGTACTACGTCTCGGCAACACGTGTTGCCAATGGCTTGGAGATCGTGGCCGTGTATAACGATGCGCCGGTATCAACGGGCAAGTCCATTCTTGCACCACCGACGAACATCATGGCCTATCAGAACACGACGACAGGTGAGACGACGATCACGTGGACGCCATCACCGGATCCGAACGCCGTGACCTATATGATCATGGCTGACGTTGCGA
This sequence comes from uncultured Hyphomicrobiales bacterium, assembly GCA_964467455.1. Classification (GTDB taxonomy): domain Bacteria; phylum Bacteroidota; class Ignavibacteria; order Kapaibacteriales; family Kapaibacteriaceae; genus OLB6. The sequence goes on along the minus strand of CAYXQJ010000009.1, from coordinate 48,009 downwards.
CCGGACCAGATACCGTGTTGGCCTATGCTGAAGGATATGAGACGCGCTATACGCTGGGCACACCTGATCTTGGCGGACGTAACATCTATCTTGTTGCCGTCAACGAGCAGAACCTGCGGGGCTGTCCATCGGAGAGCATTCAGACGGTGGTAAGCGTGGATGAAGAAGGTGGCGTGGTTGAAGTTTCGGCAGCGATGCCGATCAACATCATCCCACATCCGGTGAATGGTTCGGCACGCATCGTCTGGGACGCACCGGAGATCTCGACGACGACGCTCCGTGTGACCGACCTGTTTGGTGCTACGGTGGCGGAGTTTGACTACACGCCGTCGCAGTCGGGCATCCAGGAGCACCATGTTGATCTGTCGTCGTTGACTCCGGGAACGTATGGAGTGACGATCAGCAGCGAAACAGGGTCGATCTCGCGGATGTTTGTGGTGGCGCCGCGCTAACCCTCTCAACGACTTAAGACACCCGCCGGGGTAGCGACTGTCCCGGGTAACCTAACCCGGCACAGTCGCTCCCCGGCAAGGTTAACGGCAGGCGTTACTCCCACGCGCTTCTGACCGTCCCGTGCTGCTCCGCATACTCCCACAGCCCGCGGTAGAACGGGTGCGCTGCGATCGTCGATCCATCGCCGATGATCACCAGCTTCTTGCGGGCACGTGTCATCGCCACGTTCATCCGACGGATGTCTTTCAGAAAGCCGATGTCGCTGTCCGTGTTGCTCCGCACCAGCGTGATGATGATCACGTCGCACTCGCTGCCTTGAAAGGAGTCGACGGTGTCGACGTCGAGGGTGCGGACCCGACGTCGCTGCTCATCGGTGAGCAGCGCATTGATACGCCGTACCTGCCCCCTATATGGAGAGATGATGCCCACGGTCCACTGCTCATGTCCGGGGTGCTGCGTGAGCTCGTCATAGATCTCCAAGGCGCGTTCTGCTTCGCCAAGATTCTCCAGCGACTCAGCACCTTCGCCGGGGGATTCGTCCCAGCCGCGGCCTGAAGTGTCGATGATCATCAGACTTTCGGAGATCGGCGCGCCGATCGGTAGTGTGTGATCTTCCACGCTTGGATGCGACGTCACCTTGCCGCCGTAGAACACCTGGTTCGAATACGACATGATGACGTGATTCATCCGATACTGCTCCGTCAGCAGCGTCACCAACTCCGGGCGGTTGCGCACCAGCCGCTCCAACATCGTCGACCCCAACGCACCCGACGCCGCTTGCTGATCAAGAATGGTAGGGGGCAATTGGTACGGATCACCGGCCAAGATCAATCGCTCAGCACGCAAGAGCGGAATGCACATGGCAGGGTCGAGCGCTTGTCCTGCTTCATCGATGACGACGTACTCGAAACGACGTCCACGCAGTTCTTCGTTGCGGGAGGCAACAAGTGTGCACGTGATCACATCGGCTTGATCGAGGATCATGTTCGTGGCTTGTTGTTCGATGCGTCGCACATCGGCGATGATGTTGCGCGCTTCTTGCAGCAGAAGTTTACGTTGTTCCATCTCGGCCTTACCGAAGGAACGCTTGTACTTCATCGCAAGACGACGGAACTCGTCGGCACGTTTGCGCAGATCCTTCACCTCCGACGACATCGGATGTTGCTTCCAGCGTTCGCTCAGCGTGTGCTCCATCACCTTGGGATCGATTCGCGCCAAGTTGCCGATGCGGACCACATCCAGTCCGGCGTCGGCACAACGCTCCGTGAGCACATCCACAGCCGCATTAGACGGTGCACAAACGAGAATGGGGCGAGTGGTTCGTGTCAGTTCTCCGAGCAGCTTTACGAGCGTGGTCGTCTTGCCGGTGCCGGGAGGGCCGTGTATCACCGTGACTGCGTGTGAGTCGTTGAGTAAGTCGCTGAGTAAGTCCTTGAGTAAGTCGTTGAGTGAGTCTTTGTGTAAGGCTTCGCGCCGTCCTCCTGCAAGTTCTCCTGAAAGTTCTCCTAGAAGTTCTCCTGCAAAGACAATGTCCCGTAGCTCTGCCAGCCGATCATCCTTCGCGTTGATCACGGTGTTGAGTGCATCGGCCATGTCTTTGAAGCCGGAGGCATCGAAGACGAGTTGAACGCCGATGCGGCCGTCGTCGAGCCAGTCGGGATGTTCGTTGTCGCGCAGGATGATGTGGGCCGTGTTGCCCGTGACCCAGTGGATCGTTCCGTTGACGATGCGCTGTTCCGTGCCCGACTGCGAAAAGAGTTGGCATGGTTTGCCCCCTAACAACTGATGGGGTCCGGATTGGCCCATGCGTTCTACCACGACGTACGGATACTCGCCAAAGCCGTAGCCCTGCTCGCGGATGCGGACGGGATACCAGGCAACACCTTCGGCCACCCGCTGTCGGACGGGCGCTTGTTCGGTGAGCTGGCGGTAGCGCTCGGCATGGGCATCACGCTCGCGCTGGAGCGCGCCCTTGAGGGCGAGGAGGGGGGTGGGGGCGGAGGCGTTCAAGGGCACAAAAATACACCAGTACCCCCACCTTGCCGGGGAAGTAAGATGCCGGGGAATGTTGCCGGGGAAGTAAGATGCCGGGGAATGTTGCCGGGGAAGTAAGTCATATTTTTGTTTAGATCATCAACTTGGAGTCTGCAATGAAGCGCTTCCTCTTCCTCTGCGTGTTCGGTCTGACATCTCTCACCGCTGTGACGGCGCAGCCGAACTTCACGGCGTCGAACTTGCCGGAGGCCGGCTTGATGATCCAGTGGAAGAATGCGGATACGCTTGGCATTGTTCCGGGGCCGGGTGGAGCGCAACAGCAGTGGGACTTCTCGCAGCTGAAGGTTCTTGGCGGCTCGCAGCAACTCTCCTACGCCGCTCCGGCCAGCTCGCCGTATGCGGCGTCGTTCCCGACGGCAACTCTTGCCGAAGAATCGGATACGGCATGGAGCTACTACAAGCTTGCTAATGGACGATGGACGCGCCTTGGAGAGCAGTCGGCAGCGTTTCAAAGCGGCGAGTGGGCTAATCCGCTCGACGTAGCCAAGGTGCCGTGGTCGTACAACGAAACGATCAACGATGATGCACAACATCAATTCTCCTCACAAGGAACAACGATCCGACGCACCGGAACCATCACTGCGAAGTATGATGGGTATGGCACGATCGTCCTGCCACAAGGAACGTTCAAGAATGTGATCCGCATTGCCTATCATCAGGTCGTGAAGGACACGTCCGACATCACCGTTGGCCCCGTAACCTTGGGAACCGGTATCACCACAGATATCGTGTCGTGGGTGTGGTTCCAAGAGGGAAACAATCGCCCCCTACTTTCGATCGATACCGTGCGTATCACGATCGTGAACGGACCTCCTGTCAATATGACGCAGGCCATGCGATACACGCATGTCCAAGTGACCGATCAAGAAGGTGACGGAACAACGCCTGAAGCGCCAACGAATCTCGTTCCGGAAGACGGCACTCGCATTGCCGGCACATCGGCTGAGTTGAGCTGGACGAAGGCCTCACCCAATTATGCAACGCGTGTTCAGATCGCGCGCGATGCAGCATTCACATCGATCCTTGTCAACGAAGTGGTCGAAGGTGATAGCTACACAGCGTCGGATCTTGAGTTGGGTGCAACGTATTATTGGCGTGTTGCGTCGGTCGAAGTCGGCACCGTGAAGTCATCTGACGGCACGCCACAAGCCGAATCGGATTGGACGCCCATGCGAAACTTAACGATGATCCCAACAGCGCCAACGTTGTCGTCGCCGGAGGATGGGATCACTGCACCTTCAAACACATTGGTCTTTACGTGGGTGCCAACTACCGGAAAATCGCACTTCCAGCTTTCGGCAGATCAGGAGTTCACGACGCTCGTCAAAGAACAAGAAACGACGGAGGCAACGGTAACGGTCGAGGTCGCGGGTATGGGACTTCACTATTGGCGTGTTCGCAATCTCGCCTCGAATGATGTCGCCGGCGAATGGAGCAGCGTCCGCAGCGTAACGATCCCTGTCGTGAGCGTTGATGAGGAAGGAACACCATCGACCATGGTATGGCCAAACCCCGCAACACGTGACCTCCACATCAGCTTCGAGCCACAGCGATACACGAGTCTCTCGGTGTATGATGTCCAGGGTCTTGAGCGCATCCGCTTGCCCCTTTCCGTTGAGTCCAGTGTGATCTCCGTCGCCCTAGACGATCTTGGCTCGGGAACGTACGTTATGGTGTTGAAGGGGGCGTGGGGATCCACGACAAAGAACATTCAGGTTCTCAAGTAGCCCAAACACCCTACCTTGCCGGGGAAGTAAGATGCCGGGTAAGGTTGCCGGGGAAGTAAGATGCCGGGTAAGGTTGCCGGGGAAGGGTGACTTCTGTCATTGGAGCGCACTCCCGCCACCCCTACGTTCGTAGTGCACACTACCTCCAAGGTGCTCTATGACACGTCGCATCGTTGTTTTCCTCACTGCGTTCTTCATTCCGTTGTTCGTTGGCGCACAGGAAGCGCCGACCATCACCTCTAGGTACGACTTCGTCGCCGGCGAGAAGGTGATCTTCTTCGATGACTTCACCGCCGAAGCCATCGGCGATTTTCCGATCGCGTGGAATACCACCGGTTCGGGTGAAGTGGTTACGACCTTATTAGCCGACGGACGTTGGTTCAAGATCACGAACGCTCGTGGTATCACGACGCTTCTTGATCCGCTGAAACTGCCGGAGAACTATACGATCGAATTCGACGTGATCCCGCAGAAGTACGCACTGAAAAATCATAACAACAAAGACTTCACCTTCTACCTCATCAGCACGAGCAAGCCAAAAGATCTGATGTACGGTGTGGCTCGACCCGGCGATGCGGGTATCAAGTTCGCGTTCGCCTACAACAATTCGGTACTAGCGTATTATCGTGACGGAACGCCTGATCTTAAGGGGCAGGAGATTGAACCCAAGCTTCTTGAAGACAAGAAGTATCACGTTGCCATCTGGGTGCAGAAGGAACGCATTCGTTTGTATGTGAATGAAACGAAGATGTTCGATCTGCCGAAGGCGATGTCGAAAGCGTATCAGTATAACATGATCCGTTTCGATAATGGGACGCCCCTTATCACCAATGTGCGTATTGCGACGGGACTTCCCGATATGCGGAGCAAACTGCTGACGGAAGGAAAGCTAGTGAGCTACGGCATCTACTTCGACGTCAACAAAGATGTTGTGAAACCCGAATCGGCCGGCACGTTGAAGATGGTCGCTGATGTGATGAAGGAGAATCCAACGCTGCGGATCAAGATCGTTGGACATACGGATAGCGATGGTGATGACAACTCCAACCTTGATCTATCGAAGCGTCGTGGTACTGCGGTCAAGAATGCGTTGGTGGGCGGATATGGCATTGATGCATCTCGCATCGAGACCGATGGCAAAGGTGAGAAAGAACCCGTCGCCGCCAATGACAACGCCACGAACAAAGCGTTGAACCGCCGCGTTGAGTTCATCAAACTCTAGCGGTACGATGATGAGACCGACTGCAACGATCGGCATGATCGCAATGATGAAGGTGTCGGGAGCAACGACCTTGCCGCAACGACCTTGCCGGGGAAGTAAGATGCCGGGTAAGGTTGCCGGGGAACTTGTGCTTAGTAGCGAAACACCTTGATCGCCGTGCCGACCGGCGCCCAGATCATCCTATGCTCGGGAAGGATGATCCACTGCTCGAGGAAACAATACGTTGGACCGTCGATGTCGATCAGCGGAATGCGCTGCTTGATCTCACCGGTCGCAGCATCGAAGTCTTGAGCTACGATGAAGTCGTCGGCATCTTCGCAGTACAACACGTTGGTCAGGGTGCCATTGCCGGCAGCCATGACTGCCGGGGTCAGGCCGAACAACATCGTCTCCGATGTTCCTGCCGTGGTTCTATCGGTGGTACGCGGGATGGGCTTGCTCCAGCGTGCTCCGGCTGGATCGAATCGCGTGATCGAGCCATCACCGACGGTGTAGATGCTGAGCATTTCGTTAGAGGCGATCTGACGCTTGTACAACGCGCTGAATCGTTCCAGTGCCACGAAGGCAGTATCTCCGTAGATCAAGGTTCGCGTGAATGCGTCAACGGGGTGCACTCGCTCGGAGATGTGGTAACGCTGAGCACTCGTGGATGCAGAGCTGACCGAGAGTTGGTGGCGCACCAAGACGTTGGTCACACTTCCGTCGCGCTCTTGAACGATGGCGTAAAAGGTGTCGCCGTTGCCGGCAATAAACTCGATGCGACTGTCATCAACGTCGAGCTCATCCTTAGACGTAAAGGGAAGCCCCCTTTGAGAATAGGTGACTTGATCGCGATCCACACGGACGATCGAAACGTCGATCGAATCATCGATCGATGCCGTGGCGAGATAGAAACTGTCGCCGGACCACATGGTGAGCGGACGAAGCATCAGGTTGGTGGAGTATTCGGGAATGTCGATCGTATTGTGACTTGCGACAACATTCAGGTCTCCGTCAAAGATCATCACCGTTGACGGGTCACCCTCATTTCGTTCGACGAGTGCACAACGCGTGCCATCGGGCGACGTGACGAAGAAGGGTCTGCGGAGTGCATTACTGGCAACAGCATGCACGATACCTTTTTTCTTGATCGTGCCGGTCGATGCGTCAATGGAGACGCCATAGACGCCGAGAGAATCATCGTGATGCGTTAGTATCAAGGCACTGACCGTTGTTGCCGACGCCATGATGTGGGCTGAGATCGCATGCTCAGGTGCCGGAATGTTGTGATTCCATGTGACCTTGTACGCCGAGTCGAATCGACCCACCATGAAGATCTTGGTGTCGTGATAGGTGAGTGTTGCGATGTCGGTCTCACCAACGCGACTCAACAAGATGCTGCCACGTGTTGGATCACGCCATTTGTCTTCCCACGGCCACTTTGCTCCGGACAGCACGATCTGGCCTTGTGTTGTATCAATATTGATGACGATCAGGAAAACGATGAGGAGATGTTTCATGACAGCGCCTTGGGCTAATTTCAGTTGTTGCGTTCGGCAACCTGTTTCAACAACTCCAGAGCTTTCGGCCAGATACCCTCGAACATCTCTGCCATCTCGTCCATGCCCTCGAGTGTCACGCTGAATCGTGTGGTGCTATTACCAAGCGGTTCGATGAAGTAGTTCTCATATGCCGGTGCCCACGACGTCACAGCCGGACTGGTTGTGTCTACCACGTCGTTGAACACAAAGCCAAGGTGTCGGATGGAAATATGTTGTGGGTGATCCGACGCTGCGATCTCGGCGACCATTCCTCGCAGATCACCGTTGTCGTCCGGACCAAGAAATCGGATCTGATCACCGAGCTGCCAGCCCCCTACGAAATGTGATCCAGGGTGAAACGCTGCCGTCCACTCGCGATACGGGGCGTCAGTGACGATGCAATCCCAGATGCGCTCCGGGGTAGCGTGGATGTCGATGTTAAAGTGTAGTTTCATCCCTCAAAATACCATGTTGCCGGGGAAGTAAGATGCCGGGGAAGGTTGCCGGGGAAGTAAGATGCCGGGGAAGGTTGCCATGATCGACACGTCCAAAGAACTGCGTTCTCAGAATATCCTTCTCCGCCCCCTACGGGCTTCGGATATCGAGGCGTTGCATCGTGTTGCCTCCGATCCGCTGATCTGGGAGCAGCATCCACAACATGACCGGTGGCGAAGGGAGGTCTTTCAGACCTTCTTTGACGGCGCCATGGCCCATGGTACGGCCTACGTCATCATCGATACGTCCACGGGTGACATCATCGGTTCGACTCGATACTACGAGCCCGCTGCCGACGGTTCGTACATTTACATTGGCTACACCTTCTTCGCTCGCTCCTATTGGGGGAAGGGGGCGAACCAGATCGTCAAGCAATTGATGCTCGAACATGCATTCAGCTATGTCCCCCAGGTCCGATTTCAGATCGGTGTCAACAACATGCGGTCTCGAATTGCCGTTGAACGACTCGGCGCGGAGTTTCTGGGGTACGTGGAGGTTCGTGACCCGGGGGCGGCGGTGTCGCCACACGTCGAGTATGCCCTGAACAGACCCGTCTTGCCGGGGAAGTAAGTTGCCGGGGAAGGTTGCCGGGGAAGTAAGTTGCCGGGGAACATTCCCCTAAGGAGGAGTAAACATGAAGTCATACCTCGAAAAAGTGGTCTCAGAGCTACCGTCGTTCTTGTCCAAGTTCGCGGCCTGCGTGTCACGTCCGCGGACGTTCATCGCTCAGCACGTTGCTGTGGAGGGAGAGGGGGCGTCTTCGGATACCACCGCTGCCGACCAATTGACGGAGAAGGGCGTGGCCTTTTTGATCACGGCCTTCTTGATCTCGTTCTTTCTGTCCGTGGCCCTGCCCGTGGTCACCGACCCCGCCACAATGCCCACCGATGATGCAGGCTTCCTCGCTCTCGGCATAGATGCGCTGCTGGAGCTGTTCCTGTTCTTGGCCGCGATGGCGATCGGACATGGCGTCCTGAGGATGTTCGGTGCAAAAACGCCGTTCTCGGCTTCGTTTGGACTCTCCTGCTACTTCTGCGGCGTTGCCCTGGTGTTAGGTGTTGCCGCCAATGCCACCACGAACATTGCCATGGTCGATCCGGTGACGGCGAGTTCGTGGGTCAAGTTGGAGAACACGTACAAGACGCTGGGTCCGCAGCTGCAACAAGTTGTCGCCGCGATCGACCCGGAGACGGGTGAGTTGCCGGACAGCGTTCGTACAGGGTCGCTGGCGTCGGTGATCCCGACGTTTGAAGAAAGCCAGCGCGTTTATGCAAACGCTATAGACCGTCCGCTGTATCGCATCGCCACCGGCATTCAAGCCACGATGTTCGTTGCGATCCTGCTTTGGCTCCTGGTAGCGTGGTTCGCCTACGGTGCTTCCCAAAGCATCGGCACAGGGAAGATGATCCTGGCGACGATCATCACCGCCGCCATCCTTGGTGCCGGATACGTGATCTACATCTTTGTCACGGCAGCACCGGCAGTCATGAATCTGTACCGAAGCCATGGCGCACCACACTGAAGTACCTAGATTCGCTGCATGATTCGTTACCGTATCGGATGGCTGACCGCGTGGTTGCTCTGGCTTGCCCTTGACGCGCATGGACAACGCTCTGCCCTGACCCTGTTGGATGTGTCCAATGGGCTGCCGTCGTCGGAGATCTATGCGGCCCATGTCGATCGTGAAGGGTATACCTGGATCTCGACGAAAGAAGGACTCTGTCGATGGGATGGACGCGATGTGCAGTCGTTCCTCCCAAACCCCGCCGATTCCACGTCAGTCTTGAGCGTTCGGTGTTATTCCATTCTGGAATCAACCGCCGGCAAACTTTATGTAAGCTCTGTGCATGGCCTCTCGTCGTTCGAGCCCGGACGCCAGGCCTTCTCCAACATCCTCCCCGGCGGCTCGCGTACCGCCGAACCGTTTCGCGGAACACACACGGTCTCGCTGGTCAACGAACACACGTTCATCACACGCGACGCGTCGGCGATACACCTTGGCTCGATCCGCACCGGTCAACGAACACAAGTTCAAGGCATCACTGCGAACGCTTCCGTTCTCTCTGATGGAAAGGGGCAGGTGTGGTTCGTAGATCAAGGGTTCTTTGTTACCTGCAATGTGGCAACAGGAGCCACGCAGCGTCGAACGATCAAGGGTCTGCCCAGCCCCCTAACACAAGAATGGATCGTTGCTGATGATGATGGCGCCTATGCCTGGCTTGTCCATGGCGATGTGATCTATCGGTTGGATGTGGAGAACAGCACCGTGGTGGGGTCGGCGCGTTGGTCCGATGGCCTGCATCAGGCGCCGGTCGTCGCAACGTCATCGCGCGGCGGTCTGGTCCTGGTGACACCAAACGGTAGCGTGTCGATCACGAAGGTGGATCGTCGTGGATCGGTCGTGACTCAGGTCGTGACAGGTCTGATCGAGCCATCAAGACTGCTGCGAACGCCGCGGTACGGATCGCGTGAGGTGCGAAGTGCCCGCAACGGCAATGTGCTGCTTGGTGGTTATGGCGCGCTCCTTCAAGTTGATGTGGAGCGAGGTCGCGTTGACGTTGTAGAAGTGGCCGGTACGTCAGCAAGTGACGTTGTGCTGCCGGTAGACCGTGACAGCGCTGGGCGCACGACGGCGTTGATCGTTGATCGTGGTGTGGTCGTGATCGACCCCCTCAAGCCGATCATTCATGATGTTCCTCAGGCGATCGACATCGCATCGGCGATCATGGTGCGTGAAGATGTGGTGGTGTTGTTCGCCGGCGCGACCGTGCCTGGATCGCGCTCCCTTGCGCTGCGCATCGAACCAAACCGGACTAGTGTGGTGCCGTCGCTGTTAGAAGCGGCGAATGCGATGAGCGGCATTCGATCGTCGCTCCGCACACGCGATGGCGCGATGTGGCTGGGAATGAGCGGACGTGTTGTCCGGTATGATGGCGCCACAGGTAGTGCACGGACCTACCAGTTGGATGGAGCGAACACGACGTCGGCACCAGAGAGTAACCTGGCGTCACGTTTGATCGAACTGCCGGATGGACGCGTGTGGATCTTGACCGATCGCGGCAGATACGAATATGATGAAGCTGCGGATCGATGTGTGTTCCGCGCGCCTGTGGCAGACTTCACTGACCTTGATATCAATGATGCCGTTGTTGGTGTTGTCAATGGCACGAACCGCTCGATCTGGGCATTTGGACATCGACAGATCGGCATGTTGCGGTCGAATGGGACGATCGACCCGCTCGCCATCCGTCCGGCAGACGCCACAACAGAGCCGCCGGCATCCATCAAGTGCATGATGGTCGACGATCGCGGTCGGGCCTTCATCGCAGATCGTAGGAGCGTGATCGAGGTCGATCTTGCGACCAAGACATACCGACGTCTGCGCAGTCCGTTCGTACGTGTTGGCCGCGAGCCCTACGTTGCGGCTTCTGTGGATCACATTGGAAACATCTGGTTGGTCACGCCACATCAGATCGAGCGCTTCGATCCGCGCACCGGACGGTTTCGCATCGTCCCTCTTGATACCGATGTCTCTTCCACGATCCACTCCGCCGTCTTCCCTCGCTACGGCAACACGATCAAGGTCGTGCTGCTCCGTTCCGACGGTGTGGGGATCTTCGATCCTGCAACATCACCGGACGTTCGCAGAGATCTGCAGCTGCATCTCACCACACTACATGTGCATGACCGGCCTGTAGGACTGCAGCGTTGGCTCAATACCCTGGACACCTTGACGGTGAACTATGGCGACTCGCCCTTTGCGATCGGCTTCGGCGTGGTAGACCCAACGTACGGCACGTACGTTCGCTTCCGCTATTTGCTCGAGGGATATGACGAACACTGGGTGGAATTGCCCTCGGTACAGATGGCACGGTATCAGCAGGTCGGCCCGGGCACGTATCGGTTTCGCGTGCAGGTGTTCGACGTAGACGGAACCTGGAAAGAACCACGCGCCCCCTTGACCGTGATCATCGAGCCAACATGGTGGCAGACGATCTGGCTGAAGTTGGGGGTGGCCTTGGCGATGATCGCTCTTGGTGTTGTATTCTATCGGTCACGAGTACGGTCTATCAAGCGCAAGAATCGTCAGCTTGAACAGATCGTCGAAGAACGCACGCGCGATCTGCGGTCTGAACAAGAGCGTAGTGAGAAGTTGTTGTTGAACGTTCTCCCCGCATCAGTTGCCCACAGACTGAAGGCAGGTGAACGACAGATCGCCGACTCGTTCAGCAACGCTACGGTACTCTTTGCAGATCTTGTGGGATTTACACCGCTCACCAGCACCCTCGAGCCGCATGAAGTGGTCCGTATTCTCAACGATCTCTTCTCGCGTTTTGATCGTGCCGCACAACGTTTTGGTGTTGAGCGCATCAAGACGATCGGCGACGGCTATATGGCAGCTGCGGGGCTTCCGGAACCTGCACAAGATCATGCTCGGCGTATGGCATTGTTTGCCTTGGACATGATCTCGATCATCAAGACCTTCTCCGCGGAGTCAGCATATGATCTCCACCTGCGCATCGGCATCAACAGTGGCGACGTCGTCGCTGCCGTTGTTGGAGAGAGTCGGTTCGCCTACGACGTATGGGGCGACACCGTCAACGTTGCTGCCAGGATGGAGTCTCTGGCAGATGCCGACTCGATCTTGTGCACAACGTCGTTCGTCGATGCCTTGGCGCCGTATCGTGGTGAGTTCCGGATCGTGGAAAGTGGCCTTACCGACGTCAAGGGTAAGGGGGCGATGCACACGTACGGACTATTTCCGATCATCACCGTAGAACAGTAGACGCCACGTGTCGTTCTTGACCTTTGGTGACTTCGACTTGTTATTCTTCTTGGACTCTGCCTGCAGCTTTTCACCACAACGGTGGAATGAACGCAGACTTGCCTGTGCCTGCACCTGACATCCGCGTTCTTCGGCGCCGTACCGAATGGAGTATCCTGCAAGACGGTTCATCTCATCACACATCGGCGTGACCACAACTTGTTCGGGTGCCAGTCCATCGGCAAGAATGATACGAGGGAACTCTGTTGCACCACCACCGACACGATCAACGGTCTGGCATTTATGCGTTAGGACCACAACATCTTTCGTCTTGTCGATCACACGCAGCGTAACGGTCTTCGTTGTTTCGTCGATCACCGATTCGATCGTCACTTCCGCGGGGTTGAGACTATCCAGAACGATCAGAATGGCTTCGCCATATTTCATCGTGATCGAATCGCCCACTTCTCGCAGTGCAGCCGTCCGCGTCTCTGTCTTGCCCTTAGGCACAGCGCTATACGTAAGCCCTCCCGCTGTTGCTTGTGCCACGACCGTATCTTCAGAGATCGCGATCGGTGCATAGGTCTGCTCGGATACTTTGATAGGGGGCGGTGTTGTTCGCTCAACTGACGTGGTGCCAGAGCTGCATCCAACAACAAACATGGTGGTGACGATCAAGAAGTAAACGATCTTCATGACTATTGTCCAGATTGGTAGCTGATTGAGATCACGGAACTGTGGGCTTCTTCAAAGGCGCGCAGCAACATATCGCGCAATGTTGATGGAGCTGAAGGGCCTAACATGATGAAGCGATGGTCCGGCAGGTCCGTCAACGCGTCGAGTTCTGTTTTTGTGATGATCGGTCCAACGCGCTCGATCTCTGCTCGATTCTTGATCTGTAGCGGAGGGAAGGTTCCCAAGATCACCGTTCGTGTATGCTTGCACGATGAGCGCAGCGAATGGCCGATCGCTGAGGATAGTGCAGTGCTGAAGTAAGGCAACGTTGCGGGCTTATCGGATGGCCGAAGCTGCTGTGTGCTTGACAGAGAATCCAACAAGGTCATCGCACGGGCATGATCGCCGGTGACAACATTACCATCTCCATAATAGATCGAGACCGACGACGGCTTCGGAAGGTCTCTTATAAAGGTCCGCACTTCATTCCAGCCCTGCGGATCCAGGGAGATCACGGCGATGGCCACGGAGGAACTGTCGAGTCCGACCGTTGCTGCGCTTGTACTATCCGCCTCCCGCGGTACCTCATCGCGTCCCTCGTTGGTGCAGCCAACAAGGACGAAGGCAGCCAATAGAATACCGACACTGTACTGAAGCAAACGCATCTGGCCCTCTCTTGCACACGATAAGTACGGACGAAAGTAGGGAAATCGATCAAGATTACTTTGATGTTCAGATGCGGAGGCGATGCGCGATCTTCTGCAGCACCGCGGCGACGGCCTCGCTCTGGGTGGGGGTGGTGCTCGCCCCCTCCAACACACGTTGATAGGCGTTGTGGGCAAGTGATGGACTGTGCTGCTCCAGGATCTCGTCAAGACAGCGGTCAACATCGGCGTTGAGCGCGCGATGGGCAGTTGGGCTGGTGGTCTCGGCGATGGCGCGGACGCTGTCGGCAAGGCGTTCGACGAGATGCTGCCAGGGCTCAACGTTCTCGTGCAGCTCGCGATATCCCGCCCGCGTCTGCCTGAGCGTGAAGGAGGCCGATGCCTCACAATAGACGAAGGCATCTTCATCTTCGGCGATCTCGACATGGACCTTGATCTTTCGCTTGCCATGGAAGGGGGCGAGCATGCCGTCTAATGGGATCGTGCGCAGCGAGGCGTTCAAGAAGGTGTAAGCGCTGTGGTCGATCGTGATGGGATGGATCACGGTGTACCAGCCGTCGCGGTCGGCGGTCTCGGCCGACAGTGACTTCACAGGCAAGGGCGCGTTCTCATCGGTGACGTCGATCAGACGGATGCGGGCAATGCCGACATCGACGTGATCGGGCACATTGAACAAACCAAAATATTTGATGTCGAGTGCAAGCTTTGGCGCGTGTACCATCTCCAACAGCAACGTGAAGGTCTGACGGTGCTGCGGCGTTTCCCACATGGTCCACACTGTGCGTGTGACCCACAATGCCGCGATGATGCCGAAGAAGATCCAGATCAGCGTCATGGCCACTCCACCGTGTTACGTTGTAGTAAGGCGCGGTAGGCGCGGATGCCGCGTCGACTCTGATGGATGATCCGCCATGCCTTGGTTCCTCTCGTGCTGGCATTGCTCTTCCACAGCTTGATCTTGGGGCGCATCAACATTGGCGGATCTGCGGCGATGTTCCAGTAACTCGGCTGCGAGAGAATGTGCGAGATGTCGAGTACTTCTTTCTCCAGCACCGGAGCGGACCGGCGAATGCCGATCGCGAGCGAGTCGTACAAACTCCGCAGCAGTTGCCGGCGTTCTTCGATCTCCTTTACTGACTGCGGATCGATCTGTGTGGCCATCAACTCTTCTTCGATCGCGCGAAGGTGTCCGGGCAACGCATCAAGGAACTGTTGAACGCGCTGTTGAAAGCCAACAAAACGCTCCGTCATCACGGCGTTGACGTGCACACTGAAGTACTGATGCCTCAGGATCTCATCGGAGGCGTTCATCACCTCTGCGAACGTTGTCGAATCGTGCCGCAACAACGCTCGTCCGGCCATCGATCCTTTCAGATCGTACTCATCGTTTCTCGACAGTTCGAAGTCACGGTGCAGCTCATAGCTCGTCCAGCCCTTCTCATCAAACAGTCCGGCACGACGTCGATTCTCGTTCGACCGCTCCTGTGCTTCGGTCAGCTCCTGCTTGTACCGGTCAGCGGTGAGCTGTCGGTAGATCGGCCTCCACGCGATCACGCCGATCGACAGCACAGCCGCGATCACCACCGACGAGATCGGCAGCCACACATATCGTCGTAGTTGCAGTCGCTCCTGCACCAGCAGATAGTGCACTTCACCCGCCAGCAAGCTCAGCGTGATCACGGTGATGGACTGGTCAAGGGGCGAAGCAGGACTCGCCACGATCGTTGCCATCACCACGATCCCGTAGGTGGTGATCAGCATGATGATGGTGTAGGGTCGCCAGGTCATTCCAGTTCCGCTCGTGCGCGAGAGATCATCTCCAACCGAGCCGTGGCCTCGGCGGCGATCTTTGGATCGGTGTGAGTAGCGCGGGCACGCCATTTGCGATATTCCACGGCGAGGTAGCTGCGCTGTTCGTCGATCGTCAGATCGGCCGGGACGCCAAGGGCTTCAAGATCCGTTGAGCCCTCTATCGTTGTGATCCGCAGAACACGATCCTGCAATTCCGCCGCGAGTGTTGCAGGAATGTGTAGTTGCTCCGCGATGTGGTCCAAGAGTCGACGTTTCATCGGCGTGAGCGCTCCGGGTTCATTGGCTGCATGGAGACAGCTGATATAGGCAGCATCGGAGAGGCCGGATAGACTAGCATTGTGGATCTCTTGGATACAAGCGTCGATCTCCTCGGTAGTCGCATTGCCGTCGTGTTCCGCAAACAGTTTGCCGAGGCGCTGCTCAAGGGCATTGGCATCTTCGATGAGCCGCTCGATCTCAAGATAGCCAAACCGATCTTCGACAAAGTGAAAGGTCTTCCGTGATTCAGAATAGATGACATCACTACCCGGCACGGTGAATTGCACGTGCACCTCAAATGTGCGGCCTCCTTGATAGGGGGCGTGCAGACCGTCAAGGAAGATCCGAAGAAACTCCAGACGTCGGAATAGATAGGTACCGTTGGGGACGTCAAAGTTGACCTCGGTGTAAAACATCCCCGCATCATCGAATGCGTCGTGTAGTAACGAACGAACCGGTAGCGGATGCGCCTCATCAGTGACATCAACGATGCGGATCTTGGCAAGGGCTACTTCGGTGCTCTCGGGCAAATGAAGCGACCCAAACAAGCCCAGATGCAACCACGTCGCCGATTTGCCATCGGCATCGACGTCCACGTTGCGTTCAAGGACCAGACTAAGCGCACCGTCCTTGATCCTAATGATCTGCAGACCGTTGAGGATACGTACGATCCACAACAAGATGAGTACGATGGCGATGATGACGATCAGGGTCATGGGACGACGATGCTCCGGCGATCCAACATGACGTAATAGGCGATCATGGCATCGCGACAACTATTGATCGTGCGCAGACACCGTAGTGCTCGGTCTGCGGTCTGTTTTCTGAGTTCAGCGATGTCCTGTCGGATCATGATCGGCTTGCCATCCTCCGTCGTACTCCAGTAGGATGGATTCGAGAGGATGTAGGCGATCGTCAGCATCTCTTTTTCAAGTATCGACGATTCAGCTTCGATGGCAACAAACATTGAGTCATACATCGCTGATAACGCCCGCAGCCGCCCCTCAAGGTACTCAGGGTACTCGGGGTCGCTATGCTGACGACTCTGGTCGTCCTCGATCGCTCTCATCATACTTGGGAGTGACTGTACGTACTCATGGACGCGATCCTGAAACCCGTCAAAAAGTTGTGCGATCGAATCTCCGCAGCCCGGTGTGTGTCGTATGGTATAACACCACTCAGTTGTGCGCGATGTCATCCTACCGAACGTCTCTGCATCTACGGTAATAAGTTGTCGAACGGCTGTCGAGCGTTTTAGGCTGTATTGATCTGACGCAGACAGTCTGAACTGGTCAAGCATGTCGTAGGGTAACCGCCCCTTCTCATCAAAGAGACCATACCGACGCGACTTCGCATCGTCGACTTCGGGATCTCCCGCATAACTCATTTCCGTTGATTTATTGCTATATGCGGGCGGTGTGTAGCCAACGTACAGTCCTGCGGCAGCCAAGGCGATCGCACCGGCAATAGCGCCGTTCGAATACCGCACGCGATGGCTTAGACTCAGCTCGTTGTGCATGATGGCGTGGTGGAGTTCGCACGCCAGGATGGTAACGGTAAGTCCGACGAAGATCATCTCACCGACCGACGAAGGGTCCGCAGCGATCGTGATCTTGAGGATCACAAATCGGAATAGGATATGGAGGAACAATCGCACACTCAATCCTTCCGATCAACACCTAACGTGAACCGAAACGCCTCTTCAGCCGTGCGAAAGCGTTGGACCATCGACGAGCCGACAGATTCAAGTCGACGTTTGGCTTCGGTGTATTTCACCTCTACAGCATCTTTGCCGTGTGCCTTGGCAAAGGTGATGGCCTTCTCGGCAAGCTCCTTGCCGACGAGTTGAACCAGCGCTTCTTCTTCATGCGCCTGGATGATGTTGTCCGACATCACCAGCGAGAGTCCGGCCCACATGAGTGCTTTTTGATACACATCTTCCTCCATCGACGTCAGCGCGCCATCGCCCATGGCCGACAGACGCTCGCTGATCTCAGTATCGATGATGGAAAGGGGCGAACCACTTGCCCCCTGACCCGAAAGCGTGGCGTAGACATCGGAGTGAGCGAAGCGCAGGAGGGCCCAGAGACGCAAGGGCAGGGAAGGGTGGGTGAGCTCGAGTTCCCACTGGCGGCTGACCTCGGAAGGGTCGCGTTCCATTTGCAGGACGAAGGCGTCGATGTCGAAGCCGAGGAGGTCATCGGGCAGGCCGCTGGCCGTCTTGATCATCACACGCGCGGCAAGGTGCATGCTGCGGCAGGCAAGCAATCCGACGCGGTCGGCACTGATCTCGGCTGCACGCTGATACGACCGGAGTTGCAGGGCATCGTATTCCGACGTTGGCGTCGTAGCGTAGAGGTTGCTGTGCCGCAGGCCAAGATGACCGAGTTCGTGGCCGATGATCACTTCGAGTTCGGTGATGGAGAGCAGTTGAACCAAGCCCGAGTGCAAAACGATGATCGGGCGATGACCAACAGCCCAGGCGGGTGCGAAGGCATTCGGCGTTGGGTTGGCCATGATGTAGACCTCGGCCTCTTCGGGCAAGAGCAGACGCTCGGCAACACGTACGCAGGCGCGATGGACTTGCGGGACGGTCTTTGCGGTGACCTTGAGTGCCGACGAGCGAATGCGGGCGATCAGGTCGGCGACGTTGACGTTCGCGGGAGCAGACCGCGGGGTGTCACCAACATACCGTGCTGCGGCACATAGGTCGGTGAACGTCTCAGCTTGTTGCATCTTCCAGTTTGGCTCGTAATTGTGCGATCTTTTCCAAGCGGATCGCCGCTTCCGCAGCAATGGCCGCATCCTTATGGGTGGTACGTCCACGCCACTTGCGATATTCTTCGGCAAGGTAGGTCTTTTGCTGCTCTCGGTCAAGTCCGGCAGGCATACCCACTGCCGAAGCATCGGCGCTCTCAGTGTACATCGTGACGCGTATGTAGCGGTCGTTGACTTCCTTGACGAAGGTGCTCGATAGCTGAAGTTGTTGCGCTAGCTCTTGGAGCCGGCTCTGCTCTTCGGTAGCAAGTTCTTCATCAACCGTCACAACCATTAGGCAGAGCTCGTACGCCGCTTGTTTGGCAGGTTCACTGGCATAGGCATTAAGCTGGTCGACATGATGTGCGATCTCGGTAAGCGTGTCCGACTTTCCGGACCGAAGTCGGTCGAGCACGGTGCGGATCTCAGCGTCAACAGCTGCAGAGATCTGTTGTGCTTCTTGTGAATCGGTATACCGGTCCGTAAAGAATGCCATGATGGATCGAATCTCTACGTCGGCGATCGTACCGTCAGCAGCGGCGAAGGCCACGGCTAGACCTGCGATGGCTTTCTCGGAGTTCTTGGCTTGATCGCGTACCTCTGTGTAACCAAGACTGTCTTCCTGATAGTTGAAGTACACGGTGGCGCGACGATAAAAATTCGTCGGATATCCTTTGGGGCCGATGTATACCATCACCTCGATGGTTCGACGTCCACGTTTTGCTGCGAGGATGAATCCAAGCGGGATCGTACATACCTGCATGCTGTCGATGTTCGATTGTTGATGCGGTATAGTGATGTCGTGTTCGACCTGAAACTGATGGTTTGGACCTTGGTGATCTTGGAGCGGAGTGATCACCGGATAACGGCGATCCGTGTCAGTCACATCCCACAAGGCCACTTGGATCGTGCATGGATGTTTATCGCTGGGGACGACGATCTGTCCGGAGATGTGCACATGTAGAACGTTCATTGGTGTGCCATCCGAAAGTCG
The DNA here is from genome assembly GCA_964467455.1 of uncultured Hyphomicrobiales bacterium. Taxonomy (GTDB): domain Bacteria; phylum Bacteroidota; class Ignavibacteria; order Kapaibacteriales; family Kapaibacteriaceae; genus OLB6. The sequence goes on along the minus strand of CAYXQJ010000009.1, from coordinate 28,611 downwards.
CACCGATTCGCTCTGCAATGTTGCTGTGAAGCCATTGTTGGAGCTCGAAGCATTCGACTCACGTTGATTCTTAAACAGGTATTGGATGAACCAAAGTCCACCGAACAAGATCAGCCACAACCAGTTGATCTCCATCGTGCACTCCTACGTCGATCGTGTATCAAGACTAAAGTTCTGCACTCGGCCCGACAACATATCCTTGAAGGAACAACTCATCCGTCCGTTGGCATCGTAGCTATACGTCACTTCGATAGCGCAACCGCGGGGACGTCCCGGTGGAAGTTGCATGTAGCCCTCCGTGATCACATTGACGAATTCGGGATCTTCATCTTCGCCTTGTGTGATCTTGATCTCGACGACTTGCTGATCGTCGTGCATCGTGTAGAACGTGTCGGAGCGCGTGCACGGGATCGGCGTATTCTTGGGGATGATGAAGGTATTGCGAAGCGCTTCACGTCCATGCGCTTCGCCTACGCTGATCGTTCCGTAGCTGTGATTGGTCACATCCGTCACGGAGACCTTCGAGAGCGTCATCTTGGCTTCTTCGGTGACCGTCGTCAGCACACCGCGCTCTTGCAAGATCATGCCTGCTTGCACGGCCGCTCCCAAGGCCACGGCCTCATCCGGATTGATATGACGCAGTGGCTCTTGTCCGAACTTCGTCCGCAACAGATCATGGACGGCCGGTACACGCGTCGAGCCGCCCACCAGCACCACGGCATTGATGTCGGACGCCTTCAACGACGCATGATCGAGGGCATCGTCCACCAGCATCTCCGTACGCACGAGCAGCGACCGTATGCGTGCGTTGAACGTGGCTCGGTCCACCGACGTTGTCGCAGACCTCTCACCATTGTGCAGTGTGATGTTCTGCACCGTTGACAGCTGCGTCAACTTCCGCTTCACCCGTTCTGCCTCCAACATCACGGCATGATCTACGGCACTGTTTCCGCTATTGATAAGGGGCGACCCATGCTGCTCAAGGAAGGCCTCGTTGAACAGCTCGGCCAGGACCTTGTCGAAGTCCACACCGCCAAGTTGATGGTCACCTTCAGACGAGATGACCGTCATCGACTCCGGAGAATCGGCGCGGACAACGGACACATCGAACGTGCCCCCTCCCAGATCATAGACAAGAACGTTGCCGTGGATCTTGCCTGACGTGGTGTAGGCGAGTGCTGCCGCCGTTGGCTCGTTGATGATGCGAAGCACGTCGATCTCGGCCAGGGCGGCGGCATCCATCGTGGCCTTACGGCGGAACTCATCGAAGTAGGCCGGCACGGTAATGACGGCGCTGGTGATGGGTCCGAGGACCAGTTCTGCATCACGTCGCACACGGTCAAGGATCAGCGCGCTGATCTGAACGGCCGTATGGTCTTGTCCATCGATCATCACCTTCCAATCGGGCTGGCCGATGTAGCGTTTCACCCAGCGTACGGTGCGTTCCGGTGCGTCGGCTGCCGCATCGGCGGCATGGTTGCCGACGATGACTGTGCCGTCGGCCAGGAACGAGACCGCCGAGGCCGTGATGCGCTCACCGTCGGCATTGGCCACGATCTCCGCCTTCCCGGCGGGGTTGATCACAGCGACGGCTGAAAAGGTAGTACCGAGGTCGATGCCGATGGCGTGTTGCATGTTAAACAGCTAGTTAGCTAGTCAGCTAGTCAGCTAGATTGTTAGAGGGCTAGAGGGCTAGAGGGCTAGATGGCTAGAAAGGGGAGAAAACGTTAGATGATTGCAATGTAGCGTGTTAAGTTTTATCATGAAACACTTTATCGTTCTTTCCGGCGGCTCCATTCGTGGGGCATGGCAAACCGGTGCACTGATCGGTGCGCTGGAGAAACTCAATGCCTCTGATACGATCTGCGGCATCTATGGCATCAGCGTTGGTGCGTTGCACACGGCCTTTCTGGCCAGTAATGTGGTGACGGCCGGCGGTGATGCCACCGTTGTCGACCTGTTGGTGGCAGCCAAGGAGCTGCGAGAATTCTGGCGACGTGAGATCACCGGGCCGGCGTCGTTGGTCAAGCCGCACGACGTCAACGAACTTGCCCGCAGCATCATGGGTCAGGGGGCAGGTGGTTCCATCGGCATTGGATGGCGCGGCATTGTGGACCATGCACCGTTGCTGCAGCGCTTCCGGACGATCTCCGACCAGAAGAGGATAGCGCTTGCCCCCTTCGAAGCGTATGTGGGATATACGGACTATGTGAGCGGGGCCTATGCCGATAGGGACTTGCGGACGATCAAGAACGACCAGGGCATTGAGAATGCCGTGTTTGCGAGTGCGGTGACGCCGTTGATCATGGACATGATCCGTTTCAAGTTGCCATCGGGCACGCATGTGATGTTGAGTGATGGCGGCCTGCGTCATGTGGTGCCGGTGACGGAGGTAGAGGAGCGTGTGGATGCGGCCATTGCTGCGGGCACGCCGGCGTCGGAGATCCACGTCCACGTTTTTGTGTGTGGTCCGGAGACCTTGCCGGAGTGGAAGGTCGGCGACCATGATCTTTCTAGGGAAGACCATCGTCCGGGGTTGATCGACGTGATCGACCGTGCCTTTTCGATGATGACGCAGTCGGTGATCGATGGCGATGTGTACCGTCTGCGCAACGAGATCACGCAGCGTGGCGGATGTGTCGATGTCTACCGTCATCCGACCGAGTACCTGACGAACAGCATCACGAGCTTCACGAAGAAGGATGTGGAGGAGATGTTGGCGGCGGGATATGGGTATGCGAAGAGTTAGTTAGTCGGTTAGTCGGTTAGTCGGTTAGTCGGTTGGTCGGTTAGTCAGTTAATGATACTTGCGGAAGAGAGTGGCGCAGGAGGAGGACGCAGTGTCCGCCGTAGAGCATGTATCCTGCATCGAGAGCGCGTAGGGCAAGGATGCTCTGTTTATAGGCATCGTTCCACGTCCACTGAAGGTCGTTGGATCGAAGTTCGGAGCGCGAGCCGACGGGTTTCCAATTTTCTTCATTTGCGGCCATCGAGGCAAGTGTGGTGAGGTTGGTTCGAGTGTGTCGTAGAAGACGCGCAGAGTAGAGTCGTTGTCGATGATCAGGTCGCGTCGGATCAGGTCGTTCGTGCTCTCGAGTGCTTCTTTGGTCACGGCATCAAGAGATGACGAGCGGGTACTTAGGAAGCTGCGGATGGCGATCTTCAGCACGCTCATGTACTGTTTAGCGGAACGTTCTGCCTTTGTGTCGGGAGTGAGAGCCTGGACATAATCCTTCACCTCCTCGATGACCTTGATGACGTAGCCCAGGTCTGCAGCGATCATCTCGGTCGTCGCCATTGACCGATCAAAGATGTCTTGTTCTCTTTTGTTGACGAGGTAGTGATCATTCACATAGCGCGACAGATTGCCATTGTCATCAAAGAGGGACGTGCTGAGGTAGAACTGCGACATATCACGAGTGGTTGCCGTCGTGGTGTCGATCTCATCCAAGATAGAGCTACCATTTCCATAGGATCGGCTCTTGTTTTGAAATCCTGGAGTGAGCGCCCAGACCACGAGTGAGATGGCCACGGTGAATGCCGCGATATCGGTCCGGATGCGGGCAGTGCCGTTGTCCAAGGTCTGCACGCGATCGATCACATACAAGATCAAGGCAACGAGAGCACCGCACGATGTCGCCACTGCGATGGCCCCGACGATCGAATCTCTTCGCAGGGCCACGGTAGCGAACGCCGCAAGCACGTAAAGGATGATGTAGAGGATCATGGTGCTCCGATGGTCAGGTCAGCGATGGCCGTGGTGCGGAAAAGAGAAGGGGTGAGGAGGCCTCACCCCGGAATGAGATATGTGATTAACAGCGAGTATTATCTAGTATATTCTTATGGGAGGTCAAACTCGATGGCGATCTCCACAATTCCGTGAATTCTCCGCTTCTTTCTAGTTATTTTTTCGAGCCTCTTGCCTTGGGGAGACTTCATCTTCTTGTCCCAAGTAATCTGTAGCGTGTTTGCGACCTCAGCAAGTTGGCCGTTGTTCATGTGGTCGAGTGGATCGTGAACAATAAGTACGCGATCCGGATAACTCAGTGCTCCGGTTTTCTTAGTGTGAACTTTGATCCATGAGTTAGCATGGAGTACCTTAGTGCTACTAGGGGCAGTTAAATTCTGTAGGTGAACAAAACGAACATTTGCATCGGAAACAACCACTGCATCTTGCAGTTCTACATAGGGGTCCGGCTTTCTCTTATGCTTTTTAGCGGCGGCCCTCGATGAAGCCGACTTGCTTATTGCCTTAACGGCCGGCTGGTTTTTGTCATTGTCAGACTTTCCCATATCCCTCTCCTCGTTAAACGTGAATGAATGATCCTTCAATTTGCTCCTCCGCACTATCTTGTGCAATACCTGATTTACGGTATTTCGCATGCTTATTGATCTACTCTACGACTTCAACCGGGGACGGGCGGCTGAGACGGTGACGGGACCGTGGGAGGCCGTGTTCTGGAGCGTCCAACTAGCGAATCAGCGGAAGGGGGCGGAGGCCATCGAGGCCCTGCAGACCCTGGTCGAGCCGTCGGCGGAGATGCGGGTGGCTGCAGCGTTGATCGAGGGTAGATTGGCGACATTGCAGGGCGACCTTTCGGCGGCCGAAGAGGCTCTGTCGAGGGCAGAGATGGAGTGCGCTGCAGAAGCGCTGGATCTTGAGGTCTTCCACGCCTGCCTGGCGCACCGGCGCTCCGTCGTGGCACGGTTACAGAGTAGGTTTGAGGAGGCGATCTCGCTGGGGCTACGGTCTGAGGAGCTGTATGCGGCCCAGGGGTGGACGCTGGATGCTGCACTGGCGGCTGCAGATATCGCGCTGGCGCTAATCCAAAAAGGGGACTTAGGTGCTGGCATCGAGACGCTGGCGCGCGTGAGCGATGTGATCGAGCGGGAAGGAACGCCGACGCAGTACACGGCCATTCAGGCGAATCTGGCCACGGCCATGCAACGGTCTGGCGACATGGCCGGAGCCGGACAGGTGATCATGGGTCTGTTGGATCGAGCGCCATTCAATGCCCCCTCACAAGAACGAGCGGCACTGCTACAGAATCTGGCCGTGATCCAAAAACTGGATGGACGATATGCCGAGGCGTTGGATCGATATGCAGAAGCTAGGACGATGCTTGATCCGACCCTACATATGACGCAGGTGGTGAGGGTTGAGAACGGTATGGCGGACCTGTACTACCGCCTTGGACAGTTTGATCGGATGAAAGAGATGTCGGATGCATTGATGACGACGTCCGAAGATCTCCTTCGTTCGTCACCGACGTTGGCCATTGAGTTGTCGCTTGTCCGATTCCGACGCTATGCACTTGATGATCGCATGGATGAAGCACTTGCGCAGTGTGAACACGGAAGAAGTATTGCCCGAGAACATCGTCTGTGGGAAGAACATGATCAGCTGCTTACGGGTGCGCTGGAATACGTGCGTGATGCATCGGTGCGTGAAGAACTGCTTACAGAGTTGGCAGGGATCCGCGGACAACGATTGTCGTCGGTATCGGCAATGGTCACAACGGTTGTCGAACAACGTGCACGCTACGAACAAGAACGTGCTGCTCAAGAACTCGCGCGTCAACAAGAGCGGACGCAGGTGATCATGGAGACGCAAGAGCGGACGATGGAAGAGATCGGACGTGACCTGCATGATTCGATCGGCAATGATCTTTCGCTGGCATTGCGATGGATCGATCGGTTGACCCATCGTGGTGATGGGACCAGTGTTGACGATGCGAACCTCATCACAGAACTGCGGGCGTCGGTGCAGCAGGCATCGCAGGATGCTCGACGCATCTCGCACATGATGGCAGCTCCGGGTCTGGATGGATCGACGTTGGGTGCGGCCGTCTCCGATCTCCTGCATTCGGCACAAGAGGCACAACCGGATGTGGTGTTCTCGTTGGCGGTACGGGGTGACCTGGAACGTGTCTCCGCGCCCTATGCCAAGACCGTTTATCGCTGTCTGCAGACGCTGCTGCAGAACGTGATGCACCACGCACATGCCACGGCAGTCGATGTCCAGGTCACGGCCCATGCCGACGAGCTGGTCTGTTCCATCGACGACAACGGTATCGGCTTCGATCCCAAGATTGTTGTCAGGGGGCTGGGGCTCCGCTCAATTGTTGCCCGTGTGACGGCTCATGGAGGGTCCGTTGCCATCGACAGTACGCCCGGACACGGCGCTTTTGTATCCTTGCATCTGCCACTAGGCCAAACGAGGAGGGAACATGGGGGAACGGATCAAGATCTATCTGCTGGATGATCATCCGGTCATCATTGATGGCCTTCAAACTGCGCTTGCAGCAGCAGATGACATGGTCGTCATAGGCTCGTCGTCGAATGTGCAGGACGGTCTGTCCGAGATCTTGTCGCGCACGGAAGAGATCGATGTCGTCATCACTGATTATCAGATGCCTTTGATCTCGGGATCGGACGTTTGCAGGACCGTAAAGGCAAAGAGCGAACGCATCAAGGTGATCTTATTCACGAACTACGACACCGACCTTGTTAGAGAGCTATGTCTCAAAGCAGGCGCTGACAACTTCTTTTACAAGAACGCCGGATACGATGAACTGTATGATGCGATCCGCAATGCCCACTCCGGCAAGAAGATGTTGCTTGCCCCCTCGATAAGTGGTGTGCGAACCAACTTCCCGCGAGTTGAACTCACACCGACCGAGATCACGATCGTCAAGCTGATCGCCTGTAAGTGCATGACCACGAAACAGGCGGCCGACTATCTTTCTCGTAGTCCGCATACCATCGAGACCCATCGTAAGAATATCATGGAAGCGTTGGAGATCCATACCGTGCAAGAGCTCGTGCACTTTGCTTTTCGTAGCGGGTATTGTGGTGCTGACTGATGTCGACTTTCCGGACAAACAAGTCCGACTTGGACTGTTCATCGATGATCCGCGCAAAGAGTCATTCCTCAGAATGATCGTCGAGGATAAGCACGACGTCGTGATCGTTGACGAAGATCTGGACGTTGCGATCGTTGATCAAGACACGTTCAACGCTTCCGATGGTCTTGTGTGTAAAGAGATCATCCGATCGAATGGTTCTGTACGATTGATCGTCTATGCATCAAGAAATGATCAGGACCTCATGTACAGGTGTCATCAACATGGTGTTGGTAAGGTTGTCTGGTTGAACGCCAGTGCTGATGAGATCTACAATGCCGTCATGTCGAGAGACCCGCAAGGATCATTGCACAAGGGCAAGTTCGCCTTGCTTACAAGCCAAGAGCTTGCATTATTGTACATGCTCGCTTGCACAACATCGACTAATCGGGAAATGGCTGAACTGGCGGTTAGCTTCGGTAGGTCACCAGATGACATGTGGAGGAGTATATTAGAAAAGCTTGACTGCTATACGCTCCAAGACCTCATGCATGTACTCATGCTCAGTGACTTCTGCCGAGATACCTGAATCCAGGTATTCTGCCTCACTACCTGAATCCCGGTACGATTTGTATAGGTCTGCGGTTGAATGTTTGCACCCGAACAAAGGGTACAACCATGCACACGCAACACACCAAAGAAGATCTCATTGCGAAAGCCGTTCCTACGTTGTTGGCAGTAGCCAATCAGGTCGGAACAAGTCGCCTGGACCATCTCACCGACGATGCGATCGATGCACTGACGCTGCAGATCTCCGGCAAGCTCTATCCGATCGTTGAAGAGATCCGCTCCGGAAACCAAGAACTCCGTCTTGAGCTGCAGTCGATGCTCAGCGACGTTGTCCAACGCGGACAGATCCAGCAGCGCATGATCACCCAGCCGCAGGGATATGCCGGCGACTACCTCACGCTCGACTGGCTCTACCAGCAACCCTACGAAGGCAACCGCCACGACGACGTGTGGAACCGCTTCTGCTACCGCCAGCAGGCCTCCCGCGCCGTCCGATCCCGCATCGACATTGTCCGCGACCTCATCCTTGATACAGTGAAGGGGGCGAGTGGTCCCGTCCACCTGCTCGACGTCGCCAGCGGCCCCGGCCGCATCGAACGCACCGTCATTGACCGTCTTGGTGCGCCGATCCATCCCGTCCACATCGACCTCGTCGACGCCGACGCCGATGCCGTCGAATATGCTACCGCATTGTTAGCCGACGAGGTCCCGCCCGGTTACCACTTCTCCTTCCATCACCGCAACGCCTTCCGGTACGAGCCTACTGTCAGCTACGACGCCATCTGGTGTTGCGGTCTCTTCGACTACCTCGATCATCGTCTAGCCGTCCGCCTCATGCGCAAGTTCTACAACTGGCTCAAGCCCGGCGGAACCCTCCTTGTCGGAAACTTCGCCCGCGAGTGCGCCACGCAATGGATCATGGAAGGCCTCTACGGCTGGCAACTCATCTATCGCACCAATGACGACTGCCTCCGCATCGCCCACGATGCCGGCATCCCGGCTAACAACATCCGCCTTGAGCGAGATGCCACGGGAAGTGTGGTGTTGGTGAGGGGGGAGAAGGGAGGGTAGGGAATGGGGAATGGTGAATGGGGAATGGGGAATGGGGAATTGACTGACCAGAATAGAGTCAAACGCAAAACCAAACACATCATATCAGAAGGGGTAATGTATGTCTAAGGTTATCGGATATGTAGGCGGCACGATCGCTGTTGCTCTTCTTGCGGTGTCAGTATATACGAACACGCAGGCTCAGGAAAGGCGCAAGAAGGAAACCGAGGTCAAGAATCAAGGTCTGTGCCGACACTGCGAGCAATGCTCAAAAGTGGAACAATGGAGGGTATTGTCGGCTGTGGAACAGACTGAGGGGGCTGATACCTATTGGATCTACAACCTCATGAATAACGAGACGGGTAAAGTGAGGAGTGTGGTCGTGATAAACCGCCGGATCAGGGAAGAGAAGCAGATCGTGAAGGTTGTCGACTGATCAATTACAACAAACATCAACAAACTGTGAGAACCGAATCATGTCAAGAGTTATCGTACACGTAGGAACAGCTGATACTTCTTCGAAACCAGATGCGCTTGTCTTGAAGCTCAAACCTCTAAACGATGCTGCGTGGGCTGGGCGACATCGCTTTATTCATCATCCACCCACCAAATTCAACGCAATTCCACCTGGTGTTACAACCCATGTAATCGGGTCTATCTATACGGCGCTTCAAATACGAGATGCCCTGATGGTATTGGCCAGTGTGAAGCCAATGAGCCATGGACATATTGAGGTCTCCTGGCATTTATCAGATGCCAATGGGCAGCTAGGTGGAGCTCTACCATTGGATATCTACGAAATGACTGAAACTGTTCGCCACGGATTTAGCATGACAGTGCGATTTGATCCGAACGATGCCATTCATGAAAGGAGCGTCGAGTATGTCGCGTAACACGCTTCTTGCATCGGCCATAGTCGCTCTCTCAATGCTTCAAGTATCAGAGGTCCACACTCAGATGCGGGAGCCACAGAAGAACGGCTACGTTGATCTTTCGAATCCAGAACTATGGGTCTTCTATTCTCTGAGTAACAAACCCGAGACGATACACCGACCAGGGACTGTCAAAAAGCTCATTACGCAGCTGGGACAACTGGGCAACAACAATTCTGGTGTATCCCCAGCCACTGGGATTGAATTCGCGCCATGGCGACTCTCTGATACATCTTCGGTGCAATCGAACGCACTCGGTTGGCTAAACATTAGGAACATCCAGTTCGGTCTAGCTACCGGTTACGATTCAAGTGGCTATCGATCCGGGATAGGAATCAAGTGGACTATATACGATGGTTCTGATGTGCGGAATGATGAGAAATTCATGGCGTATGTCATGGACGAGTATCAATCTGCACTTGATGATGATCAACTAGACACCTTGCAAAATAGAGCAGCTATGTGGCGAAACGAGATGCAAGGTGCGTTGCGAGGTGAGGATGATAAAACTAAGTTGATCGTTCTTTCACAACCCAGCGAACTTGCTCGGCTAGCAAAAAAGTATGGTGCCAGCCCCGATTCTCTTATTGGGCGTATGGTTGATACAATTGTTAGAAGTCTGCCTGCTGAATCAATTGATCAATACAGGCAGAAGTTATATGCATACGAAGCACTCTGTATGGCGATCTATGACAGAAGCAAGACAGGACGTCAAATGAGGATTGAAGCAGCTGACACTAGGATTCGTGAGCAGAAGAGACTATGGGCTGACTCATCATGGAATCATGGATATCAGTTGACCGTTGGGATTGGAGTAAATGTTCATTCAAAGAACGGATACGTGTCGGACATACAATCTGTAAGGGCGCCGCTTCTGATATCAATGTCGTATGGTATAGGCCAGTATCTTCAAATCATCGCTTCCGGTAGTTACGCGTTTTCGTCGGGATCTTATGCCGATTCACTTGAGAATGACTTCTCATACGGCGCACAGCTCATTGCTGGAACGTCTAGAGTACGCCCATATGTTCAACTTCTTTGGGGAGGGTCAAGATATTCAATAGGACGAGGAGAAAGCGTTGACTTTACGCTCTGGTCGGCAGGACTTGACCTAAGAATTGCCGAAAATCTTTGGATGAACATTGGTGGCGGCGAACGAAGGGAGTTTGCCACAAGTGGAAACATCACGTATCCTCTTATCAAGTACGGCGTTAGAGTGAACTTCACGGAATCAGAGTGATGGATGTAACTACCTGATTCGATCGGGGACGTTTCCTCCATTTACCCTTGGCAAAATTCTAGTTGTCGTGTGCATCTTGTAATGTCCCCTCGCTATCTTGCTAGGTGACATCTCGGGAACTACATACGGCCTTGCTACTCTTGTTCCTGACGCTCCCCCTCACCTCTCAGGAACGGAGCGTAGTGTGGAATACCTATGGAGATGTAGAGGTAGGTCATCGCGGCGATGGGACGACCGGTGAACTGTTCTATCCACGGTCGACGGGATGGCAGTTCTTGGAGGGGATGGGACTGTGGATCGGTGGACAGCAACGCGTCGATGGGGAGTTGCGACCTCGCGTGATGTCAACCTATGATCCGTTCTCGGGTGAGAGTGACGCGACGTGGGCAACAGATGTGATCGTCGAGTATGATGATGTTGGCGAAGTGCTGAAGAATGAGTGCTCCGTTGACGGACTCTTCCATGTCCGACAACGCCTGTACTCCTTCGATCAAGGTCCACTACGGTCTACGGTGTTGCTGGAAGTGGACATCGGTAACGCATCATCGGACACGATGTATCATGTCATCCCCGCACTGGTGATCGATCCGTGCATCGGTCCGCGCGACAACCCACTGCTTTCGTCGCTGAACGATCGGCACCGTGCGATGTATGCCGCAGATAGTACGCTGCTCTACATGGCTCGCGACCATAACGAAGACCTGAGCGGGGAGATCGCCGTTGCCATGCTGCGAACATCAACGCGGCAGCGAGCTGTGACGGCTGTTGACGGACTCGCCTTTGCCCTCGATCAAACAGACGAAGACAAGTATCGATCACTCGCGACCAATGCGATCATCGTTGATGAGACGCCGAGTGATGTTCTCGCGCTGATGGCGCTCTCATCACATCCTACACTCGCCCCCGGTGAACGTCTTACGTTTTACGTTGCCGTGATCCTTCTGAAGGACACCGAACGGATCCGGATCGTGTCAGGTGAGGTGATCACGGCCCTGATCGAACACTACCGAACGACGTGCAATCTCCTTCGTGCGAAGATCGATCTGTTGCCGACCTCCGTTCGTGAACACCGTCAACATCGCACGACTGGAGATAAGATCGCGATCGCACCACATCCAGTCATTGATTCGTGGACCATAACTGCCCCCTACGAAGGTGTGTGGGAGGTGCAGATCATCAACGCACTCGGCCAGATCCAGTACACAGGCACGCATGCTTCTCACATTGTTAGGGGGCCGGCACTGTCCCCAGGGTCCTATAGCGTTGTTCTGAGCAACGGACGTGAGCGATACACGGCTGCATTGGTCTGTCGCTAAGGGCACTTGGGTTGACCCTTTCGTTCGTTATCTTACGCCATGTCACCAATATGAGGAGGGTCACATGTTCCGTTGTTTCTTCGTACTAGCGCTGTTCTTGGCTGCTTTCAGTGTTGCGGCTCAGGCACAAGATCCCGACTATCACTATCCGTTCGACGGGTCGATTCAGAACGTGTCGTCCAATCCGGCGTTTACGGGTTCTTTCGGAACGTTCGCCTATGGACCTGACCGTGATGGAATGCCCAATGCGAGTATCTACTTCACGGGCGGTACCGTGTATAGCTATCCACGACAAATGCCGTCAAATCAGATCTCGGTGTGTTTCTGGTACAAGACAGCAATGGATGGTGTGACGTTGCAAGAGGAGCCGAAGACGTATGGTGTGCTCGAAGCGATCGACACAACTGTCGGCGGAAATCCCTGGAGTGTTTCTATAACCCGATCGACATCATCACCTGATGAGTTCTGTCTAAAAGTCATCTCCGGAGGTAGCGCCGTTTCTGGATGTTTCGAGACCGATACATCCTGGAATCATATCGCCCTGGTGTGGAACAATTCGGCACAGGCAACGCTAAAGGGATATTTGAATGGACTCCAGGTTGTTGATCTCTCTAATCTATCGCAGAATACGTTTCTCTTGCCTGATATGCTCAGCATCAGCAATCAAGACACATTAAGCCGTGTTGATGACGTTCGCATTTACAACCGGCTGCTCTCCGATGCCGAGATCGCTACTCTGGGTGAAGGGGGCGGACCCAATTCCGTTGCAGAGCACAGCACACTGCGCAACATGGGCTTCTATCCGAATCCGACAGCCGATGTGATCACTATTGAGATCCCTGAAGATGCCGTGATAACCGAGATCGAGATCCGCGACCAGGTGGGTCGCGTCGTGCGCCGTGAGCAGGCAACGTCAACCATCTCGCTGGCAACTCTGAGCAACGGTCGTTATTCAGTGACCGCCCTCAACAACGGAAAGATCGTTGGTGTGAGTACGGTGGTGGTGTTGCATTGATGTGCCGACCGATCACGATCGCCCTCATTTGCTGCGTGTTGTTGCTCTCGCTGCATGCAATGCCTTTGCAGGCACAAGGATGCAGTGATGCCGGCGCGTGTACGTTGCATGGCGTTGTGCCTGAATCTGACGATACGTCAACAGCATACTATACAACGCTTTCTATCGGTGGCTTCTTCGGTACGGCCGACTATGACATCGGCGTAGCCGGTGCCTATCTCTCTGTGAATCGTCGAGTGTCGAAGCGTCTCTCGTTCGATGTAAAGCTGACGTCGCTGGCACAGTCCGGCAACGACATCTCGGTCTTCGGTGTTTCGGATGTCTTCGTTAATGCGACGGTTGACGCAACCTCCGATCTCTCGTTTACGGCCGCCGTCAAGATCCCGCTGTCCGATGGTGGTGCAGAGCTTGATGGACTGCCTTTACCCATGGACTATCAGGCTAGTCTCGGTACGGTGGATCTGATCACCGGCATCGGATATTCGATCGACAAACTTCATGTGGTGTTGGCGTACCAACAGCCCCTTACCCAAAACGCAAATACATTCTTTGCATCGATGTATCCGAGTACGTCGGTGTTGAGTACCATTCAGTCGACGAACAACTACTACCGTCAACCGGACCTGTTACTGCGAGTGTCGTATCCGTTCACAATTGGTGAGGAATGGACCATTACGCCGAGTATCTTGCCGATCTATCACATTCGCAACGATCGATTCACGGACGAGCAAGGTGTTGAGCGCGAGATCATCGGATCACAAGGCGTGACGCTTAACGGCAACCTCTATGTTGACTATGCGTTGTCGGCGCAGCATGCTTTACAATTCAACATCGGTGTGCCCTTTATCGTCCGTGATGCCCGTCCGGACGGTCTCACACGCGGTGTGATCGCAACCATCCAATATTCGTGCCGACTTTCTGACTGAGCATTACAATGCTGTCATTGATCGATATTCACGACCACTGTATCGTCAAACCCGGAGCGTTCGAAGACTTGCCCTTTGGACCAACACCGCTGGTCTATAAGGTTGCCGGCAAGATCTTCGCCTTCGTTGGCAATGATGAAGATCCGCCGACCATTGCGATCAAGGGCAAGCCGGACGATATTGAACAGCTGCGCGATCGGTATCACGATGTGTTCGCCGGACCGTACCTTAACGCCAAACATTGGACGACGATCCGACTTTCCGGGGAAGTGCCCGATCAGGTCGTGCGTGGACTGATCGACGCATCGTATGATATCGTCGTTGCCGGATTGCCGAAGGCGAAGAGGCCGTAGAGCGCCCCTGCTCAGAAAACTTGTAATTACTCAGTATACTGAGTAAATTTACTCAGTACAATGAGTAAAGCGAAAACACCATATCAACGACCGATGGCGAAGGTGCTCCAGGAGCGCCTACAAGAGCCGAGACGGTTCATCCAGGTGGTGGCTGGACCGCGACAGGTTGGGAAGAGTACGTTGGTGCACCAGACAGTGAGCCGGTTGAAGGTGCCGGTGAGGTCGGTAAGTGCCGATGAGCCGACGCTGAAGTCGACGGTATGGATCGAACAACAGTGGGATGCCGCACGCGCCGAAACAGGGCGTGATGGCGGTGTGTTCGTGTTGGATGAGATCCAAAAGATCCCGCAATGGTCCGAGACGGTGAAGCGGTTGTGGGATGAAGATACGCGCACAGGTATCAAGCTTCACGTCGTCATATTGGGGTCGGCGCCGCTGTTGATCCAGGATGGACTGACGGAGAGTCTGGCCGGTCGGTTCGAAACGATCCATGTTCCACACTGGTCGTTTGTTGAAATGCGCGATGCCTTCGGCACCGAACTTGACGAATACATCTACTATGGCGGATATCCCGGCGCTGCTCCGTTGATCACGGATCCGCAGCGTTGGGAACAATATGTACTGCAGTCGTTGGTGGAGACATCGATCTCGCGTGATGTGCTGCTACTTTCGCGCGTTGATAAACCGGCATTGCTGCGACGTGTGTTCGAGTTGGCGTGTCGGTACTCGGGACAGATCTTGTCGTACACCAAGATGATCGGACAACTGCAAGATGCCGGCAACACCGTTACGCTCGCGCACTATCTGCACTTGCTGGATGGTGCCGGTATGGTACGTGGACTCCAGAAATATGCCGGTGATGTTGCCAGAAGTCGCGGCTCAAGTCCCAAACTTCACGTCTACAATACCGCACTGCTTACAGCAGGTTCCGGTACAACATTGTCTGCCGTGCGCCGAGATCCACAAACCTGGGGACGCTACGTAGAAAGCGCTGTCGGTGCACATTTGTTGAATCAATCGAACCTGGGCATGGCCTATAAGGTCTACTATTGGAACAGAGGCAATGCCGAGGTCGACTTCGTGATCGACCGATCCGGCACCATCACGACGATCGAAGTGAAGAGCGGTTCTACGCCACAGTACCATGTAGGTACCAAGGCCTTCCTCAAAGAGTTTCACGCCGATCGCACGCTGTTAGTAGGGGGCGACGGAATCAACCTCGAAGAGTTTCTCAGGAAACCGGTGCTCGATTGGATCGCGTGAGTGCCGGCAACGCTGCAGTAATTGACGCATCGGGAACATCTTTGCGTACATTTACACTTCATGCTCAAAGAACTACGTGACGCCATAGCCGGCACTGACGCCGATTACACATCCATTCCCATGCGACGGGCCATCGTGCTGCTTGCCGTGCCGATGGTGCTGGAGTTATTGATGGAGTCGACGTTTGCCGTCGTAGACATCTACTTCGTTGGCAAGCTTGGGAGCACTGCCGTCGCAACTGTAGGGCTGACGGAGTCGTTCCTGTTCATCGTCTATTCGGTGGCGATGGGACTTGCAACATCCGTTACGGCTATCGTTGCCCGTCGCGTCGGCGAGAAACATCATGTCGAAGCTGCAACCACAGCAGTGCAGGCCATCATCGCGGCGACAGTGATCTCCATCCCATTTGCCGTCGCCGGCATCTTCTACGCACCGGAGCTCCTCACCCTGATGGGTGCCGATGAGGCCGTGGTGTCAACCGGTCCCGCCTATACACGTTGGATGTTAGGGGGCAATGTGGTGATCATGTTGCTCTTCGTGATCAATGCCATCTTCCGTGGCGCCGGCGATGCGGCCATCGCCATGCGCGTGTTGTGGATCGCCAACGGCATCAATCTTGTCCTCGATCCACTGTTGATCTTTGGTTGGGGACCAATACCTGCCCTTGGTGTGGAGGGGGCTGCCATGGCCACCACCATCGGACGCGGCACCGGTGTGCTCGTGCAGCTGTGGGTGTTGTTCCGCGGAGGGAAACACCTGCGCGTGCAGTGGACAGATCTAGTCGTGAATGTGAAGGTAATGTTGAACATTCTCCGAACGTCGATCGGCGGCATCGGACAGATGATCGTGGCCATGACGGCGTGGATCTTCTTGCTGCGGATCCTTGCAGAAGTAGGTACTCATGCCGTGAGTGCATCAACGATCGCCATTCGCATCATGATGTTCACGCTGATGCCGGCATGGGGGATGAGCAATGCTGCGGCGACGCTCGTCGGACAAAACCTCGGCGCCAATGAGCCGGAACGTGCCGAAGCAGCCGTGTGGCGGACCGGACTCTACAACATGTTCTATCTCATCCTCGTGTCTGTGGTCTTCTTCGTCTTCAACGATCAACTAATTGCCTACTTCACCACCGACCCTCACGTGATCGCCATCGGCGGCGAATGGCTTCGCATCCTCTCGTATTCGTACATCGTCTACGGCTGGTGGATGGTCTCCGTGCAGGCGTTCAACGGCGCTGGCGATACTCGCACACCTACATACATCAACATCGCCTTCTTTTGGTGTCTGCAGATCCCGCTCGGCTACCTGTTCGCCATTCATTACAACATGGCGCACTCCGGTGTTTTCTGGGCGGCATTCATCTCCGAAACATCCGTCGGGATCTTTACCCTCTGGCTGTTCTCACGCGGACGGTGGAAGAAGATGGTCGTCTAGCCAATACGTTTCCATCTGCCCCTTACCCTTGATGTCGACAAGACCGCGTGGGACCAGTGTGACGGAGGGGTCGGCAGTGCGAAGATGATCGGCAAATACCGCGCTCATCTGGATGCGGCCGGGTTCGCCGGTGCTTTCCATGCGAGAGGCAACGTTGACGGTGTCGCCCCAGACGTCGTATTGCATGCGTTCGGTGCCGATGATGCCGGCAACGACAGGTCCGGTGTGGAGGCCGATGCGGAAGTGGATGGGATCGGTATTGGGCCATGTGAAGCGCGACGCCATCATGGCTTGGGCAACACGAGCAAGGCGTTGTTCCGTCGTCGGTGCGTTCTGGTCATCATCAGGAAGAGCAACAGCCATGTAGCTATCGCCAATGGTCTTGATCTTGGTCGCCCCTTCACGCGCACAGATCTGGTCGAACACCGTGAAGATCGACGATAGCAGGGAAGTGGTCTCTTGTGCCTCCATCGTGCTGGAATAGGTAGTGTATCCGGCGATATCCAGGAAGAGGACCGACGCATGTTCATGAACATCGTTGATGACCTCACCGTTGGCGATACGATCGGCAATGTGTTGTGGAAGCGTTGAGTAGAGTACGGCCAGATGTCGGTGGTGGCGCTGTTGAAGGATGGAGAGTTCACGTTCCTTTTCCTGCAACATGACCTTTTGCGTCGTGGCCTTTCCACGCAGTTCTTCATTCATGGAGTTATATGCGGCATCGTGTTCCAGATAGGCATCGAAGTCACCGCGCGCGCGTGAAATAGCACGCAGGGCATCGCGTACCTGTAGGCGGAGATCCGTTCTGGGCTCGTTCGCGAGTGTGGCAAGATCCTTTTGCAGGAGAGCATTGGCCTCTTCCGCATGGCCACGTTCAAGAAGGATCTTGCTACGCGTGACGTGACTCGAGACTTCGATATCAGGGAACATTCGGATCTTATCAGCTTCGTGATCCAAAAGAGCCAATGCAGCATCTGACTCTCCAAGCCCGTGCAACGTGGTCGCAAGGGCTTCAACAAAGAACGTCCGATGATGATCTGCGCCAACGGACTCTGCGATGCTGATCGCTTGTTCGAGGTACGTGCGCGCTTGTTCGAATGCTCCTACAGTCATGCACGTGATGCCAAGATTACCATAGTTGTCGATGAGTCCTAGTGCTTCATTCATCGCCGTATGGATCTCGATGGCTCGTTCAAACATCTCACGAGCCCGATCCATTTCTTGATACTGTGCGTACGTCGTGCCGATCTGTGAGAGTGTGGAGGCAATGTCGGAAGGATTGCCATACTGCTCATACAGATCCAGTGAAGCATACAGGGAAGCGAAGGCCGCAGGAAGATCACCCGTCACCATGTGGATGGTGCCGATGTCGTACAGACACAGTGCCTCGATAATACGGTCTTCATGGGAACGGGCAAGGTCCAAGGTGATCCGCAATGACTCGTAGGCACCAGCCAGATCGTCCATCAATCGCAACAGTGTTGCCCGTACGCGACGAGCCGTCAATGATGCACGATCGACCGGCAGATCCGTATACGTTGCGATCACAGAATCGATCATCTTCAACGCTTCAGGATATCGTCCGTACGTCATAAAGACCTGAGCGTGCGACGTCCCGATCACACCGATCAGTTGCTGTTGTTGACGTTCCTCGGCATGTGCGCGCGCCGACGAGAAATACTCATCTGCACTCTGAGGGTTGCCGGCATAGAGTGAAGCAACACCATCGTAATAGTCGGCATAGGCAGCTGCCTCCGGCTCCGAACACGTGCGCAACTCTGCCGCATATTTATGGATCAGTGGTGTATCACGCGCCTCTATGGCTTGTTTGGCGTCGCGGAGCACGTCGGGGTAAGAACGTTGTTGCATCAGACTGTCAACCAATATGTTGTGACGGTGCCTTTGCCTTTGAGCTCGATTTCGCCACGAAGTGCCAGGTGCCAGGTGCCAGGTGCCACGTTCCTCGCTTCCCCATCGCTGTGCTCTGGGCTTCGGCTCGGAATGACACCGGCTAGTACCTCTGCCACTGCCTCACTCACCTGGATCTTCCCTGGCTCACACGAACTCTCCTGACGCGAGGCCATGTTCACGGTGTCGCCCCAGATATCATACTGCAAACGCTGCGTGCCGATGATGCCGGCTGTTACAGCACCTAGATGCAATCCGATGCGGAACGCTACGGGAGAACCTTCAGGAGAAGCTCCACGAAGACCCCCGCGAAGACCCCCACGAAGACCCCCACGAAGACCCCCACGAAGACCCCCATCTATTGGCCAAAAGAAGGGAGACCGTTGCATCTGTATAGCCGCACTCGCCACTGCCTTCGCGTTTTCTTCCGCCGTGCCATCGCCCTTGAAGCACAAATAGGCGTCGCCGATGGTCTTGACCTTGGTGACGTTATGCTCGGTGCAGATCTCGTCGAAGTGGGCGAAGATGCTGCCGAGAAGGTCGGTGATGACGGCAGGGGAATGTTGCGATGAGTGTGATGTGAAGCCGACGATGTCAAGGAATAACACGGCGGCATGATCGAAGTGGTCGCCGCTGACGTCTTCGCCGCGGATGACGCGGTCGGCGATGTGTTTAGGTAGAGTGCTGTAGAGGACGGCACGCTCACGTCCTCGCTCCTCTCGTTCGGCGGCCATCGCGCGCTCGGCTTGCATGTTCGCAATGCGCGAGGTCGTGGTCCGCCCCTTGATCTCTTCTGTAAGTCGGAGAAACTCTGCGTTGTGTGCGATATAGGCCGCGAAGTCGTTGCGGGCTTGGGCGAGGTCGCGCAACTCTTGTTGCATGGTCAACACCTGCTCTGTTGAGCCGATCTCCGTGGCTAGGTTCAACGCATCCGTGAGGGCCTCTTTTGCGGCGTCGAGTTCGCCGTCGTACTTGTAGATGCATGCGAGGGCAGCGCGATAAGCCGCGATCGATCGTGGGTTAGATGTGTTGCGATCTCGTAGGGAATCGGCCACAGCGCGGGCTGCGTCGATGTTGCCAAGAGCGACCTCTGTGTAGATGAGATTGGAGGCGACGAAGAAGAGTTCGTCGACGTTGCCAAGCTCTTGGTTGAGGGCAACAGCACGACGGAAGTGGACGGCGGCACCTTCGTTGTCACCAATGGCACGTACGGCGACTCCAAGATTGCCGGTGACGCGTGCGACACTGCCGCGGTTGCCGAGTGCTTCGTGCAAGGGTATCGCTCGACGGAAATAGTCAGCGCCGGTAGCATGGTCACCGATGCCAACGTAGGCGGTGCCGATGTTGCCGGTAGCAAGCGCAGTGGTCCACGACATGTTGTGTTTGATGCTTAGGTCTAACGAACGTTGGTAACACTCCAACGCGGTCACAAAGTCGCCCAGAAAATAATGCACGATGCCGAGGTTACCCCAGGCGGTGGCGGTGGCCTTTTCATCACCAAGACGTAGTTCAACGTCAAGACCGCGATTCATGAAGTCCTTGGCCTTGGGATAATCACCGGTCTTGGCCATCTGGATACCAAGACTTCCGTAGACAAGCGCCTGTAGTCGAAGATCGTTGATCTCGGTGCTGATGTCCAATGCCTGATGGAGTACCCGCTGCGCTTGTTCGGGATCGCCCGTCACGTGCAGGACGCCAGAGAGATTGTTCAGCGCATACGCCAATGACGATCTAAGTTGAAGCTGCGAATAGAGGTCCACCGCCTGTCGTAGGTGTGCCATAGCTTCGTTGTACTCACCACGCTCGCGGTGAACGACTCCCCGCGCATTATGCGCCGCTGCCTTGGCAGCGTCGGTGCCGATCTCCTCCGCTTCTGCAGATAGCTCCTCCAATACGGGAAGGTCTGTACGGCTCATGGCCGCAGACATGTCCGACATGATCTCGGGTAGGGGGCGCATGTGGCAAGTTAACCAAGTGCCAGGTGCCAGGTGCCAGGTGCCAAGTGCCTACAAGCTCACGGGTACGATGCCTGGTTGGTCGCTCACGGCGATGTTGATCGATGGACCATCAGCCAGCATTAGCGTGTAGGCGCCGGGCTCGATGCCCGTAAAGGTGAACGAGCCATCCGAGAAGGTGGTCTGCGTCCGGGTACGGCCGGTTGCGTCGGTGATCGTGATCACCACACCGGCTTTCGGCGTTGTTGAGCTGACGATGCCTTCGATGATACTTGAGGGTCGTAGTGGAATGTAGACGGCCGTTGTATGATGGGGCTCGGTCGTGACGGAGATGGTCTCTGCCGTGAGAGATAAGAACGGGTCGTGCACACTGCTCCGGTCCAGGGTGAACGTGTATTCCGCATTTGCCTGGAGGTCGGTGATCATTATGCCGCCATTGGGATGCTGTCGCCGACGTCCCATGCTGTTGCTGATGCCGATCTCGTTGAGAAGACGCTCATCGGCATCTCGCACTCCGTCGAGGTCCAGGTCCTCGAAACACACGAGCAAGACCGCCGAGGAGGCAGTGCGAAGCTGACGGTCGAATTCGAGATCCCATTCGGCGTCATCTACGCGGATACCGCCGCTGATCCCGGTATGTAAGATCGAAGAATTGCCTTCACGGCGACCTTCGACTGCAACACGAAACTCTTCCAAACGGACAACGGCCGACGTATACAAGCCCACCGATGCTTGGTCAGAACCCGTGACCCCAACGATCCACTGCAACGATCCCAGTTGCCAACGCTTTTCTGCCGCATATCGCCAGCTCGGTTGAAAGCTGTTCCATGACGATGTTCCCTCTAGCGTTAGACGAAGGCCGCCAAGGATCGACGATGCCCATCCGTTCGATGGATAGCGAAGGTCCATCGTCGCTTGCGTTACCGATGTGATGGCCGCACCATACAGATCGTGACGTGTTCGCACGGCGATCGTGAGTAGCGGCGTTGCATACGTTGCATTCCAGTCAAGATCGTGCCAGAGTGCATCATCTGTTTGACGAATGCCACGATAGAGCGCCGTAAAGGATAACGGCAGTCCACACACCTGCGTTGCCATCAGGTTAAGACGCGTACTGAGCGACGTGTATCGAGTAGCCGGACGAAGACCAAAGGCGCGTCCATCAGACCACGCTCGTTCTTCAAAGATCGTTGCCTCGGCGTCGATCCTCCAGCCGTTCAGCGGAGACAACCCCGCCGTGGCTTGCAGTGCAATGCCCGGAACATACGCTGCGGTGATGATCGAAGAATAGGAGAGACGTGCCGTCGCTGTAGCACCTGCATAGGTGGCGAACGAGCGATCGAACGTGCCGACCATATCAATGGTCGAGCCGATGGTCAGCCACGATGTGAGCCCGTAGCTCACGAGGCCGTGTCCTTCCGGTGTTCCGCGGTCCGGGTCGTATCCGCCCGTGAGCTGATAGTGCAGACGACGAACCGGAACACAGTCTTCATCGATCTGGATACGGAAGGGTGTTCGCGTCACAGAGCCGTCAACGTGAAACACCTCAAGCTCTGCCAAAGTGATGCCGTAGAGAAGGTCAAGCGGTATCGTGATCTGACCTAACGAGTCGGAACGGTGTGACGCGCGATAGACGCCATTGATAAACAGGTCCGCGTCGGTCCCTTTGACATAGTTCAACCGCATCGTGTCAGCGTCGAACAGCCGCCGCGATCCGATCGGTCTGTTTGTTATGGTGGCACCATACAGACGTGACGACCACTGACGTGCCGATCGTACGGCTCCGATCATCAACATGCTCCACATCTGCTGAGCCGTTTCATTGATGTTCCGCGGCCTCATCCAGCTGACCAAGGCGCAACAGGAACACTATTGATGCACGGTCGGCGACCGAAGGTCTACCAAACCATGACAGGCCACATCGCTGCATGTTCTATATTGGGGTCTTCCTTGAGGAGGTACGATGAGACAGGCCATGGTAGTGGTGTTTGTTGCTCTTGTTGGAGCGTATGCACTCTGTGCAGACACTGGTCCGGAAGCGCCATTCTTTGTAACATCGCCAACAGGGTTTGGCCCGATCGAGCGTGGTACGATCGATTCTCTCCAGATCGACCTTGGATCAACCAAGGGCGGTGACTTTGAAGCCCGCATTGAGATCACGGGTACGACGATCATGCCGGTGGCCTATAAGATCGAATTCAATGGTAAGACGTCGCACACGATCGATCTTTCGTCGCTGGAATCAGACGATGAGGTCTTGCTGTCGGTCGAGTTCTATCGTCGCGGTAGCAACACAAAGATCACGACGGCAACGCGGGAGATCGATTTCGCATGGGGATTTGTTGGAGCACAGCTTGACTCGGCCTCGAGTCTGCCGTTTACCGTTGGCACCCCACGCGATCTCACGCTCCAACTCACGCCACAGCCCGCCTCTGCACCGATCGATTCGTTTGCGATCGCGCTGGTGAGTCCGGATACATCCGTCTATCGGGTGCTGTACAGCGACACTGTGATCCCTTCCACCTTTCTTGTCAGTCTAACCTGGGGCATGCCTGTGCCGCTTGGATCGATGATCTCCGTCTACACACTGCTTGATGATGATGACGAGAGTTTTCACGAAACGCTCATCGATCTGCCGATCGAGCCGAAGCCGATGACGATCACGGCAACACTGCGGCGGACCCCTGTGCGGACAAACAACTACGGCTTGCTGCGGAACAGCATTACTCCTGTGTGGCCGACACAACGTGATACTGTTCATGTGCTGGATCTGCCTGATAGTACGATCGGTGTATCCCTGTATGCGGCCTTGGTTGATGGTTCTGAGGTCAAGCTCGATTCGATCGACCTTAGCGGTACCATCGATCAACACCGAGTGTCGTTACCCATCACGGTGACCGATATCGATGTGAGGACAACGCATATAGGCGCAAAGGTGTACGTGAAGTCGATCCCGACATCGTTTGACGTTGCGATACCGATCAATATCGACATTGGCAGACCAAGGATCCGTGTCCTCTCCGCTCGCGATACGGCGCAGGCATTCCACTTCCGACAGTGGAATCCGCACAACAATGCCACGGCAACGATGTCGGCCGGGATACCGACTACTTTACGCGTCGAATGGCCGCTAAAGAGTGTCGACAGTGTCGTCGTCTCGTATCTCTCCAGCACGCGTCAAATGATCCATCAGACGATCCTTGCCTCAGATAGGGGAGATTCATCGGCAACCGTGATCGTCGATCCACGAATCATTCCACCGGGTACGGCACATCTCTCGATCACACCCTTCAGCAACGATGTTGTCGTCTTCAATGCACCGTGGGATACAACGATCGCTCTCATGCCGTCGCTACCGGCGTTCTTGTTCGATCGAAACAGTGAGTTCACCGGATACGGGATCTACGATGTGAACGATATCCTGACCGTGGCAGATCTGATGCCGACGACGGATTCTCTGCGTCTCGTGTTGAAGGATGCCGATGCATCCATCGTGTATCTTGATTCTACGGCAACAACACCATCTACACCCTTCGCCGGTGATGTGATCTTTGGTGGACAAGCTGCCTTTACGGTACCTACACTGGTCGATCAAGACACGGTACGGACTGTTGCAATGTGGTTTCGTTCTGCGGCCATTGGACCGTTCACGATCATGCGTTGGAAACATGAAACCGGTAACGAATTGGCGATCCAGTGTCAAAGCAACGGAACGCTACATGCAACGTTCGGATCTGATAGCGTGATCACAACGGCCCACATTCGTGATGGTGCATGGCATCAGATCGCGGTCGTGATCCGAGACACGGCGATCGCGTTGTTCTATGATGCATCACTTCAGGGAACGATGCGCCAGCAACGTTGGCACACGGGAAGTACTGCACGATCGATGCTTACGATCGGCGACGGTACTCGATCTGATGATACGCTCTTCTCTGTTGCGGACGTTCGTGCCTGGATAGATCCACTGACCTTTGCTGAACTTCAGCGATCGCAAGTGGAGTCCGGCCAATCCGCCGGTGCCCTCTATTCTTATTCAATGCAGAACGCTGAACAGATCTCGTCATCATCCGTCTTGGTCCGCGACGAGATCCGCGGTTCTGTCGACACGATAGATCAGGCACAGGTGCATGGCTCGGACCTGTTTGCCTTCAGTCGGTTCGTGCTGATGGACATTGGCGCATGGCCAAAGTGGGCCGGGCAAAAGGTCAGCGGACAGCGTATGATCGATGCCTATCTCACCCAGTATGATGGAGGCGTCGCACGGACGGATACTGTTTCTTCGTTGATCCAGATCCAGTCGGTGACGTTAACTCCCGATAGTCTCAAATGTGCAAAGTCGACACTCTTCGATTCTCGACTGCGAAGTTCCGAGGGGTGGGGACCATTCAACGCGTTCGAACCGGTGACATCGATCATCACCTATGAAGGTGGTTATCCTTGGTCCGCGATCGTTGATACCAGGGAGTACAAACGAAATGAAGATATCACGTTCTCGTTTCTGTTGTTCGATGCCCGCAGCGGCGAGACCGCACAACGCGTTGATGTGGTCTATACTCCAAAGATGATCCTGGACAGTGCAAAGGAGAACAAGTATGTTGTGATCCAGTGTCCCAAACCGATGATGATGGATCGCGTAGGTGACACCACGTATTATGTGACCGTGCTTACGTCACTCTCGATCAATGGCCTAGAGCCACAGTGTCTTGACGTGTCCGCACCGGTGCAGTACCTACCTCCTCCTCCGTTGCCGGTCGCCTACAGCCAGGTTGGTCCCTTCCGTCAGGCAAAGATCTGGCAAGGAGAACACGTATGGAACACGTTCACGGCGTATACCGAGGAGACTGTCGAGACGGGTGTGGTCTTCTTGGTGACCGACGCATCGAGCAATCTCCTCCACACGGTGAATGCCACGAAGTCGGCACCCGGAGTGTGGACTGCCAAGATCGACATGGCCGACTGCGAGCCGCCACTCGCCGTGGTGGTGGCCTACAGCTTGGATGGCACAGCGATCAAGCGCACCTCGACGCCGATGCACTTTTCCATCACACCGAATCGGCCGGCCTGGCTTCAACAACGGGATGCCGTGTTATGGCAAGATCCGGGAACACAGGGTGAACGGTCGACGGTCTTTGCGACCGTTTCAACCGGCGCCGGCCTATCATCGACGCTCCCTAAACACCTAGCACTTGTTGGCGGTTTCTCGCTATGGGTGATGCCGTCAAAGATCAAGGTGAAACTGCTGTGGGATCCCAAGACCAATGATCTCGACGTGTCACTTGACGGCGGCTACGTCCAGACAGACTATGCTGCATCCACACAGACGGTCGCTTCCGTCCAGACAGCAATGACCGTGATCAATAACTCGGCCTGCTTTGGGCTAACGGTGTTAGATGGAGTGTGGTCTGCTGTGAAGTATGCACTCCGCTTTGAGCGGTTTGCCCCTGACGGTGGCAACAATCCGATCGGAAACATCAACTTGAATCTGCAAAGTGCCGACTCCACCCGTGTCAAGTTGGACCATCGCGAGAACCTCGACGTGGTCAACAGGATGACGCAAACGGTTGAGCTCTACTACTTGTTCAACACCAACCTGTTTCAATCAGCAGCGTCGAAAGTGTTTGACGTGATCGAAGGGTCGGTTGAAGACGCGTTCGAAGGTCCCATCCAGTTTATCGCCAGCGCACAACTCGCACCCACGATCAGCGGCATGGGTCGGCTTCTTGTACAAGACAATGTCGGCACCGATGACGAAGGCAAATGGGTCCCTCGCGGTACGCTGCCGGTTGTGATGGGCGACCTCAACGGACCAACGATGACGGGTGCCGGCGTTAGTATCGATCTTGGTGTATCACTCTCGATACAGGTATTGAAGGGGGCAGCAAGTCTTACCGTCTATCTCACCGGTGATATCGACTTTGCAGGCGCCTTTGCACGAACCGCTGATAACGGTCAGATCGATGTTGCCACTCTCAAGTCGATGGGCGTGGCAATGACCGTATTGGTGCAAACGGCTGAAGTATGGGGTGCGGTGCAGCAGACCATCTATGGGCCGACGTCGTTTTTGAAGTATGTCCTGGCCGGTGATGACCTTCGTGATCTGTATCCGGCAGTGGAGCCCACATCTGACGATGGTGAAGCAGTGCAGTCTTCACAGCTCACGCCGATCGCCAGCTATCCGGTTGAAGCGATCACAACGGAAGCGTCGCCGATGCCGCACACGGCACAACACGGTGGTCGTTCCTACAGCGTATGGATCGACCAAGATCACACGGCCGGTGCCGGAACATTGAATCTTGCAGTGCGTGCACAAGGACGTGACTCCATCGAGAAGATCATGCGAGTTGCCCACAATACCTACAGTATGATCTCGCCTCATGTGACGCCACTTACGGACACGACGTGTTTGGTGGTGTGGCGTCAGATCGAAGTTGATCGTTCATCTGCGTCGGGCCTTACGTTTGTCGGCATTCACAGCACGTCCGATGTTTACTGGTCGGTCGTCAACACTGAGCGTGGCGTCGTAGCTGACTCCGGCAGGATCCGTTCTGCTGACATTGCCGACCCGTCGTTGAAGCATCTGGTGATCGAAAGTCATCCGCGTGCTATGCGTCTTTCTGACACCGCGGTGATGGTCGTGTGGATGGCAACGGATACGGCAGCCAGTCAGGCCGCCGTTCTCGCTACAGAGCTACGTGGTTCAACGGAAGGGCTGAGAACAACGCCTGTGCGTGCGATCTCGATCGATCAACGCGATCACCGCGCGCCGCACGTTGTACCTGATGGCAGAGGTGGAGCGTTGGCTACATGGGTCGTGACCACGATCCAACAAAGTCACCTGTATCAAAGTCAGTTTGATGGGGCGAACTGGTCTGCCCCCTCCATCGTCGAGATCGGTGATGTCTTCGTCAACCAGTATGATGTAGCTGACAACGGTGAGGCCATGGTTGTGGTTGGTATGGATCATCGCGACACGGTCGAACACGAAGTGTTGATGGTGATACCACGTGCAGAACGTGGGCTGTGGGATGTTGCGAATGCACGACACCTGACATTTGCTGACGACGAGATGATCCTGCGGAATCCAAAGATCGCCGTACGTGGTGATAGCGCCGTCATACTGGTCCGCTCACAGGTATCCAGCAGTGCACATGTGAACCGTCAATATCACCGTCTCACATCAGCCGTGGTGGATCTACGGGACGGTCGGAGCGGTCACGGTGTGTGGGTGCCGACGGATTCACTCTCGATGATCCACGAC
Source organism: uncultured Hyphomicrobiales bacterium (assembly GCA_964467455.1). GTDB lineage: Bacteria > Bacteroidota > Ignavibacteria > Kapaibacteriales > Kapaibacteriaceae > OLB6. Next base: position 540 of record CAYXQJ010000009.1, on the reverse strand, counting down.
CACGATCTGCAGTGGGAAGATGATGGTCTGCACGTGATCGTCCAGGAACATCTCCCAATTCGTGGTCTTCATACCAATGCTACGCTCGTGAATCCGATCGGAGCGCCGACGATGAACCTTGCGATGCATACCATCAGCATCAGCAGAGTCATCACCGGCGTTGACGAACAGGAACCGATCGCGCCACAACAACGGCGAGTGTCGACCATCAACATGGCGCCGATTCCGGCAATGTCGACGGTACAGGTTACGACAATGACGCCATACACGAACATCCTCGTCTATACCCTTGACGGTGCATTCCTCTACGAAGCCTATCATGGAGAAGCGACGGTGTCGACCAGTCTTGACGTGAACCGTCTCTCAAGTGGGGTCTACTTGATGGAGGTGATCAATAACACAGGAGAACGTCTTGTGACACTACTGCGCATTGCCAACGAATGATCACCGATCGGCCAAGGTAGTTTTGTTCGCCCCCTCATCTTCTTCACACTCGACGTCATCACCAGTGCCAAGATCGCACCGCTGAAGGCCATGGCC
>CAYXQJ010000008.1:0-102374 GCA_964467455.1 uncultured Hyphomicrobiales bacterium | reverse complement strand
GGGCTGTTGTTCATAGCTGTTGCCGCACTTGATGGGAGGTTACTGAGGTCACTGCAACCCATTGCGGTCGCAGCAGGCGTCACGAGCATTGATCTTGAGCCGCATCTGCGTCCGTTAGCAAGAGGACATTACTTTCTCCATGTAACGATCAACGGTCGAGTTCAAACACTTTCAATAACTAGGTGAAGGTGTCAACATGAGTGCTTTCCGTGGAATCATCGTAGCTACGTGCCTACTTTCACTGAACCTGCTCCCCACTCAACTCAGTGCACAGAGCCTATACCATCCTAACCCGATGGATAGTTTGCATGTCGGCATGTTCGCCGACTCGCTGTTCTCTGAGCGTGTTGGTGCTTTTGTTCTCGGTCATCAGTGGGGTCCCGCCGATCTAGACAAGCTGAACACCGCTCTGCGCATGAACGTGACATGCGATAACTACGGTTATATGCACACGATGACCTACGATTCAACGGGTGAATTGACCAGAAGGATAAAGATCGATTCAACTGGTCAACTTTACGGTGGCATTGGAAACATGTACAAACTTGGACCAGGGAAGAATGACACCAACTTTGTCATCTGGTCTGAACCACTGATCGATGTCAAAAACACCGCAGATTTCACAGGCAGGTGGATCGGCATGCGATGGGATCCAGCCGAGGTATCTGATCTGACTGCTGCATGGCAACCTCGTGATAACGACGCTTGGCTGTTTAGTTGGATGATGAAGTTAGGGTAACTGCGGTCGTCGCCCCCTACCTCGCATTTACGCGATACGTCGCAAACGCACCGATGCCGATGAAGATGGCATTGCCAAGCCACATGGCGATGGCGGGATCGAGGAAGTTGCGGTCGGCAAGCTTTTCACCGCCGATGAGACTCATCCAATACAAGACGTAACAGCCAAGGGCGATGGCGGCACTCATGCCGAAATTGCCGCCCTTGGTGAGGATGCCGAGCGGCGCTCCAACAAAGACGAACAAGAAACAGGCGAAGGGAATGGCGTATTTCTTGTGGGCCTCGACGGAGTATTTGTTGGAGGTGTTGTGCTCTGACTTGACGCGATAGGCCTCGCCTTCAAGCTTGGAACGGATGTTGGCGACCAATGAAGCAGCACGACGCTTTGGGGCCGTCGTGGAGTCGAATTGACCGCCGGCGGGCATCACAAAGACGTTGGCAAGGTGATCCGATAACAGCGAATCCAACCGATGTTCTGCAATAGCCCGGTTCGAATCTGCCGTACGCACAATGGCCCACATGTCCCACGAACTCATCTCACGGTCGCCGCGGGAACTGCCCGACACGTCGGTCTCTTCGTAGAAGAAGCGATCGGCCTGCATGGCGATCTGGTGACGTGTGAAGCGCACGATGCGGTAGTCGTTGGGATTGCGCGACTGCGACTGATGGACCTCGCCCTGATACAACTGCAACACCAGCTTCGTCAGCGATGGCGAGAACGCCAGACGTCCACTGTCGGCACTGACGATGTTGACACGATCGCCGCGCGAGCGATCATAGATCGTCACGCCCTTCATCAAGCCGGTCGTATCAACATCTCGAGCCAGGATCGTGAACCCTTCGATCTGCGTTGAGAACTTGCCTTTGTCAACAGCGAACGACGGCTTCAACCGCTTGATGTCGCGCATCATGGCCGACAATCGCAGGTTCGTGTCCGGCAGCACGTTGTCGGTGTACCAATACATCAAGCCCCATAACATCGCCGCGATGGTGATCAACGGCACCATCATCCGGATCAGCCCCATGCCGCTGGCCTTCATCACCGTCACTTCATGTGTGGACGACAATGAACCAAAGGCCATGAGCGTTGAGAACAACACGCCGATAGGTACGGCCAGTACAAAGATCCACGACGTGTTGAGCATCAAGAACTCGGCAATGGTCATCACATCGATGCCCTTACCGGCAAGATGCTTCAGCCAGTTGATGATCAACTGCGTCAAGAACAGAAACGTCACCACCGCCGTCCCGAAGAAGAACGGTCCTGCATGCGCTCGAAGAATGTAACGCCACAAGATCATGGGTTAGGGGGCTTGCTGACTACGAAGCTTCACACATTCCGCGATCAGTGCTTCAAACTTGTCGGCCTGATCCGGATGTTGTTCCCGCAAACGCTCAAAGGCATCGATCGCCTTATCATAGCTCTGCTGTTGCATGTAGATCCGCGCCAGCGTCTCCGTCACCACGCTATGCCGCACCTCTTGTAACGGGTCCGGCGCCGGCGGACGCTTCTCCAACTCTTCCGCCGTCAGCCGCACGCGGCCGATCTTATCGGCCAACTCTTCCAACGACACTTTCCGCGGTTGTTGGGTAGGGGGCGGACCAAACACGGATCGTCCGGGCTTATGAAACTCCCGAAACGCCGGCGGGTCGGGCAAGAACTGGATCGACCTGCTGCCGCGCGTCTTTACACCTTCGAATCGCAGCGTAGTGTACTCCAAGCCCGGGATCAACCGCATCGACGCAGAACGGATGATGCGATCATCGGAGGGAGGAGGGGCGAGGTTGACCAAACGCAACGTTGTTGAGCTTCGCTGTCTGGCTTCGCCGTCGAACTTCGTTGTCGAACTTCGTTGTCTGGCTTCGCCGTCTAACTTCGTTGTCGAGCTTTGCTGTCTAGCTTCGCTGTTCAACGCAGTTGGACTACGAAGTTCCTCAACGGAGTTAGACAACGAAGTTGAACTACGCAGTTCCTCAACGGAGTTAGACAACGTAGTTGAACTACGCAGTTCGACAACGGAGTTAGACAACAACGTTTGACTACGCAGTTCGACAACGGAGTTCATCGGAAACTTGCGCTTCGCTTCGTTGAGGATCACCTTTGCATCGTCGGCATAGCCGAGGGCGGCATAGGCGTCGGCAAGGGCGATGTAGCCGCCGAGGTAGGTGGGGTAGGTGCGTACGCCTTCGGCCGCGAGGTGGAGTGCGGGTTCTGCCTGCCCCTTATCCAATAGCTCGAGGGCTTCCCGGGCAAAGGACGGGCGTACGGCAGTATCGGCACTCATGGGCGGCGGTTATCGGCGGTCGCCGAAGAGGCGAAGCAGATACAGGAAGAGGTTGACGAAGTTGAGGTAGAGCGACAGAGCACCGACGATGGCGCTGCGGGTGATGTTGGCTTCGCCGGTGTACATGACGATGGCCTGCTCCTTGATGCGCTGCATGTCCCATGCTGTGAGGCCGGTGAAGATGGCAACGCCGAGGACGCTGATGGCCCAGCTAAGAGCGCCGGAGCCCATGAAGATGTTGACGACGGAGGCGATGATGAGGCCGATGAGACCCATGAAGAGGAACGATCCCATGCTGGTGAGATCGCGCTTCGTGGTGTAGCCGTAGACGGCGGCGGCGCCATACATGCCGGCAGCGATGAGGAAGACCTGGAAGATGCTGCCGAGTTCGTAGACCATGAAGATGGCACTGAAGGCCACGCCGTTGAGCATGGAGTAGGCAAGGAACATGCCGGCGGCCGTGCTGGGCTTCATGGTGTCGACGCGCGAGGCAAGGACCCATACCATGATGATCGGGGCGAACATGATCACCCAGATCAACGGGGAGCCGAAGATGGCCGCGAGCAAGGTCTCTGAGCTGGCAACAACGGTGGCCGTAAGGGCGGTGGTCATCAGACCGCCGACCATCCAGGCGTAGACGCGTTGGACGTAGGTGCGAAGCGCATCAGCATCGACTACGGCCGCGAATGAGCGGGTGTTGACGGTGTTCATGTCAGTTTCCTCGTTGCACGACAAAGTTAGCGAAATCGATCAGCGACGTCTTGTACGCTGAAGGCGGCATATTGACGAGTAGCCCAACGGCTTGTTGTTGGAGCTCCGTGGCCTTGTCTTGTGCGGCCTCGATGCCTTTGTAGCGCTCCACAAAACGCATCACCTTGTCGATATCGGCCCGCGTTGGCTTCCGACTCTTGATCATCTTGATCATGGCTCGGCCATCAGCGGGAGGCGCGGCGGCACAGGCATAGATCAGCGGCAAGGTGATCTTCTGATCCTTGAGGTCGTTGCCGACCGGTTTACCCAGGATCGACGTCTTGCTGGTGTAGTCCAACACATCGTCGCGGATCTGGAAGGCCAGACCGACGAGTTCGCCGTAGTCGTGCATGGCTTTGCGGACGTCGGCGTCGTGCGTGGCGCTAATGGCGCCGATCTCGCAACACGTCGAGATCAGCGATGCTGTCTTGTCGGAGATGATGCGGAAGTACGTCTCTTCGTCGATCGTCTTCTGCCGGCTCTTCTGGATCTGCAGCAGCTCCCCTTCGCTCATGCGGCGGACAGCGTCGGAGGTGACCTTGAGGAAGTCGAATTCGTTGTTGTTGACGGCCATGAGCAGGCCGCGGGAGAGGAGGTAGTCGCCCACGAGGACGGCGACCTTGTTCTTCCAGACGGCGTTGATGCTGGCAACACCGCGGCGTTCTTCAGACTGATCCACTACATCGTCATGGACGAGGGTAGCGGTGTGGAGCAACTCCACCATCGCAGCGCCGATGTAGGCGCGGTCGGTGATGCCGCCCGTCATGCCGGCCGTGAGGAAGACCAGGGTAGGGCGGACGCGCTTGCCACGCTGACGCATGATGTAGCGGACGACCGTATCGAGCAGGGCGGTACGGGTCCGCATCTGCTCGCGCATGTAGGAATCGAGCTTGTCCAGCTCGCCCCCTACCGGAGCGCTAATGGTCTTGATGGAGGCCGATGAGATCATGCTTCGCGTGACTTTGGATTAGTGTAGTAGGAGATCACCACGCTGATCTCGTAGAGAACATACAGTGGAATGGCGACCATGATCTGGGTGATCGGGTCCGGTGTAGGCGTGATCACCGCTGCCAAGATGAGAATGGCTACGATGGAATGCCGACGGTACTTGGACATCAACTTCGACGAGACCATGCCGACCTTTGATAACACCCAGGTGATCAATGGAAGTTCAAAGATCAGGCCCGAGGCCAGCAACATATTGACGAAAAACGAGAAATAGGCACTCGTCGAGATATTATCCTCGATATTGGGGTTGGCAACGGCGTTGATGTAGCTCATCATGCTGGGGATGAGCAGGAAGTAGGCGAAGGCGACGCCGGCGAGGAAGCAGAAGGTGGTGATGAGGGTGACCCACCGTGCCCACCGACGTTCATGCACGTAGAGTCCGGGAGCGATGAAGGCCCACACTTGATAGATCACCATGGGGAAGGCCAACACCAAGCCCGAAAAAAAGATCACCTTGAACAGCAAAAAGGCCTGTCCAAACGGCTCAAGGTTTTGTAGGTTGATGTTTGCATCGACGGCTGGCTTCAACAACAACTGGTTCATGATGAAGTCGTTGAAGTAACCGGCAACGGCAGCGCCGACCAAGATCCAGAGAATGGCCTTAAAAGCACGGTCGCGGAGCTCTCCAAGATGACCGAGGAAGCTCATCTCTTTGTGTTCGGTCGGTTCGGTGTCTGGTGCGTCGGACATCGCACGAAAATAGGGACAACAACCGTGCCGAAACGGCGAAGTTGTTGGTGGGATGAACGCTTACAACAGCAATGAGAAAAGCAAGGAAAAAATATTCACTTGGACCATCTTTTTTGCTTGTGAGATGGTATGACTAACGATCAATTTTGCACCCCCTGAACATGTAGATAACGATTTGACAATGCATCATTCATTCAACCGCCGTGGGGCGGAGGAGGGCTAGTTGAGTGAAAAAAAGTGAGACCTTGAATTTGTTTTCCACCACACAGACCACTGTCGAGGAGACTGCTACGTCAACCAAGCGGATGGCACGCACGGAACAGAACGGCGGATCTTCAGATGCCGAGACCCTTTGGGCGCGGTGTTTGGAGATCATTCGTGATAACGTCTCGGAACAGGTCTACAAGACCTGGTTCGAGTCGATGCGTCCACAAAGCTGGGACGGTACGCAGCTCACACTCGACCTGCCGAGTCAGTTTTTCTACGAGTGGATCGAAGAACACTATTCATCCCTCCTGCAGAAGACGCTTCAGAAGGTGCTGGGCGCCAAGGCCAAGCTGCAGTATCAGGTAGTTGTCGATGAAGGCGAATCGTCGCCCGAGCAACGCACCATCAAGCTTCCGGCCTTCCGTAAGCAGGCACAACAGCCACTGCCGTTCGAAGAGGCACCGACGTCGGGTCCGAAACAACCAACGTCGCCGGCCCACTATCCAACGTACTTCAACCCGCGGTATACCTTCGAGAACTTCATCCGCGGCGAGAACAATCAGCTGGCCACGTCGGCCGCCATGGCTGTTGCCGACAATCCGGGCGGTACACGCTACAACCCGCTGGTGATCTACGGTCCAACAGGGCTGGGCAAGACCCACCTCGTTCAGGCCATCGGCAACCGCGTCCTCCAACGCAACCGCAACGCCAAGGTGCTCTATACGAACTCCGAGAAGTTCACCATGGAGTACATCAACGCCATCCAGACCAACAAGCTGCCCGAATTCACGCAGTTCTATCGCAGCGTCGATGTCTTGGTGGTGGATGATATTCAGTTCTTAGGGGGCAAGGAGCGTACGCAAGACATGTTCTTCCATACGTTCAATGCCTTGCACCAGGCCGGCAAGCAGGTGATCCTGACCAGCGACAAGCAGCCGAAGGACCTGGCCGACGTCGATGAACGCCTCATCTCCCGCTTTCAGTGGGGTCTGACGGCCGACATCCAGCCGCCGGATTTCGAAACGCGCATGGCCATCCTGCAGCAGAAGTCACAGGAAGAAGGCGTTGATCTGCCGGGCGATATCATGGAGTACGTGGCTCGCCACGTCACCTCCAGCGTCCGCGAGATCGAAGGCTGCCTCATCTCCCTGCTGGCCAAGGTCACGTTGGACAACCGTCCGCTTACGCTTGACCTTGCCAAGGAAGTGGTCCGTTCCGTCACCAACGCCCCCTCATCCCGTCAGCTCACGATCGACGACATCAAGCAAGAGGTCGCTGCTTACTACAATCAAAAGGTCGATCTGCTTTCGGCCAAGACCCGGAAGCACGAAGTGGTCCTCGCTCGCCAAATGAGCATGTACTTGGCCAAGAACCTCACGCAGATGTCGCTCAAGAGCATCGGCATGCACTTCGGCGGCCGCGACCACACCACGGTCCTGCACTCCTGCCAGCAGATCATGAACTACATCGATACGGATAAGAAGATCCGGCAGGATGTGGAGTTTTTGAAGAAGGCACTGAAGAGTTAACCGGTTAGTTAGTCGGTTAGTCGGTTAGTCGGTTAGTCGGTTAGTCGGTTAGTCGGTTAGTCAGTTAATGGGCCGGTTCATCATTTGGTGGATCGGCCCTTTAGGTTTCGAATAGCCGTACTGATCGAAGCAGACATGATACGTCCGAGCTCGTCAGTGAGTCCCAATAACGTGTTTTTCTGATTTTGCGTGATGCCGTATCTCTCATTGAGAAGCTCGCAGATACCCTCTGCCTCACACACCTCTTTCTGTGCGATCCGGAGTTTGTGAACGAAGTCGCGCCGACTTTCCGGCAACTGTGCTTCCGAGACATTGTTCTTGATCGAAAGAGACGCACCCTCTAGCTGGGATGCCATTCGCGTCATGCCGTGTCCACGCAGCATCTGTGAAACGGCGATACCGTACACGGCAAACAACGACGCCTTGATCAGCAACGGAGAATCCGGGTTTTTCATACACACAACGTGTATCACAACCACCAGAACGTGACATCCCCATTAACTGACTAACCGACTAACCGACTAACCGACTAAACTGCGCAGCAGTGAGTTCCACCACCGACAACCTCCCATTCTTGATCAACCCAATATCTTTCAACTTCGGATCGGCTTTGATCTGGGCGAGGGTGATGGGTGTGGCGAGCTTGCGCACGGGCTTCAGGTCTACGCAGACCCAGGCGGTCTCGTCGGTTGTCGGGTCTTGATACGCTTCTTTGACGACTTCGGCGATGCCGACGGCTTGACGTTCTTCGCCGGTGTGATAGAAGATCACCTGATCACCGTTCTTCATCGCCTGCATGTTGTTGCGGGCTTGATAATTGCGCACGCCGTCCCAAAATGTGCGCTTGTCCTTGACGAACATGTCCCATGAATACACGTCCGGTTCGGTCTTGACGAGCCAATACTTCATAATGGTTCTCCGGTTCAGGGATCGACGCGGATCACAACACGATAGACCGATGGTGAGTTTGCACCACTATGGCCGATGGTGTAATCCACATAGTTGACGCTGTCTGTGAAGTGTTTTGCGTTGATGGCAAGGAAGATCTTGCCGGCTGTGCTGTCATGCGCGATCGGACGCTGCACCGAACCGGTCGCACATCGGCACGAGCCGTTGATGCTCAACAGTCGCACGGTGTCGCCCGTGGATGAACGTACGGAGATCATCTTTTGCACGTAACCGGTGGAGTCGCGTGTGACCTCAAGTATTGGCGGATCGAAGACCACCGTTGGAGGTTGCGGATACGTTGAAAAGACACTGACCGCAATGGACGATACCAATATGATCAAGAGCAGATGTCGGAGTTTCATGAGCGGAGCGACCGAATGATGTCAGGAAAAACCTGCGTAAAGTCGAACATACCCTGCTTTCCGTGTATCCATGTGGCGGCCAAGAGAGCCCCCTTCGCAAATCCTTGACGGTCCTTGGCGTTGTGGATGATGTCGATGGTATCCGATGGGCCGTCGATCGTGAGCTGATGACGTCCGACAACCTCACCACCGCGCGTCGACGACACGTGAAGTGCGCCCGGATCGATCACACCGTGCTGCGTCTCCGTTGCCAGGTGCGACTTTCTGTCGAGAGCATTCAAGACGAAGTTCGCCGCAGTGATCGCCGTTCCGCTTGGACTGTCTTTCTTGCGTCTATGATGCCATTCGTGCAGCATCACATCAAACTCGTCGATGTCGTTGATCAATGCAGCGGCATTCTGCACCACTTGAAAGAACACTTGCACGCCGACGCTGAAGTTGGAGCCAACAACAATGCCCGTGTCCGATGCCTGCTGCAGATCACGCACCTCGTTGATGCGGTCATACCAACCCGTTGTCCCGATCACGATGTTCTTCCCACGCTCCGTCACGGCACGCACATTGTCCACCGCCGCATCCGGCTGCGTAAAATCGATCGCCACATCGAAATCACTTGTGACATCAGATAGGGGGCGGTCCAGATCCGCAATGCCCACGACCTCACAGTGCATCGCTGGTGCATGACGCTCTAATTCACGGCCCATGGCACCGTAGCCGATGAGTAGGACGTTCGTCGTCCTTCTTTCGTCGTCCATCGTCCGTCGTCCTTCGTCCATTTGTTCCTCACTCCGTTCGGAATGACATTCGGTTATTCAGTTATTCGGTTATTCAGTTATTCGGTTATTCGGTTATTCAGTTATTCGCCCCTCGGAGATCTTCACTCTCTTCGCTCCTTCCATCGCCTCGACGAACTGCGTACTGTGGGTTGACACTACCAGTCCGACGCCGCGGTTGATGGCGCTTTTGAGGGCGATGGCGACCTCGTTCGATGTTACGTCATCCAGTGTACCTGTTGGTTCATCGGCGATGATGAGTTCCGGCTTCATCGCAAGTGCTCGTGCGAGCGCTACAAGATGTTGCTCGCCCCCTGAGAGCTGGCGTGGGAGTTTGTGTTTGACGTAGCTGATGTTGAGATCGGCCAGGAGTTCGAGACACTCACGTTGTGCATCGTCTTTGCTGACACCGCGAAGGGCGAGGGCCATGAGGACGTTGTCGAAGACCGTGTAGTCGCTCACCAGCCGGCAATCCTGTTGAACAATGCCGAGGCGGCGGCGGAGCTCGCGACGTGCAGTCGACTTCATCGATGATGTTGCGACGCCATCGATCGTCACCGTCCCGCGTGACGGCAGCACGTCGGCGTAGAGCAGTCGCAGCAACGTGGTCTTGCCGGCACCGGTCGGACCGGTGATCAAGGTTGGCTGCTCCGAACTGAACGTGATGTTGATCTCGCTCAGCGCATCGATGCCATGATACGTCACGGACACATTGTCGAGCGTGATGTTCATGCCGTTACCTCAGCATGTGGTGTCGGCGCTTTGTTGCCCATCAAGATCGCTAGGGGGCGTGTGGTCTCGAACTGTTCCATGACGGCTTTGATGATGGCAACGATGGGAACGGAGAGGATCATGCCGACGAGGCCCCACATCCAGCCCCAGAAGACGAGGGCGAAGAGGACGACGATGGGGCTGAGGTCGAGACTGGCGCCCATGGCGCGTGGCTCGACGATGTTGCCGATGATGTTCTGGACAACGACGAGGATGGAGACCATGAGTATGACCATGGCGAGATCGTTGAACTGCACCAGGCCAACAAGCAACGGAATGATGGTGGTGATGAACGAGCCGATGTTGGGCAAGTAGTGGAAGAGGAATGTCAACAATGCGATCAGTGGTGCGAAGTCGAGTCCGAAGATCTCCATGATGCCCCACGCCAGCAGACCGTTGAGCAAGTTGAACACGGTCTTGAGTCGGAGGTAACGCAGCACCTTGCCGTTAACGGATTCGTAGACGCCGACAAGTTGATAGGCATCGGTACCGCGGAAGGCGGCGTTGAGTTTGACGGCGAACTGCTCGCCCCCTAACATCATGAAGATGAGGTAGAGGAGGACCATGGCAGCATCGGCGGTGATGGTGACCACGGAGCCGACCGATGAGGTGATGATACCGACGGCTGTTGATGGAGAGAGAAGTTCGCTGATCGTGGTGCGGCGTGTGGATTGCACGTACTTTGTGATCGCTCCGCCGACGTTATGATCGATGTCGGTGACGATACGGTCGATACGCTTGGCGTACTCCGGTGCCTTTGCGATGGCCAGCTCGACGCCCGTTGCTACGATGGAGAAGACGCCCCAGAGTGCCAGACTGGTGATGCCGAGCACAACAACAACGCCGATCCATGTTGGCAGACCTTTGCGTTGGAACCACGTGACCAGCGGCTTGAACAACACGGCGAGAAACCCTGCAAGCATGAAGGGGATCAGGATCGGACTCAATGCATACAGTGCCGCTGCACAGGCGATCACTGTCAACACAAGTGTTGACAGGCCGATGTTACGTGTAGATGATGTCGGCTCCATGACTGCAATTTCCGAATTTTGCGGATGAACGTTCTGTTTCTCTGCACCGGCAACTCGTGCCGGAGTCAAATGGCCGAAGCATGGGCCCGCGCACTGTGGGGTCCGGAACACGGTGCCTTCTCGGCCGGCACCCATCCACAAGGCATGAATCCCATCACGATCAAGGTGATGGCCGAGGTGGGGATCGACATCAATGACCACTGGTCGAAGTCGGTAGACGATCTGGACCTGTCTGTGATCGACGTGGTGGCCACGGTCTGCGACAGCGCCAAAGAGAACTGTCCGGTCCTCCCCGGTGTGGGACGCACCATCCACCACTCCTTCCCGGATCCGTATGCAGCGGGACAAGATCCCGATGACGAGGCGGTGCTGGAGAAGTATCGGGCGGTGAGAGATGCCATACGGCCGTGGGTTAGTCAGTTAGTCGGTTAGTCAGTTAGTAGCGAGTAGCAAGTAGCGAGTAGCGAGTCACAGACGATGAACCACCAACCACAGACCACGCTCGGTCTTATTGATCGATTCCTAACCCTTTGGATCTTCTTAGCCATGGGCATTGGGATCCTTGTGGGGTGGCTTGTGCCGTCGGTGCCGGAGAGCATCAGTGCGATGAGCACCGGTGCGACGAATTGGCCGATCGCTGTGGGGTTGATCGTGATGATGATCCCGCCGCTGGCAAAGGTGCGCTATGACCGACTTGGTCCGATCGTCAAAGATGTGAAGGTACTGTCGCTCTCTCTCGTGCAGAACTGGCTCATCGGTCCCACGCTCATGTTCGCGTTGGCCGCCATCTTCTTGCCGGATCGGCCTGACTATTTGCAAGGCCTCATTCTGATCGGTCTTGCGCGGTGCATCGCCATGGTCATTGTCTGGAACGACATGGCCTGTGGCGACCGTGAATATGCAGCCGGTCTTGTGGCCTTCAACTCCTTGTTCCAGGTGGTGATGTATTCGGCCTATGCCTGGTTCTTCATGTCGTTCCTTGCACCGCTCATTGGCTTGAAGGGGGCAGTGTTGACCGTAAGCATTGGCGAGATCGCTGCGAGCGTCGGACTCTACCTTGGCATTCCGCTCCTTGTTGGGATCATTCTAAGCACGATGCTGCGCAATCTTCGAGGAAGCGAATGGTATACCGAGCGATTCTTGCCGGTGTTGAGCTACCTCACACCTGCGGCCTTGTTGTTCACCATCATCATCATGTTCAGCACCAAGGGCGATGCCATCGTTCGTTTGCCCTTTGACGTGGTCCGTGTCGCCATCCCGTTGATCATCTACTTCGTCGTCATGTTCGCCTTGAGTCTCTGGATGTCCAAGCGTGCCAACGTCGACCATGCCCGCAGCGTCACCCTGGCCTTCACCGCTGCCAGCAACAACTTCGAGCTCGCCATCGCCGTGGCCATCACCTCTTTCGGCTTCGCCTCCGGCCAGGCCTTCGCCGCGGTGATCGGTCCTCTGATCGAAGTGCCGGTGATGTTGATGCTGGTTCGCTGGGAACAGGGAACTGGGAACAGGGAACGTAAATCGTAAATTGCGCGCCAGTTCCCAGTTCCCAGTTCCCAGTTCCCAGTTCCCTGATCCCCCTATGACCCGCGGCCCTGTCTCCTCCTACATCGAAGAACATTACCTTCACTTCAACGCAGCGGCATTGATCGATGCTGCCAAGGCCTACGAGAAACATCTCGAAGAAGGCGGCAAGATGATGATCACCTTGGCCGGAGCGATGAGTACGGCCGAGCTTGGCAAGACGCTGGCCGAGATGATCCGTCAGGACAAGGTGCAGATCATCTCGTGCACCGGCGCCAATCTTGAAGAAGACATCATGAACTTGGTGGCGCATTCGCACTACAAGCGCGTGCCACATTACCGTGACCTCTCGCCACAAGATGAGTGGGAGTTGTTGGAAGGGGGCTTTAACCGCGTGACCGATACGTGTATCCCCGAAGAAGAAGCGTTCCGTCGGATCCAGAAGCACATCTACAAGCAGTGGAAGAACGCCCAAGATGCCGGCGAACGATTCTTCCCGCATGAGTTCATGTACAAGATGCTGCTCAGTGGTGAGATGGAGCAGTATTACGAGATCGATCCGAAGAACTCGTGGATGCTCGCGGCAGCCGAGAAGAACCTGCCCATCATCTGTCCGGGTTGGGAAGACTCGACGATGGGCAACATCTTCGCCTCGTACTGTATCAAAGGTGAGCTACAGTCCACCACCATGAAGAGCGGCATCGACTACATGGTGTGGCTGTCCGATTGGTATCGCAAGAACTCTGAAGGCAAAGGTGTTGGCTTCTTCCAGATCGGCGGCGGTATCGCCGGCGACTTCCCGATCTGCGTTGTGCCGATGATGTATCAAGACCTTGAATGGCACGATGTGCCGTTCTGGAGCTACTTCTGTCAGATCTCCGACTCCACCACAAGCTACGGCTCATACTCCGGCGCTGTCCCCAACGAAAAGATCACCTGGGGCAAACTCGACATCAACACGCCGAAGTTCATCATCGAGAGTGATGCAACGATCGTAGCGCCGTTGGTCTTTGCGTGGCTTTTGAACTATTGATCCTATGAACAATGTCTTGACGACAGCCCTCATCATAGTGATGGGGGCTGTTTCCGTGTGTGCGCAATCCGATTCAACGTCAGCAGATTCAACGTCTGTTGCGTTTCAGCCCGTGACCGTTACGGCCGGACTTACCAGTCTGCCTGCGACGAGAGCTCCGTACAGCGTTGCCGTGATCGACTCAGCATCACTGATGCAGCAACCCGTTCGCGCCGTTACCGACGCGCTGGCCTACGTTCCCGGCGTTGATCTCCGGCAGCGAGGAGCGATCGGCATCCAGAGCGACATCTCCATTCGTGGCGGCACGTTCGAACAAACTGCCGTCATGCTCGATGGCATGCGACTGAATGACGTGCAGACCGGACACAACACCATGAGTCTTCCCATCATGCCATCCGACGTAGAACGTATCGAAGTCATCAAAGGGGGCGCTGCCCGCTTCTTTGGTGCCGGTGCCCTTGACGGTGCGGTGAATATCGTGCTTCGCCAACCTACCGGTACGTCTACTGGCACGCCTATGTTCAAAGTCTCTCTAACAGGGGGCGATGCAGGATTGTGGGAAGGAAGGATCAGCACATCGCTTACGACAGGGATCGTGGGACATCAACTTGGTGGACAGTATCTCAAGCACAATGGTTGGCAGCCCAACACCGACGCCATGCTTGCATCGGCCATGTATCGGGCATCCGTGCAAACTGAAACCACGCAAGCGTCCTTCATCCTCGGCGTCAATGCCAAAGAGTTCGGTGCGAACGGCTTCTATTCGCCACGCTTTCCGGATCAGTGGGAGAAGGTAACCACCTATCTCGGGTTGGCAACGATCACAACCTCGGTTGCCGACGATCTGGATCTGACCGTACGCACCTCTGGACGTGTGAACTTTGATGAGTTCCTCTTGAAACGCGATGATCCTTCATTCTACCGCAACACCCATCGCACGGACCAGTATCAACTTCAATCCGGACTGCAGTGGTATCATGAACATGGAAGCACGTCGGTCTTGCTGGAAGGTGGACACGATGCCATCAACAGCTCGAACCTTGGAGTGCATGATCGCCTCCGCGGCAATGTCATGGTTGAACACGTGCGGATGATCAGCAACGTTCGTCTCAGCGCCGGTGTTGGCGTATTGTCGTTTAGTGACCGCGAGCCCCTTATCACCGGTGGAGTGGAAGGAACGATGAACTTCACGCCTACGGAACAGATCGTTGATGTGTTCTATGCGTCAGTGCAGCGGAGTGGTCGGATCCCGACGTATACAGATCTGTATTACCAGGATCCGCAAACAACAGGGAATCCGGATCTGCTGCCTGAGCACGCAATGACGGCTGAGGTTGGTTGGAGAAGGTCGGTGGACAGGTATTCCGTGCAAGCCGCCGTCTTTGGTCGGTATGGAACGGATCTCATCGACTACGCGATCGATCCCGCGACCGGCAAGGCAACAGCAGCCAACATCACATCCGTTGATATCATGGGTGTGGATCTGTCGGGTACGGCATCAATAAACGTTCTGTGGCTTTCTTCGATCCGGCTCGGTGTGCTCCTGCAAGACGTCGGTTCCTCTGCGCCAACAGACACGCGATATGTTGCCGACAACCTCAGCGTGCAGTGCATCATGGACACCCGCTGGCAGCTGCCATTGGAGATCGAAGCGTCATACATCCTTCGTGTTCTCGAGCGAGTGACAGATCCCGAAGTTCATGTTGTGCACGACGTCCGCTGTTCACGTTGGTTCGGCATGATCGGCATCATGGCTGAGGTTACTAACATCAGCAGCGAACAATACATCGAAACGGGATGGGCTGTGATACCGCCGAGGTGGTTTCGATTTAGTGTGCTAGTCAGCTAGATAGCTAGAGGGCTAGAAAGAGTGGAGTGGGTGAGGAAGTAGATGCCGCGGGGTAGATGGGACGTAGTGATATTCATCACCTCTGACGTTGCGTTGATGCGGTAGATGATGCGTCCGTTCACGTCGGTGATCGTGATGGGTTGACCGAGAGAGCAGTTGCTGATCATCACTTCTGACTCCATGACGCGGAGTGACGGTGTGATGGCACCGTGATCTTCAACGCTTGCTTGGACGTCGCCGAGAACAACATCAACAAAGACGGGGAGGTGGTCTGAGGCACAGAGCAAGGCATCGGCCATGGACTGAGAGATCAGGCGATTAGTGGGATTGTTGATGCTCTCGTTCAGTCTCGGTACACCATCGTTGCCGAAGTGGGTGTAGGTCTGCGGAACCACACGGGACCCAAGCTGTTCACTCACGAAGATGAAGTCGAAACGATCGTCAAGACCGCCGTCCACGCCCCCTCCACACGATGACACGAGATTGGCGCGTGTGCACTGTGTGTAGTAGCGTGCAAAGTTGGCGCTGTTGCGCTGCCAGTTGGCACCCAATGGGTCGATGAACGTGCGTGTGGCCGTCGTGCCCGTCATGTTCCGGTAGGCCGGCTCATTCGGTCCGTAGACGTTCATGTCGCCGCTGATGATGGCATAGGTGTGCGTCGTCATCGTCGACATCATCGCCGTCGTCTCTCGTGCGCGCTGTGCCGCTTCCGACGAGCCATCCGACGCCTTGAGGTGGCATCCATACAACACAACGGTGTCAGGGGGCAGACCATCGCTCGGTTTTGTGACCACCGTGAACTCGGCGATATCCCGCAGCTCCGTTGTAATACGACGCTGCGAAAGAAACTCGAACTTCAGCTGGTCATAGAATAACTGGCAATCAGTATCCGGCCCATCAATGAACGGCGTGGCTGCAAACGGCGCATATGTGAACACATCAGCCACGAACAACGGCCCCATCGAAGCATCATCCACTTCCTGACACACCATCAGATCCGGACGCACACTATCGATGATGCGCTTAAAGTTGGGGATCCGCCCGTCAACATTATCCGCCGAAAACTTCAAGACATTGTACGTCATCACCCGTACAGTATCAGCCGCAATAGAAACAGTGGTTGCTAGACACAGAGCCAATAGGAACAGAGCGTATTTCATCCCCCAATATACTAGCACACTAGCATACTAGCACACTAGCACACTAGCACACTAGCATTCTAGTAGGAACGCCACCAGATCCTTCTTCTCCTGCTTCGTCAGCTTCAGCTCATCAAACGGCAGTGTCTGGTACTCCAGGTGATTGCCCAGCCCCTTACCACCTCCACGGTCGTAAAAATCAACGACCTCCTCAAGGGTCTTGAAAAATCCATTGTGCATGTAGGGGGCGGTGTGTTTCACATTACGCACCGTCATGGTCTTGAAGGAGTGACGATAGATCGCGCTTTGTTCTCTGAGGATGCCGCCGGCGCGGCCGACGTCGGACGTCGGGACGCCGATGATCTCTGACTCCGTCTCGACAAAGGCCGGAGGAACGTAGCCGGCAAATGTTGGCGCGAAGTGACACGTGCCACACAGCCCCTTACCCATGAAGAGGTTGAAGCCACGTTTGACACTGGCGCTGAGGGCGACCTTTTCGCCGCGGAGATATCGATCGACAGGAGAATCGATGGAGACCAGTGATGTTAGGTAGGCGCTGATGGCAATGTTGATGTTGCCGACATCGACGGAGGAGGTGCCGGAGCGTTGGAAGACCTGTTCGAACTCCGTTACGTACTCTGAAGAAGACCGAACACGTCCGACCATGTCGATGAGCGTTGTGCCGAACTCGCGTTCGTTGGTCACAACGTGGGAGATCACGTCACTAAGCCGCATCGCACGTAGGTCGTAGAAGAAGCGGCGAGCGAAGACGGCATTGATCAATGTGGGTGCGTTACGGTCAATGTGACTCACACCATCCAGGGCAAGACTGGTCTTGAGTCCGTCGGTGAAGGCCTTGTCAGGCTGATGGCATGAAGAGCAAGAACGGGTGCCGTTGACAGAGAGCAGGGGATCGTAGAACAATTGTCGGCCGAGTTCGATCATTTGAGGGGTGATCTGATCGGGACGAATGCCGCTTGTTGCAGCCGGTGCGAGTGTGTTGCTCGCGAACATCGAGCGTGCCCGTGGGTCGACGGTTGGAATGGATGGACCGACCTCGTCGGCATATTCAATGCCGAGTGCAGCGTGAAGGTCAGCGACGGTGGCATAGAATGGGTCCAAGACATCACGAATGATCGTCATCCGGTCAAGGTTGTCATCGTTGCGCTTGGTGAGAGTTGTGAATCGAGAGGTCAGACGCTCTACCGTCGTACGAAGCTCCTGCGCATCCTTGTTTGGTAACGAAGGCGCGAACAGCAACACCATGCGTGATGTCGTCTCGAACGGAAGTCGAAGTTCACTTGGCCGCGGCGACGTCCCCGGACGGTCGAAGTTCGTTAGTCCCATGGCCATCAATCGCATCGTGCCCGTGCGAGCACACTCCAGCATCATGCGGTCGGTCCACGGCGCGCTCCTCACCACGGCAAGAGCATCACGCAGTGAGCCGGCGACATACGCCCACTCTTTTTGTACATCGTCTTTCGTTGCCTCGTCGTCGGCCATCAGCTCGTCCAGCACCTGTAGTCCATGTGGCTCCAACACTTCCACGAACTGCGACTTCGCATCCAGTTTGGGAAGGGGCGCCCCATTCACTTGTTGTGCTACAAGCTGAGGGTCGAGATATTCAATGAACGGCTCAAACCTCTTGTACGCTGCACGCAGCTCCTCGTACGACTCCGGTGTCTTCCGCAGTACAATCTCTAATGAGTCACACACCGACGACATCATCGCCCTAAATGCCGTCGCCCGATCAGAGGAAGGAGATGGATTGTTGAGCGCAAGAATGCACGCAGATAAGACAAGTGCGATGAACGTCCTAACCATAGGTGTAATATTCCTGTTTATGCATCATGCATAATGCATTATGAATCATGCATCATGAAAAAGAGAGGGATCAGCTTTCGCCAACCCCTCCCACAATTGATTCTAGCTGTCTAGCTGATTAGCTGTCTAGCTATCTAACAATAGTGATCTGCGTCGACTTCCCATCCAACGTCCGCAGGTAGTACGTGCCGGACGAAAGATCGCGAATGTCCATGGACGAAGCATTGCGGACCACGCGAACGCGGTTGCCTTCGGCATTGTAGAGAGCAGCGTCGAGCGACTCACTGAACTGGATGTCCGAAGATGTCGGGTTCGGATAGACGCGGATCTCGTTCTGCTTGCCCCCTTCTTCATCATCTTGATCGATCGAGCTGACGAGCTGCTTGAGACCGGAGATGGCGAAGGTGAGGGAGTTCTTGGCGGCAGCATCGCCGATGGTTGCATTGTCCGGGTGCTGCGAGTTGATCAACACCGTGTTGCCATCATCGAACGATGCAAAGCCCGTGATCTCGGAACCGTATGGTGAGATGGCAAGGCGATACAGATTGTCGATCGTTGGTTCCTTGCTCATATCGAGAAGCCATGCTTCGCAGTTGGTACCACGCATACCGGTGTTCGGCATGCGGCCCATGCTGACGCCGTTGAGGTCTTCTTCGATGACCATGAACGTCTTGCCGTTCACATAGAGAAAGCCAATACCGTCAGGATTGGAGAGGTGCTTTTCAGGATACTGGCCCGGGATGGCTTGGGCGTCGGTGAGGTACGGACCGCCCTCGATGTAGCTCTTGACGGAGTTGTCAGCCGGATCGAAGACCAAGACGCGGCCGTAGTAGTCAACGTAGTTCGATCCATCGACCGTGGTACCTTGTTGAGCGGCACGATCGTAGGTGTGCTTCGGCAAGGTCCATCCATCAGCAAGGGCGGATGCGTAACGTGAACCCGGCTTATCGTTACCGGTTTCCGTGATGTAGATCTTGCCGTCGGTGCGGTTGATCTGTCCCCACTCAAGGCGCGTGAAGCCCGTAATGCCCTTCGTCTTGGCCCATGCGTGCGGAGCAACAAGGATGTCCCAGTTCGTGGCCGGATCATTCGGCACTTCGACCCACGTACCGGTGTAGTCGCCGGCATTCTGCTTGTAGAAGTACAGCTTGCCCTTGGTGAAGTCATTCGGTTGGTCGGCAACAAACTTAGTGAGCAGCGACTTGCCGGCTTCACCGTCTTCGAACAGATAGACCGTCTTTTGGTCGGACATGACGACGCCGGCTTCGAAGCCCTGGCGACCCCAGTTATATTGTTTGCGGACGGCCTTTGCGTTCATCGGATCGATCTCGACCATCCAGTTGAGATTCTCGTAACGCTTGATCTTCTTGCCATCAAGACCCGGGAAGCCGGAGGGCTGCATCTTGCCGATCTCGAAGTCGCTTGTGTCGCGGAAGCCCTTGCCATCGGCATAGATCGCCTTGTTCGATGTCTGATACCACTCTTCAGCCGTCCAGACGCGACCATTGAAGGAGATACCGCCGCAGTTCATACCTGTTTCGCCGACCGTGTTCTTGAAGTCGACGTTGAAGAATTTGCCTTTGCGACCGTCTGACAACGTCTGCTCAAGAACTTCCACCGTACCATCGCTCTTGCGGCCGAGCTTGAACATCGTCATGCCGCCACCGTCGCCGATCTTGTCGTTAGCTTCGATCATCTCGTGGTTGACGATCGCATAGCCAAGTGACTGTCCCGTCGGGTCAGAAGCATAGCCGATATAGTCATGCCATTGCTTGGCAAGTGTCGGACCTTCAGCCGTCTGTACCGTATCAACACCTCCAACGAAGATGTTCTGATACTTCAGCGGTGATGGGGGTACGACCACACGCCCTTGAAGGTAGGGGATCATGGTCACCGGCTCAATGCGAACCGGAAAATCTTGTGCCACAGCACCCGTGGAGAGGAGTGCTGCGCACGATGCGAGAAGCAAGCGCTTCATAAAACGAACCCTGCAAATAGTGTAAAGAATGAAGTGTCTCCGTGAACGCTTCGAAACTATCTGCGGGATGTTATGCCAATGTAGCGGTGGCGTAATTAGACGTTCAACAAATCATTAAGGGATGGATGATCTACTACCGAGATCACGATCCTCTTCCCATCCTTCATCTGCAGATCGATGGCGTGTTCGCCGCCCCACACATAGCCCCACTTCTTGTTGAAGCCGTAGCGGATGCCCCAACCGCCGAATTCGCCGAAGGCGTTGAGCTTGCGGACGGTCATGCTGACGACGTCGGCGCGTGAGATGACCTTCGGACGAAACTGAACACCGCGCTGATAGACCGTGATGGTGTCGTCGGTGATGGTGACAGTCTGGGTGACGTTGTTGAACCAGATCAAGAGCAGCAACGGGAAGCCGATCGTGGCTGCAAAGTACAAGACCGACTCACCGGTTGACATCGGCGGGTCGATCGCCCGCATGACGAACCAGATCATGATGCAGAACACGGCAGAGACACCGGCGATCCAATAGCTGGCGATGCGTAATCCGCGCGGGGCGTGCTGGGTCTCCGTAAAGCGTATGGTGGTGGGCATAGGAACACCGAAGTTTGTAGATGATCCAAACGCGCGACGTGATACGGTTTTGGCTTCCGCTCAGTTTCACCTGGCTGATGATGTCTGCCGAAGGACCGATCCTCACGTCCATCGTCGCGCGCATGAACGACGCCATGTTCAACCTCGCCGCCTACGGCGTCACACTGGCCATCGGCATGCTGATCGAATCACCGGTGATCAACCTCCTGAGCACCACCGTCGCTCTGGCCAAAGATCGCGCTTCCGCAGATCAACTCAAGGCCTTCATGTGGAAGGTCAACATCCTCGTGACCGTGGGCATGCTCGTTGTGGTGATCCCCTGGGTGTTCGACATCGTCGCCTATTCCATCATCGGACTCGACACGAACGTCGGTGAACGCGTGCACATCGGCTTGATGTGCATGATCCTCTGGCCGGCCGCCATCGGCTATCGACGGTTCTATCAGGGCCTGTTGATCCGACACCGACAAACACGTCTTGTGGCCTACGGTACCGTTGTCCGTCTGGTCACCATGGCCGGTTCGGCCGGACTACTCATGCTCATAGATAACATCGAAGGCATCATCATCGGTGCTGCCTCCATCACCAGCGGTGTGATCTGGGAAGCCCTCGCCACACGATGGATGGCCAAGGATGTGGTGCGCGAGATCAAGGCACAACCATTGACGGAGTGCGAGCCCCCTCCCACAGATCGACAGATCATGAAGTTCTATGTGCCGTTGGCGATGACGAGCACCGTTGGCTTCTTGGTGACGCCAATGGTGGCCTTCTTCATGAACCGTGCACCGGAAGCACTGGCCTCGTTGGCCGTCTTGCCCGTCGTCGACTCCTTCGTCTTCTTCTTTCGAAGTTTCGGCTTCTCCTATCAAGAAGTGGGTGTGGCCTACCTCGGCATGGACAAGGCCTCCTATCCGGCATTGCGCAAGGTTGGACAATACATCGTGATCGCCACCACACTTACACTTGGCCTGATCACCGTGACACCGCTGCTCGATCTGGTCTACGGCGGCATCTATGGTCTCAACGCCGATCTTGTTGCCTTCGCACGCATCCCCACGATGCTGCTCACCGTGTTGCCGGCCATCGCCGTCTTGTATTCACTGCAGCGTAGCGTTCTCATCGCCGCTCACCGCACGTTGGTCGTGACCGTGTCGACGGTGCTTGAGTTGCTCACCATTGCCGTCACCATGGTCATTGCCATCACCGTCACGTCATGGACCGGCGCCATTGCCGCCGCCATGGCCATGTCCGTCGGCCGCATCGTCGCCAACAGCTACAGTGCCGTCTGGTCCAAGAAGATCCGAAAGGGATGGTAGGGGGCATAAAGTCGCCGATTTCCTCGGTATCTTTACGTCTATGCAGACCCCTACGCCCCTTTTAGAAGTCCGCAACCTGGTCACGGAATTCACGTCGGATCAGCACACCGTCAAAGCGGTGAACGATGTGAGCTTTACGGTCCATCGCGGACGTACGCTCGGCATCGTTGGCGAGTCCGGATCAGGGAAGTCCGTCTCCAGCTTAAGTGTCATGCGCCTGATCCAAACTCCTCCGGGAAAGATCGCCGGCGGAAAGGCGCTGTTTCATGAAGCGAATGGCAGCATTACCGATCTACTAACGCTGCCGGAAGACAAGATGCGGACGTATCGCGGTAATCGCATCGCCATGATCTTCCAAGAGCCGATGACGTCGCTCAATCCCGTCTTCACGTGCGGCGATCAGATCATCGAAGCGATCCGTCTTCATCAGAACGTCGGCATCGAAGAAGCACGCACACGTACGCTGGCCCTCCTCAACGAGGTCAAGCTGCCACGCCCGGAAGTGATGATGACGTCGTATCCACACCAACTCTCGGGCGGACAAAAACAACGCGTCATGATCGCCATGGCCATGAGCTGCAATCCGGACCTGTTGATCGCCGATGAGCCGACGACGGCGCTCGATGTGACGGTACAGGCAACGATCCTGGATCTGATGCGGCAACTGCAGAAGAAACACAACATGTCGATGATGTTCATCACGCATGACCTTGGTGTGATCGCTGAGATCGCCGACGACGTGATCGTGATGTATAAAGGCAAGATCGTTGAACAAGGTTCTGTCGAACAGATCTTCGCAGATCCGCAGCACCCCTACACAAAAGGGCTGTTGGCATGCAGACCGCGCCTCGATAAGAAGCTCAAAATCCTGCCCACCGTCCGCGACTTCATGGACGAAGCCGAAGATGGAACCATCACCGAACGCTCGCATGATAACGTTGATGCCGTGGTGCATCAACTGGAGTTCTCGCAACAAGAGATCGATGCCCGAAATCAACAATTGGGAGCCACTCGCCCCCTACTTGATGTCAAGGGGCTTGAAGTACACTTCCCGATCAAGTCGGGTCTGTTAGGAAGAACGTCGGGCTATGTGAAAGCTGTGGACGGTATCACGTTCGATGTGAAACCCGGTGAGACGTTGGGTCTTGTCGGTGAGTCGGGCTGTGGTAAGACCACAACAGGCAGAGCGATCCTCAGACTGATCGAACCCACCGGTGGCTCGGTGATGTTCGATGGCAAGGATGTGCGGGCGCTTGGTGCACGTGACCTCAAGACGATGCGTCGTGATTTCCAGATCATCTTCCAGGATCCGTATTCATCGCTGAATCCGCGCTTGAGTGTGGGGAGTGCGATCACGGAAGTGCTGAAGGTGCATGGTCTCGGAGAGAATGACAAGGATCGCAAGGATCAGGTCTTGTACCTGCTCGACAAAGTGAATCTGCTGCCGAGACATTTCAACAACTATCCGCATGAATTCTCCGGCGGACAGCGTCAACGGATCTGCATTGCACGTGCACTGGCCCTCAAGCCGAAGCTGCTCATCTGCGATGAGTCGGTGAGCGCCCTTGACGTGTCGGTGCAAGCCCAGGTGTTGAACCTACTCGTCCAATTGCGTGAAGAGTTCAAGCTGACGTATATCTTCATCTCGCACGACCTGAGCGTGGTCAAGTTCATCTCCGACCGCATCGCCGTGATGAATGCCGGAAAGATCGTCGAGATGGATGTCTCGAACAGCATCTATGCCCAACCCAAGCGAGAGTATACGAGGAGCCTGATCGAAGCCATTCCTCTTGGTACCATCGAAGAGATCCGTCGACGTCAAGCGGACCGTTCAGCAGCATAACACGACATGATCGAACTTCGCGGACTCAAAAAAAGCTTCGGACCGAAGCAGGTACTCAATGGTGTGGATCTGGTGATCCCAACCAACAGTACGACGTGTATCATCGGTAAGTCCGGCTGCGGTAAAAGCGTTCTGCTCAAACACATCGTCGGCCTACTTGATGCTGATGCCGGCAAGGTCATGATCGACGGACATGATCTTGACACCGTCACCCGCGATGAGCTCTTCAACCTTCGTCGGAAGATCGGCTACGTCTTTCAAGGAGCGGCACTCTTCGATTCCATGACGGTCTATGAGAACGTCGTCATCTCTCTCGTCGAACACGGTGAGAAGGATGAAGCCGTGCTTGATAGCGAAGCACGTCGTGTGCTCAGTGCTGTTGGTCTCTTGCCGGATCTCACACAAAACGGCACTCCCGACTACGAGCGCGAATACAAGATCCTCTCCAACAAGAAACCCAGCGATCTGTCAGGGGGCATGCGGAAACGTGTCGGTGTTGCCCGTGCCTTGGTGGGCAGTCCGGACTATATCTTCTACGATGAGCCAACGACGGGCCTCGATCCCGTGACCTCACAGCAGATCGATGACCTTATCGGTGAGCTGGCCGGCAAACTCAAGGTCACCTCCTTGGTGATCACCCACGACATGTTCAGCGTCTTCAACATTGCCGACCACGTGGTGATGATCGACAACGGCGTTGTCCGCTTTCAGGGCACCGTTCCCCAGCTCCGCGCCTGCCCCGATGAAGCGGTCGTGGACTTCCTCTCGCGATACGTCGCCGAGGGCTTCTGATCGCTGATGTAACGAAAACACCGGGCCGCCCGTCATTGCACACTTCATGAGAATACTCCTTCTATCCTTGTCGATCTTGATGGCACTGGCCTTCACGCAGGCAACGGCCCAGCTGTCGCTGACCCGCGTGTCGCTGGACGTTACACAGTATCCCAAGGTCACGGCCCGTGTGCGGGCGACGAATTCGGGCAGCCCGGTCGACCTGAGCGCGTCGCAGTTCTCGCTGCTTGAAAGCAACATCGCTCATCTGCCGGCAACCGTAACGCCGGAAGGAAACGGCACCCATCGTGTCGAGTGGACGAACTCACAGTTCGGCTTTGTGAGCGTTACCCTGATCGCCATTCACAACGGATCGACGGCACAACTGGGGCTGGGATCGTCGGCACCGATGACCATCGGCGGACGCGTGATCGTCCGCGACAGCATGAGCCGTAATCTTCCGTATTACGTCGATTTCGAGACCGTCCCTGCCGGCACGTCCGACACCGTAAAACTGAAGATCGTTTGCACAGAAGGTGCACTTGAAGGCAGTGGTCCTGCCGAGCGTCCCATCCGCCTCGAGTCCGTCACCACGAAAACATCCAACTTCAAGGTCGTCTGGAAAGGAAGCTTCGGCACACCGGCTCCTCCGTGCCAGATCATTTCGCCGTTGGAGTATCGGATCGATCTTATCTGCACCCCCACGAACGATGGTCCTCTTTCGGATGTGTTGACCGTGACGTGGGAAGGGGGCATGCGGACCGATGTGATGTTGAGCGCTAACCCTACGACCTATCCGCAGCGCACCATCCTGAACGTGATCTCACCCAATGGCGGTGAACGGTTCGCCCCCTGTCAAGAGATCCCGGTGAAATGGTCAGGGATGATCAGCGGCTTCTACGCCTACGTTGATGTGTCGCTCGATAACGGGCGTTCGTGGACGTTCGTGGACTCGACGTTAGACTCAACGTTGTTGTGGCGTGCCCCGAGCGACATCTCCGACAGTGTCCGTATCAAGGTCTATCAAAAATTCCAGTCCACGAATCCGATGTGGCTTCGCGGAGAGCAAGCGCCGGCACTCAGCGCCAGCTATTCTGCCGACTCACGCTATCTGTTAGTGGGATATGCTACAGGTACCATCATCGAATGGGATGCCGTTACCGGTCAGCGCGTACAGACCTATCTCTCCGGTACATCGGGCGGACTGGCTCCGCGAGCCGTTGCCTATATCGGACGTACGCGTGACTTTGTTGCTGTGGCGATGCGTGAGAACACACGCGGCGGAGAGATCCTGAAATTCACGCAGGGCACATCGAGTCCATCAGCAACAGTCAACGTGCCAAGCGATATCGAGGTGCGCGAAGTTGGTACCGATCAAGACGGCACCAAACTCTACCTCTTGCCGCAATTCGCCGGTCGTATTCCGGTGTACGACCCTTCCACTCTTGCACCCTTGCAGCCTCTCACCCTGACCTCTCCCGCAGCATCATCAGCGCTTAACGGTAATACCATCGGCGTGTCGCAACTCAGCGGTGAGATCGTCACGTTCGATGCCACGTCGGGCGTAGAACTGCGCCGATCCAACACGGGCATCGCCGATGCGCACGGACCGTATACCCATCGCTTTGCGACGTCACTCAATGGTCGCCTTGTGGCTCTTGCCGGCAAGCGTCTCGAGATCGCCAACGGTTCGCGTGAACAACGGACGTTCATCTACGACATGCAGCTCGGCAGTATCGTCAAGATCTTGTATCGTGAGACGAGTGATGCCGTCAACATGACGTTCTCTCCGAGTGATGCCTTCCTTGGCCTTGGCTTCGAATTCAATCCGCAGTTCGCAGTGTACGATCTGATGACGGCGCGGACACTTCCACCAAGCGGCACGACGGACGGACACTCGAACAAGCTCACGGATCTTGCCTTTGCACCGGACGGTTCTACGCTGGTGTCGACGTCGATCGATAGCATGAACAACGTTCTTCTTCGTCGCGTTAGCACGCCGGAAAGTGATATCTCTGACAATGTCTTCTCGATCGAACCCGTTCAACTCTCGATCACGAAGATCGTTCTTGATGATGTCTTGATCGGTACCACGTTTGACACCACCATCACAGCCAGCGTCTGCAACAACGGCAGCGTTCCCGCGATATTCGAATGGTCGTCGTTGATCGGCGGTCAATGGATGCAGGTGACCAACAACATCTCTGCCGATACCGTCCTTCCGGGTGAGTGTGTGACGATCTCCTTGCGTGCCACACCGCTTGACACCGGCGTCCTCGTTGATACACTGCAGCTTTCCACGTGTGGTACAGTGTTCCGCGTACCCATCGAGTTGCGTTCTATAGATCGCGACCTTGTCATTCTTGCCGACATGGAAGATTTTGGTGATGTCTGCATCGGTACAACGTTCGGAAAGCGTCTGGCCGTGATCCGCAACAACGACAACGTCCCCGTCACCATCAACTCTGTCTTTGTGGAAGGGGGCTTGCAGGCCCAGTTCCGTGTTGCCGATGGCATTAGTGATCTCGTCGTACCTCCGGGCGGGACGTTGGAGGTGACTGTGGAGTTTCTTCCACGTCAACTCGGCTACGACACTGCGAATGTGATCATCCGATATGCCGGTCAGTCTGCCGTGAGTAGAGTGGTTCGCGTTCTTGGTCGCGGTTCCGGTGCCGACATCCAATTGTCACATCGTGCACTGGCCTTCATCCCGGAGATCTTGGAGCGCGACCTTGTGGTTCGCAATGCATCGGAGAATCCGGTCATCATCGACAGTGCCGACATCACTGTTGGCGAACCATTTACATTGCTGACCGCATTACCGTTGACCATTGCGGCCAATGATTCGGTCACGCTTCGAGTTCGCTATAACACCGGCGCAGTTGGAAGTTCCGCTTCCATGCATTTGTTCGTTCAGCCCTGTGCAACGGCAACCGACATCAAGCTTGCCGCCTATCAAGGCACGGCGAACATCAGCGCACCGATCATCGAGGCCGATCCACGGAGCGACAGCACATCGATCCCGATCACGGCATCGATCACAGAGAACGTCGCATACGAAGGTGTCCGTCCATTCCACGGTGTCGTCCGTGTCAATCCGCGTCTGTATCTCGCTCACACGATCACCACCACCATCGGCACAGCCGAGATCGTCTCGCAGGACATCGTCGGTGACCAACGCGAGATCCGTTTCGTGATCAACGGCAACTTCCGAGGAACCATGGAGATCGCTCGCCTGGTCGGCTATGCCGGTATGGCCGAGGTCGATCAAACACCGATCGCTTTCGACGTCTCAGCCGATGGCTTTGGTGCCGCGGTCACCGAGTCCTATTCCGATGGTACGCTCAAGATCATCCTGCCTGACCCAACTCGTCGGATCGTCGACCGATCCGTTGCACCGGTCGTGCAGCAGCTTCGTCCGCAGCCGGCCTCAACGCAGGCGACGGTAGACGTCTCCGTTACCACGGCAACAACGTTGACCGTTCGCGTCCTTGATCAACAAGGCCTTGATCTGATCACGCCGTTTAGTTCGCAGGTGTCAGGGGGCGAACATTCTATCCCACTCGACGTTGCGAAGCTTCCTCCCGGAGTACATGTGTTGATGATCACTTCGACTGATGGTTCGACCACCACTCCGATGGTGATCATCCGGTGAGAGCTATGATCGTTCGCACATTCGTGGCCGGTGTTGTGATCATGTCTGCAGTGCAGACGCCGACACTTGCCCAGAAAGAGTACACCGACCTGCTGCTGCAGGGTGGACTCTTCGCCGGCCCAACGTTACACTCGGCCTCGTTCACACAACTTCCGGGTATTCCCGATTGCTGCGTTGAATATGACGGCGGTTCCGGATTCGGTTTTGCCGCCGGTCTCGGCATCGAACTCGACACACGGTCGTCGCTGTTCTCGGGCACCATTCGCGTCGGAGCGAACCTGATGTATCAGGCCTTGCCCGGTACATTGTCGCAAGAAGAGGTCGTTGGCAACATCATTAGCGGCAGTACTGTGACGGATGGCGTGGTCGATCATACCATCGATCTGTCGTATGGCATTGTGGCACTGCAGCCCTATGTCGCCGTGCCCTTGCCGGTGGACGGACTGATGTTGAATGTGGGTGCCGTGGTCGGCATGCCACTGTCCGCAAGCTTTGAACAGCAACAAACGCTGCTGGAGCCGAGCGACCCGAACTACACCTTTGAGAACGGAAGCCGCACACGCAATCAACAGAGCGGCGACCTGCCCGACAAGTCGGCGTTGTTCGCAGCTGTATCGGCTGGCCTGCGCTATGATCTGTTGATCAGCGAATCGCTTGTTCTGCAGCCGTCGATCACGTATCAACTTGGTCTGACAGACATTATGTCGACCACGCCGTGGTCGATCAACGCCCTGTTCGGTGGTGTCTCGATCCAATATCGTCTCCCGAAGGCAGCACCGCCACCTCCGCCACCACCACCACCTCCACCGCCACCACCACCTCCTCCACCAGTCGTCGTCGTCGAAAAGGTTCTCGACGCTACGCTGCAGATCGAATCGCCGCTACCGCGGACGCGTTCTGTGGAGGATACGCTATTCCTAGAGGTCGTGGATGTTCGTCACTACGATACGATCTATCAGGCAACACCGACGATCTACTTCAAACAGAACAGCACGGAGCCGGTGGCTGGCACAACGACGACAGGCGTGATGCAGCAACAGGTCTTGCCTGCACTACGTCGCAACATAGAAGCCCGAAAGGGATCACGTGTCACGATCGAAAGCATGACGTCACGCGATGAAGATCCTCGTCTAGCCCGTGAGCGGATCTCGTGGGTATTGCGCTCACTTGAGATCGATCCGAATACCACCACGGTCGTGACATTGAAAGGCGACTCTGTTGAGCATCCGGAACTGGCCGACGAGCAGCGCCGTGTGCGTATCCTGATCGACGGCAGACCGGAGATCGTGAGGGTTCATGCTACATCTGACGTCTATTCGATCCAGTCAGCGGATCTGGCGGCTGTTCATGTCTTGACGTGTGAGGCCGGACCATGTACCACATCGATACGTGTGTCTACACCTAGCCGCACCATTGTCGAGAATGCTGCCGGACCGGTTGTGAGTTTTACCCTCGCAGATGATGAACTTCTTGGGTCATCACGACAGGTGGTCGTGACCGCCGTCGCCGAAACGAAGGATGCCAATGGAAAGAAACTCACCCGGTCCGCACAAAAGGTCGTGGTAGCGCAGACATCATCGGAGGTCGCACAGGTGTATCGAGTGGCCAACGGTTCTATCGCTCCAATGAATGAGGTCGTGATCGGCTACTGCGACTTTGATCGCTCGACACTCTCATCGATCGACGAGTCTGCGGTCTCGGAAGTACGCGATGCTCTCAAGCGTGGTGCCCGTATCACGATCATTCCCAGCACGGATGGATTTGGTTCGAGCGACTACAACGAGAAGCTGCAACGTCGCCGTGCTACAGAGACCATGAATCTGATCGGCGTGCTGCCGTCGCAGGTCGACATCGAATTGACGCCGGTACCGACCTACATTGCCACAACGCCTATGGAACGCGTTGAACAACGCAGCGTACGTGTTCGAATCATGGAGGTGCGTCCGTGATCACGAAGAAGGACTTCCTTCTGGATCCCAACGTGATCTTTCTCAATCACGGGTCGTTTGGCTCGACCCCTCGAGTGTTGATCGACGAACAACGCCGCTGGCAAGAGCTGATGGAGCATCAGCCAGTTGCGTTCTTCGTCAAGGCGGCGGAATATATGCAGCCCGTACGTGCACGGCTTGCCGCCCATCTCCACGTTCGCCAGCAAGATGTCGTCGCTGTGGTCAACTCCACGTATGGCGTCAACGTCATCGCTCATGCCATGGCGTCGGTCTTCGCTCCGGGTGATGAGCTCCTCACCGTGGATCACGAATACGGTGCTTGTATGCGAGCGTGGAATGCTCATTGCGCATCCACAGGCATGGTGATCAAACGTCAGTCCATTCCATTCCCTGCGCCAAGCATGGAAGAGATGGTCGACATCATCTGGGGCGGTGTCACCGAGCGCACGAAATTGATCTTCCTCAGTCACATCACGTCGCCGACCGCCGTGCGCCTTCCCGTTGAAGAGATCTGTCGTCGCGCTGCAGAACGTGGTATCATGACGTTCATCGACGGTGCCCACGGTCCGGCACAACTCGATCTCGACCTCACGACATTGAACGCCACCTTCTACACCGGCAACTATCACAAGTGGGCATGCACTCCCAAGGGCTCTGCCTTCTTGTGGGTCTCGCCGAAGGCCACGGAATTGGTCCCGCCCCTTACCGTAAGCTGGGGTTCAGATATCCCAACTACGGGTGAGGGGGCGTTCGTTGATGAACATGAATACCTCGGAACGCGCGACATCAGTCCGTTCCTTACGATCCCTGCCGGTCTGGACTGGCTTGATGCCCTTGATTGGACAACCGAACGAGCACGTCTGCGTGCGTTGAAGAATGCTACGATGGAGCGCTTGCTGGTGATCGATGGACTTTCCGCCGTTGCATCGTCGTGGCGAGACGACGAGCTATTGATGGGTGCCATTCGACTTCCGGATGGTACGGACCTTGTTCGTCTCAAGACGTGGCTGATGGAGGAACATCATATCGAAGTGGTCGTGCATCCGTGGCTTGCCGTACCGATCCTTCGATTCAGTGTCCACCTCCACACATCAGAGGCCGACCTGGACGCACTGGTCGCGGCAATAAAAAACGCCGACCTGTAGGCCGGCGTTCGTCATGTATCGTATGGTCGACGAGATCAGTTCTGATTCGGTGTCGGCGTCGGAGCTTTGATGTCTTTCTCTTCGCGGATCTTCGCGATGAACTGCTCCATGAACGTCAGAGAATCGGGAAGGTTCAAGCTGAGTTGTGCCCCGCCATTGATCTCAAGGTCAACGTAGATCTCGTTTTCGTGGTATTTGTACTCCACGTTGATGTCGTGAATATCGCTGAACGGGACGCTGTGCTTGCCGAAGTGGAAGATCGTCATCAGGGCCTCCTTTTAGTCATCAGATCGTTGAACATGTTAGAAACTGTCTAAACATACACCCACCTGCCCCCTTGCCAAAGTGATTTTTGTCAGGGTGTCGAAAAAAGATGCGTTCAGGTACCAAACAATCGGTCGCCGGCATCGCCAAGTCCGGGTACGATGTATCCTTGGGCATTGAGTTGGCGGTCTTGTGCGGCAATGACCAACGCCGTGTTCGGATGCTGCTGCTCGATCACGGCAACACCCTCCGGTGCGGCGATCACACATGCCGCCATGATCTTGGCATGGGGTAGTGATTCGAGGTGCTTGAGGGTTGCGTGAAGACTACCGCCGGTGGCCAACATCGGGTCGATCACGATAAAGGTCGTGTGCGCTGTTGACGGCGGGATCTTGCGGTAGTATTCTTCCGGAACGAGTGTTTCCTCGTTACGCTTGAGGCCCTCGAACCCTACCGATGCCATTGGCAAGATCTCTTGGAAGGGGGCGAGCAGTCCCAATCCGGCCCGGAGGACCGGCAGCAAGATCACGTCGCCGCTGATCACGTCACATGGCGTGGTCTCCAGGGGAGTGGCGACCGTGGTTGTGGTTGCAGGGAGATGTTTGGACGTCTCGACGGCGAGATGGAGTCCGATGCGATGTACGGCAGCCCGAAACTCAGCACTCGGGACGGTGGCCGTGCGAATGATCGCCAAGTCATTGCCGAGGCCGGTGCCGCTGAGGATCGTCGTCATACGTTAGAATTTCGGATAGAACAGGATCGTAAGTCGCGGGATCGAATAGATCGTATTGACGTCAGCAAGGTCGACGGACTGGACGTTCGGGTTCCCGTCCATGGTCCATGGTTCACCTGTGACCGGATTGTTATACTTCGTTACGATACGATCTTGGTCGGTGCCGATCATGAAGTTGAATCGGACGTTAAACACAGGATAGAATAATCCGATACTTGTTGGAATGTTGATACCGAGACCGAGACCACCGTTGATCCCGAATTTTGTTGTTGATATCGTGCCGTCATCGGTCATCGCTACGGTTGCGCCGATCTGGGGTAGGAAGTTCACCTTGCTATACGGGTTGAGACTGTATAAGGTGGTTAGCTCGATGACGTTGATGGTGATCGGGTCAAGGCCGAAGTCCTCTGCCGGTCCGGTGTTCTGGGTATAGAACCAAGAACCTTCGACGACGAAGTTTGTGGAGAGACCGTATGTGATGGTGGCGCCAATCGAGGAGAGACCTTCGAATGAGAACGACCGATTAGGACCTTCTTCGCGATCGTAGAACGTCCAGCGCGTAGGATCGGTCTCTGAAAGCCCGAGAACGTAGGTATTCGAGTAACGCTGCATGAATTGCTGGAGCTCGACGACGGTGTTGGAGCCGTAGGAGACACCGAAGCCGATCGTTCGCGGCTTGATCCACTTCTCATAGGCCACGGAGTCTGCGTAGTAATTGTCGAGTGCGATCTCCCAGTCGCGATCATCTGGATAATCGTCTTCGTTCGGCATGGCCGGTTGCGCAACGGCCGTGCAGACCAAGGCGATCATAGATAGAGAGAGCGCAAAGAAACGCTTTGCTGTGGCAGTGGTGAGGTCGGTCACGTGTTCCATAGTCATGTTCTTGAGTTCCGCGATCTTGTGGGCAACCAGGCCGACGTGGGCCGGCTCATTGCGTTTCCCGCGGTGCGGGACGGGTGTGATGTAGGGCGAGTCTGTCTCGATCATAAAGCGATCATCCGGTACGGACTTGACCACGTCGTCCAATGTCGAATTCTTGAACGTGATATTGCCCGTGAAGGAGATGTGCATTCCGATCGACAGGGCACGTTCGAGAACGTCCACGCCGCTGGAAAAGCAGTGCAGCACGCCGCGTAGGGTACCGTCTTGCTCATCTTCAAGGATATCGAGAACGTCGGCATCCGACTCTCGATTATGCACGATAATGGGCAAGCCGTGGCGTTTTGCAATGCGTATCTGAGCACGAAAGTACGATTTCTGCACGTCGGGCGGACAGAAGTCGTAGTAGTAGTCGAGTCCGATCTCTCCGATGGCAACCACCTTCGGTGCCGTACATCCGGCTTCGATCACGTCCAATTCGGCTTCAGTGATCTCGCCGACATGATGGGGGTGGACGCCTATGCCGCGAAAAATACGCGGGTCACTGTCAACAACGCTGATCAGGTGCGGTCGACGCGGCGGTTCGATGTCGGGCACGACAATTGCCGTCACACCGGCATCCCATGCTCGTGCCAGCATCTCATCGCGATCCTCATCAAAGGCCTTGGTATCGATGTGGGCGTGGGAATCGATCATGCACCGGCGCCCAGTTCCTTCAACATGGCTAGGACCTCGTCAACGTGTCCTTTCACCTTCACGTTCTCCCACGTGTGCACGATCTTGCCCTTGGGGTCGATCAAATACGTTGTCCGCACAACACCCATGTATTTCCGGCCGTACATCGACTTCTCTTTCCAGACATCGTAGGCCTGACAGATCTTCGTGTCTTCGTCGGAGACCAACGCGAAATTGAGATCATACTTGGTGATGAACTTGTCGTGTGCCTTCACACTGTCGGGGCTTACGCCAACTACCTGTGCGCCGCTCTTTGTGATCCTCTTCATGGAGTCACGGAAGTCGCATGCTTCAGCGGTGCAGGCCGAAGTATCGTCTTTGGGATAGAAGTACAGAACCAGATACGCCCCCTTAGCATCTTTGAGGGCAAACGTGCCATCACTGTTTGTTGGGGCTTTGAACGCAGGTGCTTTTGAACCGGGAGATAGTGCCATAACGAGCGTTAGTTGACGGAAACTTTGCGGGCTTTGAACAGATCGACGAGTGCTTGTTCGATCGGCGTCGGCTGATCCAACGAGGCCGGCCGTTGCTGTGGGTTGGCTGCTGCGTCTTGTGCTGTGACCACCGGATTCTGTTGAACAGGCATGAGTTGAACCGCTACCGGTGCACCATAGACCGCTGCCAAATGTTGCTTGAGGTCGGGCAACAAGTCTGCAAGACGGCGTTGAATGACCTCTGACGAGGGACGTAACACCAGTCCGACCTCAAGAAGTTCGATCACCAGAAGTCCTTGTTTTGATGTCGAACGTACAAATGCCAGGTGTTCCGGCAATTCATCTAACACGTGCGTCCATTTGTCGGCGAGGTTGCGCACAGAGAGCGCACTCACCGGTTGGGAACTCTCGCGGATCTTGGCCGTCAAACCTGTCACGCGGGGAAGAGGGCTAGTCGGCTGGACAGCTAGTGTGCTAGAGACTCGCTGCTCGCTGCTTGATACTCGCTGACTATTCCCAACCTTCACGGCCATGGCAACGCCCCCTACCGGAGAAGATGGTGTTGCAGAGAGACGCGAGAGGAGATCGGAGAGTTCGATGGTCTTGTCCATCGCGGCAAGCTGTGCCAGCGTAAACTCAAAGCGGACACGAGGCTGCGGTGGATGTTGTCGCAGCACTGCTTCACCCTGCGTGATGAGCGTCATGATGCGAAGTACATCGGCTTGCGTGAGCTGTGCAGCATCGTCAGAATATCGTTGTAGAGTCGTGGCCGCAGCATCGATCAGATCGGTCGACCCGGTCGTGAGCACGGTCAAGAAGTTGCGGTAGTGCTCTAACAGTCCGATGAGGCATTCTTGCAGGTCATATCCTCGGGCGATCACCTGACGTGAGAGCTCGAACATGCGTTTGACGTCGTGATCGCGTACAGCATCCGAAAGCTCGAAGTAGAAATCAGCGTCGATCAAGTGCAGAGCATCGGCCACGGAAGAAGCCGTGATCGTTGTACCGCAGAACGACACCACCTGATCGAAGATCGACTGCGAGTCACGCATCGAGCCGTCTGCCTTCTTGGCGATGGCCACCAGTGATGCTTCGTCGATCGTGATGCCTTCGGCCTTGGCGATCGTGGTAAGGTGACCTACGATCGAGGCGATCTCCATGCGGCGGAAGTCGAAACGCTGGCATCGACTCAGGATCGTAGCCGGGACCTTATGGATCTCCGTGGTCGCAAAGACGAAGATCAAATGGGGCGGCGGTTCTTCCAGCGTCTTCAGCAGTGCATTGAACGCCGCCGTCGATAACATATGTACCTCATCGATGATGTACATCTTGTATCGACCATGTAAGGGGGCATATTTGGCGTTGTCTCGTAGTTTACGGACGTCGTCGACGGAGTTATTCGAAGCCCCGTCGATCTCGATCACGTCAACGCTGCGACCTTCCAACACATCCTTACAGGCATCACACTGATTACACGGCTCATGATCGATCGGGCTGGTGCAGTTCACCGCCC
This sequence comes from uncultured Hyphomicrobiales bacterium, assembly GCA_964467455.1. Lineage (GTDB taxonomy): Bacteria > Bacteroidota > Ignavibacteria > Kapaibacteriales > Kapaibacteriaceae > OLB6. Next base: position 66,108 of record CAYXQJ010000008.1, on the reverse strand, counting down.
GTGCGAGGATCCTCGCACAGGTCGTCTTGCCAACGCCCCGAGGTCCTGTGAACAGGAAGGCATGGTGCAGTCGGTTCGACGCGATGGCATTCTTCAGCGTCGTGGTGATATGGTCCTGCCCCACGACGTCGGCGAACCTCAGGGGTCGCCATTTTCGTGCGGTGACGATGAAACTTTGTTGGTCTGACATGATCAGTGCGGTATGATAGAGTACAAACTTCGTTCAAAGCTCGGGATGCTCCTACTGGCAACGTGCCTGGGGGCCGTAACTGCCTCAGCGCAAAGCGCCTTGGCCGAGGCATCGGAGGTCGAGATCGGCGGAAAACGCCTTCTCGCCGGTATTCTCATGGTGCAACTCCGCCCCGGCGTTGATGTATGGGATCCGCAAGCAGCACTTCCCGAGGGTTTTGAGGTAGTGGGACAACTCCTGCCCCCTAACAAGAGTGTGCTTTATGGTGCATGGACGCGCCGGTTCATTGGGAGCAACAGCCAAGCCCTCTATATCGCCGAAGACAAGTTGATGCGCTCCGTGATCGTCCGTTATGCCGGACCGATCATGCCCCAGCAAGCCATACAGCGTCTACTGAAGGATCAGGACGTCGTCTTTGCCGAACCATATTACGTCGCACAGGTGCAGGGGGCGACCAATGACCCCGAATTCAGCTCACAAACGGCGTTGGCCACGATGCGATTGGCGCAAGCGTGGGACATCGAAGACGGTGATCCAGGTCTTGTGATCGGTATCAGCGATAATGGCGTTGATCAGACGCACGAAGATCTGAACGGGTCGTTATGGACCAATGCGCTTGAGATCCCCAACAACAGTATTGATGATGACAACAACGGCGCCATTGACGACTATCAGGGCTACAACTTCACGTGGCAGGAAGATGGTACGTCGCCGGGCGATACACGAAACAACCGATCTAACGCCCACGGTACTCGCGTGGCTGGAATCGCCGGTGCCACATGGAACAATGCTACAGGCATGGCCGGCGTCGGCGGACGATGCAAGATCTTTCCGATGAAAACAGCACGGATCACTACGGGTGGTGTGATCTATGGCTATCAGTCACTCATCTACGCGGCTCAGCAAGGATTCGACGTCACGAACTGCTCATGGGGAGTGGTAAAGCCCTTCTCACCGATCGACCAAGCCGTGATCGACTACTGTCTGGCCAATAACATGGTCGTCACCGCCTCGGCGGGCAATCATGGCAGTGGTGCCAGTGGTGACGGATGGAACGAACTCAACTACCCTTCGGCATATGACGGTGTGATCGGCGTAGGTGAGACCACCGTGATTGACTTTGTGGAGTCATCATCAGGACTGGGCTTGAACAGCATGGTCATGGCACCGGGCAATGATGCCCTTGCCACGATCCCCGGTAATGGCTACACTACGAGCGGTAATACCGGAACATCGTTCGCCGCACCCATGGCAGCAGGACTTGCAGCCCTTGTGCGCGTTCGACATAGCGCGCTCAATCCTCGTCAGGTCGCAGCACTGTTACGTCGCACGGCCGTCGACATCTCCAATAAGAATCAACAGATCGCACCGTACGTCTCAGGTCGTATCGATGCGGTCCAAGCGCTGACAACAGATCCTTCATCGATCTCGGCCGTACGCATCGTCAACGCCAGCTGGACGCGTACTGACGGAAGTCCGGCCGATCGGTATGCGATCGGTGATACGCTCAACGTCACGTACCAACTCGCCAACGACCTGGCGGCCACGGGTGCGATGACGTATAAGCTAAGCGTGCTTGATGCCAACAACTGGAATGTCCAGTTCCTCACAGACATGACGACATCTGCAAGCATTACATCAGGTCGTGATGTCATGGTCGGCCCCTTTACGCTTGTGATCAAACAATACACCGAAACTCCGTGTTTGCTTGAACTACAAATGCAAGATGATGGATCGTATGATGATCGGGCATTAGATCGCCTAATGCCACCGCCGGCGATGACGACGATGGAGAACCAGGCACTTGTGTATTCTGTCGGCGACGACGGCACCTTTGGCTTTAGCAGCAGTCTCGTTACCCGCCAAGGCATCGGCTTCAATTGGAAACCTGAGTTCGTTCTCATCTCGCCGTCGGGTTTCATTTTGTCTGAAGGGGGCGACCATGCCCTGAAGGCTTACAACAACCTGACAAACATCTCGGACTTCACTGCGGAGAAGTCCTTCGTTGCTCCCGATCCTGAACGAGGCATCATGACGGATGCGAACGTTGGCACGTCGCGTGAGATCGGCGTACGCGTGACGCAACGCTTTACGTTTCCGTCAGCCGACGCTCGTTCGACGGTGATCTCGATCGATGTGGAGAATCGTTCGTCATCGACGTTGAATGATCTTGCCGCCGGCTATTTCTTCGATTGGGATGTTGGCAACGCCGGAGCGAGCAACAAAACACGGCTTGCTCCCGAAGCATTGCCGACATCTTTCCGAGAACTCGGTCTGGCACAACTCTTCGAACGTGATGATGTTGATGCCGTTGTTGTGTGTGCGGCTGTCTCTTCCGAACTCTCTTTTGAGCCGCAAGCGGCAGGGATGTTGTTGGATCAGTATGTGGACGACAACGATGGCCTCACCGATGCCGACGTGATCACGTTATTATCCTCGAACGCCTCCATCCAAACGTTTGAGGTAGGCGATGCCTGCGGCGTCCTAGGTATGCGATTCCCCGGCACGATCGCGCCTAATGAACGACGCTCCTTTATGATCGTGATCGGCGTAGGTGCAACGGTGGAAGAGGCATCGGAGATCGTGCGTGAGACGATCGAACGACCGAACAGCGTCGATGAAGTACGTGATGCCATCATGACGATCGCGCCGAACCCCGCGCAGTCAACGATCGACGTTCAGCTCACCTCGTCGGCACGCTCGTGGTCGATCATCGATCTGACCGGATCTCGCGTTGCAAGCGGTGTTCTCGATGGATCGCAGACGCGATTCACCGTCGACGTTGCCGCACTCGCCCAAGGGATGTATACCTTCGTGATCGAATCGCAGACAGGTCTTTCTGCTCATCATCTTCACGTTGTTCGTTGATCTCCGTATGAAAGTTCTGTTCGCCGTACTTACTGCGCTCACCTGCATCGCCGCCACACCCGAACCACCGGACGTCATGCCCGGACGGCTGAAGGTGCGTCTACAGGCCAACATTCCCCGACATCTCCACCGTGAGATCCTTGCCCAACACGGCCTCACGATCCTGTATTCCATTCTCCCGTACGATAGATCCGTCACCGCCCAACTGGAACGCAGCGTCACCCCCCACAACGACCTCCACAACGACCTCCACAACGACCTCCACAACGACCCCCACGCAGACCCCCACAACGACCTCCACGCAGTCCTGCGTCTTGAGCGCGACCTCCTCCGCTCCTACGTCGTCACCTACACGAACCCCGCGCCCCCTAACAAGATGATCTCGTTGTTGCGGACGGGATGTTCACAGATCGAAGTGGCCGAACCGGTGGTGATCGAACAACTGCTTGGTGTACCCAATGATCCGCGGGTGAACGAGCAGCAGATGTTGCTTACGATCAAGGCCTTCGAGGGCTGGGACATTCATGAAGGATCTGACACGGTCTTGATCGGTATCAGCGACAGCGGCGTGTTGCAGGAACATGAAGATCTCAAGGATGCCATTGCCGTGAATGGTGGTGAGGTGCCTGACAATAACATCGATGATGATGGCAACGGATACATCGACGACCATCGCGGATATAACTTCTGCACTCAAGACGACGGCACACCGCCGGGTAATACCTACAACCCGAATGAGGGGCACGGTACTGCAGTGGCAGGCATCGCGGGTGCCTCCGTCAATAATGCACTGGGCATCGCCGGTGTAGCGAACAAATGCAAGATCGTGCCGTTGAAAACGATGCCGGATAATGTGGCCGGGATCGTGTACGGCTACGAGTCCATCATGTACTGCGCACTCAACGACATTGACGTGGTCAATTGTTCGTGGGGCTCGCAATCAGCGTCGTGCATCAACGAAAGTGTGGTGGCATATGCTGTCGCACGCGGCGTGGCTGTTGTTGCAGCTGCCGGAAATCATGGATCATCGGCACCGTTCTATCCCGGGTCTTATCAAGGTGTGTTGAATGTTGGCGTAACGGATTCGATCGACAATGTGATCGCCATGTCGGGTCATGGTCCTACTGTCGACATCATGGCGCCGGGACAGGGCACGGTCGCCACATCGAACGATGGCACGTACGGCGGCTTCTGCTGCACCTCGGGATCGTCGCCGATCGTTGCAGGTGTGGTGGCGCTGGTGCGATCACAACGTCCGGAGTTGTCGGGATTGCAGGCCTGTGCCGTCGTACGCGAAATGGTCGACGAATCACCGTGGTTGAGTGTGCCGCCAACGATCGACCCACGTCTGCTGCCGAAAGGACGCGTGAATGTTGTCAAAGCGCTGGATACGTCTGCGGCGTCACGCACCATCTCGTCGTTCGAGGTCTTTCCCAACATGATCTCGACGACATCTACGGACACTCGCTGGGCGGTGGGAGATACGATCACGATCAGCGTTCCGGTCATGAATGTTCTCGATTCAGCGTACCTAAACACCTTGGTGATCTCAGACGTGATCAGTTCCTCATCGTCGGCCATCGACCTTGTGAACGATGCACCGATCACACTCGAACGGCCTTCTGCAACGGGTGACACCGTGCTCATCGGTCCGATCGCGGCTGAGATCATGCGAGACACCGACACAACGGAGTTCATCTCCACATCGATGTTGTATCGACGTACTGATGGTCTGATAGATACTGTGGAGATCAAGATCCCTCTTACGCCTGCTCCTGCCTATCGCGTCTTGCAGAATGACGTCATGCAGCTGTCGGTGGGTGATCGTGCGCGCATCGGCAACACCGACCTTGAACGCAGTCAAGGCACGGGGCTTTCGTATCGTCAGTGGTGCGGACAACTTTTTGAAGGGGGCTTGATGGTCTCCACCGGCGCAAAGGTCGTCGATGCCGTTCGTGCGGGACGTCGCATCAACGACCACTTCCGTCCTTCCAAGCGTTTCACACGTCCGGATGCCTTGCGCAGCATCGTCACCGATGCCGACGCACCCGACTCCATGCGCATCGGCGTGGAGATCGAACAGGTCGTCTACCTCGGCGAAGATTCATCATCGGTCTTCTACACCGATGTCACGGTAAAGAACATCAGTGATAGCACGATCCCAGAGATCGCCCTTGGTTGGTTCTGTGATTGGGACTTAGGTGATCAGCCGCTGCATAACGTCACCGATCTTGAATGGTGGAGCATTACCACAGCCGTGCAGTTCGTGGCTTCGACGGATTCAGCCCAACCTGTTCTGTATATGCAGGCGATCTCCCAGTATGCTGATGCACGTCCGATTGCTGCCGGGTTGGACAACACGACCACCTATTCCGGTTTTCCGGCATCACGTAAGTCTGCGATCCTGCATAGCGGAACATCCACACAGTACGGTGAGCAGAACGATGTTGCTACTGTGGTAGGCATGCAATTCACGAGCCCCTTGCCCCCTAACCATGAACGGAGTTTTCGATTTGCCTTCGCGATCGATACATCACACGTCGGTGCACAGAACCTGTTGAATTCCTTGCCGCGAGGTCCGGAGTCGACAGATTCGTTGTTTACCACATTGAATGGGGTGTTGTATCCCAATCCTGCATCATCGATCGTCTATCTACCGTTGACACTCCAGGGCACCCAGATCAGCACGTATCTGACCGCCAAGGTCACGATGTTCGACGTTCAAGGCAGGCAAGTGTTCTCACAAGAATATCCCGAACTCAGCTTAATGACGTCGAACCTAAATACGTCGAACACGGTCCTACCGATCGATGTGAGCGGGTTACCGAACGGTACGTATCAGATCGTCTTCACCGACCCTTTTGCGGGGTATGGTTCAACACCGTCGACCTTCTCACTGGTGATCGTTCGTTAGGGGGCGAATCGAATCCATTATCTTTGAAGATGATGGATCTGGTTCACTACACTGTCCAGGACGGCATCGGCATCATCGCGATGAACCGTCCGGAGAAGCGCAACGCTCTTAGTGCAGAGATGGTTGGGGCATTACGCTCTGCATTTCTGACGGCAGAAGCAGATGCCAGTGTACAGGTTGTTGTGCTCAAGGGCAACGGTCCTGCCTTTTGTGCAGGTGCTGATCTGGCCTATCTCCAGCAGATCACCGAGAACTCGCCGATGGAGAATCTGGCGGACTCGACGGCGCTGATGGAGATGATGCAGGGCATCGTCGACCTGAGTAAACCAGTGATCGCCATGGTGCACGGACCGGCCATTGCCGGCGGCTGTGGTCTTGCTACCGTATGTGATCTTGTGATCGCCGCCGAAGACAAAGCGTTGTTCGGCTACAGCGAGGTCAAGATCGGCTTCATCCCGGCGATCGTCATGGTCTATTTGTTGCGGAAGGTCGGCGATACGCAGGCGCGTCGTCTGGTCTTAACGGCCGAGAACATCTCGGCGCGTGAAGCAGAGCGGATCGGACTGATCACGTTCGTGGTGCCGGATGACCAGCTTGAACACTACACCATGGACGTTGCACGCAAGATGTCGGGCAACAGTGCGTCAGCAATGGCGCTGAGCAAAGAGATGTTATCAAACCTCCACGGCATGTCGATGAACGCCGGCTTGCGATATGCCGCTTCCATGAATGCCTTGGCACGTCAAACCGAAGATTGTAAAGCAGGGATCGCCCGTTTTCTCTCATCTACAAAATGAGCCGATTGAACATGCACACCCACTCGCAACTCCTTAGAACTTCGCTGGCCGCGTTGTTGATGATCGCGTCCGCTATCTCCGCCGTTGCACAACAAGCCGTGACCCGCGTTGAAGGGTTTATCCGCGATGAGGTCACGAGCACACCGATCGGCGTCAAGGTCTACGTCTATCAACCCGATGGCAAACGACTTACGATCAACTCCAACTCGTCGGACGGATCGTACCTCGTGGTCCTGAATCAAGCTGGTTCACACAAGTTTGCCCTAGCCGGACACAACGTCTACAAGAAGGAATACACGGTTGACGTCCCGTCCAGCACGAAATTCCAAGAGATCAAGCGCGACTTCACCGTTCGTGAATTGCGGGAGGGGGCTGACCTGGCCGCAGTGGTGGGCTTTGCTACGAACCAAGCCGTGCTCACGGGTCAGGGCAAGCAGGCACTTGATAAACTCAAGGAAGACCTGAACATCAACCAGCAGATGAACATCGTCATCACGGTCACCGCTGATGAAGACCGTGTAGCGGCCTATACCGCTGAGGTGCGGGCGAAGTACCATAAAGACTCTCTCGAATGGGTGAAGGCCACGAAGGCCTACGAGAAAAAGTACAAGAAGGCCAAGACGAAGCCGGAACCGCCGGCAGCGCCGGTACCACCGCCGACGACCATCGAAGATCCGAATCAACGTCTTCTGGCAGAGCGTATCCAAGCCGTCAAGGCCGAGTTACGAGATGTGAAGAACGGCGACCTGCGTGTGGTGGTCAAGGATGGTCCGCTGCCTGCTGTTGCAGCAACTCCGGCTCCTCCGCCGGTTGCCGAAGCTTCGAACAAGAAATCGAAAAAGGCCAAGGCGGCACCGGCACCGGCGAAGCCGGCGCAAGCCGTTGGCCCGAAACACAATACGCTGACGATCAAGATCGGACCGGTCAAACGCCTCTTCGGGGAATGATTCGGCATCGGTCGTTGTTGAAATCTTGGCGGCGGTGAACCGTCGTTGACCGCCTATATTCACCGAAGGAAGTAACACTTTGATGCGTCAAAGGGTCATTTCCATAGGTCTCAACCTCTACCGAGTACCGCCATGGAAGGCAATTTTTCGAACCGCGTACAAGATGTGATCCGCCTCAGTCGTGAGGAAGCCCTGCGGTTGGGCCATGATTACATCGGCACCGAGCACTTGCTGCTCGGCATCATTCGCGAGGGTGAGGGGATCGGCGTTAAGATCCTCCGCAACCTCGGCGTTGATCTTAGCAAATTGAAGCGGGCCGTGGAAGACACGGTGCGCTCCATGAGCGGACCGTTGACCATCGGGAATATCCCGCTGACCAAACAGGCCGAAAAGGTGCTCAAGATCACGTATTTGGAAGCCAAGCTCTATAAGTCCGATGTGATCGGTACCGAGCATCTTTTGCTTTCATTACTGCGTGATGAAGACAACATCGCTGCTCAGATCCTCTCACAGTTCTCCGTCAACTACGATGCAGTCCGCAAGGAACTCGACGCCTATCTCAGCGGAAAGCCGAGTACAGGTGCTCAGAAGACCGAGCGCGGTCAGACAAAGACAAAGGCCGCTCCGGAGCGCGTCAAAACCCCGGTCTTGGACAACTTCGGACGCGACCTCACGAAGCTGGCCGTGGAAGGGAAGCTGGATCCGGTGATCGGACGCGAGAAAGAGATCGAGCGCGTGGCACAAGTCCTCTCCCGCCGTAAGAAGAACAACCCTGTTCTGATCGGCGAGCCCGGCGTCGGAAAGACCGCCATCGTCGAAGGCCTGGCATTGCGCATTATCGACCGCAAGGTCTCCCGAGTCTTGTTCGACAAACGCATCGTCACGTTGGACCTTGCAGCGCTCGTGGCCGGTACGAAGTACCGCGGCCAGTTCGAAGAGCGCATGAAGGCCGTGATGAACGAACTTGAAAAAGCCAAGGACGTGATCCTGTTCATCGACGAGTTGCATACGATCGTCGGAGCAGGGGGCGCATCCGGATCACTTGATGCATCGAACATGTTCAAGCCGGCGCTTGCCCGCGGCGACATCCAATGCATTGGCGCGACGACGTTGGACGAATACCGTCAGTTCATCGAAAAAGACGGCGCTCTTGATCGTCGGTTCCAGAAGATCCTCGTAGATCCGCCGACGGCTGAAGAGGCCGTGCAGATCTTGATGAACGTGCGCGACCGTTATGAAAAGCACCATGCCGTCCGGTATTCCGACGAAGCCGTGCGTGCGTGCGTGGTGATGGCCGATCGTTACATCACCGATCGATTCCTGCCGGATAAAGCGCTCGACGTCATGGACGAAGCCGGTGCCCGCGTACACCTCTCCCATATCACAGTGCCGAAGGAAGTGCTGGAGTTGGAAGAGAAGATCGAGAGTGTGCGCCTGGAAAAAAATCAGGTCGTGAAGTCGCAGAACTTCGAAGAAGCAGCGCGACTGCGTGATCTCGAGAAGAAGTATCAAGCCGAGCTTGAGCAAGCCAAAGAAGACTGGGAACAAACAGCGAGCGACGTGATCAACGACGTCACGGATGATGACATTGCCGATGTCATCGCCATGATGACGGGGATCCCCGTCAACCGCATCGCCGAGAGCGAGTCTGCAAAACTTCTCAAGATGGCCGACGAGCTCAAGGGCGAAGTCATTGGTCAGCAAGAAGCTGTGGACCACCTGGCAAAGGCGATCCGCCGCGCCCGTGCCGGTCTGAAAGACCCGTCGCGTCCGATCGGTTCCTTCATGTTCCTGGGGCCGACAGGCGTTGGTAAGACCGAGCTGGCCAAGGCCTTAGCGCGGTATATGTTCGATTCCGAAGATGCTCTGATCCGCATCGACATGAGCGAATACATGGAGAAGTTCTCCGTGTCGCGACTCGTTGGCGCACCTCCGGGCTACGTGGGCTACGAAGAAGGCGGACAGCTTACCGAGAAGGTACGTCGCAAGCCCTACAGCATCGTCCTGCTGGACGAGATCGAAAAGGCCCACCCGGATGTGTTCAACATCCTTCTGCAGGTCTTTGACGATGGACAGCTCACGGACGGTCTTGGCCGCCGTATCGACTTCAAGAACACGATCATCATCATGACGTCGAACGTCGGTATGCGCGACGTCAAGGCCGGAGGCCGCATTGGCTTCACCTCCGACGAAGCATCCGATGCCTACGATAACATGAAGTCAACGGTCGAAGAGACAATGAAGCGTCTCTTCAACCCCGAATTCCTCAACCGCATCGATGAATACGTGATCTTCCGCACCCTCAAGAAGGAAGACCTCATTCAGATCATCGATCTGCAGCTGCGAAAGCTGTTCAAGCGATTGGGCGCACGCAACATTTCTCTCGACCTCGCCAAGTCGGCCAAAGAATTCCTTGCCGAAAAGGGCTTCGACGAGAAGTATGGAGCACGTCCACTGCGCCGCACCCTTCAGCGTTTCGTCGAGGATCCCCTCGCCGAAGAAATGCTCAAAGGTGTCTACACCGACGGCAGTGTGATCAAGGGCAAACTCGACAAGAAGACGCAACAGATCGTCTTCACCCTCGGCAAGCCCAAGAACGGCGATAACCTGGAAGAGCCGGAAGAAGCGGAAGCGGCGGAAGAATAACCGAATAACCGAATACAGAGAATAAGAGAATAACCGAGAGCCCCCTGAATGATGTCCGTTCAGGGGGTTTCTCATTCGTATTTTGCGCCCCACCATGGCCACCATCCACGAAGACATCATCAACTATCTCCGCCAACAGCGCGAGATGTACGGAGATCGTTTGTACGTGGAGGGTGCCACGTTCCAGGTGCCAGGTGCCACGTTCCAGGTGCCAAGTGCCATGGTAACCATTCCCCATTCCCCATTGCCCATTCCCCAATCCAACATGTGGGCCGACACCACCTCCCTCGAATCCCTCAACGCCGCCATTTGTACGTGCATGAACTGTCCTCTTGGGGCAACACGCACCAACTTTGTCTTTGGCAGCGGCAACCCGAATGCACAACTGATGGTGATCGGAGAAGCGCCGGGTGCCGACGAGGATGAGCAGGGATTGCCATTCGTTGGCCGTGCCGGACAACTCCTCACCAAGATCTTGGAATCGATCGAGCTGCCACGCGACGAGGTCTACATCTGCAACATCCTCAAGTGCAGACCTCCTAACAATCGCAAACCGCTGCAAAGCGAAACTGATCAATGCGAGCCGTACCTCTGGAAACAGATCGAGCTTGTAAAACCACGCTACATTCTCGCATTAGGTCTCACGGCGGCGAATACCTTGCTCAAGAACAAATCTTCGATGAAGGACCTTCGCGGCTCGATCCACGATTACCACGGCATCCCAACGATCGTCACGTACCATCCCGCTGCACTACTCAGAAATCCGGCATGGAAGAAAGACACATGGGAAGACGTCAAGTTCTTGAAGTCCAGAATAACCGAATAACCGAATAACCGAATAACCGAATAACCGAATGTCATTCCGAACGGAGTGAGGAACGAATAACTGAATGAACATCGCCGTATTTATGGGGGGCATTAGCCCCGAGCGCAATATCTCGCTGCTGAGTGGACGCGCTATCGTGAAGAATCTGAGAGCGCTTGGTCATAGCGTCAAGGCCATCGATCCGTCAAAGGGGGCAAGTGGCCTTCTGACCGATGATGATCTTGCCAACGCAACAAATGCCGAGATCACCGCTGAAGAACTTGCCTCGTTCAAGCCGTCAAGTGTGATCGAGTGTGTGATGAGCCCCCTTCTCAATGATGTGGAAGTGGTGTTCATCGCTCTACACGGCCGTTACGGCGAAGATGGTTACGTGCAGTCGTTGTTGGACATGCGCGGTGTGAAGTATACCGGCAGCGGTATGGTGGCGAGTGCCGTGGCCATGGACAAGGCCATGACGAAGATGTTGTTCCAAGTGGGTGGCATTCCGACCGCGTTTTGGGTCGTAGTGAAGCCGGAAGATGCAGACAACCTTGAGATGCTCGATGAGATCCGCAAAGAACTTAGCGGCAAGGTCGTGGTCAAACCCAACGACCAAGGTTCTACGGTTGGACTCACGATCGTTGATGCCAATGATGTCGTCGCCCTTCAGCAGGCGATCCGTCATGCAGGGGAGTTCACGAAGTCGATCTTGATCGAGCGATACATTGCCGGACGCGAACTGACGGTTGCCGTACTTGGCGACGAAGCGCTGCCTGTGATCGAGATCGAGCCGAAAGATGGCTTCTACGACTACAACAACAAGTACACGAAGGGCAAGACGGAGTATCACTGTCCTGCTGATCTCACGGAGGAAGTACAGGACCACGTGATGAGTCTTGCCGTCACGGCCCATCACATTCTTGGATGCAAGGCCTACAGTCGGATCGACTTCCGACTGAACGACGAGAATATTCCAGTGTGTCTGGAGGTTAACACGGCACCGGGATTCACAGAGCTTAGTCTTGTTCCCATGGCTGCCCGCGAAGCCGGCATCGAATTCGGTCCTTTGTGTGAAGAGATCATTCGTTTGAGTCTGGAGGATTGAGGTGAAGCAGATCGCATTGACAGGCATCGGCAATGCCTTGGTCGACATTGAATATCGTGTCACCGAAGAAGAGCTTGCCGCATTTGGCGTGCAGAAGGGCGCAATGACGCTCACGGAGCCGTCGCGTCAAGCAGAATTGTTGGCCGCACTTGCCGATCGTGAAGCTCACCGCTCCTCAGGGGGCTCGGCCGGCAACACCGTGATTGCCTTCGCACAGTTCGGTGGCTCAGCAGCGTTCAAGTCATTGCTTGGCCACGACGACTTCGGCCATTTCTATGCGGACGAATTCACGCACCTCGGCATCGAACTGGTCGCAGAGAAGATCTCCGGCGAAGCAACAGGTACATGCGTGGTGATGATCACGCCGGATAGCGAGCGTACGCTGAACACAACATTGGCTGTCAATACCAACTACACGACGCGTAACATCAATGAAGAGTTGATCAAGCGTAGCGAGTGGATCTACATCGAAGGGTATAAGCTTACCGACGATCATGGTGCCGAAGCTGTCGACATGGCTGCGTTTTATGCCAAGAAGCATGGAACGAATATCGCCGTCAGCTGCTCTGATGCCTTTATCATTGACGTGTTTGGCGACAGATTGAACAGTGTTCTCAAGCATACGGATCTCATCTTCTGCAACGAGCGTGAAGGCTGCGCTCTTGCCGGCGAGGAAGATGCCGATACTGCCGTGCGTGCACTGCGCTCGCGCTTCAAGAACGTGGTCTTCACACTCGGCGATAAAGGAAGTCGCGTTCAGTGGGACGGACGTACCGCCGATATTCCTGCCTACTCCATCAAACCCGTCGACGCGACCGGTGCCGGTGACATGTTCGCCGGGGCCTTTCTCTACGGCGTCTTGCATCGCTATCATCCCGAGCATGCAGGCCGTCTTGCGGCCTATGCCTCGGCCCAGGTGGTCGCACAATACGGCGCGCGTTTGAAGGCCGACCACATCATCATTCGAGATACCGTGTTGACGTCGACGGAGAAGTTGTGAGACAGATCCTGACGCTTCTTTGTGCGGTCTTGCTCCTGTCTACTTCGGTTTCTGCGCAAAGCGGTATGGAGTGGAAAGAGTTTGCGCCCAAACTCGCCCCCTACTTTGATGAAGAGTTGGTGGCTGATGTGGAGCGGATGATGCCCAAGGGCGCTAAGTACCGGATCTGGGGTTGGGATGTGGGCGATTTCACCGGTGATGGATACAACGATCTTGCGATCTCGGTGAATATTCTCGGCACCAGAAAGAAAGAGTGCTTGGTGCACATGTTCGCCGACATCGATGGATTCTTGGTCAACGTTGCCGACTTCCCCGTCAGCTACGTCGACCTGCCGCTTGAGGTTGGCGTCGTGATCAAGGATGTGAACTGCTATGTGGTACAGAAGCACAAGGCCGAACACTGGGTCATGCGCGGATATCGTTATTGGCAGGGGAGTGTGATCCTTGTTGATGAGTTCGTGTCGAATACCATCGAACGGTTCGATCATGAGGGTTATCGCAACTACCAAACACTGCGAACACGAGAGCGTTATGTTACCCAGGACGGCAAGCCGGCCTTTGTGACCGAGTACTGTACCATTCCGGTGTATGAACGTGGACGTCACGTCTATGCCGGTATCGAAACGGATGTCCGCGTTGGCTCCATCGCCGACGTACGTGAGGGATCGTTCTGGTGGAGCGGTCCGGAGGATGCATCCTTTACGTCGCGCATGGTGTACGACGATCAGTTCTTCTATCTCCATATTGCCGTGCGTGATTCCAACGTCGTCACGGGTTGGTGCGATACCTGTCCAGCCGACCGCATTGAGATCTGGATCGATGTCGCCACTCCCAAAGAGGTAGGGGGCTCGCGGTACATCACCTCACTCAAGGGAAGTAAGCTGGCCGTGCGCTCGGAGGCCGACACCGGACTGTATGCATTCTCTGTCAAGATCGGCGACTTCATGGACATCCGTCCGACGGCAAAGGTGCGAACCACGGACGAGCTCGACCCGGCCCAAGATGCAGGTTTAGAGAACATCCGAGTGATCACGGCGCCTCGGTCCGACGGATATCTGGTGAAAATGCGTATCCCGTTCGACGTGCTGGGATTCAACCAGCCCCCTCTCGAAGAAGACGAGATCGTGGAAATGGGGTGCACGATCTTGGCCTATGACGTCGATAATGAATTTCGTCCGGAGGAGACCACGGTGTTGGCCACAAGTGCCATAAGTCCCTTGGATCCTTCGACCTACGGCGCTGTCCGCTTCCTTCCTGACAACCGCCAATACGGCGAAACCAGCAATATCTTTGCCGAGGCCGTATTTAGCGCCCTGCGTGAATTGGGTTTTTGACGCGGGCGGACCTAATTTTGCGCCGAATTTTCGTGGCCGTACCATGCCCTCTCAAGCATCAGTGATGCGTCAGTTGGCGCCGTACCTGAGTCTTGGGACGCAACTGACAGCGACCGTGCTCTTGCTCGGTGGCGCTGGATGGCTGATCGACGACCGCATGGGCTCTGAACCATGGGGACTCGTGATCGGCCTGTGCGTTGGGAGTGTGGTCGGCTTCGTGAATTTTTTACGCTCGGTGCAACAGCAGTTGCGGCGAGAACAACAACAAAACAAAGAGAAAGAAATTGGATCCTAAGGGACCGGTCATTGCTGCGCTAACGGCACTCGGCATCAACCTGGTGAATACCATGGTTGGTTACGTAGTTGCTAAAAAGGCATTCGGCAAAGAACTCAACGTGTTCCTCTCCATGGTCTTTGGCAGTCTGGGCGTCCGGGCGATCGTCGTGATCGCGTCGGCATGGTACTGCCTGAGTGTGCTCGAGATGCATCAGGTGACGTTCGCGATCACCTTTGCCGTCATGGGCTTCATGATGTTGATGGGAGAGATCCTTTTTTTTCATCAATGGTTCGAAAAGAGCAAGAGAGAAGTGCGCCGTCCAGTGACGGATCTGCTAAAAAAAAACGCTAGAATGATCAATCCGATCCTCGCCGCATGAGTCAAGACACAACACATACACACGCCACTGCAGCGCATGCAGAGTCCTCTCCGCAAGGTGGAGAGGTCTTCACGCACCTCATTGGCGAGCTTGGTGATCACCATGAACTCAACATGTTCTTCCAGCACATGGAAGTGTTGCCGGTGATCCTCCTCGACAATGGCCTCCACGTCTATGCCAATCCGCACGCCATGGAGGAAGCGGGAGTCTACACCATGCATGTCGGGCATCCGGTTCGAACGTCGGATGGCGGCCATCCCGCGCTCGACCTGTCCGTTACCAACTTCGTTGCTTATCAGTGGATCGCGATGATCGGCGTGATCATCATGTTCCTCGTTGCACGTCGGCGTTATGTATCAAATCCGCTGGCCGCACCCAAGGGCATCCAGAATGCACTGGAATCATTGGTGGTCTACATCCGCGACGAGATCGTCCGACCGAACGTCGGCACGGCCAAGCGCGCTACGCGCTTGATGCCGTTCATCATGTCGCTGTTCTTCTTCATTCTGTTCCTCAACCTCTTTGGCTTGTTGCCGGGCAATCACGCTGCTACAGGCGCTTTGGGTGTGACGGCAGCACTGGCCTTGATGTCCTTCTTGGTCGTGAACTATATCGCCATCAAGGATGCCGGCATCGGTTCATGGTTCCATCACTTGTTAGGGGGCGCGCCCATCTTCTTGGCACCGATCATGGTGCCGATCGAGATCGTGTCGCTCTTTACCAAGCCCTTTGCACTCATGATCCGTTTGTTTGCGAACATGACGGCCGGACACATCGTCTTGCTCTCACTCGTCGGCTTGATCTTCTTCTTCAAGTCGTTCGCTGTCACACCGGTGAGTGTTTCCTTCTCGGTATTCATCTACCTGCTGGAATTGCTGGTGGCATTCCTTCAGGCCTATATCTTCTCGATGCTCACGTCGGTGTTCGTTGGTCTTGCCCTTGGAGATCATGCATCGCACGATGATCATCATCATGCATCAGCCCATTAATTCATCAACCACATTAATCTCATTCGGAGGAATTTCTCATGGAAGCAGTAGCAATGGCATGGTTGGCCGCTGGTCTCGGCGTTGGCGTGACCGTGTTCGGCGTAGGTACAGGTATCGGTCGTTTGGCAGCAGCAGCTCTCGAAGCTAGCAGCCGTCAGCCCGAGAATGCCGGTGACATCCGTACAACGATGATCATCGGTGCAGCCCTTATCGAAGGTGTTGCACTTCTCGCCGGTGTGATCTGTATCCTGCTCGCTGTTAAGCAATAAGCGATCAGTCACTCACTCCACCTTTTGGTGGGGTCAGTGGAGACCCGTATCACGCATACGTGCCTCCACTGACTCTACCCTCAAGACTCTACCCTCAAGACTCTACCCTCAATCCTCAACCCTCAACCCTACAACACTATGCCATCGTTTCTCGAACTCAGTCCCGGTCTCGTCATCTGGACGCTGATCAACTTCAGCATCTTCGCCTTCATCATCGCGAAGTTCGGATGGAAGCCGATGATGAACGGTCTGGCCGCACGTGAGACCGCCATCAATGATGCGATCAAGAATGCCGAAGCCGCAAACGTCGAAGCACAAAACATCCTGCGCGAAAGCAAGGAGAAGATCGCCGGTGCTCAGGCAGAGATGATGTCGATCGTGCGTGAAGGCAAGACCCAAGCCGATGCCATGGTGCGCAAGGCCGCAGAAGAGGCCGATGCGGTCAAGCATCAGAAGATCATGGAAGCATCGCGTGAGATCGAACGTCAGAAAGACGATGCGATCCAGGCCCTGCGCTCTGAAATGTCGTCGCTGGTTGTGGAAGCCACGGAGAAGATGCTCGGACGCAACCTTCAAGGGGACGACCACAAGCGCATTGCCGAGAACTACGTCAACGAACTCTCTAAGAACTAAGATCCCCTATGTCAGCCAAGGCCATTGCCTCACGCTATGCCGAAGCGCTTCTTGATGAAGCTGTCTCGCAAGGCATTGAGGATGTCGTTGAAAAAGACTTTGAAACGATCACGGCGACCATGCGGTCGTCGCCAGACCTGCGCATGTTGTTCCGCAGTCCCATTATCGAATGGTGGCGCAAGAAGAACATTGCCAAGGAGGTCTTTGAGCGTCAGATCTCGCCCCTTACCATGAACTTCTTGATGTTGGTGATCCAGAAGGGCCGTGAGAAGTTCGCCCGAGAGATCGCTGATGCCTATCAAGAGCAGATCGATGCGCGGCGGAACGTCTTGCGCGTGAGCATTGATTCGGCCGTGTCACTCGAGGATGGTGTGCGAAAAGATCTTTCGAATGCACTGTCGAAGAAGACCGGTATGAATGTGGTCGCATCGTTCGAAACGGAGGCAGACCTGATCGGCGGACTTCGCGTAACGATCCGCGACACGGTCTATGACGGATCGCTGCGCACACAGCTTGATGAGCTGCGTGAGCGTCTGGCGACCTCCGTCTGAGAGTTTGAATCTAAACGTGAACATTGAAACTAAGATCTAAGGAATACCACAATGGCTGAAGTTCGACCCGACGAGATCTCTGCGATCCTGCGCCGCCAACTGGCGGGGTTTGGTAAAGAGACGGAGGTCTATGAAGTCGGCACCGTGTTGCAAGTAGGCGACGGTGTTGCTCGTGTATATGGTTTGTCTAACGTGATGGCCTCGGAACTTGTCGAGTTTCCGAACAACGTTGTCGGCATGGTGCTGAACCTTGAAGAGGACAGCGTCGGCGTCGTGTTGTTCGGCGATGACTCGCTTGTGAAGGAAGGCGACCAAGCCCGTCGTACCGGACGTATCGCGTCGGTACCGGTCGGTGAAGGTCTGATCGGCCGCGTGGTGAACCCACTTGGACAGCCGATCGACGGTAAGGGTCCGATCAAAGAGGCGAAGATGTATCCGATCGAGCGCAAGGCCCTTGGCGTGATCGATCGTCAGCCGGTGACGGAGCCGCTGCAAACGGGTATCAAGGCCATTGATGCGTTGATCCCGATCGGCCGCGGACAGCGCGAGTTGATCATCGGCGACCGTCAGACAGGTAAGACCGTTGTTGCCATCGACACGATCATCAATCAGAAGTACACACACACCAAGGAAGCACAGGAACGTGGCATCAAGCCGATGTACTGCGTCTATGTTGCCATCGGCCAAAAGGGATCGACGGTAGCGAACGTGGTGGCGACGCTTGAGAAGTACGGCGCCATGGAATACACCACGGTCGTGAACGCTTCAGCGTCCGACCCGGCTCCGCTACAGTTCATCGCTCCGTATTGCGGATGCTCGATGGGCGAGTACTTTCGTGATTCAGGTCGCCATGCCTTGGTGATCTATGATGACCTTTCAAAGCAAGCTGCTGCCTACCGTCAGGTATCGCTGCTGTTGCGCCGTCCGCCGGGACGCGAAGCGTATCCGGGCGACGTGTTCTATCTCCACAGCCGCTTGCTCGAACGTGCTTCGAAGCTCTCCGATGCACTCGGCGGTGGTTCGCTGACGGCACTGCCGGTGATCGAAACGCAGGCAGGCGACGTGTCGGCCTACATCCCAACGAACGTGATCTCCATCACCGACGGTCAGATCTATCTCGAGCCGAGTCTTTTCAACGCCGGCGTTCGCCCGGCTTTGAATGTCGGTATCTCCGTGTCTCGCGTCGGCGGTAACGCTCAGATCAAGGCCATGAAGAAGGTGGCTGGTCCGCTCAAGCTTGAGTTGGCACAGTTCCGCGCTCTTGAGGCCTTTGCCAAGTTCGGCTCCGACCTCGACAAGTCGACGCAGCAACAGTTGCGTCGCGGCGGTCGATTGATGGAAGTCATGAAGCAGTTGCAGTATACTCCGGTGTCGGTCGAAGACCAAGTGGTGACCATTTATGCCGCTACGAAGGGCTACATGGATGAACTGCCGCTTGAAGCCGTCAAACGTTACGAGTCGGAATTGCTTGAATTCATCAAGGTCTCACATCCGGCGATCACCGAAGGTCTGTCCATTCACAAGTCGCTCACCGACGAGGTCACGGCTGAATTGGATACGGCTCTGAGTGGCTTCACCGAGCGCTTCAAGACGACGTTGAAATAAGTATGATCGTTCTTACCGGTGGTGCGGGCTTTGTCGGCAGCTGTATGCTGTCGGCGCTCAATGCAGCCGGACGGAATGATGTTCTCATTGTGGACGCCTTGCGTACCGGTGAGAAATGGAAGAATCTGGTAGGACATTCGTTCATTGACATCGTCAGCAAAGAAACCTTCAGAGAACGCATGATGCTGGGCGATGTGGATGCCGTTGACACGGTGATCCACATGGGTGCCTGCTCGACCACGACGGAACGTGATGCGGACTATCTCTACGACAACAACTTCCGGTATTCGACGGAGATCGCAGAGTTCGCACTTGACGCCGGCGCACGGTTCATCTACGCCAGTTCTGCCGCAACGTATGGTGATGGGGTAAGGGGCTATTCGGATCGCGAGACCAACCTTCGCCCCCTAAACATGTACGGCTACTCCAAACATCTGTTCGATGTCTGGATACGTGAACAAGGTCTGGAGCACCAGGTGGTGGGATTGAAGTTCTTCAACGTCTTTGGTCCGAATGAATACCACAAGGATGCTCAGGCTAGCATGATCTTCAAGGCCGTTGGCCAGGTACGGAATGAAGGCGTGGTGAAGTTGTTCGCGTCGAATCATCCGGATTATGGCGATGGTGAGCAGAAGCGCGACTTCGTCTACGTCAAGGATGTGGTCGACATCATGATGTCGCTCATCACGCGAACGGATGTGAATGGCATCTTCAATCTCGGTACGGGTGTAGCTCGTTCGTGGAATGATGTTGCCAATGCGGTCTTCACGGCCATGGGCCGGGAGGCGCGGATCGAATACATTCCCATGCCGTCGTCGATCTCGGGGCAGTATCAGAACTTTACGCAGGCCGATATGTCGTCGTTGACGAACGTTCTGCCAACGGCGCAGTTCCGATCTCTTGAAGAATCCATTGCTGATTATGTCACCGGTCATCTCCTTGCGGAATGGCCGTATCTCTAACGACAGGTAACGATCGGTTGTAGAACATGGCAACGCTACGGGAAACGCGGAATCGGATCGTCTCGATCCGCAACACATCAAAGATCACGCAGGCCATGCGAATGGTGGCTGCAGCGAAGCTGCGTCGCGCGCAGGATGCCATCACGGCTGCACGTCCGTATGCTAACCAGTTGCAGAAGATCCTCAGCAACTTGGCGAAGGCCGAGTCGGACTTTGTGCATCCGTACTTCGAGTCGCGTGAGCGCACCAATTCGATCGTGCTGATCGTGGTCTCCTCGGATCGCGGACTTTGTGGTGCCTTCAACACGAACCTTCTCCGCTCGGCCACGAACCGTATCGAAGAACTCAAGAAGCAGAACCCGGAGATCAAGATCGGCGTCGTGCCGGTCGGACGCCGTGCCGTTTCATCACTGTCAAAGCAGTCGCACGAGATCCTCGAGAAGTACAGTGACGTGTTCTTGAAGCTCGACTTCAACACCGCTGTGCAGATCTCTGAACAAGCCTCTGATGCCTTCCTTGCCGGACGTGTTGACCGTGTTGAGGTGATCTACAACGAATTCGTCTCCGTGATCCGCCAGGAAGTGCGCACGATGCAGCTTCTTCCGATCGCTCCGACTGCGGCAGAGACGACGTCGGACAAAGAAACAGCCATCGACTACATCTTCGAGCCGACCCGCGCAGACATCCTTGATGTGCTGTTGCCACAGTACTTGAACCTTCAAGTGTGGAAGGCCCTTCTCGACTCGAACGCTGCCGAACAAGCAGCGCGCATGATGGCCATGGAGAATGCTACGACGAATGCCCGCGATCTGATCACGTCACTGCAGTTGATCTACAACCGCGAACGTCAGGCCGCCATTACCAAGGAGATGCTGGAGATCGTTGGTGGGGCAGAAGCGCTCTCAGCGAACTAACGGCGTCACCGCCGAAACACCGACCGGATCTGCGAACACGCGGCCTCCGGTCTTTTCCTTGCGTAGCCTGATCTTGGCGATGATCATGGGGCTATTCATTACCATCCTGATCAATGCCGATCTCGGCGGATGGAACACCTATTCGATGGCCTATGACGCGCGCATCGGCTTCTATGCCGAGCGACTCGACACGTTCACCAAGGTCTCTTCGTGGCGGAAGCGCAACTTCATGCGTCACGTCGGCAACGTTGAGATCCCGCTCTGGATCACCGAGAACATGCGTCCGGGCGATACGATCCTCCTGCCCCCTAAAGAATATGCCGACAAGTACTTGAACGTGCCGGCGATCTGGACCGATGCGCGGATCTTCACGTACTTCGCGGGCTTTCAACCGATCGTGGCCTTTGACGATACGGCCCGACGATCCAAAGCCAATGCCTACATCGCACTGGAGCCGCGGTCGATCTCGATCGCTCGTCGCGGTGGCGGCACCAACCTCGATTCATTGATGAACGTCTACCGATCAGCACGAGGTGGACGATGATCATCTTCGTGCTCATTCTTCTCCTGCAATGGATCATGGGCTTTGGTGCCCTGGGTTCGTTGAACACGCGTCTCCCACGCTCGGTCTCAGTCCCGCTGGCGCTGATCGTTGGGATGTTCATCCATTCCGTCATGTTCTTCAGCGTCGATCTGTGGAACTTGGGAATGAGTCAGTCGATGATGACGGTCACGGCGATCACCGGCGTGCTTCTTACGCACGCGTGGTGGCCGCGTGTAAAGACCTTCTACGACGATCTGTTCAAGAAACCTGTCTTCACGCTGCAACTGTATGACGTTGTGGCGATCGGCATGGGCTTGACCGTTGGATATTATGTCGTGTGGGCTGCCTGGTACTGGCCGGTGACACCATTTGATGCAATGGCCGGTATCGATCTTGTTGCCCGTGAGACCGTTGAACAAGGCACGATCGTTAACCGAGTCTTCACCGACCCGACGTTGGCAGGACGTCTCTCGAATCAGCCGTTCTATGCGCCGTTTGCGATGTTGATGCAGGTGATGTATCGCCTTATCGGCTTCACGTATGGACAAGTATGGCTTGGTGTGATGGCCATTGCCTTCTCATGGTTCTTGTGGTCTGCCTACCGCACGGTAAGTCAGCCATTCATCGCCAATGTGTTGTGGCTGCTTACGATCCTCACTCCGGAACTTCTTGGCTACACCTACCTGCTACAGACGGATTATGCCAACGCCGTCTTTGTTGCCAGTGGCGCGATGTTGCTTGCGATGAGTCTCGAACGCGACGACGTGACCGCCTATGGTGTTGCGGCGTTGTTGTTCGCTGCCGGTTGCTGGTCGAGAACGGAGACGATCCTCCTCGTGACGTTGGGTCTTCTGGCAACACTTCCGCTGTTGGTCAAGAAACGTGGTGTCAAGGATGCCTTCACGTATATCGCGATCGCCGGCGCTGTTTCGTTCGCGTTGTTTGCTCTCTGGAACCTCTTCTTCATCCAGGTCTATCTTCCGGTACGTCCTGATACCATGAGCGAGCTCACCGCATTCGATGTGGGTAGATTCTTCACCGTGCTCGGTGACACGTTCTCCAATGTGATCTTTGATAAGGGGCTGTGGGCTGCGTCGTTCTTGTTGTTTGCCGTGATCGCAGTTGCCAACGGCGTGGTGACGCGTACGACCGGTTCGATCGCGACCCTTGCCTGGATCATGATGATCTTCCTCGGTCTGGAGATCGTTGGGACGATCTTTACAGCGGCAGTGGTTGAACAGACGCTTCGTCGTGGTATTTTCAAACTCATCCCGCTGATGTTCTTTTTTGTGGCGACGGCGCCGCTTGTAGCTAGATGGGGACAGCGGATCACTGCATGGCAGATGGGTCGGTCGTGAACATGGAAAGCATTCTTCAATATATCGTGGGCTCCAAACCGATCATGATCGGCGGCATGGTGGTGTTGACCATCCTCGTGCTGTGGGGTATGAGCGCACTTGTTTCGCGCGTCTTCGTGCGCCGGTCCATCAATCGTCTGATTCGTTCGATCGGCAAAGAGCAACTGCCGCACTTCTCCGCATCGTTGGCTGAGAGGTTGCCGGGACCTGTGCGTCGGTACCTGCAGTATGCTCTCAAGGAAGGTCAGCCGAACATTCGGTACGCTGTGCTCAAGCAGGAAGCGAAGTTTCGTCATCGGCCGGGGTCTCCGTGGTTCGACGTCAAAGCCACGGAAGTGATCTCCGGCATGGAAGCCGGCTTTGTGTGGGACGCAGTGCTTCGACACAATGCAGCATGGTGGCGGACAGCAAAGCTTAGCTACTTCATGGGCGAAGGACACGGACACATCAAACTCTTCGGTGCACTCACGCTGCAAGAGCTTGACGGACCCGAGACCGACGCCTCGATGTTGTTCCGCTTCTTGAGCGAGCTGGTGTGGTTGCCCACGGGATTGTTACCTACGAAGACACTGAAGTGGCGCGAGATCGATCAGAACACGGCAGAGGCCGTGCTCACCGATGGTGAGACGCGCGTACAAGCCATCTTCCACATGAACGAGATCGGCGAGATCGATCGTATCGTCACGGAAAACAAGTTTCGTGACAACAAGAGTGGATTTGAACAGTCACGTTTTACACTCGAGTGCAAGAACTATCGCGAGGTGGAAGGCGTGATGATCCCAACAGAGGTCGACTTCGTGTGGAACTTAGAGTCGGGCGACTTTGAATACGGCCAATTCCGCATCACCGACGTCACCTACTACTACGAGTGACCCATGCGGCACACAGTGCGCCATGACCACGGGATCGAGGCGATCTTTTGCAGTGTTGACGTGCTTGCTCGCCCCTTGAATACATTGTAGTCCATCGACTCTACAACGCGCAAGATCTTGCGGTAGTTGGTGCTCATCAATTGCACGGTAAGTCGGCTGTCGGCATCAAGGTAGGGAATGCCAAGATCAGCGCTCGTATACAGTGCGTCGGCGCGCTCGACTTGCCAACGGATCAGATCGCGCATGTTTGCTGACCAACGTCCATGGTTGAGATCGTCGGCAGTGACGTTGAATCGACGATACTCTTCTTCCGGGAAGTAGATCCTGCCGCGTTCTGCATCTTCCTTTACGTCACGAATGATGTTGGTAAGCTGCATGGCAATGCCAAGATCGATCGCATGAGGGACAGCACGTTGATCCTTAAAGCCAAAGATCTCCGACGTCATCAAGCCCACAACAGATGCGACCTTATAGCAGTAGTCGCGGAGCTCGTCATAGGTGTTAAAACGTGTAAAGGTCGTATCCATCAGCACGCCCTCGATCAGTTCCTCCGGCAGATGGCGGGGGATGTGGTAGCGCGATAACGTGTCTTCCCACGCCATGAGCACGGCTCGTGATTCGTAGGTGCGGTCGTTGGACGCAGAAGAGGGTGTTGTGGATGGATCGTAGAGTGCGCTGACGTCAGAACGCCATTGCTCGACAAGTCGGACAGCATCGTCGCGTGTCACATCTCCGCGCTCCATTGCCACATCTACAATATCGTCGACGTATCGACAAAACGCATAGACGGCATAACAGGCCGCACGTTTGTGTTTCGGAATGAAGTGTGAAGCGAAATAGAAGGTCTTCGCATGGGTGAACGTCACCCTGCGACATACTTCGTACGCTGCGTCCAATGTGATGGTGCTCTCTCTCACGAAGCGAATGTACTACCTTTGTTGTTCTAAGAAGAAGAACTTATGAAAA
This sequence comes from uncultured Hyphomicrobiales bacterium, assembly GCA_964467455.1. Lineage (GTDB taxonomy): Bacteria > Bacteroidota > Ignavibacteria > Kapaibacteriales > Kapaibacteriaceae > OLB6. Next base: position 41,183 of record CAYXQJ010000008.1, on the reverse strand, counting down.
CACGTTCTGTGTATCGATGCACTTCTTGCGGCCATGTCGCCTCGAAATGGATGGGGAAGTGTCCGTCCTGTAATTCGTGGGAAACAATGGTCGAAGAGGTCGACACGCGAACCACGGGTACGAAACGCAGTCGGAGTTCCCAACGTTCCCTTGTTGGAGCCATTCAACCTGTGTCGCTTCACGAAGTGCGTTCAGATGAGGCCCGCAGGTTTCTCACCGGCATGCCTGAATTGGATCGAGTATTAGGGGGCGGTCTGGTCCCCGGCAGTGTGGTGTTGGTTGGTGGTGATCCCGGCATGGGCAAGAGCACGCTAACACTGCAGCTTGCCGCAGCTGTGGGACGTCGATACGGCACGGCACTGTATGTGACCGGTGAAGAAAGTCTGCACCAGATCAAGCAGCGTGCAGATCGGCTTTCATTGCCTGTGGAATCGATCGTTGTTGCGTCGGAGACCAACATCGAGCGGATCGCTGCGACGATCGAACAGATGCAGCCGCAGATCGTCGTGATCGACTCCGTGCAGACGATGGTGACGGATCTGTTAGAATCATCAGCAGGTAGTGTTGCACAAGTGCGAGAGTGTACGGCATTGTTGACGCGTATCGCAAAACGATCCGGTGTGCCGATGATCTTGATCGGCCATGTGACGAAGGATGGAATGATCGCCGGACCGAAGGTGCTTGAACACATGGTGGACACCGTGCTGCAGTTCGAAGGTGAAGGCACGTATTCGTACCGCGTCCTCCGTGCGTTGAAGAATCGATATGGTTCAACGAATGAGATCGGCGTCTTCGACATGCAGAGCACCGGCCTGATGGAGGTGCCGAATCCATCAGAAGTGTTGTTGTCGAACCGACGTGCAGATGAGCCCGGTACGGCTGTTGTAGCCGTGATGGAAGGAACACGTCCGTTGCTCGTTGAAGTGCAGGCACTTGTATCAGCAAGCGGCTACAGTGTGCCGCAGCGCGTGAGTTCGGGTTACGACAGTAAACGGCTGCAATTGATCTTGGCTGTGTTGGAGAAGCGCGGCGGAGTGCAGGTGCGTCAAAGTGATGTCTTCGTGAACATCGCCGGCGGCATCGCTATTCAGGATCCGGCCATCGACCTTGGTGTAGCCGTCGCCTTAGCCGGCAGTGTGACCGACACCGCCATTCCGCAAGGTTGCGCATTTGTCGGCGAGCTTGGACTTACAGGAGAGATCCGTCGGGTTGCGTATCTTGAACAGCGCATTCAAGAAGCTCTTCGTCTTGGGATGAGTAGGGTCTACGTGCCCCCTACCGACAAATTTGTATCTGAGTCGATCGTTTCTGTCGAACGATTATCGCACGTCCTTACGGCATTGTTCAGATGAGCCACGGAAGAGACCATAGTTCCCGACACGGTGTTGCAGATGAAACGCTGGTGCAAGAGTTTGTTGCCGGCGACGAGCGGGCGTTCGTCGAGTTGATGCGCAGATACAAGCAACCGATCATCACGTTTGTGTTTCGATTCATTGGCAGCTATGACGACGCATGTGATATCGCGCAAGAGACCTTTGTGCGGTTGTATCGGTTTGCCAACACGTTTCAAGGAGAGGTGAAGTTCTCGACGTGGTTGTATACGATCGCCGGCAATCTGGCGCGGACTGAGCTCAAGAAATATCGCCGCAAACACGGCACGTCGATGCAGCAGGCCTTTGGTGTAGGCGAAGACCAGGAGATATGGGATGTTCCGGACGAGACATACCGACCTGATGAGCGTGTTGACACAAACACCATCACCCAAGAAGTGCAGAAGGCCTTGATGCGCGTCTCGCCATCGTACCGTGAGATGGTCGTTCTTCGAGACGTCCAGCAGATGTCGTACGAAGAGATCGCCGAGATCACGAAGACCGAGCTTGGTACGGTGAAGAGTCGTATCAACAGGGGCCGAGCCCAGCTCCAAGAGCAACTCAAGGGGCTGTATGATGAATTGTTTGGAACAACAAACCCGTAGGATAGTGTCTAAGTGGAGAGGGTTGAGGGTAGAGTGACCACAGACCACCAACCACAGACCACGAACCACGGACCACCAACCACAGACCACGTGACCACCAACCACCTCAACATAGAACCCCCGGACGACTTCGAGCGCAGCACCATGGTGCGGTCGTGGTTGTCTTCGTTACCGGAGCCACCGGTTCCAGTGGGCTTTGAGGAGGCAGTGCTGGGGAAGGCCAAGGCCTCTACCGAACCGACGGCGGATCCTACGTTCCTGTCGAGGTTTGGGGTGCCGCTTGGTATCGTGGCCGTGCTCGTGAGTATCGTTAGCGTGTGGTATTTCACCTCACAGCCGGATGTGGTGCGCGTGGTGCGTGTACCCGATGTGGCAGCACGGACGGTCGACCTGTACAACCTCACGCCGGCACCGGTTCGTGAAATGCCCCCTACCAGCCCTATGCGGGTTCGGAAGGCGTCCAAGCCACGAAAACTGCACGGTGTAGCGGGCTATTGACCGGCGGGTCCGTATCTTGCGGCCGCAGCATCAACGCCGGAAACCATGTTCGAGAAGGAACTTGATCGGGCGCGTAAGAGCTTGAAGAAGCTGATCGCGACCACCGATCCCTACGTCCCGCTCCAGGCGATCGTCGCCAATGAGCAGATCCATCCCGCCTACCGCGCTTTTTTTGGCGCTGAAGTGGCGTGGTGGGTGCATGAAGAGCGGGCCATCCGCAATTCTAACCCTCGGTTCGACACGCATGACGCCACCATCCGTGGCTTATCTGCGAAGCTCGACGAGGCCTACGTGCGTTCGGCTCGGTTCGATCATGAGGAGTTGACGTCGACGATCGATGCTGCCGTCAAGACGCGTCTGAATTTTCTCGTCCGGCCACGGACCACGCTCAAGTGGTTCGTCTTTCGCGGCGAACCCACTAAGCCTTTGCACGAGATCATCTTACGCTTGTCATACCTGTACGACCACGCCTATCTCACCGAAGGCATCCGCAACTGGGCCCGTTCCCGTGGTGCCGATGGCGCCCCCTCGTACGAGATCTTATCGATCGTGGAATTCGAGCGCATCGTCGAAAAAGTTGATAACGATGCCATCCTCGACCTCTCCCAAGACGAGTTTGTCCGCCTTTTGAATCCCATCTTCACCTATTTCGCCGAAACCAACCCCGACCTACCCCCGGAAAGTGTGCCCACGGAGTCCGTGATCATCTTTATGGACGATAAGGGGGCGATCCCGATCTCTCAAGCACTGGAGCGTCTACTCTATCGCGAGGACATGCGCGTCCTAACGCGCACCAAGTTCTTGGACGTGATCGACCAGGTGATCGAGTCTATCGGCGAGGAGACAGCAGGGGCGGCGACAACAGAATCGGCGACAACAGAATCGGCGACAACAGCGTCAGCGACAGCGGAGACTGCGACAGAGATTGTGGCGCCAGAAGTCTCGGCCCTTGATGTCGCTGTGCCAGATGTCGCTGTGCCAGATGTCGCTGTGCCAGATGTCGCTGAGCCAGATGTCGCTTCGCTAGGCAACGCCTACGAACTCCGCTACCAACGCTACCTTTCTGAGACCGACGCTGACGGTCGGACCAAGTTTTTAGCCAAGCTATTTGGTGGAGAAATGGTCGCTATGGAGACCATGATCGGCGAGGTGTTGGGGAGCGAGACGTGGAAGATCGCTGCGGCCCGACTCGATAAGTTCTTTGTTCGTAAGGGCATAGACGCAAGCACGGCCGTGGCCATGGAGTTTGCCCACGCACTGAACAGGTCCTTCCGATGAATTTTATTGATACAGCGTCCATCTATGTCAAGGCCGGCGATGGCGGGAAGGGGCATGTCTCGTTCCGCCGTGAAAAGTTTGTCCCGAAGGGCGGACCGGACGGTGGCAATGGAGGCGCTGGTGGTAACGTGATCTTGGTCGCAGATCGCCAACTCGGTACGCTGCTTGACTTTACGTATAAGCGTCGGTATGTGGCGCCCAACGGTAATCCCGGAGGGAAGAGCCGGTGTACAGGCAAAGACGGTGCTGATGTCACGATTCGCGTCCCATGCGGGACTGTGGTGCGCAATAAGGCAACGGGCGAGCAAGTCATTGATATGGAAGAAGATGGGCAGACGTTTGTCATTGCCCGTGCCGGTCGTGGCGGCCGCGGCAACTCCGAGTTCGCGACCTCTGTCAACCAGGCGCCGCGTCATGCCGAGCCAGGAACACCCGGCGAGGAGTACGACCTTGAGTTAGAGCTTAAGTTGTTAGCAGATGTAGGGTTAGTCGGCTTCCCCAATGCCGGCAAGAGTACCTTGATAAGTTCTGTCTCCGCGGCCAAGCCCAAGATCGCCGATTATCCCTTCACGACGCTGGTCCCGAACCTCGGACTGGTACGTGCGGGTGAGTTTCGGTCGTTCACCGTAGCCGACATCCCCGGACTCATTGAGGGGGCTCACCAGGGTAAGGGCTTGGGAATACAGTTCTTACGTCACATCGAACGCACGGCGGTCCTTCTGTATCTGATCGACTGTCAGAGCGACGACCACGAACGCGACCTCGAGACGCTCAAGTCCGAGCTTTCGGGGTACGATGCCGCGATGCTGAGAAAGAACAGCATGGTCTGTTTGTCGAAGACCGACGTTCTCACTGAGGAGCAACGTCATGAATTGGAACAACTTCCGTTTGTCAAGCGTCACAGGGCACGTTGCATTTCTGCGGTGACCGGGGACGGCATCCCGGAGCTGATCGAGGTGTTGTGGGCTCATGTGGAGCGTCACCGAGCCGCCAAGGACGACCTTCTATGATTTTGGCACGTGTATTGAGAGAGGACCATTGCTGCGAAAGGCACCATACACATCTCCTCGGATCGGGGGTATGGACCATTCGGGGTGTAAATCTGTGAAGTCAGTTTCACAGATAACAGTTTTTGGTCGATCAATTCCGATAAATAATTGCATTTGTGGCTATTTGATGTTTGGCGTAAACACCATCCTGCGGTATTTTAGCGGCGCTTTGAACGCACCGCTCACGCGAAGTGGGAGTGGTGTGCGCTGTTCCATTATTTCGGAACGGGCTGAGAGCAGCATATGAATACTCGGTACAACTTGACCGGATCGGGGGACACTGATCCGACGAACAACCTGAAATTCAAAAGGCGCCAACGGCGCCAATTGGTGTTTTCACCTGGAGAGAGCGAAAATCAATTGATGAATACAGTCAGTATCAATCGTAATTCTATTTCGGAGGATCGTATGAATCGTTTCGATTCGGCGTTGTCCGCACGATCACAACGTAAGGGGCTAGGGGCGCGGTTGCGTTCCTTTACTGCTACGTTGTTGTCGTTGCTGGTCGTGGGCTCCCTGGCCGCTTCGGCGCAGACGCTCACACATATTGGACCCACGCCGCCTGCAGGTCCGTTTGTTGCCGGTGAGATCTGTGCGGGTAATTCCCCACAGTTCCAGATCGCAACAACGGCATTGCCGACGGTGGTCTACAATGCTGCCGGCATTGCATGGCCAGGTCTGGAGGCAGAAGTTGCCGCCAATGACATTCCTATCGGCGTTGGTGCCGGTTTCATTGGCGACGACCAAGTGTATCAGATCCCGGCTGCGGCGATCAACGCTGCGGCGGGTGGTGCGTTCAACTTCGACTACTACGGAGAAACGCATGATCTGGGCGCTCAAGGTCTCTTCCTTGGCACGAACGGTTTCGTACGATTCCAGGATGGCAATCCGAACAACGATGCCGCTGTTGAGTTCTTTGAGACAGGCATTGCTGCTCAAGCGATCCCGGCTGCCGGTGGTCCGAACGGAGCGATCTACTTCCTCAACTTGGACCTCGCCCCGCAAGTAGGTGAAGACATCGACTGGGAGATCCAAGAGGTTGGTGGTGCCGGTGCAGGTTATAATGCACTTGTCATCAGCTTCCGCGGTGTTTCGCAGTATAACCCACTCCTTGCCTATCCTTACAATCAGGTTGACGTCCAGCTGATCATCTATCCGAACAACCACGCTGGCACGCCAAATCAGATCGAAGTTCGCCTTGCAAACTGGCCGGATCCGGCAGTGATCCCGGCTCGTAATCACACCATTGGTGTCGAAAACAAGTGCGGTAATGCAGCAACGCCTGCTAACGCAAATCACAACCAAGACCCGTGGGCCAATGCCAACGGTGCGGGCGAAGTTGCGAACTATGCCGTCACGTTCAACCCGGTCAATGGTGCAGCTCAAACGTTCCAAGCACGCCTCGTCAGCACGGGTACAAACCTTGCTCCTAATACGTACAGTCGCACGGTGATCGCCGGTGACGACACGTATCGCAGTGCGAACACCGCCGGTACAACGGGCACGAACCTTAACATTACTGCAACGAACGTCCTTACAACGGCGACGGTTGCTGGTGATCGTGAGTATTATGCGGTCGTTGAATATCAGAATTGCGGTATCGTGATCACCAATGAGGTGTCGATCACGGTCAACCCGACCCCTGCTGTTCAATCGATCACCGGTCCGACCGCGGTCTGCGTTGGCACGGTCTATAACTATAACGTTACCCTTACAAACGGCAACACCTATACGTGGTCCACGACGAACCCAGGTGCGACCGTAACCCCGAACGTTGCCACGCTGAACCAAAACTCAGCGACGATCAACTTTGCAACGGGTTCCAATGCCGGTACCGCTACCACGGTTACCTGCGTTGAGACAACGCCTGCAGGTTGCCAGACAACGCATAACATCCTCAACGTCACTGTATATAGTGTCCCGAACGGCACGATCTCCGGCCCAACGCCGGTATGCGCTAACTCGCCCGGCAACGTATACTCGATCTCTGGTGGCCCGTACGGCACCTATAGCTGGACGATCACCAACGCTCCTCCGGGAACCACACCACTTAGTGGTACCGGCTCGACGATCAACGTAACGTGGGGTAACCTCGATCAGCCGAATGGTGCTGTCGTTGCCAACATCAATGTTACCGTCTCTAACGGTCCGGGCAACCTCTGCCCGTTCACCGCTGCCGCCTTCCCGGTCACGGTCAATCCGCGTCCGGCTGCTGGCAAGACAGTTACGTCCACCGATCTCACACCATGCGTGAATCAAACGATCACATATGGTATTTCAGGTGGTGCTGTTGCTGGTAACTCGTATTCGTATACGGCTGCCGGTGGCTCATTTGCCTACATCGCCCCAGGCGGCTATGTGAATGGTACTCCGACACTTGGACTTGCTTCTGTCCAACTTCAGTGGACGAATGCCGGTGGTGGCCGCTCGATGACCATTAACGAGATCACTGCAGCCGGTTGCTCACGCTCGGTCAACCTGACCGGTATCGTCGTGGAAGCTTTGCCGACGCCGGTCATTACTGGTCCATCACTGAACGTCTGCGGATATGTTGCGCCGGCCGCCGGTAACCCGTCATATTCGACGGTGCCGTCTCCGCGCGAATACACGTATGCCGTTGCCGTTGCAAATCCATTGAATACCTACGCTTGGACCATCACCGGTGGTACGATCGTAGCAGTCAACAATGGTACGATCAACACAGCGCTCACAGCTTCTGGTGTCAACTGTACTCAGATCACAGTTCGTTGGAACAACCCAACAGAAGCTGCTGATCCAGTCAACCAGACGATCAACTTGACGGAAACATCACCCAATAACTGCTCAGGTAGTGCAGCGACGTTCAACGTTAGCACCATGCACTCGGCAACGGCCGGTGACTTCAGTCTTGCAGGTGCAGGTATTGGTGGTGCTGCGAACCCATGCGCTAATGCAACCGGTGTCGTCTACACTGCTTCTGAAATTCTTGCAGACGCCGTAACACATCAGTTCTACGTCCTCTCGGGTGGTACGCTCGCCCTGACCACGCCAACCACGGCTACGGTCAACTGGGGTAATGCTGCCACGGGTTCGATTCGCCATGAAATGACGCATACGGCTTCGGGCTGTACTTCCTTCGAAGATTACACCATTACGATCGCACCACTTCCGGAAGGTGACATCTCTGGTCTCGCGACAGTGTGCGGTAATGCCGCAGGCATATCGTACAGCGTGATCAATGTGGTCAACGGTCCGATCACGCACAACTGGTCGCTCGCGGTCAACCCGGGTGCAGTTGCAACACTTACAACACCGGCTGCCGATGTCACAGCTTCGCTGAACTTCGGTAATCCGGCTGGCACGGTGGTCGTGACGCTCCAGGATATCGTTACGGGCCCGGCTCCGACGAACTGTACGAACACGATTACCTTCAACATCACGGTCAACCCGACACCGGCAGCCCCAGTGATCACTGGTGCTAACGGTGGTGGTACGCCAGAATATGTTTGTGCCGGTACGGTAGAAGCATATCAAGTCACGGGCATTGCTGGTGGAACAACCACGATCTCCGTTACAGGCGGCACGGCTTCACAAACAGTGTTTGCCGGTGCAGGTCCTCACAACTTCAACGTCACGTGGGGCTTTGTCCCTGCGGGTGGTGCAGGTAACATTCAGGCCACGATCACGGCTCTCAACTGCCCGAGCGCACCAACCAATCTTGGTGTCACTGTTAGCCCGCTTCCGGCAGTACCGGTGCTTGAGTATTCGTTGGATAACATCACGTATTCTCCGAATGTCCCGCCACTTTGTGTGACGAATGTTCCATTCTATGTTCGTGTGAACAACACAACTGCGGGTATTAACTACTCATGGTCCTCTACAAACCCAGTTGTGGTAGCCAGTGTGGTTTCCGATGTTGGTGGTGGTGGTAACAACGAACTCTTCACGGTCAACACGTTTGCTGCCGGCAACGGCACAATTCAAGTGACTGCTACGGATGCTGTGACTGGCTGTCAGCGCCCCTCGGGCCCGCAAGCTATTACGGTTGCACCGGTGCCGACACCTGTCATCTCTGGTCCGACGGATGCCTGTAACTACACGACAAACCCGGCCGGTGTCAACGGCTCGGTACTCGATGCAGATGCGGTGCCGTTCGAATACAACTATCAGACCCCGTACGTAGCTGTGAACCAGTACGCATGGACGGTAACGAATGGTTATATCGTTGGCTATCGTGTCAACGCGACCGGTCCGTGGACGTATATCAATCCGGTTGCTACCACTTCGGGTGCTCCGGTTCTTGGTGCTAACCAGATCCGCGTCGTGTTCTACGGCAATACTCCAGGCAAGGTCAAGGTCTCCGAGATCGCACCTGGTGGCTGCCAGTTCACGACACTGGACTACAACGTCAATCTCAATGCTCTTCCGGTGGTTCAGGTGCTTACACCGTCACCGTCGCAAGACATCTGCTCAGAGTCTGGTGCAACGGTCTCCATCGCTTCTTCGCAAGTGGGTTATACCTATCGCGTTGAGACGTCAACAAATGGTGGTCTCACCTGGACGTGGGCTTCAACGGCAGGCACTGCGCCAGGAACTGGTGCGGCTGTAAACTTCAACATTGCAGCAAGCGATCTTACTTATACGGCAACACCGCCGAACGTAACAACGTACGATGTTCGCGTCACCGCACAGAACACCGTTGGTCTGCTTACCTGCGGTTGGTATCCTGCTTCTAATAACACGCAGATCATTGTCAATCCGAAGCCGGCTGCAAACATTCCGGTCGTGACGAACCCGGACCCGCTGTACATCTGTACCGGTGAGGTCTTGACGGTCGTCGTTGGCTCGAATGCCATCCCTTCGGAAAGCTGGGTCTCATATCAGCTCCAAGAATCACCGATCGGTCTTAACACGTGGGTGAATGTTGGTACTCCGGTTGTCGGCAACGGCATCGGTTCGATCAACTTGACCACTCCGGCTCCGGCTGGTGGTGCACCGACACTTGCAGCCGACAACTATGACTATCGTGTTGTCGCTACAACAGACATGTCATTCGCTCCGCCTCCCAATATCGCTTGCCAGACGGTGCTTACTCAGCAAGAGACAGCTCGTGTGTTTGCTCTTCCGATCGACCCGACCGTTACCTTCACGCCGAATCCGGTGTGCTGGGAAGAGAATGTCACGGTCAATCTTGCTAACACGCAGAATGGCGTTCAATACGAAGTGAATATTGGTGGCACGTCATTGTCACCGGTCGTTATCATTGATGGTAATGGTGGTGCAGCAAATGCGATCATCAACTCAACTGAATTCCAAGCAACCAACCCGGTTGGTCTTGGTTCAGTGAACATCAATAACGTTCAGGTTACGGCTCGCATCGCGATCTACGGACCGTTTGTACGTCCGATCCCGCCGTCAACCTGCGCTACCGACTTTGGAACGACCACGTTGACGGTCCTTGAGAAGCCGACGGCGGCGATCTCCGGTCCTGATACCGTCTGTGGACCGTCCACGACAAACTTCACGGCTGCTCCGGTTACACCGGCTCCGATCAGCACCTTCGACTGGGTGATCGAGTCGATCCCGGATGCACCGCCGGCAGGTACCACACCGTTGGTACAGAACAACACCGGCAATGGTACGGTTAACCCCTTCATCGTAAACTGGGGTACGAACCAACTGTCATGTAACGGCACGTACAATCCGCTCAACGTTCGCATTCGCATGATCGCTACAAACAATAATGGTTGTACCGATACAGCGTACCACAACGTCACGATCAACCCGACGGTTAGCGATGCTACCGTTACCGGCGATCCAACAGCATGTATCTATGGTGGTTATGAACAACACCTCGAAACATACGTTGTTGCTCGTGGAAGCAATTGCGTCTTCCCTGCCGGCACTACGTATCTCTGGTCGCTTCCGCCGGTCGGAAATCCGGTATCCGGCGCTATTCGTAGCGGTCAGAACACGACCTCGATCGTAGCTGAATGGATCACGACCAGCGGCTCTGGTATCGGCACGGTAACATGTGCGATCACGCTTCCGGCATCACATGGTGGATGCACCACGATTCGCACTTGGGACGTCAACGTCTATCCGTTGCCGCAACCGGTCATCAATGGTCCGGCTAACGTTTGCCAAGGTCAAACTGGCGTAGTCTATACCGCAGATGCCTATCCGAACGACACCTACCTTTGGGAAGTCCTGGGTGGTAACATCGTAAGCGCGAATGGTGGCACCGGCGTTCCGGGTAACCTGTCATTCCGTACAGGCACCGGTCTGAATGTGATCGCTATTGACTGGATCAACGCCGCCAATCCGAACGCATTTGTTCGGTTGACGCAAACCAGCATCGCTGGCTGCATGAATAAGACCACGTTCAACGTAACGGTCCATCCGACACCGGTACCGGTGATCAATGGTCCTGGCGTTGTCTGCAACAACTCTGTTGTTCAGTACTCAACGGCTGATAATGCCCCGAACAATGTCTACACATGGACAGCGGTTGGTGCTATCATCCAGTCGGGTGCAAATCAAGCCACGATGAGTGTCTTGACGCCTGCTGCAGGTTCATTCCTGATCACTCTCAATGAACGCGTACTTGCAACGGGTTGCGAAACAACGGTTCAGCGTACGATCAACGTCGTCACCAAGCCTCAGCCAACGATCACACGTAACAACCCGCTACCGGGTCAGGTCGGTGGTGCATGCTTTGGTGAAGAAGTTGAATACGGTAATACCGATGTTGTCGCTCCGACGCCAAGCTATAGCTATCAGTGGACAGTGTCGAACGGTGTGATCAATCCGTTGACACCTGCAACTGGCGCTATCATCAAGGTCACCTGGAATACCGTTGGCACTGGCACGCTCACGCTTGCCAAGTGGCACACCGGTTCACAGTGCACGACTGTTGTATCGCAATCAGTGAACATCACCAACAAGCCGCAGCCGGCCATCACTGGTCCGAATGTGGTTTGCGGTGGCGATCAATTCACCTATAGCACACCATTCAACGCTGGCAATACCTACCTCTGGTCGGTTGCCGGTGCAACGTTGGTGTCAGCAAACAACGCAAACAACGCGATCGTGAAGTTCACGAACCCGGGTACACTGGCTTCGACGAACGCAACGATCTCGGTGACAGAAACAAATACTCTTAGCGGTTGCTCCGGATCGACAAGCTTGGTCGTCACGGTGAACTACATGCCGCAAGCTACCGTGATCAACGGTGCTTCGACAGTATGTAACAACTCGACGACGAACTACAACGTCAGTGGTGAACCTGTTGGTCTGACCTACAACTGGTCAGTAACCGGCGGTACCATCACATCAGGCGCTGGAACACCGTCGATCAACGTGGAATGGTCATCTGTTGGAAATCAAACTGTCTCTGTTGTCCTGAAGAATGGTGCAACGAGCTGCGAAAAGACTCTCACCCGCACGGTGACGGTTGAATTCCAGCCGGCACCGTCGATCTCAGGTGACGCAACGGTTTGCACGGGTGAGCAGATCGCATACTCGACGCCGGCAAATGCTGGTAGCACATACGTATGGGCTGTCACAGGCGGCACGATCGTCTCTGGTAATGCTTCACCGAGCATCATTGTTCTGTGGAATATTCCAGGTGCCCAAACAGTAACCGTAACCGAAACGAACGCTTCCGGTAACTGTATTGCTTCCCGCGTACTGAATGTCACGGTTGGTCAGACACCGGTCGCTACAGCGATCACGCGTCTGTCACCGGCTGGCAACGTCAGCCAAGCTTGCGAGAATGATATCATCACCTACGGTACGAACATCTCGAGCGGTGGCCCTGTCACCTATGAGTGGACAACGACCGGTGGTGTGTTCACATCAGCAACGAATGCCTCGACTGCAACAGTTCGCTGGACGGCTCAAGGCAATCAAACGCTGAAGGTGAAGATCACGGCAACCGGTACGGATTGCTCGACGACGCTTACGCAAAACGTCACGGTCACGTACAAGCCGGCTCCGAACATCAACGGTTCTGTGGTGGCATGTATCAACAAGGATCACGTCTATCAGACGCCGTATGTGGCTGGTAGCTCGTACCTGTGGTCGATCACGCCTGCCAACGTCTTCGCACCGATCACTGGCTATCCGAATTCAAACGTGATCGAAGTCAAGTGGATCCAGCCGGGTCTGCACACGGTCACGGTCACGGAAACGAATATCGCCGGTGGTTGCGCTACGACGGTCTCGATGAACGTTCAAGTGAACCTCATCCCGACGCCGTTCATCACGTCGACAACTGGTTACGGCAACCCGCCGGGTCGCCGCCCAGGTATCGTCTGTAACTTCAGCACGCATACGTACACGACGGTTGCTACTCCTGGTAACACGTTCATCTGGACGGTAACGGGTGGTAACATCACAGGCGGTCAGTACACCAACACCATCTCGGTTGCTTGGGGTCCGGCCGGCATTGGTACGATCGCAGTTCAAGAAACCATCCCTGGCTCTGACTGTATCACGACGAAGCTTGACACGATCGATATCCGTCCGACACCGACACCGGTGATTACTGGAACGAATATCAACCCGTGCGCAGGCTCTGTTCAGACCTACTCGACACCGTTCGTACAAGGTAACAGCTACTACTGGGATGTCCCGGTTGGTGGTACGATCCTGAGCGGTCAGAATAGCAATCAGATCACGATCCGTTGGGATGCAAACACCGCTGCTGTCACGTGGCCGAACACACAAGCCACATCACTCAAGGTCACTGAATGGGTCACCGACGTTCTGCCGCTGGCAGGTCGTCCGGCACCGTATGCCGCTGTTACCAGCTGCTGGGGTGAAGATGGTCAGTCCATCACGATCCGCCCGATCCCGCCGACACCGGTCATCTCCGGTTCTGCAGTGGTCTGCGCATCTGACCTGAGCGATGATCCGCAAACGGTGAATATCTACACGTACTCGTCTTCTGTCCCGGCTCAGAATGCATCACTGCAAGGCACGATCAGCTATGCTTGGTCGACCTCCAGCAACGGTGTCATCGTCGGTTCGACGACCGGTACTTCTGCTCAGATCTGGTGGAGCAACACTGGTAACACGCAAACGAACGGCACGATCTTCTTGACGCACACCTCTTCATGGGGTTGCTCGAGCAGCTCGACCTACAGCGTGACCATCAACCCGCTCCCGAACCCGGTCATCGAAGGTCCGGCCTCGGTATGCCAAAACTCGCTGCAGACCTACAAGGTCACCGGCGTCGCTGGCAACACCTATAGCTGGGCAGTCACGGGTGGTAACATCATCCGCGCAGGTCAGAACACTCCGTCGGTAACGGTGGAATGGACGCTGCCGGGTAGCTACACGCTCACGGTCACGGAAACGAACACCTTTGGCTGTACGGTCCTCAACAACCGCTACGTCACGGTGAACGCTCTTCCGGAAGCAAACATCACAGCATCTGGTTCGACAACGTTCTGCCAAGGTGGCGACGTTACGCTTAGCGCTCCGATCGGCTATGCATCCTATGTGTGGTCGACAGGCGAAACATCACGCAGCATCGTGGTCCGCACAACGGGTCAATACTGGGTGAAGGTCACCGACGCTAATGGTTGCTCGAACAACTCTGACACGATCACGGTCAACGTGTTCCCGAACACCTTGCCGATCATCACTGTCAGCGGTCCGACGACATTCTGCGAAGGTGGTAGCGTAACACTGACCGCTCCGGCTGGCTTCAGCGCTTACCTCTGGTCGACTGGCGCAACGACGCAGTCGATCACGGTTACCGAGTCCGGTTCCTACACGGTCACGATCGCCGATGGCAACGGTTGCACGGGTACGTCAACGGAAGTTGATGTCTTCGTGAATCCGAAGCCGGCTCCGATCCTCACGGTTGTTGGTGCAACGACGATCTGTGCTGGTGACAGCGTAGAAGTTCGCGCTCCAGCTGGCTACGTCTCCTACACATGGGTGTCTGAGCAAGGTGTGAACTACGGCACGACTCGTTCGATCTGGGTACTCCAGTCGGACAAGATCTACGTCCAGGTTGTTGACGCTAACGGTTGCGTTGGCGAATCCGACACGGTCGAGATCACGGTCGCTCCGGTTGTTGCTCCGGTTATCGCTCCTAACGGTCCGACGACCTTCTGCGATGGTAACTCGGTCAAGCTCTCCGCTCCGGAAGGCTTTGCAACCTACTACTGGTCGAACGGCGCTACCACGCGCGAGATCGTTGTTGCTGACGGTGGTAACTACACCGTGACGGTAACGAATAACGCCGCTTGCGAAAGCGTCTCCGCTCCGACCGAAGTTGTTGTCAATCCGCTTCCGGCTCGCCCGGGCATCACCCGCACGGGTGACACGCTCAAGGCAGTGTCGATGGAAGCTGAGACCTTCCAGTGGTTCCGTAACGGCGTCATGATCCCGGGTGCGGTCGATCGCAACCTCGTGGTCTCGCTGCCGGGTACCTACCGCGTAGAGATCGCTGATAACAACATCTGCTCTGCGAAGTCTGATGGATTCGACGTCATCCTCACGGATGTCGATGAAGATGTGGTCGCTGGCCATGGTGCTGAGCTCCGCCTCTTCCCGAACCCGACGACAGGTCAGTTCACGATCGAAACGGTCTTGGCTGATGCAGGCAACGTCAAGATCGAACTTGTCAACACGGTTGGCGAAGTCGTCCTGACACTCAATGAGATCACCAACGGCGGCACGTTCTCCGCTAACGTCGACATGGGCACGCTTGCAAGCGGCGTCTACAACGTCGTCGTTACCACGGGCAACGAACGCTGGACGGTACGCCTGGTTCGTCAGTAATCCCTGACGCCAGCAGTAAACTGTCGAGGGGCGCATCATCCGATGCGCCCCTCGTTGTTTTAAGTTTGAAGATCCACACGTCATGTAACCTTGTACATGTCTTAAGGTCATTGACTCCACATCATCATCAACTCCGGAAACTTCATGTTCATTCGATACGCCTTCATCATTCCGATCATGATCGTCATGCACGGGATTCCCTCGTTTGCCAGTTCAAGCGGTATCACCGGTAGAAGTATCTCCACCTCGGGTGGTTGCGGACCGGGAGGCTGTCACGGTGGCGCGGGTTCGCCGGCACAGACAAGGGTGACGATCAAAGAAGCTGATGAGAATACGGTCACCATTGCGCCCAACGAACGCATCACGCTCACGCTTTCGATCTCAAACGCCAGCTTGGTCGCTGCGGGCTTCAACCTAACCGTTCGGGCCACGATGAGTGGTGGCTTGCGGATCGGTACGCTTGACAATAACAGCGATCCCGACATCCGTGTAAGCCAAGGTGAACTCACGCATAGCACGCCGAGAACCATTGCAAATGGTGCTGCTGAATTCACGTTCGGGTGGACCGCTCCAGCTACTGAAGGAGAGTACTACATCCACGCCACCGGCAATGCCGTAAACCGCAATGGCGGTGCTGATGGCGGCGACCGATGGGCTTCGCTTACGCCTGTGAAGATCGTAGTTTCCGGCACGTCGTCAGTGAGTGAAGGTGACGTAGCCCACAATGCGCTGACGATCGCACCGTTGCCGGCTCACGGTTCCATGACCGTATCCGCGCCGGTGCAGGCGGGAGAAAGCGTGACCTTGAACATTCTGGATGCCGTTGGTAACGTGATCCGATCAACGCGTGTTGTGAGCAATGAAGATCAACTGATATACGTCTGGGACGGCCGCACCGATGATGGTACCTCGGCAGCTCCGGGTTCCTACACGGTGGCGATCATCGGCGATCGTCGGGTGTGGACCGGACGCGCCATCGTTGTGCGATAACGCGTAGCGCCTCGGCGCACGAACAACACTTGAATTCCAAGTCTTACCATACTGACACCACGATCCGTTTCGTTGCAGCCCTGCTCGTTTTTGCAGGGCTGTGGCGTCTGGAGGCATCAGCACAATGGCAAAAAGCCAACTTGCCGATGCCGTATGAAACGGGCTACTACCTCGACATCTTCTTTCTACCGTCTAACCCACAACTCGGATGGGCCTGTAGCGAGGAAGGATATGTAGTCCGCACCACCGACGGTGGCAATACGTGGCGTGGATCACAAACCAGTCGCTCCTTCTTGGAACATGTTCAGTTCCTCACTCCAAGAGTGGGGTATACATCGGGTCCGGCCGGGATCTATCGAAGCGATGATGGTGGGGCTTCGTGGCGCGATATCACCCCTCTCGACCCCAACAATGAAAAAGGGTGGGGCTGTTTCTTCATCAATCAGGATGAAGGGGTGTTTTTGGTAGGGGGCTGTTTGACGGGCCTGCAATCGTACTATCGCACGACCGACGGCGGAAGATCATGGTCTGTGTCGTTTACCAATGAGTTTGGTAGCGGACTCTCCGACGCCATCATCGACGACCGCACAGGTGTTGGTTTTGCCGTAAGCTCCGGCGTGCTGTGGCGAACGACCGACTTCGGCCGGACCTGGAGACTTCATGCACGCACCGGTGCGAAGTATTGGACCGAAGAACTGAGCTGGATCGACCGAACGTTCTTGTTGCCGACCTCAGGCACGGATTGTGATGGACAAACTCGTGGCATCGGTTCGTTGCGCTGGTCGTCCGACGATGGGCGCTCTTGGCGTGAGTTCCAGACCAATGCGAACATGTTCGGCAGCTTCTTGATCGACGAAACTCGCGGATGGGGCGTTGGCGATGGTGCAGCTGTCTATTACACCGATGACGCAGGGAAGACTTGGACCCTGAGGAATTGCGGGATCACCGGAAGTATGGACGACGTGTGGTTCATCAGCGACACCGTTGGTTGGATCGCCGGCGAAGGACTCTACCGATCCATGTTTCATTTGATCGGACAACAGGTCTTACTCACTCCCTCGGACGAACGCCTTGAGATCTGCGACGGCGACAGTATTTACGTTGAGGGTTCTGCGGGCTTCAGCCGGTACTCATGGACCGATGGCACTCAAGGCAATGGCCGGTTCATCAAAACACCCGGCACGTACATCATCAGGGCCTACGACCGATTTACGTGTTTAGAATCCTATGACACGATCCAGATCGCCCTCAAGCCGTCCATCGTTCCGGTGATCACGGCGGACAAGACATCGTTTTGTGAAGGTGACTCTGCACTGATCACGATGAATGGTCCATTCGTGTCGCGCACTTGGAGCTCAGGAGAGACCGGCGATCAGATCGTCGTGCGTCAGTCGGGGACCTACTCGGTAACAACGCTCGACTCCAATGGATGTGTAAAGACCTCCAACCCGATCTCCATCGTCGTCCATCCCAATCCAAAACCGGAGATCACGGCTAGTCGCAGCTTGACCATCTGCCTGGATGAGACCGTTACGCTCTCCGCCCCTCCCGGCTACTATCAGTACCTCTGGTCGAACGGCGAGACCACGCAGTCCATCACAACTGCTCAAGCAGGTTCCTACAGCGTCACCGTCATCGATGAATTTGGCTGCGTCGGCACCTCACCGGCAGTCACGGTCATTGTCCTCAACACGCGCAATAAACTCAACGTCAACCTCGCTAGTACCGACGGTGCGATCGTTATCCCCGATCATCCGGTAGGGGGCATGCAGTGCCTCACGATCACCATTGGCAACCGCTCGGAAGATGAGAACTATGTGATCCGCCGACCCTTCCTGATCGGCAATGTCACGTTCAGTGTGCCGCAAGGACAACTGCCCATCGTGATCCCACCACTCAGCGTCCGCACGATCGAGATCTGCGCGTCAGCGGTCGACACCGGCCTGGTGACCGACACTATCGTTGTTCCGGACACCTGCTCGCCGACGTTGATCCCGGTGCGGACCCACGGCCTCCCGATCCAGTACCAAGGCACATCGCGGTGTGATGTACCTGTTGATGCCCTTGTCTACCGTGCCGGCTCTTCTTACCGCCTCTCGGCGCCGTATCCTCAGCCCGTAGACGATGTCGTCTCTGTCTTCACCACAGCTCAACAGGGCGTCACGGGACGGTTAGTCGACATGTTGGGTACCTCGAGGGTCTTGGCAGCGGTCTACGACCGCAGCAACGGTACAGAACTGGTATTCTCAACGCAGGATCTCCCCCCGGGCCCGTATGTGGTCGTGGTGGAACTCGACGGTGTGCCCCTGCGTTCCGCAAGCGTCTCCGTCGTTCGGTGATCGCGTAATCGGACAACATCGTCCGAATAATTCGTAATTTGTGTTTTTCCTCGAACGTCGAGCCCTACAACTATGTCCACGATCATTTCTCTTGATCCGCGAGTCACACGCTTGCAGATCGATCTTGAACACCAACCCGATGTCACCAAACACGAACTCGACCAAGATGAGACCTATGAGGTCTTCCATCAAGGCAAGAGTGGTGCCCACCACGTTCATGTGGGGAGTGTGCACGCCCCCTCCAAGGAGCTGGCACTGATCCTTGCGAAGGAGCAATATGGACGTCGCGGGCAGACCATCAATCTGTGGGTGGTGAACACCGCCGATATTCTGACGATGCGTGCAGAAGACAGCGACGTGTTCGAGACCACACCGGAGAAGAAGTATCGTGATGTTGCGGCCTATATGGTGCGCAACAAGGTAGAGGCCTTCAAGCAATCGCAGAAGGAAGGAGCAACAGAATGAACATGGATGCCATCAAAGACCTGCTGACACGCATGGCAGATGATGAGACCATCATTGCTCATCGTCATTCGGAGTGGACAGGTTTTGGCCCGATCCTCGAAGAGGACATTGCCTTCTCGTCGATCGCACAAGACAAGTTGGGTCATGCCCAGGCGTTGTATTCCATCCTGCAGGAACATTGCGGTCTGCCGGATGCTGATACCCAAGCATTTGGCAGGACGGAGAAGGACTATCGCTGCTGTCAGTTCGTGGAGCTGCCCAACGGCGAGTATGACTTCAGTCTGATGCGTCATCTGCTGTTTGACAGCGGTGAATATCTGCGGTATGCGATGTTGTCGGAAAGTTCTTTCGAGCCCATCGCCAAACTTGCCCGCAAGATCCACGGTGAGTTGAAGTATCACCTCTATCACGCACAGACGTGGGTGATCCAACTCGGCTCGCATGGTTCGGAAGAGAGCAAGGCCCGCATGCAATCGGCCCTCAACGAATCATGGCCGTATGCGCTTGGTTTGTTCGAACCCGGCGATCATGAATCCACACTCGCCGGTGAAGGCATCTTCCCAGGTGAAGAAGCGCTGCAGACGGCGTGGACGTCGTTCGTGACCGAGACACTCACGAAAGCCGGACTCGCCGTTCCTTCTGATGCACAGCCGGTCTATGGCGGACGTAAAGGGTATCACACGGAACATCTCGCCCCCTTGCTGGAAGAGATGACGGAGGTCTATCGTATCGATCCTTCGGCTGAATGGTAAGATGACGCGAGACCAGATCATCAAGGCACTGCATACGGTGAAGGATCCCGAGATCCCGACGATCTCACTTGTAGATATGGGCATCATCACCAACGTTGAAGTGCGAAGTGACGATGATGTAAAGGTCACCATGACGCCAACATTCGTTGGTTGTCCGGCCATCAACGTCATGCGTGCCGATGCCGAAGCTGCTGTTAGGGGGCTGGGCATTGACCACGTAGAGGTCGAGGTCAACTTCGACGAGCCATGGTCTACAAACCGACTGACAGAAGCGGGACGCGCGGCATTGCTCAAACATGGCCTTGCACCACCTGAACCGTTCGATGACACGATCGTGCTCAACCTTGATGTGTTGCAAGAGACGGCATGTCCGTATTGCGGCAGCAAGAACACGGTGATGCGTTCACCCTTCGGGCCGACGTTGTGTCGGTCGCTACACTACTGCAACAACTGCTTGCAGGCCTTTGAAGGATTCAAGCCGGTCTAAGCTTAGAGGCGTGTTGAGACCTGAACGAAGTACTGCGTGCCAACAAGACCCGGGATCAAGATCGGGTCGAACTTGTTGAGGATGTTGTTGATGCCTGCGCCGATCGAGAACGACGTTCCATCGTCGAAGCGGAACTGCCGCGTCAGTGCAATGTTGATCACGGTATAACCACTGACGTATTCATCCTCGCGATCCAGGACCTTACGCGGAGGATCGCTGATCACGATGCCGTTTTGATCGAGTGATTCATCGCCGTATCGGCCGATGAATTGAAAGCGCACGTTGCCGCTCCACACCCTGTCGGGATCATCATACTGCAGACGCAGCGTTCCGCTGTTACGCGAGCGATTCCACAGTCCGCCATATTCGCTGCGCGTGAGCGGATCATCGATCGTACCGGCCTGCCCGGCATCGATAGCTTCAAGAACCTCTACATCCATTGCGTCAAGGAACTGATAGCCCCCTGACATAGTGAAGGCACCAACTTCACTGAATACAAGCGTGAACGACAGGTTCGCTTCGATGCCTTGTGTATAGGCGCGGGATAGGTTGCGGTATGAATAGACGTTGCGATTCTCGACCGTGCCGTAGAGGTAATATTCGATGAGGTTGAAGAGGTCGTTGCGGAAAAGACGCAGATCGGCATTGTATAACAACGATGCCGTTGGCGACAGTTCGCGCTGACCGTCTTCATAGCGCAGGCCAATGTCGTAGGAGACACTGCGCTCGGGCTCCAGCGTGTTGCCCAACCGTTCTGCGCCGATGAGATCGTAGCCGGCGCCGGCAAGGCGGTTGCTGAAGACCACAAAGAGCTGACGGAAGTCGGGGGCCTTGAAGCCCGTGCCGACGGAACCGGAGAGACGAAGATGGTCGCCGGGCTTCCACAGGATGGAGAGGCGCGGACTCAAGGCATCACCGTAGACGTTGTTGGCATCATACCGTGCGCTTAACACATAGGAGATCCACTCCGTAGGCATACCTTCCCACTGTGCAAAGCCGACCCACGTGCGGTAAAATGGTTGGGCAGTGCTGTCGCCCGGTACGGCATACCGTGTCCCCGAGATATCGTCGTAGAGAAACTCTCCGCCCATCGTCAATCGGTTCGACTCACCAAGGACGAGATCATACTGACCATAGAGTCGCGCCATTCGGCGTGTCATGTCGTCGACCGTACCGGCCGACCCTTGTTCAACATCGAAGTTGTACCGCTCGTGATACGTCGAACCATAGGCGTTGAGCGTCAAGCGTGCGCGACCTTCGATGTATTCCGCACCGATGGTGGACGACAGGTCCCACTGTTGCACGCTGCCGCTGTTCTTGGCGATCTGTCCGAACACACTTTCGATGAACTCACCTTCGGTCTCCGAACCAAATCCGCGCAACCATCCACGCAGCTTCCAATGTTTATCGAGTTTGACGGTGACCTTTGCTTGGGCCGTTCCGTCTTGATATCCGGAATAGGGAATGTTCAACGTGTCGAGAGGAAGTGTGAACGTGGCAGCGTTCTTGTAGTTGGCAAAGCCGGTGACCTCGACGTTGTCGGAACCCCACGCCCCCTCCAACCGAAGATCAAACGGACCGTGGGTGAGGTATTGTACATGGGCGTTGCCGCTCCAACCATCGTCGGCACGTTTGGTGATGATGTTGATGGCGCCGGCGAGGGCTTCGCTGCCGTACATGCTTGACATCGGGCCTTTGACGACCTCGACGCGGTCCACGTTGCCAACGGAGATGCGGCTTAGATCGATGACGCCGGCCACACGTCCGATCATCGGTTGTCCGTCGATCAAGATCATCGTGTAGTCCGGACCAAGGCCATTCATCTGCACACCCGTGCGGACGCTGCCTTGCATCATCAAACCAGTTTGCTCGCGCAACAGATCTCCCAGCGACACCATGGCCGTGGTCTTGATGCGTTCTTGTCCGATCACCTCCACGCGCACGGGTGAATCTTTGAGGCGCACTTCGTTTCTTGTGCCGGTCACCACCACCTGTTGTGCCTGATATTGGCGCAGACTATCGGTGACCTGTTTTGCCGAGTCTGCTTCAGACGGAGCGATGACAGACGTGAAAAGGAGCGCGAGCGACAGCAACATCCGACAAATTTACGGCATCCACGTGATGCGGTCGAGGTGCGGTCCCGACGGTGCCAGAACGATCACGTGATACATGCCCCCTGACACTGCCTGCATCGGAATGACGGTCGACAACTCATGCGTTGCACCGAACGCCCGCAGAAGACGTTGTTCGTGGACGATACGCCCATCCGAAGACACCAACCGGACGACGAACTCACCGGGCTCTGTGCCATCGATCGTCACGTCTAAAGCATCTTCGCTTGGTAGGGGGCGAATGGTGACCAAGGACGCCTCGAACTGCTTGATCACGCGACTCTGCAGGTTGCAGCCCGTGATGAGCAGACGGCCCGGAGTAGAGCGGGTGATCGGACAGGTGAGGCCGGTCCATTGAACATCTTCCCACCGAAGCTCGGCAACTTCAACGCGACCAAGGAGCGCTTGGCCGTAGATCGACGTGAGCTTCTGTCGCGGTGCGACGATCTGGATCCCTCGAAGGTTGATGTACGTTACACGTTCATCACCGCGAATACTGGTGACGATCTGTCCGCGCTCTTCACCCATCGGCAAGAAGACATCGGCGCGGTGAACAAGGGCAACGCGCAGGTTATCGGCAGACATTGGCAGCAGGGCCGGGTCGACTTCGACGATCACCGGGATGAAGACACTGTCGCTTCCGGCTTCGGCGGTAACGGTCTGCGACACGATCGTGATGCCCGTGGTGTCGAGTACTGTGACCGTCATGCGTTTGACGTCCACGCATCCAAGGGCGTCGGTGCCGGTAACCTCATACGTTGTGGTGATCGCCGGCGATGCAATGGGGTTTGCAATGGTCGGATCGCTCAAGCCCGTTGGTGGGTCCCAACGATAGATCGCAGCACCCGTAGCCAGGAGCTCGATCGCCGATCCTTCACAGATCGTCGTGTCCGGCGTGAGGGTGAGATCGAGGTCGGAGACAAACACTGTCATCGAGTCGATGCTCACACAACCGGCGCTTGTAGCCGTTACGTGATACGTCGTGGTAACAGAAGGTCGGGCCAATGGCGACAACACATTCGGGTCAGAGAGGCCATTGGTGGGTTCCCATCGCACCGACTCTGCACTACTCACGGCAGAGATCCGCGTTTCTTCACCAATGCAGATATTCTTGTCGGCACCGGCGTCGATGATGGGTGACGGCTTCACAGTGACGACGATGGTATCGAACGTTTCGCAGTTGCTGCCGTTGGAGGAGCGAATGATGTAGGTTGTGGTTGACGTTGGTGAGGCGATCACGGTCGATCCAACATCTGTGTTCAATGTTGACGATGGCGTCCACTGGATGGTAGCCGCCGTGCCTGTGATGCTTAGCGTTACGCTCTCGCCAAAGCAGATCGACGTGTCGGGCGATGGTGTCATTACCGGTCCTACGCCACTCTCGATCACGGCAGAGTCCATCGCAAAACAGTCACCGCTGCGTGCTACAACGTAGACCGTGGCGCGTGTTCCGGACATCGTAACGGTCGTGGTGTTCGTCATCGACGCTGCAACACCATCACCGGTCCACGCAAACTCGCTACCGCCGCCACTGGCCGTGACGGTGATCACTTCGCCTGCACAGGCCGTTGCCGGTGCTTGAATGTCGATCAGGAACGACGGGACAACCTTTACCTCGACGGTGTCGACCGAGACACACGGACCGCGCTGGATGCGCACGGTATAGACCATTGTCTCCGTCAGTGATGTTGCCGTTGGTGTCCGGCTGGTTGGGTCGTCCAGTCCGGTCGACGGACTCCACAGGTAGGTATTGGCGCTATCAGCTTGCAGATGTGCAGTGCCGCCGACGCAGATGATCTGATCCGGTCCGCCGCTAAGTGGACGAACGGTAACGCGTACAGTGGCCGTATCGGAGCATCCCTGGGCATTCGTTGCGATCACTGAATACACCATGTCCTTCGTCGGCGTTGCGATCGGTGTCGCCGACCGCGGATCATCCAGCCCGGTTGCCGGCGACCACTGATAGCTCACACCGCCTGACGCCCACAGTTGCACCGAACCTCCCGGACACGTTGATGTATCGCCGATGGTTTGGAGTGAAGGGGGCGGGTGGACCGTGATGACGATGTTTGCCGTATCCGAACCTTTGCTGTTGGAGATGATCAACTGCGCCGGGAAGCCGCCGCTGGTGGGGAAACAGACAAGCGGATCCTTCACACGAACCGACGAAGGTATCGCGCCCGGTATGGACCAACTGTAGGAGTCGATGTTGCCTTGACTGTTATCAACGAGTCGGATGCACGTGTTCCTACACGTCTCCATGTCTTCGACGATGGCGATCGGAAACTCGCAGGTAATGTCATTCGGCGGATGAGGTGCCAGCAGCCAGTCGATCAGGTTAGGGAGTCCGGAGCGACACGTACCCGTCATGAACACGGCATTGTCCCGCACCACCGGTGCAGGATCGCTCGGCAGATCGATCGTTGCCAGCGTCTGCATGCCCGGGCGTCCAATGTAGACCACACTATCCGGACCAAGCTGCATCGGCGTAAACGCACTGGTGCCGGGCAGCGCTGCCAGCTGCTGTCGTGATGCTTGGATCGCCGATGTTTCGCCGGCCTCGATATCGAACCGGTGGATCAAGGTTGATGCCGGCGTTTCAACGGAAGATGCGATGAAGACATATCGACTATCAACCGAGAACGTAGCGCCATACGATGAACCCAAACGTTCACCATTGAACAATTCAATGCCGCCGTAGGCCACACCGGTTGAGCGCGCGAATTGATACAGGAATGCCGATCCCGCCGGCGACGTGATCACGAGATGTTCACCATCGGGAGCGATGTGCATCTGCCCGGCATCACGCACTTCTTCGCCATTGTTGATCGTGGAGATCGATGGGACGGTTTCGATACCCGCTTCGGTGAAATGGTACGATGCGAAGGCCGGATTCTCGCGCCGACGCACGACGACCCACCAGCCCCCTTCATTACAATCGGCAGTTGCAGTTACGTGTTCCGTGACGTCGGGATCAAGAAGGACGTTCTTCTGCGTCACATCACCAAAGCCATTGTTGAGTCGCATATCAACGATGGAGTAGGTAAGGCAGAAGCACCGCCCGTTCACATTCGACGACGTGATCGGTGCCGGCGTGAAGATCACGAACATATCGTCGTTGTTCGGCCACGGCACGATCAATGCGCTCTGACTCGTGGAAGGGTCACCGTTCAAGCCAAACCCATTCGGCATCTGTTCGTGCAGTCGGTTCCAAACGGTCACGCCGTCCGTGTAGAACAACAACTGTCCGTTTGTGCGCCGGGACACCGATGCACTCCCTTCTTCGGTATTGATCTGTCCACCGATAAGATCGAGCGGCGTTCCCGTTGAAAAGTTCAATCCCGCACCATTACCGAAGAACCAATTCCAGGTACGACGTTGCGCTTGGGAGGGGGCGAGCACGACCATCAACACGATCGATACAAGGCATAGCTTCGCCACGTGCGAATTGAGCGCACGATACCCTTGAGCATATGGAGCGGTGTGACCCATGCCTAGGCCGTAAAATACAAGGGAATTGACGGTTTTAACCCCTCGTATGTAACGAGATTTTTACGGTATTGTGAAGCCCCTTCCCCCCTACTTTTGAGCATGGAAAAAACGATCCTCGTGGTTGATGACGAACAAGACATCGTCGACCTCATCTCCTACAACCTCAGCAAAGAGGGATATCGGGTCGTTACTGCCTCGAACGGCACCCAAGCCGTGGAGCGGTCCGTGGCTGAAAAGCCCGATCTGGTGGTCCTGGACATCATGATGCCCGGTATGGATGGCTTCGAGGTGTGCCGTGCCATACGGGAAAATCCGGCTACGGCCGGCATTGCCATCATGTTCTTGACGGCAAAATCCGGGGAGATCGACCAGATCTTGGGCCTGGAACTTGGCGCCGACGACTATCTGCAGAAACCGATCAGTCCGCGGGTGCTCATCGCCCGTGTGAAGACCATCCTGCGTCGGGGTACGGAGACCGTCCGGACAGAGACGATCGCAGCACCGGAGATCCTGCGCATTGGCGCACTGGAGATCAACCGACTCAACTACACGATCAAGATCGACGGCAGGGAGCTGTTCTTCCCGAAGAAGGAGTTCGAACTGCTGGCCTTCCTTGCCACGAACTCCGGCAAGGTCTTCTCGCGCGAAGTGTTGCTGCGTCGGATCTGGGGCGAGAGCGTCTATGTGATCGACCGTACGGTTGACGTCCACGTCTCGAAGATCCGAGAGAAACTCGGTGAGTACGGCGCGTGGATCGAGACGGTCAAAGGGGTTGGATATCGATTCCGCGAACAAGTCGCCTAAGTTTGCGACAGATGTCGCTTCTCACTCCACTGCAATCCTTCTACCGCACAGCGATCAGCTGGTTCATGGTCATCGTTGTGTTGATGATCATTGCCTTCATGTCGGTGATCGGAGCGTACAAACCCGAAGCCGCAGCTGCGATCGGCGTTTCGCCGTTCATCGTGCTGATGATCGTGGTTGTTCTTCTTGGCATGGGTGCGCAGTCGTTGCTCACTCGGTCGCTTGAGCGTTCTCTGCTCCATCCGCTACAACGTATTCAAGACGTCACGCAAGCCATTGTTGAGGGGGCGGTCAGTGGCCGCATCGAACTCGACAACTCCGCACATGCCGAAGTGCTCCACGTTGCCGAAGCGATCAATCGCTTGGCAAAGAAGGCCGCCGCGGACATTAATGAGATGCGCCGACTCGGCCGCGTCCGAACGGAGTTTGTTGGCAACGTCTCTCACGAGTTGCGGACGCCGATCTTCAGCGTGCAAGGATATTTGGAGACGTTGCTCGACGGTGCCGTTGATGACCCAGCTGTCAGTCGTCAGTTCCTCGAGAAAGCGTATCAGAATGCATTGCGACTCAACACGTTGTTGAGCGATCTGATCGACATCTCGCGGATCGAAAGTGGCGAGCTGCGACTCAGCTTCCGGTACTTTGATGTGCGTGATCTGCTGAAGGACATCATCAACACGATGGAGATCCGTGCTGTGCAACGCAACGTAGAGATCTTCTTAGAGACTACACCCGATACTGCGATCTCTGTCTACGGCGACAAAGAGCGGCTTAC
This sequence comes from uncultured Hyphomicrobiales bacterium, assembly GCA_964467455.1. GTDB lineage: Bacteria > Bacteroidota > Ignavibacteria > Kapaibacteriales > Kapaibacteriaceae > OLB6. Next base: position 13,386 of record CAYXQJ010000008.1, on the reverse strand, counting down.
GCAGGTCTTCACCAACCTGATCGACAACGCGATCAAATACAATGTCGACGGCGGCCGCGTCACTGTCCGCGTGGTCAAAGAAGGTCCGTCTGTTTCCATCGCTGTGATCGACACCGGCATCGGCATTCCCAAGGACCACCTCCCGCGCGTCTTCGAACGTTTCTACCGCGTCGATAAAGACCGCTCACGCACCGTCGGCGGTACCGGCTTAGGGCTGGCCATCGTCAAGCATATCCTTGAAGCGCATGCAGCACACATCAGCGTTGAAAGCGAACTCGGCAAGGGCACACAGTTCGGTTTCGCGCTGAAAGGCGCTTAAGACGTCCGGCGTCCGGCGTCCGGCGTCCATCGTCCGGCGTCCGGCGTCAGTTACCTTAGGATAGTGAGGCGATGAGTGGAGAATTGGTGATCTCGCTCAACGCGCAGCACGTACATACCGCTTGGCAGACTTCGCACATCTACAGTGAGCGATCTACCAAGTTGGGTCCACGTGGCAGGCAGGGCAGCCCCCTCCAACGTCACAAGACTGCATGAGGAGATCGGCGCATCAGTGGCAAGGTCGACCGTAATGTGATGGCTTGCCGGTTGCGGATAGATGGAGCGGACGAACTCCTTCTCTTCCGCCACCGATGTTACGGGTTGATAGGTGATGTCATCGATGTAGAAGCCATCGGAATGGCGTAAGACGTTTGAGCGGAAGCGCAGGCGAGTATACAGAACCCACTGCGTCGTGTTCTGCAGGGGTACAAGCATACCTTGCTGAAGCCAGGCATCTTCGGACTTGGTCGTATCCGTCCAACGCGGGTTCTGGCTGGCATTCCACCAGGCCGCTGTATTCCATGGCCCGTTAAGGTCCCACGTGTATTCGAAGAACACGGTATCAGATGGGTCAACAAATGCTGCGACTCGCGCCTGAAACAGCAATGCATCGGCTTCGGGATAGACACGTGGTGTCAATGGATACAGCATGATCGTGTCGCGCTGACTTGGCCCGTACGTCCCATTGGGAGAATCGGTGAGTGAACCATCGGGAGAGAATGCGAATGAGGTGGTGCGACCCCACGTTCCGCTCATTATGTGATAGTTCGGCATCGTGTCGAACCGCTCCTCCAACCAGTCCGTATCACCGAGAAAGGCCAGCAACGTGTCTGAAGCAGGACTGCGATTACCGTCAGCATCAATTGCGCGCACCGAGATGTGATACCAACCATCGACATCCGGAAGAAACGTCAGGTTGATGGTCTTGCCGGTGTCTGCAGCATTCACATCGATACGCTCTTCCTGCGTACCGCTCAGTGTTGTTCCCGTCACGATCACACCGGCTAGGTTTGCTAGCGGTGTGGTTCCATCGAGTCGACGCGTCGGCAAGGTGATCGTCGCCAGTCCGTCACCCGGGTCTTCGAGCAGCGTTGGGATACCCGGTTCACGCGAACCACCGGCATAAGCAAAGGCCGTGCGGTCGGCGCTGGTGTCCGTTGGCGTCACGACCGTGAGTGTGTAGTCGTACCGTTCGTACGGTGTTAGACCCGTGTCGCGATACGAGAGCATTGACATGCCTAGCTCGGCGATCTGTACACCTCGACGCCGCAAGATGAAGCGTGCTGTTGCCATGTCGAGTGGCTTACCAAACGTCGTTGTCGAGACTGCCGACCAAGCAAGATCGATCGTTGTTGGCTGGTCTGCAATGGTCGTTGCCGTGAACGTCTCCGGTGCTGCCGGTGCACGTACATTCACGATGGCGGTGAAGGCATCGTTATCGGTGCGGTTGAGCTCCGTCGTGTTGCGCATGTCCACCCACGACGGATAGATCATGCCGTTATAGAAATCACAGCCGTTATAGTCGCCGGCGAACGTGTTGCCGGTGAAGGGATTTCGACGGAGGTCGTTCTCGCCATCGCCAACACGACGATCGATCCATGTTGTGCCGCCGTCTGACGAATAGCTCACGTAGCAGTTGACGAGGATGTTGTTCGCATCATCGCGGCTATCGAAGTACATCACGGCAATGTCGCCGTTCGTAGGATCGATCGAGATCCACGGCCAGAACTGATCGTTGTCCGGCACACTATGCAGGATGCGGGCCTCGCTCCAGTTCTCACCGTTGTTCGTTGAGCGCGAGTAGTAGATGTTGGGCGGATTGTCAGCTGACCACACAAGATGTAGCCATCCGTTCTGCGGACCGCCGGTGTTGTCGATCGCCAACGATGGATAGGCCTCGGCACGTACAACTTCCTTCACACGTGAGTTGACTTGTCCGGCGATCAAACTCTTCTCGCCGAACGGCTCGTACGTGTGCAGGATGCGCGGAGATGTCCACGTTGTGCCACCATCAGCAGACCGTGCATAGCGCACCGCACTTTCCGTACCGCTATTCCACACGAGGTGGACACTTCCATCAGGTCCGGTGCGAGCAAGCGGGAAGCTTTGTCCAAACGTTGTGTCTTCACTCGTCTTCGGGAACCGATCACTAACGGCTACAGGGGGCAACCAGGTAAGCCCCCTATCCGTGCTTCGAGCAATAACGATACCGGTTGATGAGTCGCGGTTGATGACGCGCTTCCAAGGGATGTAGAGTCGGCCGCGGAAGGGTGACGTTGATGCGGTGTCGACGTGGACATAGTACTTGTCTTCGAAGGCACTGTCGGCCGTTTGTGGACCGGTGTGCTCGATCACGGCGATGTGCTTCTTCGGCCAGGTCAAGCCGCCATCATCGGTGTAAGCAATGAAGACGCCGTTCTCACCAAACTGCGACTGTCCGGTACGGTTGAAGCCGCCGTAACAGAGGTAGCCGCGGCCAAGATGGTCGTAGGCCACGGATGGATCGTTGGAGGATGACCAACCCGGACGCACTTGACCGAGATCCTGATTGAGCCAGGTCTTTCCGGCGTCGGTGCTGTAGTAGACCTGACGCGAGGAGTTGTTGCGATAGTCGACGGCAGCGCCGATCAAATTCTTCGGATTCCGCGGATTGACGGCGATGGAGGATTCGTTCTGCACCGGAAGTGGATCTTGCTCTTCCGTGACCATGTTCACATTGAGGAACATCGAGGGAAAGCTTCCTTGTGCGGTGATCATCGGCACCATCGGCGGTGCGAAGTCATACACAGCATCGAGATCAGGTGTTGGATGCGCCCGCTCCATGTGTCGCTCATGGATGTTGCCTTGTGCCATTGCACCCGCACACAACAACATCAGCACAACAACGCTGAGGCCGAGTTCTGAAAGCATCTTCATCCACGAACGCGATTCCAGCATGCGTCGTAGGGGGCGTTTGTAGCGTTCTGACATCGTTTCGCCTTCCGTATCGGACAAGAGATAGACATTGCTCATCGTGAGCAGTTTGAGACTCGGCGACATTCGTTTCACCGAACGCGCTGCTTCGCTGAGGAGTGCATGTGCTGCATCGTGATCACCAACCAACATCGCCACGGCACCACGCACATTCAAGATCAAATGTCGGTCTTGCATTCCAAGATCCGGCAACTGCTCGGCAGTCTGCAAATGATGCTCCGCATCCGACCGACTTCCCATCTCTGCTTGAATGCGCGCCAATAAACACAACAGTTGGACTCGCTCCGATGTTGCCATGCCCGTAGCCGTCAGCTGTTCTTGAACTAGCGCACGAGCCTCGCCTAAGCTTCCGGTTAGTAACAGCTCAAGAGCTTGGGTTGTCCCTGACTGCGTCGTCCCTGACTCTGACGTCCCAGTCTGCGACTCTCGCTCCGAAGTCTGGGACATCTCAGTCTGCGACATCAAAGTCTGCGACGTCTCAGTCAGCGACGGAGCATAGAGTGTGAACATCCTCGTCGCGGTGACCGTGTCTTCTGCCTCTGAGCTGTGAGCGCCGATCAACGTTCCGATCTGAGCGCGCACTTCTTCGAGTTCGGAGGACTCAAACTCCTTCGTCAGGATCTCGGCGATGCGTTGGTGTAGTTGTTTGCGCTCTTCGTATTCGGGATAGTGAGCGAAGTACGTGAAGGCCACGGACTGGGTGAACTCATAGGCCGTGGTCTTGAGGCCGTAACGGGTGCGCATGCCGACGCTCTTGATGAGGCCCGTGTTGTGTTGCAGACGGCGCAGTGTGCGCACTGCCGTGATCACATCGGTGTTCATCAAGGATGCGACCATGAAGGCCGTGAACTCGCGTCCTTCAGCTGCGCAGAGTGCAAGCGTGAGCGCATCTTCTTCGCCGATCTCATGCAGGATCACGTCCGTTGCCGGGTGATCACCCAACTTCAGACCACTTTTTTCAAGTGCTTCGGCGGCGATGGTGCCGTCACTGCGCACTTGGTCGGTGCGCTGCAAATAATTGATGTATTCAGCGATGATGCCGGGAGTGCCGGCAGTTCGGTCAAAGAGGACGTCGCGTTGTTGATCCGTCAAGCGCATTGTCGGTGCAATGGCGTTCACCACGGCATCAAGACCCGGACGGTCCAATGCACCCAGCACATGATGCGACGATGGAGGGACGTCGCGCAACATCGCAGCCAACGGCATGTTCGAACGTTGGGCGATCGTCGGCGTCACCGTCCACACGATCAGCAACGGCATATCGCGGATCACGTTGCGTAGTCGCTCCAAGACCTCAATACTCTGCGGATCCGACCAATGGCCATCATCAACAAGAAGAACGAACGGTGTCTCCGCGGCGATGCGCTTTAGCGTCTCGACACATTCCGTCACCGCCGCGCGCTTTTTCTGCTGCGTCGCCGCCGTCTCGCGTTTATACTCGCTCACGTCCTGCGAAATCGCCTTGACGGCGTAGAAGATGTCGCCGGCGATCGGGATCGATGCCAGCACCGACATCCCAATGTTGAGTGCCAATCGCTTCTTCGCTGTGGCCTCGCCGTTCAGATACAACTGCTCGATGGCATGTCCGAACGGCTGCAATGGTTGGATCGACGCTACATTGAAGCTTCCGATAGGGGGCGTGCAGTCAACCCTTACGATGGAGGGCTTCGGCGTCGTGCTGCTAAGCTCTTCGATCTGACTTAACACATGCGACTTCCCGGAGCCGGGTTCACCGCTGATAACGAGGATGTCGCCTTTGCCGTTGCGCCAATTCGCCAGTGCTTGCGTGACGACGGAAGAGGTGGACGGGCGACCGGGGATGAGGACCTTCATGCGCGGTCTCCGTCAGCACCGCTCTTACGCGGAACGGCCAGGAAGGCACGCATGAGTTTTTCTGTTTCGTTGTCGGTCAAGGGATCGGCGAACTGCTCGCCCCCTGACCCTGAGGTCAAGGTGCTGGAGGATTCTTCGGTGCGGCCATACATGAGGATGGCGGCATAGGTGATGAGAAGCATGAACTCCAAGCCGAGGGCGCTGAGGACAACGCTGGGGTCGGTGGCGGGCAGGAACTTGAGTCCGCGAATACCGATGACGATGATCAACACTGCGGCACCCATGTAGACAAGGCCGAGGATGGCGTTGCTGTAGCGGTCGGTGAAGTACTCGCGCATGTAGAACTTGATGGCATCGTGGGTGCGGAAGGTCTTAGTTGAACTTGCGGCGTCCTTCCACAGCAGTGCGCGTTGCAACAGTTCGAGGTCAGAGAACGACATGCCGTAGACGTCGACGAGGTCGTGCAGCTTGCGAGCGTCGGCCGTTGTGATCTCCTTGGTGAGGGCCTTGATCTCGGCCTGCGTGTGTTCGCCGTATTGAGAGAAAGCCAGGCGGTCGAGGGCGACGAGGATCTCGCGTTCGATCTTCTGCGCTAGAAGTCCGCCGGGGAAGAGCGATGTCAGGAGGGCAGCGAACAAGATGCCGCCGACGAGTACGAGTGGGGCAAGCGCTACGACCGGTTTGAAGATGTATTCTGCCCTGTAGTTCGCGGTCTTTTGGTTTGTGGTCGGTGGTGCATCGTCGTGACGCTCGGCCTGACGCGGGTCAACGATCGCCCACGTGCCGAACGTACCCGTCTCGACGATCTCATCGGCACGGTTCTCGGCGATACGATAGGTGACCTTCGATCCGTCGCGGATCACTTCAGAGCGCAGAAAACCCTCAAAGAAGGCGTCGAGCATCGGTGCTGCAACAAACAGGAAGATCGACATGGAACAGGCCACCGCTAGGACCACGAAGGTGGCGATCTGGGAGGAGGAGTGTTCGCTGAGTTCGACGACGCGGGAGCGGGTAGTAGCCATTCGGCAAATTATACCAATGTGAGAATATGAGAATGTGAGAATTCATAATGCATAATGCATGATGCATAATGCATTATTGGGGGGACGAGGGACGTTGGACGTCGGACGCTACGAATTGGCCCAGAGGTAGTCGAGGGTTGGCTTTTCTTTGAGATAGATCATCGAAAAGGGGACGAAGATCGAGAGGGTGATCACCTCCTGGAGGATCTTGAGCTGTCCGACGGACATGACGGTATGGCCGATGCGGTTTGCCGGTACTTGGAAGAGGTATTCGATCAGGGCAATGCCCCAGCTGACCAGTGCAGCCACGACCCAGTGTTTATTGGGCATACTACGCAAATGCCCGTACCAGGCATAGGTCATGAAGACGTTGCTGCAACAGAGTAGGGCGATGGTCACAACGTAGCTATTCATCCGTTATTCGTTCCTCACTTCGTTCGGAATGACATTCGGTTATTCGTTCCTCGCTTCCCCCTCGCTTCGCTCGGGGCTTCGGCTCGGAATGACATTCGGTTATTCGGTTATTCGGTTATTCGGTTATTCGGTTGTTCCTCTTAAGTGCTAGTTTAAGCACTTGCTCCGCACCCTCACCATCCTCTGTCTTTTGGCGTTGTTTACCGCCCCTGCTTGGGCGCAGCGGGAGGGGGAGCATTGGTACTTTGGGTCGAAGTGCGGGATGAACTTCCGACTTGGTGAGCCGGTGGCGTTGACGGATGGGGCGATGACGACGCGGGAGGGATGCGTCACCATGTCGGATTCTACCGGGAAGCTGCTGTTCTATTCCGATGGCAGTGATGTGTGGAACCGCGATCATCAGGTGATGTCGAACGGTTTTGGCCTGTTTGGGAATAGCTCTTCAACTCAATCGAGCATTGTGATCAACTGGCCCGGAGATGATAGCCGGTTCATCCTCTTCACTGTTGATGCTGTTGAGAATAGAAATGTGAAGGGGCTGAACTATACCGTTGTCGACATGGACTTTGATAACGGGCTCGGCTCGGTCACGGTCAAAAATGAGCCGCTTGTAGCGCCGGCATCGGAGAAGATCACGGCCGTGCGCCATGCCAACGGTGTAGACATCTGGGTGATCGGCCATTCGTACGACACCAATGAGTTCTTGATCTTCAAGGTGACGGCTGCCGGCGTTGACCCTGTACCGATCAGGCAGGCCATCGGCCCGGTAGTTCTGCCCACGGATATTGGCCACTTGAAAGCATCGACGGAAGGGACGCGGATCGCTATGGCCACGTTCTATCCGCCGATGTTGACGATCTACACCTTCGATAAACAAACCGGTGTGTTGGCCAACAGTACCGTGTTGTCAGAATCGGCTCGGTACGGCGTCGAGTTCTCCAAGAGTGGTCGCTTTTTGTACTCAGCAACGCCGATGCTTGATACGGTGGATCAATACGATCTCGACCTGCCCTGGACGGCCGTCAGCGCGAGTCGTTTCATGGCCGGACTCGCCTGGTCGCCCGGTGCACTGCAGCTTGCCCCGAACGGCAAGATCTACATTGCTCAAGAGGGATCTACGATGTTATCGGTGATCCACAAACCCGATCTCCCTCGCGAGCAATGCACGTATCAGCGAGATGGATTCTCGCTCGGACGCACCAGCCGCCTCGGTCTGCCCAATTTCTTCCCTGCGATCTTGACCGCCGAACCAACGTATTGGATCGTCGGCGACACGGGATGCGTTGGTGACACGTTCCACTTCCGCCTCGAAGACACGGCCACAGTTCGCAATGTCTCGTGGAACTTTGGTGATCTCGGCAGCGGCACAAACAACCGTCGCAACGGTAATCCTGTCTGGCACATCTTCAGTCAGCCCGGTAAGTTCACGGTGCGTGCCACCTTCCTCAACGATGTCGGGGCAGAACTCACGCGCACGATCGACGTTGACGTCTTCCCGCTGCCCGATGTTGACGCCGGTCCTGACCGCACCATCTGCGCCGGCTCTCCCGTGCAGCTCAATGCCACCGGCGCCGTGAGTTATGAATGGTCGCCCCCTGAACTCTACAGCAACCCAACGATCGCAAATCCAATTGTGCGTCCAACACAGCGCACAACGTATTATGTGAAGGGCACGAACGAATTCGGCTGCGTGAACTACGACTCCGTCACCATCACACCAACCGGAACGGCGATCACTGTCTCACCGGATACAACGATCTGTGAAGGGGGCGTGGCATTTCTCCGCGTCGAAGGCGCTGACCGCTATGTCTGGTCGCCGGCGAACGGACTCGACGATCCGAACTCGGCAACACCGCAAGCTCGTCCATCGCGCACAGCTACGTATCGCGTGATCGGCACCAAGGGCTCGTGCACCGACACGGCATGGGTGACCGTCACTTTGGAGAAGCCGCCAACCTTGGTCACCTCCGGTGATGTTACGGCCTGTCCGGGATCAGCCACGGTCTTGCGGGTACAAGGAGCAGTACGTTATCAATGGGAGCCGGCATCGGAGATCACCGACCCCACCAACGACACAGTCATTGTACGTCCAACACAACGTACCACCTACACCGTCCGCGGATGGTCCGCCGTCGGCTGTGAAGCATCGACCACTGTGACGGTCACGATCGGCAACGCCGAGTCCGTGCGCCTTTCGGGTGACACGTTGATCTGCTTCGGCGCGACGGCAACACTCACCTGTTTGAATACCGGCACCGTGATGTGGACCGATCGTGTTGACGGTACCACGTATCAAGGCAACACCATCACCGTGCAGCCAACAACAAGTCGGTGGTACATCGCCGATCTTGTGCAGACCGGATGCACCGGCCGCGACAGCATCTACGTTGTCGTGAACGACAATCCCACCGTGCAGCTTTCTGGCGACACCTTGATCTGTCAAGGTCAACCAGCCACGCTCACCTGTACCACCACCGGCACTGTGCTCTGGACCGACCGAACCACCGGCGCTACGTACACCACGGCGACGATCACCACCCGCCCCCTAACTGATACATGGTTTGTTGCTGAGATCGATGAAGGGGGCTGTGCAGGACGTGACAGCATCTTCGTCAACGTCTTGGTTGCGCCAACGCTCACGGTGACGTCCGATACGGCGGTATGTGCGGGTTCTGCGGTGACGCTCACGGCAACTAGTGACGGACAGATCTTGTGGGATGCCCATCCCGATATCAGCGACCGCACGGCATCGGTGATCAGTGTAACACCGAGTGGTACGACCACCTATACCGTGCGTGCGTCGAATGCCGTCTGTGAGACATCGGCGCAGGTCACCGTGTCCACGGCACCCTTCGAGACCGTTGAGGTGATCTCGCAACAGATCGATGTTGTGCCTGATCTGCCGATCATCATCACGGTGAGTGCTACGGATGATGCCTCGGCATTACTTCCGATCACATCGGTGATCCGACTTCCATCGCAAGCGGGAGAGGTGAATGTTCTTGCTGCTGCAGGCGTCACAGAAGTGAGCCGCGTGAATAACGGAACAGAGCAAGAGATCACGATCCTTGTTGACGCACTTCCGCAGCAGCCGTCGTTGTTTGAGTTGCAGGTACGTCCGTTGCTTACTGCGCGCAGCAACGTGATGGAGATCATCACCACACCAACAGGGTGTGTGGTGCCTGACACAGCGTCGATCATTCTCACGCCGGACCAGTGTGCCGGTTCGTTACGTGCTGTGCAGATCGGTGCCGATGCATCCTTTACGCTCGGCATTGCACCAAATCCCGCCACTGATGTCGTGACTGTCTCGTGGTCGAGCGCCGCCATTGGTGAGCACACTGTGCAGATCGTCTCCGTTGTCGGCGAGGTTGTTGCTGAACATCGCTTCACTCGCATTGTCACGTCGCCAACAGCAGGCAGCGTGATGTTGGATCTTTCCGGTTATGCCAGCGGTGGATACACCGTAGTCATGCTGAGGCCAGGTGATGCACTCTCGGTGCAGATGAGCAAGGCGGAGTGACACTGGCGGAGCGTGATGCGTTGGTAAAGACGCAGTGATCGTTCCGCGAGCACTATACCTAACTGCTGCCAACACACCGGGTGTCATGTCATTAGAATAGTTCGCTAAATGTTCGTTGACAAGATGTCGGTCCCTCGATATGTTCGGGGTAATTGCTTCTTCGACCATTTCACATCATTCACAAGAGAGGGGCGTATGGGATCTAGCATCAGATCACTGGCGATTGTGGTCATAATTAGCATCGCCGCATTGTTTATATCGTCTAATCATGCTATTGCGCAGGCCTGCCAGTGCTAAATCGAGTGCCCTGCGGCAGGATACACTAACTGCTGGGAAGGGTGGACAAGCACAAACATGGTGCCCATGACGATTTACATCCCGATCATTCAGACCTACTGCAACGTAGAGGTTCGCTATTGTTGTCGGACTCGATCTATAACGTCAGCCCAATGCCAGTCATTTGTCACGGGACCGATTGGCGCATCGTGCGAGACGGCTATCACTTGCATCAAGATACCGAAGGAGTGTATTGGATCTTGGGCGCCGAATGGCCAGCCAATCACGAACCCGCTGATTAGGAAGCAGATCTACTATGCCGTTCTCGAGCAACTTATCTGCATGAACCCCTGTCAGCATGGGCTTCCAGGGCCAGGAGAAGATCCCTACGAGTGGGTTTCCTCGATACGGGCGTGTGTAGAGTATCTAAAAACGGGTGGCCCCATGACAGCATTCTGCTTGAACTCCTGCGGATCGAGATATTGTGTTTACGCGTTCAAGGTGATCGCGTCGCCAAATCAAGATTTTACGGTTAAGGTTCTGGAGACGGTAGTTGAGACGTGGTCCTCTGCTATTCCTCCTTACTGTGAACCAAATTCAACTGGTTGCGTCACTGAAGACTGTGACACAGAGTATAGACCGTCATGTTCTGACTGGGAGTACAACTGATGCGCCATTCATTAACCCTTGCAGTATTTTATCTGTTCGGAATATCGGCATTTGCTTACGGCCGTGAAATGGAACTGCCGATCACGTCTACAGTCACTTCTCGTGTCACGGGTGGAAACAAAGAGGTTCAATGCAACTTTCGATCGCTATGGCTTAGGAATCTCGACGAACCGGAGTTCACCGAACTGTTGCTTCCTGAGGCGATGTACACTGAATTTCTCGATGTTGGCATTGGTGATATTGAGTTGTCTAGTGATGGTGACTATCTGTTTATTGCCTTGAATGGTGCAGAAGGCATTTATCGATATTCGTTTGAACAGAAACTATGGGAGTCAGTCCGACCGAGTGATGCATCTAGAAGTGTGAGCTGTGTAACTCGTACTCCAAGAGGCGACATACTGATTGGTTGTGGTGGATATCCGCGTAACACAGCCAGTAACCTGACCGGTGTGTTTCGTAGTAAAGATCATGGCTCGACGTGGAGCAAAGTAGACATACAGCTGACGCAGGGCGGACTACCTGGGATCGTTGACATCGCAGAAACTGAAAACGGCCTCATCACCTTTCTAGGTCGACGAGTGACGGGGTCGGCACTTGGTGGTGCCTACACGCAAACCCAGAGTGGCGACTATGTACTTCATGCGAGTGCATTGGGTGTACAGGTAATCGCTGTAGGTGAAACGTTCTATATTCAAGAACCGAAACTGCTCCAGTATGCAGTCCCCACAAATGCCGAAGTCACGAGGAAAGTTGTTGTTGGTGATGCCAACGTAGCGTCTGTCAGTCATTGGGCGGGAGACACCGTCTTGGCATTGTGCACAAAGCCCGATTCCTCGCTGGCCTACCTGTTGCTCATAGCTGAAGGCACGATCGTCTACAAAAGTGCAAATCTTGGCTTCCTTACGGACTATTCGCAACCAAGAGCGTTTGCAAGCAATGCCCACAACGGGGAGGTGTTGGTGTTCGGTTCGGGCATTCGACACTATGTTCTGCGAACTGGATCATCGACTGAGCTACAGGTGTTGCCAAACCGTCCGATCATCAGAAAGGCATTTAGTTGTGACGACTTCGCGGTAATCAGGACCAATCAACACGGGTGGTTTCAAGTTGATAACTCTGGTGCCGTAACAGCCGTCAGTCAGGAGTTGTCGTCGCAGCTAGAACGGTGTTCAACCAGTTCTGAAATGCAATTCAAGAATCAAATTCTCGCCCTCGGCAACAATGTGATCTTTCTGATCAACGAGGAGTCGGTTGACAGCATTGCAACGGCTCCAAGGACCCAACCCATAACAAAGCTAGCCATGACCAATGACGGTGCGCGCCTAGCTGCTGTGATCAATGATAGCGTCTTTGTTTTGGATCGTGCAACTGGTATCTGGGCTGAATTGTCAGCGACCAATTGGCCAACCTATCAGAATGGCGACTCACAGAAACGCCTAGGTATTGATGTAGTGTTCTACATTGGTGACAAACTATACGCTTGGTTTCGAGGGAAATCGTATCCAGTCGATCACCATGAGCTTGGTGGACTCTGGGAGCTTAACTCCAACGAATGGCAACGCCTACCCTCAGATATTCCGTATCGAACGACGGAAATGATGATCGGCTCGGTGAACGGTGATCAGGGCGTGTTTTATGGCGTTGAGAGCGCGACGTCGGGCGCGGTGATCGCCCAAAGTATCGCTCGCTTAAGTAGCAACGGTGAGTCACTCATTGTTGAGGATAATGCCACCTATACCGTACCGTACGTTAGATCGCTCTATGCATCCAACAGCTTTGTAGGATGGATCGCTGCTTACGGACAGATGTTCACGGGGACAAGCACGAGAATAGATGAAGGTGATACGTTGTTTTCATTAACATCGTACTCATTACCTCTTGAACAATCAGTCTTGGTGTCTACGAATGATCGCGGAGTAATCATGTACCGCAATTCGGATCTCGTGACGTCCATAAACGAATCATCTACGGATGATACGGCAGTTACCAAGGCAATACGTTGCAGTGATGGCGTCTGGTGCGTTGATATCGAGGGAAGTGGTAGTGAACTGTTTCAGGTCAACCAATACGATGTCTCAGGACGCCTTCTCAGATCGGATATGATAAGATCGATTGATGGTAGAGTCGCCTTTGCTGGACCTACATCACATCCAAGCGGGCCGATCTTTGTTGTACTTGCGGAGAATAGCGGTTCTCGCTCGGTTACTGCGGTTATCTGTCCATGAGGCACACCGATTGGGACAGCTAACGGCGTTGGTTCTGGATACTCTCTCTGCTTTCTGTGTAGTCATTTCGCCCCACCAGACTATGTCCGCTTCCTAGTTGAAAATCTAGAGACTTTGGCTTTGGGCTGATTGG
>CAYXQJ010000007.1:47773-156310 GCA_964467455.1 uncultured Hyphomicrobiales bacterium | reverse complement strand
TCTACATCTATTTGTGTGCTTCCCGTTGTCAAAGAACACCCGAAAAAAACAGGGCGGAACCCGAGGGGCTCACCCTGTGCCTCTGCGACCGTGTGGCCGGTAGAGAAAACAAAGATAGGACTATTTAGGTATTCGCTCCAAATCCGGAACGAAGAAAAAAGATCCAAAAGAACGGGACCTCGACCGCAAGGGTCAAGACCAAGGACAAGGTGTCCGAGGTGAACAGGTCACCCGGCTGACCCGGCACCGGCATGATCAATCGGGCGATCGATCCCATCAATCCCCATAAGATCACAAACACCAGACCGCACAAGGCCACAGCCAAGAGGCCGGCCTTGAGGCCTTCGATCTGCCACCGCTTGGTGAAGGCATAGACCACACCAACAAGATGGAGATGATAGATGAGGAGGTCGATCATGGTTAGTTTCCGTCCGTTCGGGTCGCAAACATCGGGAATTTGTATGGAAGAATCGTCTAACGTCCGGCGTCCGGCGTCCATCGTCCTGACGACAGCTCCGTCAGTCGACATCGCTCAACGCGTAGTCCGTGCCGTTGTAGAGGAGCGGCTGGCAGCGTGTGGGACGTTGCTGCCGGGGGCAACGTCCATCTATCGATGGCAGGGGGCGGTCGAAGAAGCACAGGAAGTCCAGATCATCCTCAAGACCACGACGGAAAATGTCACAAAACTGATCGCTCGCGTCACGGAGATACATCCGTACGAGGTGCCGGAGATCATCTGCCTACAGGTGGCAGACGGACTTCCGGCCTACCTCGCCTGGATCGATTCTTCCACGATCTGAGCTTTCACCATATGTCTGCCCTCTTTGCCGCTGACCGACCCCGCGAGCGCCTGCTGCGCCTGGGCCCGTCGGCGCTGAGCACGCAAGAGCTGCTTGCCTTGCTCATCAACCACGGGACGCCGCGCCTGAGCGCCGCTGATATCGCGCGGACGCTGCTGCAGCGCTATCCGTCGCTGACCGACCTGGCCGGACGCGACGTTTCGGAGCTGCGCGCCCTCCACGGCATGGGCACAGCCAAGGCCTCCACCCTCTGCGCTGCCTTCGAACTCGCCCACCGGATCCAGGCCGAGCCGTTCGAAGCCCGCACGGTGATCACGTCGCCCGCCATCCTGGCTCGCTCCCTCATGCCCCGCCTGCGCCACCTCAAGCAGGAGACGTTCCTGGTGATCCTCCTCAACACGGCCAACCAGGTCATCCGCGACGTCGTCGTCGGTGAAGGCTCCCTCAACGCCGTCACCATCCACCCCCGCGAGGTCTTCCGCCTCGCCATCGCCGAGTCGGCAGCGTCAGTCATCCTGGCCCACAACCACCCCTCCGGCAACATCGAGCCGTCACGCGAAGACATCGCCATCACCCGCCAACTTGTGGAGGCAGGCCGAATCGTCGATATTCGTGTTCTCGATCATCTCATCATCGCCGGCGATGCGTTTACATCGCTGGCAGAACGACACCTCCTGTGAGCGAACAGATCCCCGACCCCGGATTCGGCACGACTGCGAGTTCGAAACACGCGCGCTTGGTCAATCGCGAAGGGCTGATGAACGTCCGCCGCGCACGCGAGCGGTTCGACGTCAGCGACATCTATCACCGCGCCCTCATCATGTCATGGACAAAATTCCTCGTCATGACCGTCGCGCTCTACACCGTCGTCAACATCATCTTTGCGTTCGCTTATCTTCTCGTTGGCATCGAGAATATTAAGGGGGCGGTCCCGGGTTCGTGGATCCACAACTTTGGTGAGGCGATGTTCCTCAGCGCACAAACGCTCACCACCGTCGGCTACGGCGTCCTCTCTCCCGGCACACCATTGATGAGCAGCATCGCCGCCATTGAGTCGATGGCTGGCCTATTGATCTTCGGCATCTTCACCGGCTTGGCCTTCGGCCGGTTCTCCCGCATGAGGCCACGTTTTGTGTACAGCAAGAACATGCTGCTCGCCCCCTACAAGAACGGCGTCAATGCACTCATGGTGCGGTTTGCCAATGAGCGCAACGGCGCCATCATGGATGCAACGGCAACGATGATGTTGGTGCTGGAGTATCATGATGAAGATCGACTGAAACGACAGTTCTATGATCTGTCGTTGGAGATCTCCAGCGTACGGACGCTGGCACTGAGTTGGACGCTGGTGCATCCGGTGACGATGGAGAGTCCGATCTATGCGCTGTCGAAGCAAGATCTTGAACATGTCCATGCCGAGGTCATCGTGGTGATCCATGCCTATGACGATACGGTGGGACAACCGTTCTATGCACGCTATTCGTGGAGCGCTAAGGATGTACTGTCCGGACATCGGTTCGCGCCGATGTTCTTTGATACGGCCGACGGTGTGGTAGAGATCGACCTTTCGAAGATCAGCGACACCTTCGAAGCCGAACTGTTTCCCGTCGATGGTCAACTGCAGCTGAAACGGGAGCGCCCGCAATGATGCGCCACATCACGCGCGCCGTGATCTTCACGTTCTCGATCCTCACGTCGTACCTCGTTACCGGCGCCATCGAGGAACGTGTGCTGGTCGAGACCGAACGCTTCCGTCCACTCACGGCAACCCTCCTCGGCATGGCCATCATCGTGGTGATCTTCGTCCCCATCTTCGCCTACACGGAAAAGGTCACGGAATCCGTCGTGAAGGCCGGACTTCAACAAACAAAGAGTGGTGCCGGCAAGATCTTCGGCGTCATCATCTTCGTCGGCATCGTCTTTGCCATCTTACTCGCGCTGTACCTTGATCGCTGGTTCAACCTCTCACTCTTAGATGCTCTACATACATTCTGACGTGGCACCTGGCACCTGGCACTTGGCACTTAACACATGAACTTTACCGACTACTACAAAGAACTTGAACTTGAAAAGGGGGCGAGCGATGCCGACATCAAAAAGGCATTTCGTCGCTTGGCCCGACAATACCATCCCGATACGAACCCCAACGATCCGCAGGCCGAAGAGAAGTTCAAGAAGATCAGCGAAGCCTACGACGTGCTGAGCGATCCACAGAAAAAGGCGAAGTACGATCAGTTCTCGCAGTACGGCGGAATGCCCGGTAGTGGCGGATTCCCCAGCGGTGGTTTCCCCGGCGGCTCTCGCAGCTACCAGTTCACCCAAGAAGACTTCGGCGACATGTTCCAAGGGACGAGCTTTGGGGATCTGTTGTCGCAGTTGTTCGGTTCAGGGAACAGGGAACAGGGAACAGGGAACAGGGAACGTCGGACGAAGGACGCCGGACGAAGGACGTCTGATGGTGGACGCCGGACGCCGGACGAAGGACGAATCTTCTCCGTAACGCTCTCCCTCGACGAGGCCTTTACCGGGGTGATGAAGCGGCTGGCGATGGGCGATAAGAAGCTTGACGTGACCTTCAAGCCGGGGGTGGCGCACGGACATCGGATGAAGATCCCCGTTGGTGTGCTTGAAGTGGCCATCGCTCCGCATCCGCGTTATGAGCGTGATGGCAACGATCTCAAGGTGACGGAACACGTGCCCCTTACCACGGCGCTGTTAGGGGGCGAGCATAGCGTACAAACACTCGCGGGGACGGTGAAGATCAAGGTGCCGGCAGGGTCGGCGTCGGGCAAGGTGATGCGTCTGCGCGGCATGGGCATGCCGATCTATGACGACCCCTCGAAGCGAGGCGATATGTTTGTAACGCTGCACGTGGATGTTCCGGCGCAGCTCACTGACGAACAACGAGCGTTGGTGGAACAGCTTCGCTTATTGGGACTGTAATGACGCGTATCACCTTTGACCATGTGAGCAAAAGCTACGGAAGCGTGCAGCCGTTGCGCGATGTTTCGTTCTCGATCGAACCGGGCGAGTTCTTTGTGCTTGTTGGCCCGAGCGGCTCCGGAAAAAGCACATTGCTGCGAATGATCGCGGGCTTGGAGTCCATCACCACCGGTACGATGCAGTTTGATAACGATGTGATGAACGATGTGGAACCACGACTTCGCGACGTGGGCATGGTGTTTCAGAACTATGCGCTGTATCCGCATCTCACCGTTGCTGAGAACCTCGCCTTTCCGCTGAAGATCAAGAAGGTATCGCAGAACGACATCGACAAGCGCGTGGTCGAGATCGCCGAGATGTTGGGTTTGTCGGAACTGCTGCAGCGTCGTCCCAAACAACTCTCCGGCGGACAACGTCAGCGCGTCGCCGTCGGTCGCGCCATCATTCGCAAGCCGCGTGTGTTCTTGTTCGACGAGCCGTTGAGCAATCTTGATGCGCAGCTGCGCACACACATGCGCACAGAGCTGAAGGCACTACAACGTGAGCTTGGCGTCACCACCGTCTACGTCACCCACGACCAAGTGGAAGCCATGACGATGAGCGACCGCATGGCCGTCCTCAACGACGGCATCTTGCAACAAGTCGGCACACCGTCCGAAGTCTACAACACACCGTCCACACCGTTCGTAGCCACCTTCACGGGCAGTCCGCCCATGAACCTCATCCCCTACCACGGCCGCACCCTCGGCATCCGCCCCGAACTTCTGCAGATCACACCCTCCCCCGACGCCATCGAACTCCCCGTCGAGATCACCGCCGTTGAATACATCGGCCACGAGTGGCTGGAACATGGAGTGTGCGAAGGACAGAAAGTCATACGGCGAGTTGCCCAGAGGGAGAACCTTTGGGAGAACCGGAGGGAGAACTTGCAGGAGAACCGAAGGGAGAACTTGCAGGAGAACGTCTCGGAGACTAACTCAGAGACTAACTCAGAGACTAACTCGCAGACTAACTCGCAGACTAACTCGCAGACTAACTCGCAGACTAACTCAGAGACTAACTCGCAGACAGTTTGGTTTGCGAACGCACGAGACATCACCTGGTTCTGAGCTCGCCAAGTGTAAACTCGAGCTGAAGAGACCAGCCGAATTGCCAATCATCGTTGCTCACACGTGCGCCTCCGATCATACCACGAAGGTGTGTGCCCGGCAGCAGGGTGTATAGTGTGCCAGCACCGACCATGATCTCCTCTCGCCGACTTTCGCCAGCTAACATGGTGAACGGTGAGGAGTCGGTAACCGAAACGGCGAAGAATGGTGCGAATCGCCGTAACTGCACTGGCACGAATAACCGTCCTGAAAAACCAACGTTGAATGCAAGCGTCTCTTCTGATGAATACGGTCCAGTGAACAATAATCCGATAGAAGCGATATTGCCAAACACATAGCCCCCTTCAACGAGTACATTGGACGGCATACTATAACCACCGGAGAGATAGATCGATGAGCCGTAAGTCGATCGTTTTGGAGCAGAACCCTGTGCGATCGCAGCACTGACGAACACAACGTGGAAGAGCACTACGAAAGCGATACGCATGTTGCAAAACAAAATCGGCACTACGCTACCTTCAGGGATGATTCGCACGCCGCCACTCGATACATCGAGACATAGAACACCACGAGGTAGATCACTTCGCAGGCACCGAGGATCAGGTCGACGTTGAAGTTGAAGAGTAGCTTCAAGACGTCGAAGCCGGTGAACTTGGGGATGATGAAGAGCAGCATCACGATCATAAAGCTGAAGACAGCCCAACGCAGATCCAGATGAAACCGACGCGGAAGGTCGATAGCGTGCTCGTCTTGCCATGAACGGGCGCGCACGACGAACATGATGTGGGAGAGGATCATCAAACCAAAGCCGACGTGTGCCAGCACGGCATGAACCATCCAGTTTTTCATATCGATAATGTCGTGGATGGAGTTGACCGAGAGCAAGACCAACGACGTGACAAGAAAGACGCCGGCATAGAGATCGTTGAATCGTCGCGCCAACCTTCCACCAACAACGATCAAGATGATCTGTCCGATCAAGGTACCAATTGCCGGAATCAAATAACCTGTGGGGTTGGTGTACGCCGACTGCAGCGATGAGATCTGAAACGTCTCCCACGAAAAGTCTCGAGTTTGGTAGCTCAACACGCCCCCTATCACCAATGTGAACAGGGAGATCAAACCGCTGATCACCACCCACTGTGCTGTTGTGAATCGCATGTTAGGGGGCAGGTATGTTTACCCACGTCATCATGACGATCTCTTTGTCTTCACCGTCGGACATGGAGTCGATGATGTCCTTCGCTTCGGCATAGGCCTGCACGTGAAGCTCGCGTTCTCCTGCCGCATGAGCTGCCTGTGCGCGGATCATGTGCGTGAAGGCATGCTCCCAACTTTCCGTCTCATGCTGTGTGAAGTAGGCATGCACTTCGTTGATGTAGTCCAACGCCGTGGCTCCGTGTCCGCAGAAGGCATGAACGTGTGCCAAGAGAGCGTAACCGCGCATCTTGTTGAGTTCCGTGCCTACATGCAGCCAGTGATAGACCGATGCATGGGCGGCATTCAACATGGCCTTGTTGTCGCGCGCCGACGCTTCATCGAGCGTCATTTGCCAGGCAGCGTTGTTGCCTTCAATGCCAAAGTACCGATGCCACTGCTGAAGTTCTTCGGCCGTAGGTTGGGTTGACATGTTCAATCCTTGAAGGTTGCGATCGAATCTAACGGTTGCTTGGTGATCACCGGTACCACGGCATCATCCGACGGATATCCGACGACGAGTAGCAGGAAAGGACGCTCATTCTTTGGACGGTCGAGGATATCGTTTAGGAAGTTCATCGGACTTGGCGTGTGCGTGAGCGTTGCCAAACCGGCATGATGGAGTGCAGCGATCAGAAAGCCCGTTGCAATGCCTACAGACTCTTGAGCATAGTAGTGCTTCACCCGTCGTCCGTCTGGCAAAACACCATAGCTCTGCGCAAACACGGCGATGAGGTACGGAGCGGTCTCCAGGAACGGCTTATGCTCATCAGTGCCCAAGGGCGCTAAGGCATCAAGCCATTCTTGTGGTGCTTTGTGCCGGTAGAACTCCTGCTCTTCTTGTTCGGCCTCAACCCGAATGCGGTGTTTTGTCTCCGCATCGCTCACAACCACAAAATGCCATGGCTGCATGTTGGCACCACTTGGTGCGGTACCGGCCGCTCTCACGCAGTACTCTATGATCTCGCGAGCAACCGGACGAGCACTGAAGTCCCGAACGGTCCGACGTTTTCTGATCTCTTCGTAGAACTCTACTGCCCTACGCGACATGTCGTCGGCAGGATACTCTGCGAACCGCAGTGGTTCAAACTCAGACACGAGCTCTAACGATCATCACGGTGGTTACAATCTGTCCTGCGTGACGCGCAGCATGTTCACCGGCATGCAGGATCAACGCTCGCATCGACGTCGGCACCTTAGCACGACCCAGCTCCCGCGCCGTAGCAAGATCCGCAGACGAGATGCCTTCCAGCCGCTTCACCGCAGCATCAAGTGCCGTGGCGAGCTGTTGCGTCAACACATCCAGCGTCGGCCGTTGTGCATCCGCATCGCGCTCAGCTGCAAGATCCGCCTTCTGTGCATCGGTCAACACCGCACCTTCGGCATACGACATCAACCGATCCGTCGCACCGGCTAGATGGATGATGTGAAATCCGATCGATGCCGCACCATTCGGTTTCTTCCACAACTCGTCGTGACCAAGCCCCTCTACGGCACGGAGAATATCTTCCTTCGCCGCAACGAACATTGCCGCCACCGGCTGCAACTCATCAACGATATCTGGTAAGGGGCTTCTCAGCCACGGTTCTTGGTTCATGATCAGTATTGATAAAACCCTTTACCACTCTTCCGCCCAAGATGCCCTGCGGCGACCATCTTGCGCAGCAGCGGACACGGACGATACTTCGAGTCGCCAAGACCGTTGTGCAGCACTTCCATGATGGAGAGGCAGACGTCGAGGCCGATGAAGTCGGCAAGTGTGAGCGGGCCCATCGGATGTGCCATACCGAGCTTCATCACCGTGTCGATGTCTTCCACCGAAGCAATGCCTTCCATGACGCAGTAGACCGCTTCGTTGATCATCGGCATCAGGATGCGGTTGCTGATAAAGCCGGGATAGTCTTGCACTTCCACGGGCACCTTGCCCATCTTCTCGGCAAGTTCCTTGATGGTGGCATACGTAGTGTCGCTGGTGGCCAGACCGCGGATGATCTCGCACAACTTCATCACCGGCACGGGATTGAAGAAGTGCATGCCGATGAACTTGTCGGCACGCGCCGTACCGCCGGCCAACTCCGTAATACTGATCGACGAGGTGTTGGAAGCCAAGATCGCGTCGGGCTTGCAGGCAGCGTCAAGCGTTTTGAAGATCTGTTGCTTGATCTCCATGCGCTCACTCGCTGCTTCGATCACCAGATCTGCGCTGGCTGCGCCGGCGGCGAGGTCGGTGGTTGACGAGATGCGGCCGAGCGTGGCGTTCTTTTCGTCTTCGGTGATCGCTTCTTTCTTGACCTGACGATCAAGGTTCTTGGTGATGGTGTCGATGGCACGGGCAATAGCGGCGTCGTTGACGTCGACCAAGGTGACGTTATATCCGCTTTGTGCCGCAACATGGGCAATTCCGTTACCCATGGTTCCGCCGCCGATGACGGTGATGTTGGTGATACTCATATTCTACCTTGTAATGAGAATGCTAGTGTGCTGGTGTGCTAGTGTGCTAGTGACTAGTGTGCTAGTGACCTGAATACTGTATCGACCCGAAGGGAGTGTTGACGTGTTGATGAGTAGTGTGCCGTTCACGACAACAGCGGTGCCGGAGGCAACACGAGTGCCGGTGGAGGACGTGATCTCATACGAGACCTCGCCATCAGGTTGGGTGGTGGTGATCGTCACATGATCTGTTGCCGGCAATGGGTAGACCGTGCTTGCCCCCTTCATGAGATCTTCATCAACGGAGACAACGTCTTGCGGATTCCATGAGAACAGTGTGTGCGTGTTGTTCTGTGACGAAAGGAACGGAATGACGATCGTCCACGGGCTCATCGGCATCTGCTTTGTTGCTGCGTCGTTTGCGGCGAATTCGACCGATGTGACCTCTTTCGTTTCCGGCATTGCCCAGAGGATGAGAACATTCTTCGATCCTACCTTGGTGTGCGTGGCCATCCAACGGTCGTTGATGTTGCCGCTGGCTGAGAGGATGCGGACATTCTCACCGGGCGCTACTTGCGACGATGTGATGCTGTCAACAATGATGCCGTTAGATGCTTTCACGAGGAGCGCACCTGAGGCGAATTCGTCGGTGATCAGCAACCGGTCCCACTTGACCGATGACCAGATGATGGTACGCCCCTTACCACTTCCCGGACCGCGTGTGGGCAAGTCGAGACGTGTGCGACGTCCGGATGCATCATAACGCAGGTACGATCCGTTCGTGAACACTTCTTCCGTCGATGGTGGGAAGGACATACCGTTCCCGCGCAAGTAGTAGACCAAGCCGTCATCCGTATTCGGCTGCACGTAGATGTCAACATCTACTTTTGGTTTGATGCGCTGCAAGAACGTCACCTCACCGGCACGAAACACGATCACCACATACTCTTTCTTCTCTTCCGGTGTTGATGAGGAGGGGGCGAACACAACACACCCTTCGATGCCATCGTCGGAGATCCAGGTGTCGGCAACATCAAGTGTCAATGTTGATGCATCAACACCTGTTGCAGAGATCGAACCGATCGATGCGCCGGTCGTGCTGTTTGCAAAAGCGATGGTGACCGAAGGTGCGTCACCGCCGACATGGGTGACGTTGGCAAACACCTTGGGGCAACGTGGTAAAAAGATCCACGGTTGTTCACCGGTGCGTGGGTGCTGCGTGACGGCACCGGAGGTGAGGTTTACTTCTCCGATCGCTGCACCGAAGTCGACGATGGGATTACCTTCACCCGCCACACAACCAATTGCCGACGTGGTGATACTGCCACCACCCGTCCACCGCTTCAACGCGCCTTCTTGCTGCCAACTTTGCGCATGCAGAACGGATGAAGCTATCAACAGTGTCAGGATCACTCGCATCATGCTGCCTCCGTACGTGAGCGCCACAAGAACCACAGGCCTGCGGCAATGAAAGGAATACTCAACAGTTGTCCCATGTCAAGGGGCAAGCTGGATTCAAAATCAACTTGATGTTCTTTGAGGAATTCGATGAAGAAGCGTCCGGTGAAGAGGATCACCATGAACAGACCGATCAACCTGCCCGGAGCTTTGAAGGCGTCGCCTTGTTTGTATCGCCACCATAAGAAGACGAAGAGTACAAGACAGAGGAGTGCTTCGTAAAGCTGCGCAGGGTGACGTCCAACGGGGACGGCATCGGCAAGCTTGAACCACACCGACCACGGAACATCGGTGGCTTTACCCAGGATCTCGGAGTTGAAAAAGTTGCCGATGCGGATGAACATGCCCGACAGTGCGGCAACGATGGCCAGTCGATCCAGAAGCCAGATCATGGGATACTTCGGACGACGCTTGTGATAGATCCACAGCCCCGTCATGATGCCAATGGCGCCACCATGGCTTGCCAGGCCACCATGCCAGATGGCGATCACTTCGAACGGGTTCTGCAGCATGATCTGCGGCTCGTAGAACAACACGTGTCCTAATCGAGCACCCAGGATCGTCGAGACGATCATCGTGATCGTCAACGAGTCAAGATCCTGTTGCGACCGCTTATCGTCGGTGTACATGATCCGCATATAGCGGTAGCTGGCAACAAAGGCAAAGGCGAACAAAATGCCGTACCAGCGCGGCGAGAGCGGACCTAGCGTGAAGATCACGGGGTCCATGTTCCATTCGATCATGGCGCAAAGCTACAAAACGCAGAACGCCCAGCTTTCGCCAGGCGTTCCTCACTCCGCTCGGAATGACAATTTCTATTTCACCCTTTCACCCTTTCACCCTTTCACCCTTTCACCCTTTCACCCTTTCACCCTGCTTACTCGATCCCCGCATCCTGCAGTGGCGTCTCGATGATCACCTGCACCGTACGGTTGAAGAAGCGGCCTTCAGGGAGGTCGTTGGTGAAGAGCGGTTCGTCTTCACCGGTACCGCGGGAGTTCAGGGTTGCAAATTCGCTCTTCGTGGTGCTGCGGATGCCGCGTTCCACTGTGCCGGCGCGGTTTTGCGACAGGCGGGCGTTGTGCTCATACATACCCACGACGTCCGTCTTACCTTCGACCTTGATGTCAGACGACTTCTTGACGCGCGGGAAGACGTACTCGGTTAAGATACGCTCGTTCATCGGACCCGCATCGTAACGGTCGAATGGGAAGAGGATGAGGTTGTACTTTTCAAGCGTCTTGCCGGCATCAGCACTGCGGTCCGTTTGCATGCTGCTGGTAGAAATGCGCTTTACCGGGATGCGGACGGTGTCGGAACGGCACTCGGTGCCATTCTTGGAGACGACCACGAGTTGGGCTGCATACGGCGTGAGCTTGGTCTCGCGCTCCTTCGATCCTTCGCCTTCCTTTGGATAATCGCCGTCGTCGTTCACCCAGTCCCACACCTTGGTCGGGTCTGTGGTGCCCACTTCTGTGAGGACCTTCCACGGCTTGCCACCGCGGCTGATCTCGATGCGGCGCTTGTCGACGATGTTGTTGTCGATACCGTTCTTCATACCGAACGTCATGTCGCCAGGTGACGGGAAGAGCGTCGGGTCGTTGTCCAGGATCGGACGAGCCACTTGCCACACATCTTCTTCCGGACCGTCGAAGCGGATCTCGGTGCGGCGGTTCTCAACGATACCGAAGGAGTCCTTCGGGTTTGAGCGGACATCCGGCCAGCCTTGGGCCTTGATGCTCATGCGGCTTTCGTCGATCTTCCAGACGTCGCGGAGATAGTTCATCACCAACGTGGCGCGGTTCTTTGCGAGATCAGATTTCTTGTCTTCATTGGTCTCGTCTACGCAGCCCACAAGTTGGACCTTCACGTTCGGATACTTGTTCAGGCGGTAGCCGTAGATGTTCAACACGTGATAATACTTCTGCAGCGTACCACCCGGAACACGTTCGTCGTTGAAACCGCTGGTCTGCGACGGCGACTTGAACAGTGTGTAGCGCGACGGGAAGTCGGCGCTGTTGAGTTCGAAGAAGATGTATGGGAGCAACGGATAGAGGTTGATCGTTGCACGTTCTTCAAGGACGAGGCCCTTGAACCCGTCATTCGTTCGGACGGAGTTGTCCGAGAAGGCCATTTCTGTGGTCAGCACCGGGCGCTGGCCGAGCATGATGGTCTTGCGGATCTCGAGCTTTTCATTTTGGAGGTCGGCATCCTTCGTCTTGCCCGGATCGCGGACCGGGATCTGGATGCTGCGCTCACCGTAGGCCGGTGAGTAGGCCGTGACGGTATAGGTCACTTCATCTTCTTTGAGAGCACCCGTGCCGTAGTCATCGTTGGTCACGATCACGTTGTTCTCGGTGCGGGCGAGGTCCACGCTGTCCTTGACCGTCTTACCCGTCTTCGGGTTGCGGAACGACAATGTTGCAGGGATGTTCTGACCGGTACATTCGTCGATCACATTCACGATCACGTTCACGGCGCGGAAATACGTCGGGATGAAGGCCATGAAGACGTCCAGATCGCCCTGGAAGCCCGGCAAGTCCTGACGGCGCGACGAGAAGTAGACTACGTCACCCGATGCCGGCAAGGAGATGAACTGCTCATCTTCCTTGGTGTTGATCGGTGCAGGAAGCTGTGACGGCTTCGACCAACGGTCGCGGCTCGAGCGATCTTTTTCGCCGGTACGCTTGGTGCGATAGAAGTCGAGGCCGCCCATGTTTGGCGTGTGGCCGTTCGAAGCGAAGAACAGCGTGTTGCCGTCGGCACCGATGAACGGTGAAGCTTCGGCCTTCGACGTGTTGACGTCCGGACCGAGGTTGATGGCCGGCTTCCATTCGCCGAGATCTTCGTCCCAGTCGCAGTACCAGATGTCGGTATCGTCCTGGCCTTCGCCGTCGGGGTTCGTCGGCGACGGACGGTTCGACACAAAGTAGAGTCGGTCCTTGCCCGGCGAGATCGTCGGCTGCGAATCCCAGTACTCCGAGTTCACGCTGCGGCCAAGGTTGCGAGGTGTCGCCCACTTGTCGCCTTCGATCTCGGCCATGTAGATATCGCAATCACCAAGACCATCGGGGCGGTTACAGCCCGTGAAGAACAGTGACTGACGGTCGGCGGCGATCGACGCCACACCTTCGTTCATCACCGTGTTCACTCCGGCATCGATCGTATCGATGTTCACCGGCGTCGAGAAAATGGTGTCAAGGTTGTTCGCCTTCTTTACCATCCAGAAGTCGTGCGAGAAGTCGCCATCACGCGTGATGCGGCTTCCCTTCCGATTCGAGACGAAGTAAAGGGTGCGACCGTCAGCGCTGACGGTCGGACCATAATCCAGGCCTGGGTGATTCACCATTTTGCCTAGGTTCAGGATCCGGATCCTTTTCGGATCATCGAGAATGTCACCGCTCTCGGCATCATCTTGTGCCGGCGGCGCATCGATCGTAACACTGTACAGTGTGTACTCTGCGTTCGGTTCCGCTGCGTACAGCGCGAACGTCATGATAAAGATCCCCAAACAGAGTGTCACGACTCTCTGCATCATACCTGTTCCGTTCATATAGAGGTATTGTGATTCCAAGCCACCCGCACGGTTACCCCATGCCCCACTCGAAACGTGTAAACGTCGCGAATGCAAAAAATAGGTAATTGTGGATAACTCCCAAAGGCGAAAACGTCATAAGATCAATCTCGCCTCAAGAAAAAGTTGAAATGCCTGTACGCTAAACCCGCCCCCAAACGAAGATACACTTGTCAGAGGGAGAATATACTGTGCGACCGGACTTAGATACAGTTCTTTCGAAAGTCGGATGTCCAGACCGATCGCGCCGGAGATGCCAAACTGCAGTGAATTGAGGTCCGGCATCGGTCCATCTTGGAGCACCACGCTGCCATCTTCGTCTCCCGGCAACGAGACCGCCGCCGTTTCGCCGTTGGGAAAGGTCACGGAGTCCGACTCTAACGTCTTGACATGCATCAGGTTAGACGAGATCACGTAGGAGACGTTCGCGCCGGCCCGCACAAAGAGCACATCCCAGAAGTCGTACTTCAGGTATGGCTGCAGACTCAGGTAGCCCAGCGACGCCGTCGCCACATTGCTGAAGGTGATGGGCACCACATATTCTTGTCCGTTCGACGGTGCACGCTGCACCACCCCTTCGATCTCCGTGAACTGTCCCTCTACCGAACGAAGCTCATAGCCCAGGGTGACACCCCACCGAATGGTCGACCGCGTCAGCCGCTCGAACATCACGCCGGCGGTTAGTCCCGTCTGCGCCCCGCCCGTGAACTCGCAGTTACAGTCCGTCACGATCGTCCCGGTCTGGCTGTTGAACGACGGCCCAAAATAGACGCCGATCTGGTCGTAGACGATCTTCTTCCGTGCCCGCAACGGGTCGGAATCCAGCACATTCGTCTGTGCCGTCACTGCTACTGATGCCCCCAGAACACAAAGCCCAAGGATGATCTGATGTATGGTTGGTAGGGGGCTGATCTGGACGTTCAATGAAAAGTGTGGGACAACAATCATCGGAATCTATGACTCGGACGAGGACTTCACAAACTCTGCCGCGTTGTATACTTGTGGTCTATGACGAATGAGCAAGCACCTACGACCAGTGAACACACTGGCAATATCTTTGAAACCGCCCGTGGCGTGGCCGTAAAACTGCTGTCGCGCTACGAGAGCAGCGACTCCTACATCGACAAATTGCTCGATGGTGAGTTACGGCGCACCGACCTTTCCCCTGCTGACCGGGCACTGGTCACCGAGCTGGTGAATGGCACCGTGCGGTGGCAGTCGCGCATCGATTGGATCCTCACGGGATTCTATCATGGGGAATTCACGAAATGCCTGCCCCTTATCAAGAATGCGTTACGGATCGCCTTGTATCAGATGTTGTTTCTGAGCAAGATCCCGCCGCCGGCAGCGATCAATGAGTCGGTAGAGATCGTCAAGCAGGTCAAGGGCGACAAACATGCCGGCATCGTGAACGGCGTGTTGCGGAACATCCTGCGCAACATCACCAGCATCCGCTATCCTTCGCGGGAAGAGAACGAGATCCTGCACCTCTCCGTGCACTCGGCACATCCGCAGTGGATGGTGCGGCGATATGTGGAGCGGTTCGGCGCAGATGAGGCCGAACAACTGCTGAATGCGAACAACCATCGTCCGATGCTGACGCTGCGGGTGAACACCATGCGCACCACGCGCGACGAGATCGAGAAGCAGCTTGAAGATGCACAGATCAAATATGAGCGTTCACCGGTGCACGACAATAGTCTGCTCATCACGTCGCTTCGCGATGTGCGCTCACTGCCGGCGTTCACTGAAGGGTTGATCACAGTGCAGGACGCTTCGGCCAGCTTAGCTGTGCAGTTGGCCGACCCGAAGCCGGGCATGACGGTCTACGACCTGTGTGCTGCGCCGGGAGGTAAGGCCGTTCACGCGGCGGAGGTCATGAAGAACCAAGGCAAGATCGTTGCCCTTGAGTTGTATGAATCGAAGCTGCGCTTGATCCAAGAAAATGCTCAGCGTGCCGGTGTGTCGATCATCGAGCCGCAGCATGGCGATGCACGCGAGTTCGAGGCTGCGAAGCCGGCCGATATCGTTTTTGTGGACGCACCGTGTACGGGTATGGGCACGCTCAGCAAGAAGCCCGACATCAAGTGGCGTCGGAACTTGGAGGACATCCGAAAGATGTCGACCAAGCAGCTCGAGATCCTGGAACATGCGGCCACCTTGGTGCGTCCGGGAGGCGTGATCATATACAGTACGTGCACCATTGAGCCCGAAGAGAACAGCGGCGTAGTCCAGAAATTCCTCGCCCAACATTCCAATTTCGAACTCGAACCCGCCGAATATTTTCTGCCCGAGACCGTCGTCGAAGACGGCTTCCTGCAGACCTTCCCCCATCGTCATCGGTCTGACGGCGCCTTTGCCGCACGATTGAAGAAGACGTCCTGACGAACCACTAACCATCAACCACCAACCACCAACCATCAACCACCAACCACTTACCACCATGAAACACCTCATCCTTGGCGCTATCGCCCTCACCGTGATCGCTTGCGGCGGTCAGCAAGAACAGCCGCAACCGGCACCGCAAGAAATGCCGGTCAACCAGCCGGCAGCAGCGCCGGCGCCTGCACCAACGCCCGACACCGCCAAAGCTGACGATGAAGATGGCGACGGCGATAAGAAGGCCACCACAAAGGCAACCTCTCCGAAAACGTCCGGCACTACGACCAGCACCGCTCCCGCCTCCGGCTCCGGTGAAGGCGTGACCGCTTCGACCACGAAGAAGAGCAAGACGGCGACCACCACAACTACCCCCGAACCGGCTAAGACCACCGATGCGCCGGCAGCAACGAATGATGGGGTGTCTGTGACGACGTCGAAGAAGAAGAAGTGATCAAATGGGAGAATAGGAGAATGGGAGAATCTCAAATCCCAAACTCATCAAATTGGTAGAAATGAAGAAGGGCGACTCAATGAGTCGCCCTCTTTTTTTGAATCAGCTTTGTTTATGCAAATCGTGATTCAGCCATTGGAGCTTTAGAACATCATGGTTGAATTAGACATTCTCCCATTCTCCTATTCTCCCATTAAATCACTCCGCTTTCTTCACATTCGTCTCCACCACCACACCCGTCTTCTTGGTCCATGGTGAGGATTCGCTGCGGGCCGTGATGGCATACGGGATGTTGAGGCCGGACTGATAGGAGATCTCGAGATCGATGTAGCGGTCCGGAGCGGTGCCTTGGAGCAGCGTTCCGCCGTTGGCCTTGACAAGGACCTTGGCGAAGTTGCCGGCAGCCGTCTTCACAACAAAGGCGAAGGACTGGCCGTTGGTGTTGGCGGTGTTGAAGTTGAGAAGCTTCTGCTCGATGGTGCCATTCTGTGCATCGTCAAGAGCAACGGCTTCGTAGATGTCATCAAGACTTGCAACGTTCTGCCACACCTTGCCGATGGCTGTAGCGCGGGCTTGCTGACCGTTCGGGAACTTGCCTGCATCGTCGGTATATGACGAAAGAGCCGGGGAACCGATGTCGAACGATTCGTTGCGCGAGTCGAGGCAGATATCCCAACGTCCGCCTTCAGAGATCGTCAAGCCGGCAGTGCTCGGGAATTCGATGCCGGAGCCGAGGTCGGAAGCGGTCTCATACAAACGCAGGCTCGTCATGTAGCGCTTTGCCGGTGCCCACTTGATCGTTGCTGTCGGCGACGACTTAGCTGTGTCGTTCACAGCATAGACGTACATCTGATAGACCTTACCTTCGGTCAGGCCGCTCACGTCGACGTTTGTCGTTGCCGGATTCGAGATGTCAAGCATCTGTGCATTAGCACCGCCGTCGTCAGCGATCACGAGCACAAAACCGGTTGCGGCTTCACCCGTTGTGGCCTTCGTCCACTTAACGCTGATCGTGGTCTCGTTCTTCGACGTAGCCATGATGCCCGTCGGCGCGTCAGGTGCTACAAGTTCCGGATCCGTCGGCGTGTCTTCGCAAGCCGTCATGAACAGGGTCGCTGCTGTGAGAGCAACAAGCCACAAGGATTTCAAAAACATTCGTACTACTCCTAAAATGGTTGGTGGTTAGTGGTCTGTGGTTGGTGGTCTAGGGTTTCCAGGGAGTGTCGGCAATACCGGCACTGTGGTTTGCGGCGCGGGCTACCGTGAACAGGTAATCTGACAACCGGTTCAGGTAACGCACCACGAACTCGCCAATGTCTTCGTGTTCGGCAAGCAAGACGGTGCGACGTTCTGCACGACGGCAGACGGTCCTAGCCAAATGTAATCCTGCAGCGGCAGGTGTGCCCCCTGGCAAAATAAATGCTTTCAACTCCGGCAGCTCAGCATCATATGCGTCGATTCGACGTTCAAGCACGGCGACATGTTCCCCGGTAACCCTGGGAATATGGTAGGTAGGGGGCGGATTCAACGGTGTAGCCAGATCTGCTCCCAACGTGAACAGGTCGCTCGAGATCTGTGTGAGTTCCTCCCGCATCGCTGCAGGCATATCGTGCGTAAGCACCATCCCCAACACGGCGTTGAGTTCGTCAACGGTGCCATAGGCCTCGATGCGCATTGCATGTTTGGGAACGCGGGTGCCGCCGAACAATGCTGTGGTTCCGTCGTCGCCCGTCTTTGTGTAGATCTTGAGTGCCATTGACCACGAAACTACGGCGGAGAATGGCTTTCGTAGTTTAGCAGATCATGAGACTTCTCAACATCCTGTTTATCGGCGACGTTGTGGGCCACGTGGGCCTGCGCGAAGTCTTACGTCAACTGCCCGAACTCCGCGAACGCTATCAAAGCCACTGCATCATCGTCAACGGTGAGAATATCGTTGATGGTAAAGGGCTTACGGAGAAAGAGGCCGACGATCTGTTTGCTGCCGGCGTGCACGCCATCACCACCGGTAACCACGTCTGGGAAAATTGGAAGGCCCGTCCGCTCCTCGGAAAATATCCGAACGTGTTGCGGCCGTTCAATTACCCGGCAGAGAATCCGGGACGCGGTTGGTGCTTGGTCACGCTCCCCGGCGGACAGCGCATCGGCGTGATCCAGATCCAAGGTCGGGTCTTCATGCAGCCGATCGACGATCCGTTCAAAGCAGTGGATGATGCGATCTCCCGACTGGCTCCGCAGACGAAGTGCATGATCGTGGACTTTCATGCCGACGCGACGGCAGAGTCTGTTGCCATGGGATGGTATCTCGATGGTCGCGTAAGCGCAGTATTGGGAACACACACGCACATTCAGACGGCCGACGAGACGATCTTGCCGGAGGGTACGGCCTATATCACCGACGTTGGGATGTCGGGCCCGTATGATTCCGTGATCGGCATGAAGAAGGACATCGCGATCAAGCGATTCATGCTGCAGACGGCACACAAATACGAGACGGCTGAGCGTGATGTGCGGGTGTGCGGCGTCCACGTCGTCCTGGATGAAGAGTCCGGTAATGCCTTAGCCATTGAGCGTTTCTGCTCGCCCCCTTTCAGAACATCGGTGTTACATGCCTAGTATCAATCTCGCAACGAAGGTCAAGATCATTTGTACGATGGGGCCGGCAGTGGCCTCGACGTCGAAGATCATCAGTTTGGTCAAGGCCGGAGCGAATGCGTTTCGGCTGAACATGTCGCACGGCAACTACACCACGCACCAACATTTTGTGGATGTGATCCGTGCAGCAGACGAAAAACTCGGCATTTATCTGCCGATCATCGCCGACTTGCAAGGACCGAAGATCCGCGTGGGCGATCTTGGAGAACGTGATCATCTGGTGTTGATCACCGGACAACAAGTGAAGCTTGCCGACGTGGCGGTGATGAAGCGTGAGAAGTTCGCGATCACCGATACGATGATCCCTGTGCAATATCCCACATTGGGCAAGGACGTACGCAAAGGCGACGTGCTGCTGCTGGATGATGGCTTGATGAAACTGCAAGTGACCGGCGTCTCCCACGATGTGGTGACGTGCATCATCGTCCACGGCGGAAAACTCAAACCGCGCAAAGGCATCAACCTTCCGCAAACGAAGGTGTCGCAGCCGTCGATGACGTCGAAAGACCGCGCCGATGTGCGCTTCGCCATCGAACAGAACGTGGACTACATTGCGTTGTCGTTCGTGCGTAAAGCAGCGGATGTGGAAGCGGTTCGACGCTACATCGCTAAGTATGGCGGTGCGCAACATGTGATCGCCAAGATCGAGAAGCCCGAAGCGTTGCAGAACATCGACGACATTATCGATGCTTCGGATGCGATCATGGTGGCACGGGGCGACCTGGGCGTAGAGATCCCGGCCGAAACGGTACCGATCGTGCAGAAGCGTATCATCAAGCTATGCAACGATCACGGACGTCCGGTGATCACGGCAACGCAAATGCTGGAGTCGATGATCCAGAATCCGCGTCCAACGCGCGCTGAAGCGAGCGACGTTGCCAATGCCGTCCTAGATGGCACGGACGGTGTGATGTTGAGTGCGGAAACATCAGTTGGTGCGTATCCCGTCGAAGCTGTGCACTACATGCGGCAGATCTGTATGCAAACGGAGTCGCAGCTCGCAGAAGATGGTGCGATCAATCTGCCGGGACCGCGACATGCAAAGATCAGCTCCAAGAACACGGGCTCGATCGCGACGGCGGCGGCACATATCGCCGAAGAAGATCGCGTGGGTGCGATCGCGTCGTTGAGTTACAGTGGTGAGACGGCCAGACTCTTGTCGAACCGTCGGCCGCGAGCACCGATCCTGGCCATCACGACCGTGCCGGCAGTAGCACGAAGGATGAATCTGCTATGGGGCGTGTCGAGCATCGTTGTCGACACGATCTCATCAACCGATGACACGATCGAAGATATCAAGACGCGGTTGGTGCGTGAAAAGATCTTGCCCGCGGGGTCGACCGTGGTCTTCACCATCGGCCGACCCCTCGTAGGACGAGCAAGAACGAACATGATCTCGATCGAAACGCTCTAGCGTTTCGACGTCGTTATTGAGCTTCGGGCTTGAGGATGAACTTGGCGTAGTTGCGCAAGTCGAGATACTTCTTAGCGCTTTCGTGCACTTGTTCGGCGGTCAGATTCGCGATCAGTTCATCACGACGTCCGACGGCGCTCCACGGTTCCTTCGTCTGGAAGATCTGGTTGATCACGCTCGCCCAGAAACGATTGTTGGTCTTGCTGACCTGACGTTCCTTGGTCTGGATCTCCTTCACCTTCTGAATGTACGAAGCATCAACAGCGTTCGTGCGTAGGTAGGCGATCTCCTTCTCGACGATGCCGATCATTTCTTCGACGCGTTCCGGTGCACAACCGAACATCACCATGATGCCGTACTCTTCCCGCGGAATGTTCTCGATCTGCGGAATGGCATTCACAAAGTAGACGCCACTCTTCTCTTCGCGCATCTGTTCACGAAGGCGGATGTTCATCACTTCGCACAAGGCGATCACTTCATACCGTGATTCCGGCGTGTATTTGAAATCGCCGCCGATCAGCAGAGAGACCATACTTTTCGGATCCGTGCCCTTGTTGACGAGGACCTCGTATTTGCCAGTCTTTGCCTTCATACCAACGTCACGCCAGGACTCTTTCTTTCCCGGTGACGGAATGCTGGCGATGTAGGTTGTCACCATCTTTTCCATTTCGGCACTGTTCACATTGCCAACGAACGTAAACGTGAAGTTGGCCGGATCGGCAAAACGTGCCTTGTAGAAGGCATAGGCGGCCTGTTCATCGATCTTGGAGATACCGGCTACGGTGAGCGGATAAGAACGCGGATGATGGTTGGCACCGATCACTGTCGCCGAATCGATCAGTACTGACTGCGGGTCTTCGGAGCGATTTGCCAACACCGATTCAAGGCGCGTCTTCATCGAAGCCACAGCGTCTTTGTCCAAGCGTGGTGCGGTGAAGTAAAGGTTCAACAGTTCAAAAAAGGTCTGCTGATCCTTCGGTGAATACGAACCGTTGAAGCCCTGGGTCTCCATTTGAATGAAGGGAGTGAGTTCGAGTGTCTTGCCCTGCAGCATCTTCTGCAGCGAGAGCGGATCGAATTCGGAGATGCCACTTGCATCAACCAGAGATGCTGCCATCGACTGTGTGAAATGTGCATCATCGGTGCCCAGCGACTGTCCGCCAAAGGCAAAGGCCTGCAGCAACACTTCGTCGGACTTGAAGTCTGTTGACTTGATCACGACCGTTGCACCGTTGGACAACGTCCACTTCTCAGCGCCCACTTCGGCCAGCTTATCACGCTTCGTGATGCTTCCCGGTGTTGGCGTCGACGCCATCAGCGGTTTCGTCGGCGTCTTGTCGGCATACGCTGCGATCTCTTTGCTTTCAACTGCCGTCAGCAGCGAACGCACCTGTTGTTCTGTAGGAACAACGTAGCCGTTGCCTTCCGGCACGGAGAACGTAACCACGCGGTTGTCGGCGCGCATGGCTTCTTTGACGGCGGCGTGGCATTCTTCAGCGGTGATCTGCGGTACGTAGTGTTTGTAGATGGCAAACTCGTGCTCAATGCCCGTCACAGACTCACGCGTGAGAACGTGACGTACAAGCTCGAAGGCAAGTTGTTGCGACTCTGTGGTGTTTCGTTCGTTGTAGTATTTCTCCATGTCGGCCATGGTAGCTGCTTTGGCGCGTTCGAGCTCTGAGGGCACAAAGCCATGACGTTGGGCACGTAGCAACTCCGTCATCAGGGCATTGAAACTCTTCAGAATATTCTTGTCGGACGCAATGGCCATCGAGAACAGCGTCTTGTGCTCGCGAACAAAGTTTCCTTGTCCAACCTGCGCCATTGTGAACGGCGGCTTTGCGCTTTGTGTGAGCTCGCTCAGCCGGGTCTGCACCATCTGCCATGCGATACGTTCTGCGATCATCTTGCGATAATCACTGTAGGTGTGCACGGTGTCGGCGTGGTCTTTGATGTACATCTGCACAGACGCTACCTGCAGCTCGGGATCGGTGGCGATGCTCACGCGTGTATCGGCGTGTGACGGAACGAGGATCTGTGGACGTACGGTTTGCGTCTTCGCTATATTTTCAAGGATGAAGTCCTTTTGAATGCGCTTCTCGATGTCTTGCGGATCGATATCGCCGACAACGATGATGGCCATGTTCACCGGTTGATACCACTTCTTATAGAAACGTCGGGCAGCATCGGCCGAGCCGTGCAGCAACACGTTCGTATCACCGATCACATCACGTTCGGCATAGCGTGAGCCGGCGAAGATCACCTTATTGTGTTTCTCGCGCACACGGTCATCAGCGCCCTTTCCGAGGCGCCATTCCTCCATCACCACGCCGCGTTCGGCCTTGATCTCGGCATCATCATAACTCACATATCCGGCCCAATCACGGATCACGCGCAAGCCGTCATTCAACGTCTTGTCGCTCTTCGTGTCGGGGATCGTGAGCATGTACACCGTCTCGTCTTGATTGGTGTAGGCGTTCAGGTCGGCACCGAATCGGATACCGGTCGACTCCAAGAAGCTCACCAATGCCTGCTTCGGAAAACTCTTGGTGCCATTGAAGGCCATGTGCTCGCAGAAGTGCGCGTAGCCGTTCTGATCATCTTCTTCCAGCACTGCGCCGGCGTTGACGGCGAGGATCAGATCAACACGATCTTTTGGCTTGGCATTCTTGAGGATGTAATACGGAATACCGTCCTTGGTCTTCCCCGTGACGACGTTGGGGTTAAACGGAACCTTGCCGTTGTCGGTGATCCTGAATTGACCAAACGCCAACGCAGGTGCGACAACGATCGCGAGCAATAACGCCCGCACTCTTCGCATGTGCATGCGAGAACTCCATTCTGGGTGGGTAATGTGAAGGGCGAAACTACGGAAGGACTATCGTCCGGGTTTCGCTTGAGCACCAGAAACAATGTCGCGGAGCAGGGTTACAAGCGACGCTTGTTTGTCTGAAGGATCAACACCAAGGTATTCCTTCAGCTTGAGCAGCACATCCGACGTGCCTTCAGCCATCATCAGCTCTGCCACGGCCTTATCGCCATGACGTTTGGCCACCGTTGCACAAATGGCCGCACCGAGGATGTACTGATCATCCTGCGGCAGGTCCACGTTGGTGAACAGATCCAAGAACGTAGGGACCTGTTGCGGCTCACGGGCCGCCAGGTATTCCGACACCAACTGCGTCATACCCGTCCTGATACTGCCCCCTAACCATGTAGCAACCCCTTCACGAATGATGGGGTGGGCATTCTTTTCTAGGGGGCGGAGCACGATATGAGTGAGTTCGTGCGGATAGTAGGGATCGTCGAAGCTGGAGAGGATGATGTTGCGGTCGGGATAGGCCAGACCCGACGGAGGGAAGGCGTAATACTCCAACCCGAGCAAGGCACACATGGCATCGCGGTCGTTATTCAACACCATGGTGATGTCTTGCGGCACGGCCACATCAAAGCGGTCAGCGATGGACCGCACGAACCGCGTGGCCTCGGAGGCCCGGTAGGTGTTGAGTTCTGTGCCTTCATCATGGGAGTACGTGATCATGTCCACCGTCGTGGCTTCGCGCGAGGCGAGGGATTCGGCGAGAGGGTTTAAGAGCGTCCAGCGTCCGACGTCCGACGTCCGGTCGGAAGACGTCCGGCGTCCTTCGTCCATCGTCCCGCCGACGCCTGTCGTTTGAAGGACGAGGGTGGAGCGGAGGATGCCGAGGGGGATGACGTGGCCGGTCTGGGGGTCGGTGGTGGAGAAGAGGGTGCGGACGACGATCTGGCTATCGTTGCCTTCGGCGCTGAGGACGGTGGGCGGATAGGTGTTGATCACGTCTGTGGACTGGCTGAACCAGTCTTGGACCACGGACTGTGTTGATCCCGGAACGCTGGAGCGGTCTTGGGCGGTTAAGCCGTCCGGACCGATGCCGCGCCAGTGCGTAAGACTGTCGACCCAGACGTTGACGGCCGTTCGAACACGCGGGTTCGAGAGGTCCACACGATGCATCACCTTAACGGTGCCGTGTGTGTACCAGCTCAGCAGAAGTATCGTCAAGTACTTGGTCACATTGGAACATAACGAATTTTCCACGTCGATGTTATGATTTCGTAACATTGGCGAAAGATTTAACATTGAGCTCCTGCGTACATTCGTAGCCCCATCAAAACCAACATATCCGTATGTCCGATCTCGCCAGCACATTCTCGTTCGATCTCTCGGAGGACCAAGAGGCACTCCGACAGCATATCCGCGCCTTTGTGGAGGAAGAGATCAAGCCCGTGGCCCTGCAGTACGATGAGTCGCAGGAGTTCCCCACGGAGATCTTCAAGAAGCTCGGCGAGCTGGGTTATCTGGGCATCGTGATGCCGCCGGAGTTGGGCGGGGCGGGCCTTGGCTACATGGAATATGCCATCGTGGTCGAAGAGGTCGCCCGCGGATGTCCCGCCATTGCCCTCGGCGTGGCAGCCCATAACGGACTGTGCACAAGCCACATCTATCGATTCGGGTCCGACGAATTGCGTCAGAAGTATGTGACGCGTCTGGCCACGGGCTCCACGATGGGCGCTTGGGGTCTTACCGAGCCCAGTGCCGGCTCCGACGCCGGTGGCACAAAGACGACGGCCGTCCGCGACGGCGACGATTGGATCTTGAACGGCTCGAAGAACTTCATCACCCACGGCAACGTGGGCGACATCTGCGTGGTGATGGCCGTTACGGATCAATCGGCCGGCAAACGCGGCATCTCGGCCTTTGCGATCGACAAGTCGATGCCGGGCTTTTACGGCTCCAAAAAAGAGAACAAGCTGGGCATGCGCTGTTCCGATACAGCGTCACTGACGTTCGACAACGTACGTGTGCCGGGCTCGCATCTGATCGGCAACCTGGGTGAAGGATTCATTCAGGCGCTGCAGATCCTCGACGGTGGTCGTATCTCCATCGCCGCA
The DNA here is from genome assembly GCA_964467455.1 of uncultured Hyphomicrobiales bacterium. Taxonomy (GTDB): domain Bacteria; phylum Bacteroidota; class Ignavibacteria; order Kapaibacteriales; family Kapaibacteriaceae; genus OLB6. Next base: position 130,968 of record CAYXQJ010000007.1, on the reverse strand, counting down.
TTGTCGGTTGGTCTTGCACAAGGTGCCTTCGAAGCAGCCCTCAAGTACAGCGTAGAACGCGAGCAATTCGGCAAGCGTCTGGCCGACCAACAAGCCATTCAGTTCAAGCTGGCCAAGATGTCGATGGACATTCAGGCGTCACGCGACCTCACGTATCGTGCTGCCTGGCTGCGCGATCTTGGTCGTCCGTTCGGACGTGAAGCCAGCCAAGCCAAACTCTTCGCATCGGAAGTTGCCGTTCACACCGCCGAAGAAGCCATCCAGATCCACGGCGGCTACGGTTATGTGAAGGAATATCCGGTGGAGAAATACTGGCGCGACTCCAAGCTCCTCACCATCGGCGAAGGCACGAGCGAGATCCAGAAAATGGTCATCGCCCGTTCACTTCTTCAGGCGTAAGGGTTTTCCGTCGATAGGGGGCAAGGCAATTCCCCACCACCGAGCGATCGTCGGCGCAATGTCGGCCGGCGTGACCTTGGCTTCGCTGCGTTGTTTTTTGATCGGACCACCGATCATCATCAGCGGCACCCAACGGTCATACTCCCATGGCGAACCATGTTCGGCCACGTCATCGCCCAAGATCCAATAGGGTTTTGGATAGAGCGTGATGTCGCCCGACCGTGCGGGATGGTAGGCCGCACGTACCAAGGCGCAAAGGTCTTCATCGGTACCGTCGGGACACTTCCCTTTTGCCATGTCATCCGTGCGCACCACGATGCCGATGCCGTGCATGCGCGAAAAGGTCTTCTGCAAGATGTCGAGTGCTTGCGTGAGTGAGACCTTCTTACGCTCGAGATGATCGTGATCGAGGTAGATCGACGGTTGATAGAGCTTCTTCACCCACGATGCTTGCAGCGGTTTGCCAAAGGCCGCGGTGAGTGCGCTGTCGGCGCGGGCGATCAGCTGTGCATCCTTCCATCGACCGGCATCGATCTTGGCTTCGCGCGGACGAACATTGGCATTCACCTGTTCGGGTACCGGGGCGACACCGTGATCTGACGTGACGATGAGGACGTATTTCTTGCGGCCAACATTCTTGTCGAGCGTGTCGATCAACGCACCCAACATCCGATCGCAGTGGGCGAACATGTCTTCCACTTCTTTACTGTCCGGACCTTTTTGATGGCCCAGATAATCCGTCGCCGAGATGCCGATGCACAACAGGTCGGGATGTTTGTCACGACCGAGTTGTTCTTTTTGGATGACGGCATACGACGCGTGAAAGACCGACGTAACGGCATGCGTCGACATCGCGAGATCGTAGTTCCACTTCTTGCCCGAGATCTTCTTCACATCGCACGATGCAGCAACGGATGAAAGCCACGTCGGTGTTGGATAGGCAGCACTTGTGGTGAACAGTCCGCTGTTCTTCTCCATCCAGATCACGGCATTGGCCGAACGTCCGGCCATCAAGACGGCGGCGCGGTCTTTCTGCGAGATGCCGATCACCTTGCTCTTTGCATTCTTCTTCTTCAGCAGATCGCCGACCGTTGGCATCTCCATCGCTTCGGCGCTTTCTTTTGCGCCTGTTGGATTCGCACAATAGAAGCACGACTCCGTGCGAAGGTCGCACATGTCGTTGCCCATGATGCCGGTACGTGCTGCATTCGAACCCGTGAGCAGCGTTGCATGTCCGGGACCCGTCTTCGTGACGGCATGTCCGAACCAACACTTCGTGAACTCCGCCCCTTCTTTACGGATACGGGCAAAACCCCGCTCGCCCCCTACCGCAGCAAACTTTTTGGGATAGTCGCCGCGGTATTGATCGAAGGAAACAACAACGACCAGATCGACCTGAGCATACGTCTGGATGAAGGATGCACACAGAACAAGGACGAAGGACGCTATACGAAGGACGCCGGACGTCATTAAGCGCCCATCGTCCGCATCAAGTTCGCCACTTCATAGGCCTGCTGTTGGTTGTATTCCGAGGCCAGTTTGCGGTAGTTCACCAGGTCGACGATGATGCCGATGAAGCACAGGCCGGCGGTCAGAAGATACAGGATGCCCATCCCGATCTGGTTGATCACGAAGCGTTGGATGCCGGCGAAGCCGAGGAAGCCCACGAGTGTGAGGATGAGGATCATCTGGGGGTCTTTGCGGCGGGCGCGGTACATCATGGCGAATTGTTGGGCCTGCGCATCCGACATTGGCGCTACGATCATGTTCACGTAGGCCAGTTCGTCGCCGTCGAGATCAGGGAGATATTGAAACACATTGGCCATAGGGACCTCAGTTAGTTGGTGGTCGGTGGTTGGTGGTTGGTCGTCTGAAGACCAGAGTGACGATCCGAATGAGGATCACTGTAAGTGCAAATAATCCAAGGGGATGGGACGTCCACGACCCGGCTAGGTCGCCGTGGAGGGCATGGCTGATGGAGCGTCCGACGCCGCAGCCCCAGCAGCTGTCGAAGCCGAGGAGGGAGGGGATGCAGAACGTCAGGTGACCTTCTAGCGACGGGCCCAGCACGGCCAGTCCGACCAGGGCGGCGGCCCAGATCATTGCTTCGAGGGGGAAGCGGGGTCGTGCGGGAGGGGCGGGAAACATGTCGCGATGATACGCCAAGGGTTTAAAAAGGTTGCTGTGCGCTAGAACCATCCCTTTGTGTTATATTGCAGGTCCCCTTTTTGCTAACAACGACGATAAGACCACAATGTACGCAGTAGTAGAGATCGCCGGACAGCAGTTTGCCGTCTCGCCAAAGCAGACGGTAAAGGTGCCATTGTTGGACTCCAATCCTGGTGACACGTTGGAGTTCACGAACATCTTGCTTGCCAGCGATAACGGCAAGATCTCCGTAGGAGCTCCGTATATCAAGGGCTCGGTGAAGGCCACGGTAAAGGAACACGGCAAGGGCGACAAGGTCCTGGTGTTCCACAAGAAGCGTCGCAAGGGCTATCAGAAGCTCAACGGCCACCGTCAGAACTACACCCAGATCACCATTACCGACATCAAGATCTAAATTCAACTGAAGGAACTGTCATGGCTCACAAAAAAGGTGGCGGATCTACCAAGAACGGTCGCGACTCAAATGCACAGCGTCTTGGCGTGAAGAAGTTCGGCGGCGAGCACGTTCTTGCCGGCAACATCATCGTCCGTCAGCGCGGCACCAACATGCATCCCGGCAAGAATGTCGGTTTGGGCAAAGACTACACCATCTATTCGTTGATCGATGGCGTGGTGAAGTTCGAGCGCAAGGACAAAACACGTCTGAAGGTTTCGGTCTACACACCGGAAACCAACTAAGCGCTGAAACCATAGCATTCAAACACAAAGCCCGGCACATGCCGGGCTTTTGTTGTTTTCAAGCACGATGACGTCGTCAACACACACAATGAACTCAGAACTTCATCTTCTGTATCCTCATGGCATTGCCAATGGCGAGTAACGCAACACCCACATCGGCAAACACCGCTTCCCACATTGTTGCCAAGCCACCGGCCCCAACGACCAGTACAACTGCCTTTACACCAAATGCGAACCCTATATTTTGCCACACTATACGTCTGGTAGCTTTGCTGATCATGATTGCCGTTGAAACCTTAGAGGGCTGATCTGTCTGTATAACGACATCGGCTGTCTCGATCGCTACATCGCTACCCATCGCTCCCATGGCAATTCCCACATCACTTAATGCCAATACCGGCGCATCGTTGATACCGTCTCCAACAAAAGCCACGACTTTCGACTTGTCGTTCTTGATCTCAGCAAGTTTGGCCACTTTTTGCTCCGGCATCAAATCGCCATACGCCTGATCTATGTTCAGCTGAAGTGCTACATCAGATGCCACAGCCTGTTTGTCTCCCGAAAGCATGATCACTGCAATTGAGTTTTCGTGTAGTGACGCGATGGAACGCTTGCTATCATCCTTGATCTCATCTGCGATCGTTACGTATCCAACGAGCTTTTGTGCGATCGCAACAGTTACAATGGTAGAAGTTTGGTCTCTCATTTCATCGGGTATCGGAATGCCGTACTTGTCCATCATTCTTGTGTTACCGACAAGAATCTCCTCTCCTTGGAATGTCCCTTTCATACCCAGGCCTCTGAGTTCTTCAGAGTCTGATACGAGCAAGGATTGATCCAATTCACCAACATGCTCAACGATCACCTTTGCAGCAGGGTGAGTTGATTGAGACTCCAAGGCAGCAGCTATAGCTAGCCAGTTCTCATGTGTTGACCCTATACTTCTGATGGTTTGCAGTACATAGGTTCCTTTGGTCAAGGTGCCAGTCTTGTCCATGACCACAGTATTGACCGTTGACATAAGATCCAAATAGTTGGAGCCTTTAAACAAGATTCCATTTCGAGCCCCAGCACCAATTCCTCCGAAGTAACCGAGAGGGATCGAGATGACTAGAGCACAAGGGCACGAGAGGACAAGAAACACTAGTGCTCTGTACAGCCAGTCATTGAACACATAATCCTGCACCATAACTGACGGAATCAAGACTATGGCCAATGCAAGAACAACTATGATCGGTGTGTACCTCCTCGCAAAGCGTCTTATGAATTGTTCTGTTCTGGCCTTACGCGCAGTGGCCTCCTGAACCAGATCAAGTATTCGAGCTAATGCGCTGTCCTCATATTGTTTGCTTACAGACAACTCAATGGTCTTGGTCAGATTTATCATGCCTGCCAGAACCATATCACCTTTGGCTAGCGATTGAGGTACACTTTCCCCTGTAAGCGCCGCAGTATTAAAATCACTGCCATAACTGATCATCGTGCCGTCTAATGGCACCTTCTCTCCAGCCTTGATCTGAATCGTGTCTCCAATCTGGACATTCTTGGCTGGGACTTCGATCTGACGTCCGTCGTAAAGAACGGTTGCAGTGCTTGGCCGGACATCCAACAGCGCTTTTATACTCTTTTTAACCCGATTCACGGCAGCGTCTTGAAAGATCTCACCCACTGTATAGAAGAGCATTACGGCAACGGCTTCCGGGTACTCGCCGATATAGAATGCTCCCATTGTTGCAACAGTCATGAGAATATACTCTGTGAAGACGTCACCTTTGGTTAAGAGTTTCCACCCCTTTGTAGCAACAGGGTAACCTACTGGTAGATATGCAACAACGTACCACAGGAATCGAATCCAACCAGAGAACAGTTCAATATTCCAGAGACTATCAGCGGCAACGCCAACAATCAGCATAATGAAACTTTTGATCACAGAGGCATATGACCTGATCCACGCGATGTAACCTCTACCTACTGTATGCTTGTTGACTGCTCCCGCGTCTTTGTTTAACTCCAGTCCATGTGTCAGCAATGCACTAAGTATGCTCTCTCTGTCTGTGATCACTGCGTCATATTCTAACGACATGTTCCCAGTTGCGGAGATCGACACCGAGACGATACCAGCGATCCCTGCTATCTCACGTTCAATAGTGCTTGCGGTTAACATATCGTGGATGTTATTGGCCGATATGTGCAGATGTTTGTACCTATCAGTATAGAGTGCTCCAGCCTCTCGCACTAATTGTTGCAATCTGTCTAGCGCTACTACATCGGGGTCATAGTGAAAACACAGAAGTGCCGTCTGATCTCTTTCAGCAGGAATCAGGTGAACTCTATCGATCCCTTTATGATGTTCCATGTCAGAGATGAGTCGACGGACACAGGCATCCAGTTCATCCTGCACAGCAGGGAGCACCAGATTCAGTTCGATTCTGACTTTGTGAGTGGACTCGTTCATGTCTCGTCCTAGTGTTCGTGTTCGCCTGAATTGGTCTGTTTGGCAAGAATAAAGAAAGCACCTTTGGTTACGACTCGTGCATTAGAAGGCATGTCGCTGAGCGGTGTGATCTCGCTATAGCCAACGTCAGTCGTTCCCTTTCGAACGATCACGCGTTCATACGTTATTGTGGAGTCAGTTACACTGCTATCAACAACAACATACATGTAATCATTTCCTTGGTAACTCACTATTGCTTCCGATGGTACTGCATCAACGTTGGCATTGTGTAGACTTACAACAGCTGTAATACTCATACCATCTATCAATCCATCGCGTCTGCCCTCAACGCTGGCATGAACAGCAACCGCTTTTGAATTTTGCTCGAATGAACTGCCAATACCAAATATTCTGGCGTCATACTCTTCGCCGGGATTGTTTGTTAGCGTAAAATGAATGATCTGACCAACTTTAAGTCGCAACAGGTCTCTTTCATATACGAACAGGTCAAGATGTAGCTGACTATTATCAATGATCTCTGCTATCGGAATATTGGCTTCGACGTAACTGCCTATCGTTGCATGTACATTACTGACGGTGCCGGTGATGGGGCTGGTGATATTGACTACTGATGAGATATTTTCGCTGCTCAGTTTATCAGAGTTGATACCGACCAGTTCGAGCTGTTTTGCCAGACTGGCGCGCTTTGCCTTTAATGACCTGAGTTCCGCCTCACTTTGCTGGAGGAATTTTTTTGCCGACGCATTGCCCGCTTGCAATTCCTTTTGGCGCTCATACTCCAATTCAGCAAGAACGACCTTAGACGCTACAGAAATCGATTCTTCTTGCAGAGCTATAACGGCTGTGTTCGCGATCATAGCAATCGTCTGGCCTCTTTTTACTGTTGATCCTGGTTGCACCATGATCGTTCGCACAATACCGCCGAGAATCGCAGTCGCCTTCGCCCTGTTCTGATTTGGCACCTTAAGAAGACCATTCGCTTTTAATGAAGTAGTGAGTTGCTTTTTCTCGACGCTTCCCAATTGCAGTCCGATTGTTCGCACTTGATCCAGTGTTAGAGTAACAGTATTGCCGCTTTCGTGATCGCTGTGTCCTTCCTCTATTTCGATGTCGTGTTCAGACGAGTGTTTAGTGTCACAACCTGTCATGAGCAATGTGAGCAGAATGACACAGATCGTATAATGTTGTGATTTCATCGCAGTTAGTTACTTATTTAAAAGGTAGTTGATTCTTATCACGGATTGGTTGACGCGATCGACGGACTGAAGATATCCGACCTCCACATCGACAGCAGTCCTCATAGCCTGGAGATATTCTAGGTAGTCAATATCACCACTTATAAACCCTGCTTGTGCCGTACTGATGATGATATTCGCATTGGGCACAGCGGTGTTCTTGTAGTACTCATAATGAGCCTGATTTCTGTTGTACAGAAGTAGCGCATTCTGCAACTCCGTATGCATCAAGCGCTTATCGTTCTCTGCTTCACTGTACATCGATTGCGCCTGGTAACCGAGTGCGTCGATTCTAGCGACGCTGCTAAAGAACGTTAGTGGCACGCTAACACCGATGTTGAATCCTTGGAATCGTGTGCTCTGATCATAGTAGACATCGGAACCATCAACATTCTGCACACCGATAAGTGATTGATTGAAGTAACCCAAGGTCAGATCCGGCAATGTATGAGCAGACTCCATTTCTTTTGTCTTGACTGCTATAACTGCGTTCTGATATTGCCATCGAAGTAGTGGATTACTCGTCAACAGTGAACTATCTAGTGGAGACACCAGTTGTAGAGGCTCATACATCTGTGGTGTGCTTACAACAAAATCATCATCACTATTAATGAGCGTTTTTAGGTGTGCATACACCGTAGCGCGTTCTGCATCATTTTGGAGTAACACCTGCCGTACATTGCCCTGTATCGTTCTGGCGCTTGTGTTCGCAAGGAGATTTGTCTCACCGGTCTTGTAGCGAAGATCTGCGGCGTTAGCAAAGTCACTAAATAGGCTATCCATAAACAGAATTCTCATTCGTACCTGTTCGAGGTAGATCAGTTGATAGTAGAGTGACGACACCTCCGCTCTTACGTTGTTGGACACTGCCTGTAGTTGTAACTCACTTGCTGCAAGCTCAGCTTCAACAACGTCTGATTTCGCCGTGTAGTAGCTCGGAAATGGTATGCTCTGTGAGATCTGGAAACTCATGTCTCTGTTAACACTGTTGTATTGCCCATATTGCATCGAGAGATACGTCTTCGGGAGTTCAAACACCGAACTGGTCATACTTTGAGATGATTGCACAGCATACTGCCGAGCGTGAATAGCATAATTGTCTCTGATCGCTAATGATATCGCTTCATTAACTGTGAGAACACGCGGGGTCTGAGCAGTGGCGACTAAAGGCGTGATACTCAACAGTGAAATTGCGATGGATACTGTTCGTGCTGAATACCTCCGTCGTTCAGAGAACATCAAATACAACAGGGGCAGCACAATCAATGTGAGGAAGGTAGCTGAGATCAATCCGCCGATTACAACTGTTGCCAGCGGTCTTTGTACTTCAGCTCCGGCGCCCTGAGAGATAGCCATTGGTAGAAATCCTAAAGACGCTACCATTGCCGTCATTAACACCGGCCGCAGCCGCACTTTAGTACCTTCTCGTATTCGTTGAAGCACATCATTCATTCCTTCTCTTTCAAGTTGATTGAACGTAGCGATCAATACGATTCCATTCAGCACGGCGACTCCAAAGAGAGCAATGAACCCGACTCCAGCAGATATACTAAACGGCATTCCACGGATTAATAGTGCGAACACGCCACCAATTGCACTCATTGGAATCGCAGCATATACGAGCAATGCCTGCTTTGCAGAACTAAATGTGAAATACAAAAGGACGAAGATCAACACCAGTGCGAGTGGAACAGCTAGCAACAGTCGTCTTGACGCCGCCTGCAAGTTCTCGAACGTCCCTCCGTACGTCGTGTAGTATCCTTCTGGCAGTTCTATTTCTGTTGTCAGCTTCTCTTCTATCTCCTGCACTACACTAGCAACGTCTCGATCTATCACGTTGAATCCTATAACGATCCGGCGCTTGCCGCCCTCACGACTTATCTGCGCCGGTCCGAGCTCCATCGTTATCTCTGCCACTTGAGACAATGGTATCTGCATGCCATTTGACGTAGGAATAAACAGATGGCGTACGTCTTCAATGTTGTTACGATGCGAACTATCCAATCGCACGACGAGATCGAATTTGCGTTCGTTCTCAAACACCACTCCTGCCTTGCCACCAGCAAATGCAGTGCTGACTACGTGGTTGATAGAATTGATATTGAGCCCGTAGTTAGCGATCTGACTACGATTGTAGCGAATACTTATCTGGGGAAGACCTTCGACACGTTCAACCATTGGGCTGCTTGTACCCTCAACACTTGAGATGATGCTGGACACTTTTTGTGCATAGGTCAATAGTGTATCAAGATTTTCTCCAAAGATCTTGACCGCTACATCCTGCCGAATACCTGTCATTAGCTCGTTGAATCGCATCTGAATTGGTTGATTGGCTTCGAAGTACACTCCTGGTATTGTTTCAAGGCGTGCCATCATCTCGTCTCCCAACTCCTTGTAACTTCGACGTGTACTCCACTCGTCCTGAGGTTTCAGAATGATCATGATGTCAGTGGCCTCAGGAGGCATTGGGTCAGTTGGTACTTCCGCTGATCCGGTCTTTCCGACAACGAGTTTCACCTCGCTGAACTCCTTGATGATCCGCGATGCCCGCATTGATGTTTCGATGCTTTGCGATAGAGATGTACCTTGAGGTAGAATGCAATGAAAGGCAAAGTCGCCCTCTGCAAGAGTCGGAATGAATTCACCACCCATTCTTGCAAACAAGAATGCACTTATCGTGAACAGTACGACCGTTGCCACAACAATGATTGTCTTCAACTTAAGTGCTGCTTCAAGTAAGGGAGAATACATCAGTTGAAATCTCCTCATCAGTCTGTCACTGATGGTCGCGGTTTGACGAAGTGTCTTCGGTAGAAAGAGCGCACACATCATCGGTATGTAAGTGAGCGAGAGAACGAGTGCTCCGAGTATCGCGAAGCTTACTGTTTGCGCCATAGGGCGAAACATCTTTCCTTCGATACCAATGAGTGATAGAATGGGTATGTACACGATGAGGATGATGATCTCTCCAAATGCTGCACTACTCCGTATTCGAGAAGCAGACTGGTACACTTCCGCATCCATTTCTCTCTGTGATAGTCTCGCAACACCTTTTCGTAGTCCTAGATGATGCAACGTTGCTTCGACAATGATGACAGCTCCATCAACGATGAGTCCAAAGTCGATCGCTCCCAGGCTCATCAGATTTGCACTCACGCCAAATACGTTCATTAGTCCAAGAGCGATGAGCATGGACAAGGGTATCGCTGATGCTACAATGAGACCTGCTCGAATATTGCCGAGGAAAAGGACCAGAACAAAAATGACGATCAGTGCTCCTTCAATGAGATTACTCTCAACGGTGGTGATCGCTCGATCGACAAGGTCTGTACGATCCAGGTAGGGTTCGATAACGACATCGTTTGGCAGGGACTGTTGGATGACGGGTAGCTTATCTTTTACGCGTTCAACCACATCACTACTATTAGCACCTTTCAACATCATGATCACGCCGCCAACTACATCCTCTTCACCATTATAGGTTACGGCACCGTAGCGGACAGCACTCCCTAGACGAACATCAGCTACGTCTTTGATAAGGATCGGAATGCCATTTGGATTTGAATGAACAACGATACTCCGAATGTCTTCGAACGAAGAAACCAAGCCGACACCTCGAATGAAGTAGGCATTTGGCTTTTTGTCAATGTATGCGCCTCCTGTATTCTCGTTATTGTTCTCTAGAGCTGTAAAGATTTCTGCGATCGTGATGCCCATAGCCAGCAGTTTGTCTGGGTTTACTGCTACTTCATATTGCTTCAGCTGCCCGCCGAAGCTGTTCACTTCAGCAATACCTGGTGTCCCATATAGTTGCCGAGCAATGATCCAGTCCTGCATCGTTCGCAGATCCATTGATGTGTATTTGTCCTCGCTGCCTTGCTTGGGCCGAACAATGTATTGATACACCTCACCAAGACCTGTACTTACCGGAGCTAGTTCTGGTTTACCCAGTCCTTGTGGTATAGCGTCTTCGGCCTCTTTCAGTCGCTCATTTATGAGTTGACGAGCGAAATAGACATTTACATCATCTTCAAAAACCACAGTTACAACTGACAATCCAAAACGCGAAATGCTTCGCAGTTCCACCAGATCGGGCAGATTTGCAATACTCTGTTCAATCGGATACGTGACGAGCTGTTCAACTTCCTGGCCAGCCAGGGTAGGGCAAAGGGTAATGATCTGTACTTGATTGTTCGTGATATCAGGTAGCGCATCGATCGAGAGTTGTGTTGCGCTCCATCCACCCCATATCACTATCGCAACCGTTAGCAGTCCGATGATGAATTTGTTGTTTATACTAAATGCGATGATCTTATCTAACATGGCAGCATCCGTGTTTTCCGGGTTATAATCAATAACACAGTTGCACCCAAGCGCACCAGGGTGCAACATGGGTCAACTCTATCCACATATGTTGAGCGAGTGTTACTACACTCTAGGGGGCTGCCAGACAGTACCGAAGTTGTGCGAAAGAAGACGAACTTCGTAGGGAGGTGGTACTATTGTTTCGCAATCGACCGCAAACGTGATCTGAACAAAAGGCTGAAGAGAGACAACTGATGCGCAGCACGAGCAACTGCAAAATGGAGTGCACGATTCAATCGGGTGGCTGTGCTCTTTCTGATCTGGGCTATCTGATTGCTGTGCCGACCTAGGTGCCTTACAGTCGTGGATATCACCACACGGCAGGCATGAGAGGAATGCTAAATAGACAGACAATATGATAGCGATCTGTTTCATCTACAGGCGCAAGATAGGAAATCGTTGGGTATGGAGTGGTGTGAAAAAATCGGACCAGTCTTAAGTTGAGACGGAAGTCTCAAAGGAGGACTGATGAGGAAGAGCCATTATAGCGACGAGCAGATCGTTGGCATCGTCCGCGAATCACACGCCCATGGCGTAGCAGCGACATCGAAGAAGTACAAGGTGTCGTCACACACGATCTACATATGGCGCAAGAAGTACGGGAGCATGGAGCCGAGCCAGGTCTCCGAGCTCAAGCGGATCACGCAGGAGAACGCCCGGCTGAAGAAGCTGGTCGCCGAGCGTGATCTTGAGATCGAAGTGATGAAAGAGATTGCGGCAAAAAAATGGTAGGCGTCCCACAGAAACTTCAGGCAGTGGAGTACGCCAGTCGACGAGGCCTGGATCAACGCCGCGCGTGTGTTCTAATGGGTGTTTCACGTTCAATGGTAACGTATAAGCCTCGTCAGCCAGCCAAGGATGCTCCAGTACAGAAGATCATCAATGACGTTGTGGCGAAACACCCGGCCTGGGGTAAGCGCTTGGTGTTCGGTTGGATGCGGGAGCAGGGGCATGACTACTCAGAGTGCACTGTTCACCGCGTTTACCGGCAAAGTGGCCATGCGGCTCAGTGGCGTAAGCGTTCGCGCAAGATCCGACGCGGCGTACGGATCAATCCGACGGCGATACAGCCACACGAGGTCTGGTGCATGGACTTTGCTGAGGATCGTTTGATGACCGGTCGGAAGATGATGGCACTGCTGATCAAGGACGAAGCCACGTCGTACGGCCTCAGCATAACCGTGCGGCGGTCATTCAAAGGTGCTGATGTTGAGGCTGTTCTTGACGAGCAGGTTGCTCGGTATGGAATGCCAAAGTACATTCGTTCCGACAACGGAGGACAATTCATTGCGTATGTGGTGCAGCAATGGGCTCAACGGCGCAAGGTTACGCTGGCATACATTCAGCCCGGGAAGCCATGGCAGAACGGCTTTGCAGAGAGCTTCGTCGGAACCTACCGACGTGAGGTGCTCAATGCAGAAATCTTCATGTCACTAGCCGAGGGGCAAACGATCTCAAACATGTGGCTGCACATGTACAACAACGAACGACCTCACAGCAGGCACAGTTATCGACCCCCAATCACTGCATTCAACAACCACGCAGCCTAACACATTTTTATAACCTGTGACTGGACCGATAAATCCACCCTACTCAGGTAGACCTGTTTGGTCAACAACAGTGTATATGGGTCAGAAACAGTATAGCTGTGCCTGACCAATGATTCTTAACCGCATATTGTAGATACTAGTTACGAGCCAGTTGATTGCTTCTACAAGATGTGGTTACGTCCAACAACCGCCAATAGAACGCTCGCAGATGAACCCACAAGGATTTCGGATCTAACTCATTAGGCAACTGATCTATACGGCTTGCCCCGCCATTCTCGTATTTTTGAACTCCAAGTCGTATTTCCCACCATCAATCTAACTGTCTAGCCGTCTAGCCGTCTAGCTGACTAGCTGTCTAACCTACATACTATGAAAAATCCCGTTCGAGTTGCCGTTACCGGCGCCGCAGGACAGATCGGTTACGCACTGTTATTCCGCATCGCCAGCGGTGAAATGCTTGGCAAGGATCAACCGGTGATCCTGCAACTTCTGGAACTGACGCCGGCACTGCAGGCCCTGCAAGGTGTGGCGATGGAACTTGATGACTGCGCCTTCCCGCTGCTGCATGGCATCGTGCAAAGCGATGATCCAATGGTGGCCTTCAAGGATGCCGACTACGCATTGCTCGTGGGTGCACGCCCGCGCACAAAGGGCATGGAACGCGCCGACCTACTGGAAGCGAATGCTCAGATCTTCACGGTGCAAGGCAAGGCCCTCAACGCCGTTGCCAATCCGAACTGCAAGGTGCTGATCGTTGGCAACCCGGCCAATACGAATGCACTGATCACCAGCATGAGCGCACCAAACCTGAACCCGCGCAACATCACGGCCATGATGCGCCTGGATCATAACCGCGCGATGGCTCAGATGTCGCACAAGTCGGGCATCCATACGTCCGACATGAAGAAGATGATCGTATGGGGCAACCACTCGGTGACGCAGTATCCCGACGTGCGTTCGCTTGAAGCGAATGGCGAAAAGGTGTGGCCGAAGGTGAATGATGAAGCATGGCGCGTGGATACGTTCATCCCGACGGTTGCCAAGCGCGGCGCAGCGATCATCGAAGCACGCGGCTCGTCGTCAGCAGCCTCCGCAGCAAATGCTGCGATCGACCACATGCGCGATTGGGCACTGGGTACGGCCGATGGTGAGTGGGTGACGATGGGTGTGCCGAGCGACGGCTCCTACGGTATCCCCGAAGGCGTGGTCTACGGCTTCCCATGCACGTGCAAGAACGGCGAATACGAGATCGTCCAAGGTCTCGAGGTCGATGAGTTCTCACGCGCCAAGATGGACGCTACGTATCAAGAGTTGCTCGAAGAACGCGAAGGCGTGCAGCACCTCTGGTAAGATCGCGTCGGTACGAGTAGATCACTCAGAGAGTTTTTTGGGAGAGGCGAACAACACCAGTTCGCCTCTTTCCATTTTTGACCAGTCCTTTGCGTGCGGAAAGCGGATCACCACGACGGCGCAGGTCGGTAGATCGCCAACGTCCGGACCGATCAAGCGGTCCACCAAGAACGTCAACGTGGGATTGTGTCCGATGATCATCACGCGCTTCATGTCGGCACGCGGCACCCACTTCAACAGGTCCAACACGTCGTCTTCTGTGGCCCGGTAGAGCTCTTTGGAGTGGACCACGCCGGCGTCGTCCATACCGAAGGCCTCGAGGAAATACTTCGACGTTTCCTGCGCCCGCACGGCCGTGCTGACAATGGCGAGGTCCGGCGCTTTACAGTGGTCAGCCAACCACTTCGCCATCACAGGTGCATCGCGACGTCCGCGCTCGTTGAGCGTTCGATCGTGATCGCGCACGAGCGGATCGTCCCAGCTTGACTTTGCATGACGGATGATGATGAGCTCTTTCACAAGCCCCCTACTTTGATCTGACGGTGAAGAGTAAGACGACAGTAGCAACAGCGGCCGTGACGAAGATGACCGGCTCTACGATGTCGTCCCACATACTGGACGGTGCCGGCGGAAGTTCCCCGTGTGTGGCTTGATGTTGCGTGCTCTCGGCGGCCTTGGCTTCGGCACGCGTGCAGGCAACACGGTCGCGTTCGATTGGTGGTGTAGCAGTGCGACGTGTGCCGTTGGTGGTGACGATGGCTTCAAGCGCGACGGTGATCACACGATCGACGCTGTCAGATTCTGCATGCGCTTCATACTGCGTGGAGAGATCCTTGATCACGATCTGCACATCCGTTGGTGCTGTTGATGTGACCACCGAATGTCCGGCCTCCGTCATCATCCGCAATGCCTCGGCTTCGATCCATCGCGCATCGGGATGATCGGCCACCGACAACGTGATGGTTGAGGAGGGGGCGACCATTGCCACGATGGATGTGAGTGATCGATCGGTGAAGCGCGACACTACATTCAGCGTGGGCTCGAGTCCGGCCACGGCCGTCAACGAGGCACTAACAAGGACAAGGAGCAGCGTGATCAGCTTCATGCGTGCGGATGCGGGTGACGTCGCAACATCATGATGGCAGAGACAAGATGTCCGTCGTCTTCAAACACTGCCGGACGAATGCGCAGTGGACGTCGACGTCCCTTGATGTGAACCTTGATCGTGGAGAGCACGCCGCGTCGACGCAACCGCCGCTCACCACCCACAACGATCTTCTCGATCTCGTCAAGCGTAAAGGTACGCTCGTGAAACCGGCTGATGTAGGTGAGTGCATCGTCGCTGACGATGATGGAACGTTTCGTGACGGCATTCACCAACAACGACAGCGTAGCGATCAGCACGAAGGCCGAAAGGATCACCACGATCGGATCGTTGATCACAACGTTGACGATACCGGTTTGTAGTGTGGTATCCCACATCGCCTTGATCACCACATAGACGATGAGTGTGATGGCATAGACGGCAACAGATTTCCAATACGGATCCAAGCTCACAGAAAACGTTGCGGGCAACTGTACCTTGGGAAGTGCGTTCGTCATGCTTGCCCCCTACCCGTCATCTTCAAGATCAACAGTGCTGCATCGTGAGAGGCTTGTGGACGTCCCAATGCCTTCATGGCTTGGCCCATCTCTGCGCGTTGATCGGCATGATGCATGATCTGGTTCACAAGCGTTCCTAAGCGTTCATTGATCTGTGCGTCGTCAACCACCACGGCAGCACCGTGTTGCTCTACCACCGAGGCATTATGTCGCTGCTCATTGGTAGAAGCCGACGGTAGCGGTACAAGGATAGCAGGTTTCCCCACGATGCCAAGTTCGGCGATCGTGGTAGCACCACTGCGGGAGACCACTAGATCACAGGCAGCATAGGCCGCTCCCATGTCCGTGACGAACGGCAGCACGCACACGCGTTCGGCGATCTGCGGCGGCACCGACGGTACATGATCCTTCCCCGTCTGCCAGATCACCTGAAACGTCATGTTCATCGGATCGGCAGCATGGTGCTTCAGCATCGTCTCCACGGCACGGTTGATCGAGCGAGCGCCAAGACTTCCGCCAAAGATCAGGACCGTCGGCAGGTCGGCATCCAACCCAAAGGAACGTCGGGCTTCTTCATTTGTAAGGGGCGAGGGGATCTGCGCTCTTACCGGATTGCCCAAAACGTGCAGACGTGAGCTGTCGACCCTGGTGAAGAACCGCCGACTCTCTTCGAACGTGGCCACAACAGCCGAAGCGTGCGGAGCAAGTCGTGCATTCGTCTTGCCCGGGTTGAGGTTGCTCTCCATCACCACTAGCGGCACCCTCTCCTTGCGGGCAGCAACGCCGGCGGGATAGGAGATGTAGGCACCGGTGACGAGGACAACGTCGGGCTTAAAGCGACGGATCACCTTGCGGGCAATGGCGACACTTTGCAGAATGCGCAGCGGCAGCAGAAAGGTGGACGACGTCAGCAGTCCTTTGAAGCCGATGATGGGCATGGCCGTGTACCGATATCCCATCTCCGGCACCAGGCGGGCTTCCATTCGGTCAGCACTGCCGATGAACTCCACCTCCACGCCATGAGGAGCAAGCTTCTTGAGCTGCTCGACCACGGCGACGGCGGGGAAGAGATGTCCACCCGTTCCACCGGCGGCAACCAAGACCTTTAAGGGCGCATTCATCCTGCAAATTAGGACGTCGCCGTATTTTCATAGTATGATCATCCGCCTCCTCTTCGTTGTTGCTGCGATCGGCGTTGCAACAAACACGGTCTCCGCACAGAAGACCCCCGTCAAGACCTACATCCAGCAAGTGGCCAAGGGCTGGACCAGCGACGCGAAAAAAGCCCTACCCGATCTGTTGATCGACCAGCCCGATGACCCGAGCGTGACGTTCTTGCACGCTTCGTTGGTCGAAGACCCGGAGCGCGCCATGCCGCTGTTCGAGCGCATCGTCCAGAACTATCCGTCCAACGAATGGGCCGACGATGCCCTGCTCCGCCTGATCCTGCATGCCTGCATCAAGAAAGACGCCGAGAAGGCCAAGACGCAGTTCCGCAAGATGCGCGACCTGTTCTCCAACAGCGACCTGCTGCCGGTGGCGTATGATGCGATGCGGATGAGTGTGGGTGTGCCGCCGGCGACAGCTAGCACGGCGACAGCTAGCACGGCGACCACTAACACAGGGACGACTAATACTGCGACAGCGAAGCCTGCGACCACGACACCTGCGACCACGTCACCTGCGACAGCGACACCTGCGACAGCGGCGGTAGTGTATACACTTGCGACGTTGACGACGGAGAACAAAGCTGATGCTGATAAGCTGGTGAATGACTTCAAGAAGAAGCGGATGCGGGTGCGTCTTGCCGATAAGACCATCAAGGGTAAGCGCAACTATGTTGTTGAAGTTGGTGAATACGCTACCGAGGTTGACGCCGCTAAAGATCTCGAGGCGGTGCGGGCGATCTGCAAATGCAAGCCCACGGTGGTCAAGCGTTGATCGCGTTATTGATCGTCATGATCGCTCTAAGCACGTCGGCGTTTGCACAAAGCGCTGATGTGAATGCAGAGCGTGTGTCGATGGACCTGCAGCTTCTGCGGGCGATCGACGGTCGGGCATCGCTGGGGTCGATGGCCGTGTGGCCGCAGTCGGCACAAACGCTCACGAAGCAAGCATCAGACAGCAGTGATGCGTTCTCGAGATACATCGCCGACTATTACGGACGCATCTTGTTGAACACCGACACTACGGACGGACTCGAGTTCGCGGTGACCGATACGCGCTTTCGCGGTCTGTCGTTGAACGACGGTACGATGCGCGTCCAGGGCGACCTCTCGTTGATGGCGCGTCCGGGTTGGTATGATAACGACACGGTTGCCGATCCGTTTCTGCTTCTGCGTCCGGCCGTGCGCTTCATGGGGTCGCTCGACAATTCCTTCGGCTTCTTCCTCGATCTTTCGAACGGTATGCGCGTCACCGGCGATCCGCGCTTGATCGCCAAGACCGATCCGACATTGGGTCGCATCACGAAGTTCACCATCGAAGACAGTTCCTTCTTCGATCGTTATATCGGCTACGTGCAGTTTCAATCCGAGTATGTGCGCATTCGCTTCGGTCGTGAAGCCATGCAGTTCGGCTTCTCCCCTATTGACAACTTTGTTCACAGTATCGAAGCACCGTTGCTTGACGGGTTGTTGTTGGACGTGCCGTATAAGTCTGTGCGCTTTACCATGACGCACTCGGCTGCCAACGGCGTCGACACAGCCGGTAATGCCTATCCATCGAAGTATGTCGCCACGCACCGCCTGGCGTTCGACCCAACGCCGTGGCTAAGTCTTGCCGTCAGCGACATGATCGTCTACTACGGTCGCGGTCTCGACTTCGTCTATCTCAACCCGCTCGCCTTCTTTGTGTCGGCCGGACTCAGCACACCCGAGCGTAACGTCTACGACAACAGCTTGCTCGCCTTCGATGCCGCCGTACGTCCGTTCAACGGCACGATGATCTACGGCAACCTTGTGATCGACGATCTCAACTACTCAACGCTCGGTGACACCTCGTATCTCGGCAACACCAACAAGTTCGCCTACCAACTCGGCGTCTCGCAGATCATCCCTGGCTTCGGTTCTCCGCGCCACGGCACAGCCACGTTGTTCAGCGTCGAATACGCCCGCATCGATCCGTTTACGTTCACCCATCGTCAGAACGGTGCATCGTACAGCACCTTCAGCGCTCCCATCGGCTACGACATGCAGCCCAATAGTGATCGCTGGGCTGTGCAACTTCGCACCTGGTTCACTCCGCGCACCTTCGTGCGCCTCGACGTTGATTACACTCGTCACGGGGAGAACATCCTCGATTCCACCGGCAACATCCTCATGGGTGACAACCCACGTTTCCCCGGCAACCCTGCTCCCATTGGCAATGTAGGGGGCGACCTGTTGCGTGGAGATGGCGATGATCTTGTTGGCAACGCCTTCCTGCGCGGCAACGTCAGCAATCAAACGCGCGTTCGCTTGTGGTTCTCAGCGGAGTGGTGGCACAACATCTTCACTGATGTCCGCCTTGGCTATACCAACCGTACCGGCGGCAACTATCCCGAGACGTTTGTGTTTGGGTCGTTCGAGATCAGGATTGGGTACTAACGTCCGACGTCCAGCGTCCGGCGTCCTACGTCCTGTATGCTCAAGTACGTGCTGTCACCTCAGATTCAGAACAACATTACTTTGTTGCCGATCGTAAGGCTACTCATGCCACCGCGATCAGGTACTTATCTAACGCTCCGCCAAAACCGATATCTCGACTATTCGGTTATTCGGTTATTCTCTCACTTCGTCAGCTTCATCTTGACCACCTGCACTACTTCTCGTGCAGTGCCATATCGATGAACAAAAACCACGAGGTCGCAGTTCTCCGGTACCCACGTCTTATCTGACGGGAAGGAGTAGGTGAGGGTCTTGGTGTAGCGTTCCCCTTGCTTCATGCGTGCAGGCAATGTGTTCATCTGCTCGCCCCATGTGCCATTGACGGATGCGCGGAGGACGTGTTCGAATTCGTAGTCTTCGATGTGGGAAGGATTCTTTCGATAATCGGTCTGATCACCAACGATGCCGTTCTCCAAGATCCACGCCGTGAGATAGTAATCGTCGGTGCCATCAACCAGGTAGTCGGCAACAACATTGATCGTCACGGTCTTTGATGAGGCGTCCCATGTGTGAGCAGCGGACAGACCAAGTTTCGGAGGTGCGAGAAGCAGCGCTTGTGTTGCCGGCGCCCAGTTATCCTTGCTCTGGATGAATTTGCCGTTATACGTTGTGCGGTTCACGAGTCCATTTGGGTTGCCGGCACGGCTGATACGGAACGTCTGATCCAGCTCGTTACCCACCGGCGTTTGATAGTCTGCCGGATACGTCGGCGGCTGCGGGAAGGCAAAGGGGCCTGCGTGAACGGCCGCTACGATCACTCGGTCACTGCCATACAGTTCCTGAACATCGTGCGCCACATCGGCCGCTTCCGGACAGTTGCCACAAGTGTGACCGGTATAGTCTTCCAACAACACATTCTGTTGTACACGCGCCGACGTATCCTCCCACCCCGGCTGAGACGGAAACGGATCGTCAACGATGTCACATCCCACAACCATCAGGATGCATGCAGCGGCGAGAAGAAGTCGGTGGTTCATAGTCGTTGCTCGTGGTTCGTTGCTCGTTGCTCGTTGCTCGTAGTCCATTCCCCATTCCCCATTCCCCATTCCCCATTACCTAGAAGGTATACGATACGTTCAGCGAAAATCCATTCGATGCCGGCACCGGACGGCAGATGCCGCCGACGCAAAGGATGCCGCCGCGGACGCGGCCGTAGCCGGCCTGGACGCGGAGGGCGTCTTTGACCCAAGCGACCGTTGCATTGGGATAGACGATGTCGTCGGCATCGATGCGGGACTTGTCACCGGTAATGGGATCCTCGACGAGTTTGGTGCGATTGAAGTTCAGTTCTGCAAAGAGTGTAAAGAACCAGGTTGGTGACACCGAATATTCGGCAAGGGCCATGGCCCAGTCGCCGTTGTTGACGGGATCGCGGTCGACACCTTCTTCGTAGCCAACCTTCATGTACTGAAGTTCTGTGCGCAGTGCTTGCCCCTTACCGGTCTTGAACCAGAGTTCGAGGACGCCAAAGTTGGCGGTGATGACGCCGTATTTCGTTTCATCGATCGTGGCCCGATTCTCGATCACGTCTTGATCGTAGAGGATGTTGATGTACGAAGCCGTGATCTTGAAGTCCTTACCGAACTTGCGCTGGATCTCGAAGTTGATGTCGCGGAAGAAGACGCGTTCGTCCCACCAGAAGGCGGCCTCGTAGTAGAGGTTGTCGACGGTAACGGAGTCGTTGATCTGTGTTTGCTGGCGCGTGGTGTCGAGGGCGTGGATCACGCTGGTGTTGAACGACAGCGTGGTCTCGTCATCACCGAGGAACGAACCGGCAGGAATGGTGTAGGTGATGTCGGCTTGTGCACCGAACTCACCTGTCGGACGGGTAGCATACGGATACAACGTGATCAAGCGCCACGTATGTTGTTTGGTCAGTGCCGGCAGATAGTTCACCTGCTGTGCAAAGCCCGTTGCAGTACGATCGCTGCGGAAGTCCATGTTGTCGATGCGCTTCATGGCAGCACTGATACCAAGGCCTGGAGCAGCATAAGAAGCATTCACATAGAACGCGTTGCCGGGATTATACGTGCCGCCGTTGGTAGCACCGGGGTCGTTGATCTTGTAGGCATACTCTGCTTCGAGCATGAAGTCGGCAATGGTCACGTTCGCACGTGTCGACCACGCGAGAACGTTCTCCGGCACCACAAAGAACGGGTTGTTATCGGGCTGGTAGCGGCTGACCACACTGGCGCCTAAGTTGGCATACATATCATCCGGCAAGAACTCTTCGCCGATCTCTTTGAGGTCGAGTGAGAAGTCGGCACCGCGCATGATGCCTTCGGAGAGTTCGAAGAAGGCCCGCTGACGTCCGATGAAGCCGGTGATCTTCATCCCGTTGACGGGCATGAATCGCAGACGCAGACCATCGATGGAGTTATCAAAGCCAAGGTTGCGTTCTTCATACGTGCGCAACACCATGCCGCTGCCGAACTGTTCGTAGAAGTTGCCGGCCGTGACCTCGAAGATATCGTCGGCATACGTCACAAAACGATACGGGATCCCAATACCCGTTCCCGCGCCGGTGGTACCATACCGCGGGTCGATCCCCAGCAACGGATTCTGATACGATTCAAAGCGGAAGCCCAACGTGAACTTCCCACGGTTGAACAGCACGTTGACGAACGTATTCGAAAGGATCTGCTCCGGCACGTTTGGCGCACCGATCGTTGAATCCTCCCGATAACTCTGCACATCCGACTGCAACGATCCGGAGATCGTGCCGATATCATCTAACGTTACCCCTTGCGCCGATGCCATCACCGACGCCACGACAACCATCACAAGAAGTACACTGTACTTGTTCAATCTAATTCTCCCCTGTTCCCGATGTAAGGACCTCACCCCGCCAGATTCCATAGCCCCTCTCAAACTTGAGAGGGGCAGCTCGCGAAGCGAGCGGGGTGAGGTATCATTCTTTACTTCCCGCCTACCAGCTTACTCAACTCCGCCGCAATATCTTCTTCATCGCCCGCTGCGAAGGCGCTGTGTGACCACACCACCTTGCCTTTGTAGACAATGAAGGTATGGGGCACGTTGTTCACGTTCATGGCGCGCTTGAAATCCTGGTTCTCGTCGAGAAGAACATCAAAGGTCCAGTTCCGCCCCTTTGCAAATCCCGGTACCTTGCGGGCATTGCGGGAATCGTCGATCGATACGGCTACGATCTTCACGTTATAGGCCTTCTCCCATTCGGCGAGGAGACTGTGATAGGTCTGGAGTTCTTGTAGGCACGGCTTGCACCACGTAGCCCAGAAGCTGATCACCACCGGTTGTTCCGTGTTGCCAAGGTCGGCCGTGTTGATCAGGTCGCCGGCGATGTTCTTGATCTTGACCGACGGCAGCGACGTGCCCTCGGCGGTCTCTTGAGCAAAGGTGGTCGAGACGGCCAATAGCAAGCCGATGACAAACAAGGAGATACGCATGGTTGATCCTGACATGTAACTGGAGAGGTGGAAAATCATCACTGCATCCGTAGTTTGAAGACTCTCCATCTGCTTTATTGGAACAACAAATTATGAAAAGTCGCCTTCTCCTGTTGGCATTCCTGATCACCGGCCTTGCCATGACGGCAACGGCCCAGACGTACCATATCAACTGGGACGATAAAGATTCGGTCTCCGGGGCCAATACGCAGCAGTTCAAGCGTAACGGCTACATTATCAACGACAACGGCACGCCGAAGAACCTCCTCTTCCGTTACGACCTCTCCCAGGTGGCCGCCGGTCACATGCCTGCCATGTGTTTCGGCGATTTCTGCTTCTTCCTCTTCCCGGGCGAAGACAACCCCACGGACCGTGAAGCTCAATACCTCCCCGGCAGCGGCGAGCTGAAGATCTACACGCTCATGAATGCTAACGGCACGGACGGCATCAGCACGTTCTCCATTACGTTGTTCGATCAGACCGTAACGTCGGACTCGCTCCGGTTCACCGGCACTTTCTACGTCGGCGACGTCAACTCCGTCGAGGACCTCTCCTCGCTGGGTCTCACCGCCGGTCCGCTGCCGGCCACAGACCACGTGACGGTAGGGGGCGAGCAGTCCCGCACGATCGTTGGTGCCAACCTCTACACGGCTGACGGCAACCTCGTCCGCTCCTACGGCATTAGCGAAGCCGACCAACACACCTTCACGGTGAACGGTCTGGCCAACGGAACCTATCACCTGCTCCTGACCACAACGTCGGGAACGGTAGTCCGCACACCTGTCGTCATCGCCCGATAACGTATCATTGCGGTCTATGGTACCGCTTCTAGTTGGACTCATCGCCGGCGCCGTGTACCTCGTGACACAGGCGCCGGGTCTGTATTACACCGACACCGGCGAGCTTGCCGCCGCCGCCCACACTTGGGGTGTGGCCCATCCCACGGGCTATCCGCTCTTCACGCTCATCGCCCACGTCTGGCAGATGCTGCCGTGGCCGAGCGTGATCAAGGGCCTCAACATCCTCTCGGCCCTGCTCGTGGCCGCCACGGCCTCGGTGCTCACCATCGTCGTCCGCGACGTGCTGCGCCTCACCGCGCCCACGCTCGACGTACGTCCGCGCACCATCATCGGCGCCGCTACCGCCCTCCTCTGGGCCTTCTCCCCTACCGTCTGGGCCCAGACCACGGCCGTAGAGGTGTATGGGTTGAATACACTCCTCTTCTTGTTAGTCGTCAGCAGCCAGCAGCAAGCAGCGAGTCATACACAACGTGATGCCTCTGCACTCGCTGTTCGCTACTCGCTACTTTCCGGGCTAGTCTTCGGCCTCATGCTCGCCAACCACCTCTCCTCCATCTTTCTTGCGCCGGGGTTGTTGTACTGGTGGTGGAAGATGCAGCCGTCGGCAGAGGCGGCGAAGAGACGAATAGGGTGGCTGCTCGCCCCCTCCCTATTGGGTCCGATGATGTATCTGATCCTGCCGATGCGGAGTGCGGCGATGCCGCCGATCAACTGGGGGTGGGTGCACCGCGGATGGGATGCATTTGTGTACCATGTGAAGGGGACGCAGTTTGGTGTGTGGATGTTCTCGGATAGTGCGGCGATGCGCGAGAACACGTCGACGTTCTTTTCGCTGGCATCACAAGAGTTGTTGTGGATCGGATGGATCGGCGCGGTGATCGGACTGGTGGCGTTGTGGAAAGTTCAACGTCAGATGGCCATCGCACTGCTGTTGCTGATCGTTGGTAACCTGGGTATCTCTCTCGGCTATGCCATCCCCGATATCGATGCCTACTTCCTGCCAACGCTAACGGTACTGGCCATCCTCCTCGGCATCGGCATCGGTAAGCTCACCGACATAAAGATCTTGCACCCTTTCATCCTTTCACCCTTCTTCGTGATTCTTGGCTTCATCAGTCTCTTCCTCAACTATCCCACCATGGATCACTCCTCGCATCGTGCCGTTCCCGCCTATACGATGTGGGCGATGGACCATGCACAGCCGCGGGCCATCATCATCACGCGACAGTGGGATTACATGTGCAGTGCCTTCTGGTATTTGCAGACGGTAGAAGGTGTGCGTCCGGACGTGGTGATGATCGACAAAGAGTTGATCCGAAGAACGTGGTACTTGCCCCATCTCCAACATCTGTATCCTGATGTGATGAAGGGGGCGAAGGCAGCGATCGATGCCTACATGCCGTGGCTTGAACAGTTCGAAGCCGACGCCGATGCCTTCAAAACCAACCCGCGGAATAACGCCGAGATCCAACGTCGATTTGTTGATGTGCTGAATGCCATCGTCGAAAGCAACACCGACCGTCCCATCTACATCACACCCGAGATGATGACCGATGAGCAGGGTTTTGCAGCGGAGTACAGGGCAGTGCCGGTGGGGCGGTTGGTTCGCCTCAGTAGGTAACTGGGAACGGGGAAGGGGGAATGGGGAATGGGGAATCGGGAATCGGGAATGGGGAATATTGAGGAAGTGGTGAAGAGTTTAGCGGATAAGAAGACGCGGTTGGACAGCGCAATGTCGGCCTTGGTGGTGTCGAATTTGGCGTCAAATGCAATGTATGCCCTGCAGGTGAACCAAGATGTTGGTAGCTTTCGATTCTATCGCGATCTGGCGGTACGTCTAGACCCGAAGGATCGGACCACACGAATGCTTATCAATCAACAACTGCCACAATGACACACAATCTGACAAAATGCGTCCCTGCCGGGAAACTCTGGTGCCGGGCATGGATGGTAATGGGCGTTCTGGTGATGGTGCTTTCGGGGTGCATGAGCTGGCGCGAGCCGGCGGCCACGGAAGATGCAACGCCGCCGCCGGGATATGCGCCGATCTTCCTGAAGAACATCGCCTCGATGCCGCCGGCGAAGCCGGCGCGCTCGGTGGCGCAGATCTCGGCGGTCGATACACGCGATATCGGTAAGGTCAAACTCTACGTTCATGTGATCGACTCCGCCGGGACGTTCTACGCAAGCGGCAGCGAACGCGCCGTGAAGAGCATGATCTGCAACGTCACCGAAACCTCCGGCGGGTCTTCGGTCAAGATCACGCAGTTCGACATCAGAGAACTCAGCGAACGCGACCCCATGCCCATTGCCATCGCCCTCGTGATGGACAACTCCGGTTCCATGGGCGATCCGCGCGCACGCTCCGTGCAAGAAGCAGCTCAGGCCTTCATCGACAAAAAAGGACCGAAAGATGCCATGGCCCTCGTCCGCTACGATCATCACGTCGAAGTGGAAGTGCCGTGCACAATGTCAACATCAGACCTCAAGTCCGGACTCAAACAAAACGGCCTCGAAGGCTTCGGCGGCGGCACCGCCATCCTACAAGGTGTCTCCGCTGCCATCGATCACCTCGCCACCAACGCGTCCGAGTTCAAACGTCGCGCCGTGGTGATCTTCACCGACGGACAAGAGAACTCGTCGAAGATCAAACGCGAAGAACTCATCTCGAAGTCACTGCGTGAGCACGTTCCCATCTGCGCCGTTGACTTCGGCGACGGCATCAACGAGGGCTACATGTCCGACCTCGCAGCTGCCACAGGCGGCACCTATCAGCACATCTATCGCACGTCGGAGTTCGACGACGTCTTCGAAGACGTCTATCGCCGCCTCCGCAACGCCTACGTCATCGAATATCCCGCCAACTCCTTCGGCGAACACACCGTCAACGTCACCCTGTGCTTCGGCAAAGACTCCCTCAAGGCCTCCGCCACGTACGACAACACGCCCGAACCCGGCACCATCGCCGTTATGGACGTTCAATTCGATCACGGTAAAGCCCAGCTCAAAGGATCATCGAAGGGGGCGATCAATAACGTGGTCCGCCTGATGCAGGGCGTCCCGACGATGACCATCGAACTCCGCGGCCATACCGACAGTACGAACAGCACCGGCGATCCCGAATTCAATCAGAAGCTCTCACAACAGCGTGCCGACGCTGTGCGTGACGCCTTGATCACCGCCGGCATCAAAGCAGAACGTGTCACAGCCGTGGGCTATGGCGACACTAAGCCAGTAGCGACCAACGCGACCGATGAAGGTCGTGCCCGCAACCGTCGCACAGAATTCATCATCCTCACCCGCTGATCGCCATGGAATCGAATTATCTCGTCTTCGACCTCGAGACCGTTGGTCTGCCGCTCGATCATTTCGACGAAACGCAGCAAGACTATCTCCTCCGCAACACTGCGAACGACGAAGAACGCGAGAAGAAGATCAGCGAGTTTGCCCTCAGTCCTCTCACCGGACGCATCGTCTGCATCGGCATGCGCATGATGACGCTCACCGATGACGAATGGTCCTCGCGCGACGTTGCCTACATGGTCGATCCCTCCATCACAGAAGACGGCATCAAGCGTGAAGAGATCCTTCCATCAGGGGGCGTGTGTTACTACAGCACAGAGCACACCATGCTCGAGAACTTCTGGAAGCTCTTGCACGCGCACTACGGCATTCATCTCATCTCCTTCAACGGTCGTGGCTTCGACGCGCCGTGGCTGATGCTCCGCAGCGCTGTGCTCGGCATTCGCCCGTCGCGTAACCTCATGGACGGAACACGCTTCTCTTATTCGGCCCACACCGACCTGATGGACAAGCTCACGTTCTACAATCGTGCAGCGAGCGGCGCCACCCGCGGCTTCAACTTCGACTTCTACGCAAAGTCCTTCGGCGTTCCTTCACCCAAGGCCGCCGGCGTGGACGGCTCAAAGGTCAACCACCTCTTCGAAGAAGGCGCTCTTGCCGACATCGCCGAGTATTGCCTTCGCGATGTACGCTCCACCTGGGATCTGTTCCTCAAGTGGAATCAGCTGCTGAAGTTCTAGTGCTCGCCCCCTACGCTTCAGGGGCATGGTGCTCAGTGCGTTTGACGTAGATGTATTGAGCCAACTCGGCGCTGATCAGAAAGATGAAGGCCGAGTAGTAGAACCACAGCGCCAGTGATGCCAAGACGATGTAGCCGCCGTAGAACTTGCTGAAGTTGGCGGCACTGTTCACATACCACGTGAACAGAACGCGGGCAAGTTCCCACAAGCCGACAGCAGCGATGGTGCTGATGATCACGATCTGCCATGGCAGACGTTTGTTGGGCACAAAACGATACAACACAAAGAACAGTACCGTGGTGGCGATCAGGGAGATCAGCTGTGCCGTGAGACCCATGATCTGCAGATGGTCGCCGTTCGGGAACAACGATCGTCCGGTCTCTTCGATCACCGACAACATCGGCGACACCAACGTTGTTGCGATGATCAACGCCGTGGTGATGATCGTCAGCAACAGATCCTTGAGCTTGTACAGTATGAAGAACTTGGGCGTTGGAATATGAAAGATGGCGTTCAAGCCCGTACGCATTGAACTGAACAACGCCGATGACAGCCATAACAACGCCACACCGGCGATCCATCCCGTCAGCGTGCGGTAACTGAAGACTGCACCCAATTCAAAGATGACGGTTGAGATCGTCTTCGTCGCCTCGATGTTCGTCGGCAGCAGCTGCGTCAGAAACAAACGCACCGTCTCCTTCGTGGCCTGCTCATCAATAAGCCCGCTCACGATAGAGATCACCAACAAGATCAACGGGATCATGCAGATCAACTGGTTGAAGGCGATCCCGGCCGACAACAAGAACAAATGACGCCGGTCCGTGATGTCGAAGAACTCATACACCACATCCCACGCTTGCTTTACTCTCTTCACCCTACAAACTTACATAGGCACCTGGCACCTGGGAACTGGGAACTAGCACACTAACTTTGTCTATGCTTCGCGCCTCTCTCTTCCTCCTTGCACTACTGCTCTCTTCCTGTGCGATGAAGGTACCGCCCACTGGTGGACCTCATGACAAGGTTGCTGCCAAGGTGTCAGTGGTAGAGCCGGCATCGGGATCACGCAATATCACTCCGTCGTCGATCACCTTCACATTCGATGACTACGTGGATCGCTCCGTACGCAACGGCTTCGTGATCCAGCCGGCAACACGATTCTCAACATCGTATGCCGGTGACGAAGTCGAAGTCAGCTTCGAAGAACCTCTCGCTCCCAACACCACCTACGTGATCACCCTCGGCACGGAGTGGAAAGATCTCCGCGGCAACACTCCGGCAGAAGCCGTGACGATGGTCTTCTCTACCGGACCAGACCTCGACTCCGGACGTGTGACCGGATCGGTCACCACCCAGAAAAAACAAAACCTTGTTGCTCTGCTGTACGCAAACGCCGACACTCTCACTGCCGGCTTCGACCCACGCTCTCGCAAATCGGAATACCGCATGCCCATCGGCACCTCCGGCACTCTCTCGATAGGGGGCTTGCGTGACGGTCGCTATCGTCTGATCGTCATCCGCGACGACAACAAGAACTTCCTTCTTGATGCCAACGAAGACTACGTCTTCGCTCCCGAAGACCTCGACGTCATCAGCGGTGCCTCCTACGCCCAACAGCTCCTCCTCGGCCCTTCACTGACCCAACAGGCCGACACTGTCATTCCGAAGGATACCACCAAGGTCGATGGGGTCGACTCCGTCCGCGTCGATCCCGGCACCGTGATCGGTACGTTCGCCGACTCTCTTCAGCTAAAAGGTCCGTATCTTTTAAGATTACGTAACACTACAGACAAGGTCATCCGCTCGATACCGCTTGCCGGGAATGGAGCGTTCACGGTGGATTCCGTTCCGCCGGGGTCGTACGCAATGGATGTTGTGATCGACCGAAACAATAATGGTCAATATGACCACGGAACACCTGCCCCCTTCCAACTTGGTGAGCGATGGATTCCGATACAGGGGACGATCACGGTGCGCGCACGGTGGTCGACAGAAGATGTCAAGGTAGTGTTACGCTGAACTCTGGGAGTACGGCGTGAAAAGATCAAGTACGTGGGCCGCTGCACTGTTGATGGTTCTTGCCATCCCGGTAGCAGCACAAAAAGAGTTTACGGCCAAGACCATCGCAACGAGACTTGAGATCCCGTGGGAGATCGAATGGGGTCCGGATGGGACGTTGTGGACCACTGAACGTATCGGCGTGATGAGTCGCATCGACCCTGAGACAGGCGTGAAGAAGGTGATCCTCGACCGCAGAGACATCGTCTATCTTGAACAAGAGACCGGGATGCTTGGATTTACGTGGCATCCTGATTTTCCGGATAGCCCGTACGTCTACGTTGCTTACGTAGGCGGCAAGAGAAGCCACTACTGGCGTGTGGTGGAACGATACACCTACACCAGTGATACACTCGTGAGTCCGGTCCGCATTATGACCTTTGATCCGGCGATCTCGTATCATCAAGGATGTCGATTGCAGTTTGGTCCGGACAAAAAGCTCTACGTTACCATGGGTGATTCCCCAGGTCCGGAGGGATCAGTGCTAGACAGCACCTTGAACGGCAAGGTCCTTCGCATGAACAGTGACGGCTCTGTACCTGACGACAATCCGGTGCCGGGTGAGTTGATGTATACGAAGGGACATCGTAATGTGCAGGGCTTCGACATCCTGCCAAACGGTAACATGTGGACATCGGAGCACGGCAACATCATCGAAGATGAAGTGAACATGCTTCAACCCGGCGGCAACTATGGCTGGCCGTTCGTGGAAGGATATTGCGACGATGAAGAGTTCGAACGGCCGTATTGTGATTCAGCCAACGTGGTCGAACCAAGATGGACGTCGGGTACCTCAACAACGGTGGCACCGTGCGGACTACGGTACTATCACCATGATGCCTATCCCGTGTTAAAGAATTCGATCTTGCTGACAACACTCAAGAACGGTACGCTATTTCAGTTGGTCTTGAATGATAGCGGCACCGCTGTTGTCTCCACGCGAGAACATCTGATCAGATCTCTAGGTCGGCTTCGCGATGTTGCGATCTCTCCGGAGGGTCGCGTCTTTCTTTGCACAAGCAACCATGAGTCCAATGCGTACACACCATTCCCGGCAGTTGACGACGACAAGATCGTTGAGTTGATCGCCGTGGCTGATACTGCAACACCGATGTTTAGTGCTGCTGACACGATCTATACCAAGGCGCGACCGAACGACATGTTGTTCTTTACGTTGCCAGTCTCCAACCCAGGCAATGCGTCCTATACGATCTCACATGTGTGGGACATCGAAGGCGACGAATGTCTTCACAACTCGCAGTGGCGCGTTCCCGTTGTTGTGTTGCCACAGCAGACGTACGGCCTTGAATGTGTGTTCGAGCCAACGGAAGAGGGCACGTTCACTCGACGCATCCGCATCGTGACGAATGAGCTTGGCATGAACGACGTCATCTTGCACGGTTCTACAACGGTTGGTTTGCTCACACCGGCAGCTGACACGCTGATAGACGGTTGTGTTGTCGGGCAAGAATCTGAAGTGATCGTCCCCTTCATCAACACCGGCACCGACACGCTTACCGTGACCGGTGCAGAACTCTCCGGCTTCGACGCCGAACGCTTCGAGGTTGTGACCGTCGAAACAGGCGTGATCGAGCCCGACGGCGTCGTCAACGTTCGTTTGAAGTTCAGTCCGGAGAATCCGGGTGCACATATCTGCCAAGTCAACGTTGTCTCAACATCGTATCGTCCGGCGATCGGCTACGTCGTCTGCAATAGCACCACGTCCGTCAACGAACCACACGCCCCCTACCCGTTCCGTGTGCATCCGAATCCCACGAGCGATCAGGTGACGATCGTGTTGCCATCGGAGCTGACACAAGGTAGTGTTGCGATCTACGACGTGATGGGTACGTTGGTGTGGAGTGCACTGGTACACGGGCAGTCAGTGATCACGTGGAATGGTGCAGCGAACAATGGTGCAATGGTCGCAACAGGCAGTTACATTGTGACGGTCTCCGGTGTCCGCGGTACATCGATGACGATCCTCCACGTTACTGAGTAGCAATGTCGGCACGCTTCGTTGTTGACGATCAGATCCCTCATCTTGCTGAATGGCTTGATGATGTAGATGCCACGCTGTTGCTTCCGGGCAGAGAGATCACCAACAACGTTCTGCGTGAATGTGGTGCAACAGCATTGTTCGTACGATCCACCACACGTGTTGATCACGCATTGCTCGAGAACACGAACATTCGGTTTGTTGGATCGGCAACGGCTGGTATCGACCACGTTGATGTTGATGCACTGCGTACGCGTAACATCGCGTTCGCCTCTGCGCCGGGTTCGAATGCATGGGCCGTGGCAGAGTACGTGATGGCCAACGTGCTTGATCTTGTGCCCGACCTTAGCACAATTCGTATCGGCATCGTTGGTGTTGGCAACGTTGGACGTCGATTGGCTAGAGCAGCTTCTCGGTTTGGTTGCTCGGTCGTGGTCAACGATCCCCCACTTGTTGATGCCGGACTCTTACACGACGATCAACCATATCCGGTGCGTGATCTTGCAACGATCATGTCAACATGCGACGTGATCACCGTTCACACGCCACTCACGCCAACTGGTCCTTATCCTACTGTTGATCTCATCAACGCAGATCATCTTGCAACAACACTTCACGACGCCATCATCATCAACGCCGCACGCGGCGGCATCGTTGACGAACGTGCTCTTGTTGAACGACATCGTGCAGGACATCTCACGGCCGTCCTGGATGTCTTTACCAACGAACCTCACATAGACCCACACACCATCAACAACATCGAACGCGTTACGCCGCACATTGCCGGCTATTCACTCGACGCCAAACGCGACGGTGCTGCCATGGTCTTTGCCGCCTATCATCGCTGGAAGCATGCAGGGGGCGAGCAGTTCGTCCCATCAGATGTTATCCAGGTCCCACACGCTAACACGCCTCTGCCAACGCTCGATGATGAACGCAGCGCACTACGTGCATGGTCGGCTGCCTTTCGTCAGGACTGGCTCGCAACGCCCACAGTGGCCACCTTCGATCACTATCGCAAAACGTATCCTCTTCGCTCCGAGGTCTTGCGTCACTGGCTATATTAGCACATGGCTGTCCGCATCGCAGAAGAACACCTCAACGGTCTCATCGTCATCGACATCGATCGGTATCACGATGACCGCGGCTATTTCGAAGAGCTGTTCCATCTGCAGCAACTACGGGAGCTCGGCATCACGGACTCTTTTGTGCAGGATAATCACTCACGCTCCGTTCGCGGCGTCATCCGTGGCATGCATTATCAGCACACCCCGTCACAAGGCAAACTGCTCACGGTCTTGAAGGGGGCGATCCAGCTCGTTGAGCTCGATCTACGTCAGCACTCCCCTACGTTCGGACAGCACATCTCGCTCATCCTCTCCGACGACACTCCGCGGCTTGTCTGGATCCCCGCCGGCTTCGCCAACGGCTTCTGCTGTCTCAGCGACGACGCCGATGTGCTGTACAAATGCACAGCCCCCTACAACGCTTCCGGTGAAGGGAGCATCAATCCGCTGGATCCAGTACTCGCGATCGATTGGCACGCTGTCGCCCCGATCCTCAGTGCGAAAGATCGTCAGGCACAGTCGTGGGCATCATACACAGAGCGCCCAACTTTCTAGAAAAGAGAAGAGAGGCCCTGTCATTCCGAGCGGAGCGAGGAACGAGAGAGGCCCTGTCATTCCGAGCGGAGCGAGGAACGCCCTTACTTCATCTTCATCGCTTCATCCAACAGCTCATTTACCTTGTTGATCGAGCTGGCTTCTGAATAGAAGCGGATGAGCGGTTCGGTACCTGAAGCACGAACAAGAAGCCACGCGCCACCGTCGACGGTGAACTTGTATCCATCACGATCATCGATGTGCAGCACGTTGTAACGTCCGATCTTAAGAGGACGCTTCGCACAGGCCTGCATGATCTGCTTCTTCTGTTGTTCGGTGACCTTAGCATCGATGCGGCGGTAGCGGTGTGGACCATACTCTTCGTCGAGTTCGTCGCACAATTCCTTCAACGACTTCTTCCGTGCGGCCATCATCTCAAGGATGAGCAGTCCGTTGAAGATGCCGTCACGTTCAGGGATATGGAGTGATGTCCCCAAGCCCCCTGACTCTTCACCGCCAATGAGGATCTTTTCTTCGGCCATCAATTTGGCCACATGCTTAAAGCCGACGGGCGTTTCATAGAGCGTGATGCCGTGCTGCTCACAGAACTTGTTGACCATCGACGTGAGAGAAACGGTCTTCACCACGGCACCGCGGCGTTTCTTGTCTTGATGTAGATACTTCATCAACAACATGAAGATGCGGTGCGAATCCACAAAGGCACCGGTATGATCTACCATACCTAGACGATCGGCATCACCGTCGGTGGCAAGACCAACGTCGGCCTTTTGCTTCTTCACCGTCCGCATCAGCGGATCAAGACATTCAGCGATCGGTTCCGGATGATCCACCTCACCGAAGCCGGGATTGTGCCAGCCGTGGATCTCGAACGCTTCGGGCAGGATCTGATGCATGAAGTTGATGCCGGCACCGTGCATCGGATCGTAGACGACCTTTAGACCACTCTTGGCGATGAGATCGAAGTCGATCTTCTTTCGCAGGTAGCGCACGTACGACTCCTTTGCGTCGAACATGCGGATCATCTTCTGCTTGATGTACGTTTCAAGGGTTTCCACCTTCATGGAGGGGGCTTTCCCTTTTAGCGCATCGAGTTCCTTCTCGATCTGCGTGATCTGTTCGGGAATGGCCGGACCGCCGAAGCTGGCCTTGACCTTGAAGCCGTTGTATTCGGCGGGATTGTGTGATGCCGTGATCACCACGCCGAGGTTGGCTTTCTTGGCCTTGGTGTGAAACGACACTTGCGGTGTCGACGAGATCGTATCGGTCAGATAGACCGTGATACCGTTCGCAGCCAACACGCGCGCCGTCTCTTCGGCGAACTGTCGCGACAAGAAACGCGTGTCGTATCCCACGACCACGGAAGCGCCCTTCTTCTGCATCGTGCGCACATAGCGCGCCGTTGCATGAGCTACCAACGTCAAGTTATCGAAGGTGTAATCGCGCGCGATCAGTCCGCGCCAGCCATCAGTACCAAATTTGATGTTGTTCATGATGCAAACTAACTAATGGTGCTTTGCCCTGCATACATAGCATCTTCGCCGAGCATCTCTTCGATGCGGAGAAGTTGATTGTATTTAGCCACTCTGTCGGAGCGGCACGGTGCGCCGGTCTTGATCTGTCCGCAGCCAACGGCCACGGCAATGTCGGCGATCGTCGAGTCTTCTGTTTCGCCGGAGCGATGGGAGAGGATCGACGAGTAGCCATAACGTTGGGCAAGATTAACGGCGTCGAACGTCTCCGAGAGAGTGCCGATCTGGTTGACCTTCACCAAGATGGAGTTGGCGACACCTTCGCCGATGCCGCGTGCGAGGAAGTCGACGTTCGTGACGAAGAGATCGTCACCAACCAACTGACATCCGTCGCCGATGGCTTCCGTGAGTGCTTTCCAGCCGTCCCAGTCGTTCTCGCCCATGCCGTCTTCGATAGAGACGATGGGATACTTCTCGCAGAGAGATGCATACCACGATACCATCTCGGCAGCGGTCTTCGTCTCTTGCGTGCTCTTATACATCAGATACTTGCCGTCTTTGACCATTTCGCTGGCAGCAACATCGAGCGCAAGCACGATGTCTTGTCCCGGCGTATAGCCCGCCTTCGCGATGGCCTCCATGATCACGTCGAGTGCGTGTTCGTTGCTGGTGAGCGACGGTGCAAAGCCCCCTTCATCACCAATGGAGGTGGAGAGTCCGGCTTTCTTAAGCACACCCTTCAAGGCGTGATAGGTCTCGGTGCCCATGCGAAGTGCTTCGCTGAAGGATTCAGCGCCGATGGGCATGATCATGAACTCTTGAATGTCGACGTTGTTGTCGGCGTGACGACCACCGTTGAGGATGTTCATCATCGGCGTCGGCAGCAGCGTTGCATTCACGCCGCCGAGATAGCGGAACAGCGGCAGACCGTGGAATTCGGCAGCGGCTTTTGCTGTGGCGAGGGAGACGCCGAGCATGGCGTTCGCGCCGAGGCGTGACTTGGTTGGTGTGCCGTCGAGTTCGATCAAGATGCGGTCGATCTGACGTTGATCTGATGCGTCCATACCGAGGAGGGCATCGGCGATCTCCGTGTCGACATTCGCAACGGCATTCTGCACACCTTTGCCGAGGTAGCGTTTCTCATCACCGTCGCGCAATTCCACTGCCTCATGTTCACCGGTGCTGGCACCGGATGGAACACCGGCACGGCCCATCGATCCATCTTCGAGGATCACGTCGACTTCGATCGTAGGATTTCCTCGTGAGTCAAGTATCTCCCTAGCAATCACATCTTGTATTATCATTTCTCTAGCCCTCTAGCTATCTAGCTGTTTAGC
Source organism: uncultured Hyphomicrobiales bacterium (assembly GCA_964467455.1). Taxonomy (GTDB): domain Bacteria; phylum Bacteroidota; class Ignavibacteria; order Kapaibacteriales; family Kapaibacteriaceae; genus OLB6. Next base: position 94,765 of record CAYXQJ010000007.1, on the reverse strand, counting down.
TGATTAGCTGGTTGATTGAGAGTGTGTCGATTGATTTTGCGAGTCGAACATCGAGAATGGTCAGTGCGCCTTGGTCGTGTGTTGACAGTGTGATGCGCACCTTATTCCATCCGTAGACGAGGAGATCGGGGTGATGATCCATCTTCTCTGCGAGCAGAGCGATGGCATTCACCAGGCCGATGGCAGCAGCGAAGTCGGAGCATGGTATCTCACGAACAATTGTGGCGCCATCGAGGCGCCACAGAGGAATGTCCTTGAGATGTTCAGCAAGCTCGGATTCGCTCAAGGGCGTTGGACGAGCCATGACGATCAGTTGAGTTGTGCGTCGAGGCGATCCGTGATGTACGTCTTCGGCACTGCGCCGACGATCGTATCAACCACCTTGCCGTCTTTGAAGATCAGCAGAGCCGGGATGGAACGAATGCCATACTCCATGGCAACTTTAGGATTATTGTCGACGTCGACCTTAGCGATCTTCGCGCGTCCGTCGTACTCACCTGCGAGGTCATCGATGATCGGAGCGATGGCACGGCACGGTCCGCACCATGCAGCCCAGAAATCAACAAGTGTGACCTTGCCTTCGCCGATCTCGGTGTTGAAGGAATCGTCGGTGAGATGAAGAGGTTGAGACATGAGAAGTATACCTGATTTGTGGTGATGCAAAGTTAGGGAACTGGGAACTGGGAACTGGGAACTGGGAACTGGCACTTGGCACTTGGCACTTGGCACTTGGCACTCGCTACTAGCTACTAGCTACTCGCTGTTGTCAGGGAGTACTTCGATGATCGTCGCCACCCTATTCACCGCATTCTCCAGATCCTCGAGGGTTCCGTTGTTCTCGATGACAAAATCGGCGTAAGAACGTTTTTCCTGCATGGTCAATTGTTCGGCCATGCGGGCGCGGACGTCGGCTTCGGACATGGAGGAGCGCTGCATGACGCGTTGGACGCGGATCTCGTCGGCGGCATCGACCACCACCACCCAGTCGAACCCATCTTCCAGGCCGATCTCGTAGAGCAGGGCCGATTCGATGGCCACCAGGGGCGTCCCCTCTTCCACATGCCGTTGGATGCGTTCCCAGTGTTCTTCGATCACCAGCGGGTGGATGATCTGTTCCATTTTGTGGAGTCGTTCCTTGTGAAGGGGGCTGGCACCAAACACAAGTTCAGCGATCTTCTTCCTGTCAAGTCCTTGTGGTGTAAGGACTTCACTTCCCAACGCCGCGGCAATGGCCTGTTGCACATCGGGTCGGCCATCCATGATCTCCCGCGCCGTTTCATCGGACGCATAGACCGTCCACCCCCTCTTCCGCAGCAGTTCTGCCACCGAGGATTTTCCGGTGCCGATGCCGCCGGTGATGCCGATGAGTTTCATACTCGAAGATAGGGAACTGGAAACTGGGAACTGGGAACTGGGAAATGGGAACGTGGCACTTGGCACTTGGCACTTGGCACCTGGCACTTGGCACTTGGCTTTCTGTGGAAAAGTGCTAACTTTGTCGCTCTGTAATCGCAGACGCACCGTTCGTCTAGGGGTTAGGACACCGCCCTTTCAAGGCGGTAACACGGGTTCAATTCCCGTACGGTGTACCATCTCAGCCTCGTCAATTTGACGGGGCTGTCGTGTTTTTACCCGCAGTTACCCACCTGGTACTATTTCAAGCGGGTTCGGGGTGCTTTCTCCCCATACGTTGCCTTCGGTTTTTTATAGAGATAGCGTCTTACAGTGGTTGGTTTTGACACACCGTTTGACACACCTCTGTTTGGATGGACAGATCGGGTAAACTGACCCCCAAAAATCGGAGCAACGTGACAGTCTGAGTTATCTGCCAGAAAGCGCGTACATGTTCTGCCAGCGAGTGAGGATATTAGTGATTAGTTCGATGGTTCAATGTGCGCAACGTGCGCACGCTTTCAGAGCGACTCGCCCTTGCACTCCAGCTGGTGATCACTGCAGACAAGGCCATCTAACATAGCATCGGCGACGGTTTGTTCGCCGATGACATCGTGCCAGACTCCAACGGGGATCTGCGACTTGATGATGGTAGAAGGTGTACCATGACGATCTTTGATGATCTCCATCAGCGCGTCCCTGTTTTGAGCATCAAAGGGTTGTAGTCCGAAATCCTCAAGGATGAGTAAATGTTGCTTCTTCAGGTGAGTGTGCAGTCTGCTCCGATCCAAACCGGCATCAGTGACCGACCGTGACGGTCACTTTCGTCCGTTCAACACCTGTCACTTTCATCCGATCCGAAGGGGTATTCTAGCCCGTTCCATCCACTAGATCGACCTTCCCGAAGGTCTTGATGACGCCCCACGTGGTCATGAACTGTCCGAGCTGTCCACTGCGCTTCCAGGTGCGGCCGGTATCATCCGAGCGGAACACACCGCTCAGCGTCGAGGCCCATAGTGTCTGGTCTATCTTGTCGTAGCGATGGACGTTACCGCCTGCGGGTCCGACGGGTTCCGACTCGGATGCCATGACTGAGGCACTGAATGGAATCACTAGCAACGCGTGAAGAAGGACAATGATTCTCATCATTTAAGGCAGTCCGGACATTCACCTCGCAATTCGATCATCGCACGCTGAATGGACTGTGTCCACGGATCGTTGGCGGACAGGGATGCAGTCAGGTCGGTAGGAAGACATAACATGCGTCCACAGTCCGTACAGATAAAGTGTGCGTGTTTGTGGTCATTCCTTTGATGTGGTGTAAGGGTATATCTATCGATGCCTTCGGCTCGGCTCACCACTGAAGCGATGCCGACATCACGCAGTTTGACCAGGTTGCGGTAGATGGTGGCTGGATCCCAGTCACACTGACCGAGTTCCTCAAGAACTTCCGAATACGACAAGGGCTGTTGTGCCTGTTCAAGAACACGCACCACTGCAAGTCGCGGTGCCGTTGCTTTCAGCATACTATCACGTAACAGTTTTCTCGTCTCGTTTGTCGTCAGCGCCATTATCGCCCCCTACCATGTGAAGTCAGGAACATATTAAACGTACAAAGATCGTATATGCAAGTTACTTGCAATTAGAATTCGTACTGGCTAACTTGGTCTTTCACATCATAAATCAGGACTATTCGGAATCAATGAACACGAATACATTTGATCAGCTGCTCAGCACACAGGAGTCGGATACTCGGCTACCTGTCACCGTCCTGTCGGGGTTTTTAGGATCAGGCAAGACCACCCTTTTGAATCATGTGCTTAACAACCGCGAAGGCCTGAAGGTGGCGGTGATCGTGAATGACATGAGCGAGATAAACATTGATGCAGCTCTTGTTGCACACGGAGGTGCAGAACTTAGCCGCACCGAAGAGAAACTTGTTGAAATGACAAACGGGTGTATTTGCTGCACACTGCGTGATGACCTGTTGAAAGAAGTGTCACGCCTAGCGCAAGAGAAGCGATTTGATTATCTGCTGATCGAGTCAACCGGTATCTCGGAGCCCATCCCCGTCGCGCAGACTTTCACGTTCGAAGACGAGAATGGCGTGAGCTTAGGTGATGTTTCCAGGTTAGACACCATGGTGACCGTTGTAGACGCCGCAAACTTCCTGCGTGACTACAACAAGGCCGAAGCGTTGAAGGCCCGAGGTGAGGAGTTGGGTCCTTCTGATGAGCGCACAGTCACCGACCTGCTTATTGACCAGATCGAGTTTGCCAATGTTATACTGATCAACAAGGTAGATCTCGCCGGCGAACAGCAAGCGCTAGAAGTAGAGGCCATCGTCAAGGCACTCAATCCGGGTGCCATCATTTTGAAGTCTACTAACTCACGCGTCCCCTTCGCAAGCGTCCTTAACACGGGTTTGTTCAATTATGAGCGAGCTGCCAGCTCAGCGGCATGGATCCAAGAGTTGGAGGGTGTGCATATGCCTGAGACCGAGGAGTATGGCATTTCCAGTTTCACCTATCGCACCTCGCACCCTTTTGATGCAGAGAAGCTATGGGAGTACTTCCACAACGAAGAGAACTGGCGCGGCGTGTTGAGGTCCAAAGGCTTTTTTTGGATCGCCGCAGATCACAGCGTAACCTATGAATGGGCGCAAGCCGGCGGATCGAGAAATGTGGTTCCCATTGGTAGGTGGTGGGCAGCCGTGCCCCGCGAATGGTGGACGCAGGAAGACGGTCAGCGTCCCGATCAGCGCCCCAACTGGCATCCACGCTTCGGCGATCGTTCACAGCAGCTTGTCTTCATTGGGCAAAACATGGACGAGAATGGTATGCGCGCCCGACTAGATGCTTGCCTCCTCGACCAGAAGATCGTAGACACTCATAGTAGAAACTGGGCTAACCTTCCAAATCCGTTTCCGAAGTTACCGTTGGAGGAGTGAAGGCGTGAGACATATGGGTTACTGATCCACTGACCCGTTACCATGAGCACTTCAGTGACGGCGTGTTCGCCTATGGTCTTTGTAGTGACGATGAATTTGGCCAGTTCTGAGCGGATGGTTTCCTTGATGTAGGAGGTGATGATGGTGAACATGAACAAGCCAATCTCTTCGGGAAGTTCTCTTATAGCATGACGGCACTGAGATAGTTAGTGATCGGACGGACCCAAACACCTCCTTTGGTCGGACTAAAGTGACAGGGAGGATCGGATCAATTGACAATCGGTAGCATGAGCTTCTTGAAAGATGTTGCATCAGTCTCTTTGACTCAAGTTGCCACAGTGTTCAGTTCGTCAACAGTTAGCGTCACGTTGATCCGGCCGCGCGGTGTCAGTTTGCTCTGGCGACCCTATCAATATCCTCTAAACAGAAATGGTATTCTAGTCCCGCTCTTTCTATTCCCATAGGGTGCACAGGTGAATGCCTCGTCGAAAGACGGGGCTTTTGTGTTTAACTATCTGAGCTGAGTAAGATCAACCGGTTACGTGGTGGGTCGACAACGAGGAACTCAGCATCGATGATGGTGCTATCGATCTTTCGATATAGGCATGAATAGTACACACCGGGTTGGGAGAGGATCTGCACGATCTCTGAAAGGTACCGACGATTCACCGCGGCGTGTTCTTCACAACTGCCGGGGAAAGCGGACCTGAACATCTTCTCATGTTGTGTTTGAAGGGGCGATCGGTGCCAGGTCAGGGCTTCCCACGGAAACTGCTCGGATGATGCAGGGATCGGATTCCACGAGACACAACAGCCGTATCGCTGATAGTCGGCTTCTATGCGCCACAGCTTTGTGAGGCCAGCAAAGCCCACAAAGGCACCGGCGGACACAAGCAGTATCAGTGCTGTATCTCGAAGATTACGGGTGATCGTTCAGCCCCTTACCATTCTTGATCTTGGTTGAGAGCTTCTGAATACGTGCTGCACGGGTTGCAGATTGTTTGGCCGAGGAGAAGTGGAGCAGGTAGGCGCGGCGGCGTCCGGGAGTGAGAGCGTCGAATGCCTTCTTGAGCGCAGGGTCCTTTTTGAAGGCGGCGGTGAGCTCGTCGGGGACGGTATGTTCGTCGATGGTCTTGAATGTGACTTTGAGTCCGGCTTTTTCTGCGCGGATAGCCTCCTTGATGTAGGAGGTGATGATCCGCTCGTGTTTCAGGATCTCATCAACGCTGGTGAACTTGAACAAGCGTGATGATTGTGTGTTCGCGCCCGGTGTATGAAGGAGTTTGCGTGTGTCCTTCAACAGCACCCCTTTGAAGAAGCCCAATGCAACGTAGTGTTTGAAGGCACCGATGATAAGCAGGTTGCTGCCGTCAAGCGTGTAGACCGGTTGACGCCATTTCATCTCTTCGGTCAGGCCGGTGGCGAGTACGATGCGTCGGAGCTCGAGCATTTCGTCGCGCCAGCGCGGGGCTTTGGCGATCAGTGCGTTTATGGTGTCGTCCATTATTAAAATTACTTCCTCGGCAACATTACCCGGCATCTTACTTCCCCGGCAACATTACCCGGCATCTTACTTCCCCGGCAAGTGGTCTTTTAGCATGACGACGCTGAGGTAGTTGGTGATCGGGCGCCAGTCTGCATGTTCGACAATGCGATACCCCCATCGCTCATACATCGCGATCAAATGGTGTGCTTGTTCGGCGGTGTCGAGCGCTACTCGTTCTCCACCGGAGGCAATGATGTGCTCTAGGGCAGCGTTGTGAAGTAGTGTGCCAATGCCCGCCCCCTGACAAGAGGGATCGACGGCAAACTGTCCAATACAATACGTTGATCGATGACGGTACGTCTCGACCTCGCTGTCAGGTTTTGGAGGATAGATCGTAATAGTACCGACGATCCGACCGTCGGCGACGGCGACAAGGCCATGGCCATCGGTGAAGCGTTGGCGGGTGTCGTCCACGGTCTGATAGGTAGCCCAGAACTTCAACCCCATGTCAGATAACAGGGCGTAGGCACGACGAATGAGAAAGGTGATGGCGACGAGGTCGTCGTCATCGTTCAACGATCGTATGATCACGCTACCCGGCACAGTCGCTCCCCGGCAACATTACCCGGCATCTTACTTCCCCGGCAACAATCCCCGGCATCTTACTTCCCCGGCAATAGGTAGTTTAGGCGTATGGATATTGAGTTTACCCCCGACGAAAAGTCTGCCATTTCCGCCAAACTTCAGGCCTATCTCGACGCCGAACTTAACGTCGAGATCGGCCGGTTCGATGCAGAATTTCTGCTCGACTTCATCAGCAAGGAGTTGGGTGTGTATTATTACAACCGCGGATTGTACGATGCACAGGCCGTACTGATGAAGCAGAATGAGGAACTGTTGCACGCGATCTATCAACTGGAAAAACCGACGGACCTGGGGAGATGAGATCGTCCTACTGATGCCACGTCTTTAACCAACACTACTGTTCTCGATGATCATACCCATCACTCGTGCAGGCGCGATCCTGATCGCCGTGTTCTCGATCAGTGCCGTGTCCTCGCCTGCGCAAACACTGCCGTACAAACTTGTCCACCCTATCAAAGGTGTTCTGGGCACGGACTATTTCATTGTGAATCATGTTGATCACGATCATCAGGAAGGGGCGATCCGTGACCATGCCTGTGGCACACAAACGTACGACGGACACCAAGGGACTGACTTTGTTCTGAAGTCCTTTCGACAAATGGACTCCGGTGTGACCGTGGTGGCGGCAGCAAAGGGACGGGTGACCGCCGTCGTGGATTCGTTTCCGGATCGGAACAAGGTCTCCGTCAAAGACCGAGGGTTCGGTAATTATGTAGCGTTGGTGCATGACGGCGGAGTGGTGACCTACTATGCTCACAACCGTAGAGGGAGCGCGATCGTCAATGTGGGTGACACGGTTGAAGCCGGTCAGGCACTTGCACTAGTCGGCTCCAGCGGAAACAGCGAAGACCCACATGTTCATTTTGAAGTGTGGCAACTCGTTGATCCATTTGACGGTGCCTGTGAGACCGGTACTGTCGAGTGGCGATCGCCGAACTCCTACCAGACAACGCTCCGCGTGATCGATGCTGATCTGACGACGTGGTATCCAACGCTCGACACGCTGCGTGAGCGTCCACCGTCCGCGACCGTTGTTGGTCCTCTGGATTCGGTTGTAGCACAGTGGGCACTACTGCAGGCAGTTCGGCCTACGGATCAGTTCCGGATACAGTGGATCACTCCTGAATCCGCAGTGTGGTTCACCTATGAGGCGAACGCCGGGATCACGTCGAATTACTTCTACTGGTGGTCGTGGATCGACCGACCAGATATCAATGGTGTTTGGACCTGCATCCTTTACGTCAATGATGCAGAGGTCTCTCGTCATACGTTCACCGTGACCGGAGTTGTGAGTGCACCCGAGCCCGATATACACTCGACAGTGACGGTTCGTCGGTATGATGATGTCGTCCGCATCTCCAACGCTGCTGGGTGCGAAGTTGCCGTGTTTGATCTCCAGGGTCGCCTGCTGCTTACCCATCGTCTGGTTGATGCAGAACATGCGTTGATTGTGCCGCGACTTCCGATGTTGATCTTACAGATCACAGATCGTAACAGTGCCAAGACAAGAACTCTGGTGACGCAGTGAACACCGCCGAAGCACGTGTACTATCGTCTGATCACGGATGAAAGCGCGGACACCATGACGACCACGACTGCTCCGACGACGTTCAGCCACAAGAAGCTGACAACGTCGAACCACCAGAAGCCCACAACGATCGCCTCGGCGATGAGTGCGCCCCAGAACACGGATGTTCCGTCGGCGCGCTTCACGTAAAAGGCCACGAGAAAAATCCCCAGGATCGGACCGTAGAACAAACTGCCCAGCACATTCACGGCTTCGATCAACGAGCCCATCTGCGTTGCTGCCATGCTGATGGCAATGCACAAGACACCCCAGATCAAGGTCCATGTGCTAGGTGCCAGGTTCCACGTGCCATGTTCCCTGTTCCCAGTTCCCTGTTCCCTGACTTGTAGGTCTACGTAAGATGCTGTGGCCAGTGAGTGAAATGCCGCTGAGATGCTCCCCCAACTCGCCAGGATCACAACGGCGAACAACAAGCCCACCAGACCAGATGGCAAGGTGGTGCGGACAAAGTGCAGGAAGATGTAGTTGGTGTCGCTCGCCTCCGTCACACCCTGCTGCTTGACGAGTTGACGGTATTCGGCGCGTAAGCCGTTCACCTCGCTCTGAGCTTTCCGATATTCCTCGTTCCTCGCCTCCCCCTCGCTTTGATCGGGGCTTCGGCTCGGAATGACGATCGGATGTTCTTCTAGGATACGTGCAGCTGCTGATTGCAAACGGGAATTCGCTTCATCCCATCGCTGTTCCAATAGTTGCACTTTCGCAGGTTCACGTTCACGTACCTGGTTGGCGACGACTTCGTTGAAGAAGATCGGTGAAGGAACCACGGCGTAGAGCGATACCAACAACGCACCGATGAGGAGGATGCCGAACTGCATGGGGATCTTAACGACGCCGTTGACCAAGAGGCCGATGCGACTTTCCTTGACGTTCTTGCCGGTGAGGAAGCGTCCGACCTGACTTTGATCTGTTCCGAAATACGAGAGCGCAAGAAAGAAACCACCGATGATGCCACTCCACAAGTTGTACTTGTCGTGCAGATCGAAGTTGGTGGTGATGATGTTAAGTCGGCCACTGAGATCTGCCAGCGTGAGCGCATCAGAAAACGTCATGTCGCTGGGCAGTTGTTGCACCAGTTCAATTCCTGCGAACAACATCGCGGCCAAGATGATGCCGAACATGAGCGTTTGCGTATAGGCGATGGATCGTGCCCCACCACGCAGTGTGTAGAGGAGCAACATGCCCCCTACCACGATGTTGGTAAGGTAGATGCTCCATCCAAGCAACGACGAGACGATGATACTCGGCGCATAGATGCTGATGCCCGTGCTGAGTCCGCGTGATAACAAGAACAGCGCACTCGTGATCAGTCGTGTCTTGCGATCGAAGCGCTGTTCCAAATACTCGTAAGCGGTGTAGACGTTTTGTTTGCGGAAGATGGGGATGAAGGTAACGGCGATCACGATCATCGCAATGGGCAAGCCAAAGTAGTATTGCACGAACCGCATACCATCGGTAAAGGCCTGTCCCGGTGCAGAGAGAAAGGTGATCGCACTTGCTTGTGTGGCCATCACGCCCAACAGCACCATGTACCAAGGCATTGATCTGCCGGCACGTAAATATGCATCGGTCTCTTGTTGGCCACGTCCACGCCACATGCCGTAGACGATGATCGCTACAAGCGTGACAATGAAGACGGCCCAATCAAGTACCGTCATTTACCAATGCTCAGCATGTTGGCGAAGAGTTTGATGCCGCCAGGAACGCCGGCCGGAAGCTGACGGAACAACGACAAGGCACAATAGACATAGTGTCCTTTGCCGTAGTTCGCATACAACAGAGATCCGGTAAGGGGCGATTCATTCGTGTCATGCATCGACAACAGCGCTTCGTAGCGTTGATCGTACTCGAACGGGAAGTACAATCCCCGCTCCTGTACCCAGCCATCGAAATCAGCAGCAGTGATCGCATTGGGATACGACAACAAACGATGTGTGGGCTTCATGATCGAAACGACCGCATCTTCTTCGGTGACACGTTTGTTAGCAAGGGGCATGGGATACGGACCAAGATCTTTCGTCGACATATCCTGTAGCGTGTTGTACTGCATCACCAGCGTGCCTCCGCGTTCCACATACTGCATCAATGCCGGCATCAAGTATTTCATGCTCTTGCGCGTGTTGATGGCACGGATGCCCACAAGAACAGCATCGTACTTTAACAGTTCATTGGTCTTGAGGATGATTTCATCGCTGACATCATCAACAGATACTCCCACCGTGCGAAGGAACTCTGGAGCATATTCACCGGCTCCCGCGATGAAGGCGATCTTCTTCGCCGTGAACGTCACCTTTTCGGCCACAACCTTCACATTTGCCGGTTCGAGATACTGCAGCGTTGGCAGGTGATCGTACGTGATCGTCTTGACCTGATGTTGATACGTCTTGTCGTTCACTTCCATCGAGACGGTCACAGTAGCATTGCTCTCTACAGTCGGAATGACTGTGATCAACGTGTCGGTATTGGCGCGAATGCTGATGCCACTGATCGTAGCAAGCGTCGCCGGACCACTCTTCACATACAGCTTGGCGTTGCTGACATTCGCATACGCACGCACGCGCACTTGGATCTGCGGCGTTGTCATTCCCACAACAACCGACGTGATCGGCTCAATACTCAACGGTGGCACGACGCGAAGTTCTTCGATCACATCGCCACGGAGCGGGTCGAGCTTCTTGGTGCTGATTGGAATGACCGTGTAAAGCGTGTCACTATCGAGTAGTACTCTTGCTACGATCGAGCTCTGACTTGTACGGTGCGACCACAGATCACCTGTGGCAAAGAGTGCGTTCTGCATGCCCCCTTTCAACCAATAGGGCTGCGTGACACCAAAGTATGTGAGTTCGCTGTTCGACATTTGGATCGGCACGACGATCAGTGAATCATGGTCGCACGTGCGTTCGATCACGGGACGTACTTCATCATCGCTCTTCGAAGAGGTCAGTCGTTGGATATCATTGACGTTCTTGTGCAGCAGCACACGAACGGGCTTTCCGGCGCGGATGGTGAGTCGGGTGTTGACGGTAAGCGAGTCTGTCGCTCCGATCGCCACCATCGGCGCTGAAACTGATGCATCGGCGGTGAGACCGATGCACGAGAGAATGATCGTATTGATCTCGTCAAGTTTCTGATCGCGCCATTGTGCATCGTTGATGGCGGCGATCTTACGTCGGATCTTCAATAGTGCATCCACCGAGCGCTCCGGATGCTGCATATCGAATGCTGCGATCACAGCATCGATATCACGTCCGATATCGGCACGTCCGATGCGATTCCACGTCGTATCGATCCCATCAAACAAACTCTTTGTAGGGGGCGTACCCATGATCGTTGCAAAGAACTCCGGTTGAATACCCGGTGTACTTGGAGTGCCTGCACCTTGCGAGCGATGAATGCTGCGGCTAATGCCGGCAAGTTCTCCATAACCCATGCCGATGGTGGGATCGTACTGACCAACATCGAGCTTGAACATTCCTTCACGCACCGTGCTGCGATTGCCGAAGCGGAAGGCATTGAACAGTAGGCGTGTCGGCTTCCAGTCGATCTGTGATGGATCATCATACGGACGCGAAGCTGCGGCTTCGATCTGCTTGAGTGTTGTTGCGGGCAGATCCAATGTGCCGTTGAGATACTTCACCGCATCTTCTGCCAGGATCGCTGATGCCGAGTGTTGTCCATGACCGGCCATGGAGTCTTTCGGGAACCGGCAGATCACCACATCGGGCTTAAATAGGCGGATCGCACGGACAACGTCAGCCGTCAGTGCGATCCGATCCCATTGTTTGAATGTCTCTTCAGGATTCTTTGAAAAGCCAAAGTCGACGGCCCTTCCAAAGTACTGTTCCGCTCCATCAAGTTTTCGTGCTTCCAACAGTTCATAGGTGCGGATCAGTCCAAGTGCAGCACCCTGTTCACCGCCGATGATGTTCTGTCCACCGTCACCACGCGTGATCGACAGATATCCCGTCCGGATATGCCGTCCGGTTGCCAGCCACGACAACAGCCGCGTGTTCTCATCATCCGGATGCGCCGCCACATACAGCACCGACGTCAGCGTCTTCAACTTCACCAACTCCCCGTAGATCTTTGCAGACGGAAGGGGGCGGATCTGTTGTCCAAAAAGGGACACAGAAGCCAGGATGAATGCCAACACGTACCGCATAGTGCCTAAAGGAGAACCGTTGGGAGAACTTACAGGAGAACTTGTAGGAGAACCGTTGGGAGAACTTGCAGGAGAACCTACACGAAGTCTAACTCAGAGACTATCTCAGAGACTAACTCAGAGACTAACACGCAGTCCTACTTAAGAGTAGCGATAAGCTCCTGTGCCGCCTTCGTATACTCTGCTTCACCCGGCGTACCCTTGGCCACTTCGATCGTCTTGTTTGCAGCTTCGGTTGCGACGGACTTGTTGCCAAGTTTTGCAGCGATGCGGGCCTTGAGCATGTACAGCCAGTAGGCCTTGGGGTTTTTGTCGGCTGCCTTGGTAGCGTATTCTAGCGCTTTGTCGAGATTCTGGTTGGTCTCGAAGTAATACGTTGCGGCCTGCTGATACGGGATGTTCGGATTGTTGATCGCTTTATCGATCGAAGCGTTCAGGCGTTCTTGATTGTTGGCCTTGACGGGTACGGAGATCATCGTGTTCTCCCAGCCGAGTTCGATCGTGCATGATGAGAAGGTGATGTTTCCGATCCACATCGTGAACGTTTCCATTTTCTGCGGCATGGAAGAGGCCTTCACCTTCAGACGCACGACGTCGTCCTTGGTGTCGTAGCCCATCGCGCCCCAGTTGCCGGTGTTCTTGTTGATGATGACTTCCCATTCCGATGTGCCGGGAACGGTATAGAACGAGTATGAACCTGCAGGTACCTTCGTGCCGCCGATCTCGACCTCTTCACCGAAGGTGATCTTCGTGGCAGCGTTAGCACCTGTGCGCCACACGGAACCGAATGGCACGAGGTCGCCGAAGACCTTACGTCCACGCATCGACGGACGACTGTAGACGATCTCGATCTTGGACGTCGAGAACTCCTGGGTAATGGTCGACGTAGGGCTCAGCGCCGGCAGCTTGAGTTCTTGGGCAGTGAGCGATGTGAGCGCCACGGCAAAGGCCGCGAGGAGAGCGAAGAGTTTCATGGGGACTCCGGGGAATGGGGAATGGTGTTAGAACACACAAGATACGACTACCCAGAACAAGTTGTCGGGGGTACTCTCACCCGACAACTTTCTCCCGACAACTGTTGTCGGGGGTACTTTCACCCGACAACTTTCTCCCGGCATCATAATTTGGTGGATGAACCGACGCACCCTCCTCCGCTCTCTCGCCTCGGCTACGGCCGTAGCCCCTCTTGCATTCGGATCTTCGCGCCTTCAGGCGGCGCTGAGGACACTTCCTGATGCCGATGGTGAGGATTTCTGGATCACGATCCAACAGGCCTACGAGGTCGACCGATCGATCATCAATCTCAACAATGGCGGCGTTGCACCTGCCCCCTACAGTGTGATGAGAGCCTTCCATCGATATACGGACCAAGCGAATGGTGCGCCGGCGTACGAGTTGTGGCGACATCAAGAACCGCATGTGGAGCGCATTCGTGAAGACCTGGCGCTGAGTTTTGGTTGTGATGCTGAAGAGATCGCGATCATGCGGAATGCGAGTGAAGCGCTGGAGTCAGTGCAGCTTGGGTTGAAGTTGGAGCGCGGCGACGAGGTCGTGATCTCCGATCAGGATTATCCGCGGATGTTGACGACATGGGAACAGCGTGCACGTCGGGACGGCATCGTGATCAAGAAGGTGAAGTTTGCCACACCCGTCAAGGATCCGAGCGACGTCGTACGTGCGTATTCCGAGGCGATCACACCTCGGACGAAGGTGCTGCATTGTTCACATGTTGTATTTCTTACCGGTCAGATCTTGCCGGTGAAAGAGCTGTGTGACCTTGCGCGTTCCAAAAGACTGTTCAGCATCGTTGACGGAGCACATGCGTTCAATCACATCCCTGGATCGGATGTCTCGATCGGTTGCGACGCCTTTGGAACGTCGTTGCATAAGTGGACAAGTGGTCCGATCGGAACGGGCATGTTGTACGTACGTCGCGACCGTATCAAGGACGTTTGGCCATTGATGGCCGCACCGGAGTCGATGGACGACAACATCCGCAAGTTCGAAGAGATCGGCACGCATTCAGCAGCGATGCACAATGCATTGGAAGAGGCCATTCAGTTTCAGCGTGCCATCGGCATTGAGCGCAAAGCGGCACGGTTGCGTCAGCTACACCGTGTGTGGACGGAACCACTCGCCCCTTACCAGAACGTGAGCTTTCTGACGGACATCTCGGACGATCGAAATCAGTGTGGTCTGCGGCTGGTGAGTGTGGCCGAGATGGACCATGGAAAGCTGTCCGAGTGGCTGTTGGCGAAACATCACATTTTTACGGTGGCGATCGCCCATGATCAGTTCAAGGGTTTGAGGGTGACGCCGAATGTGTATACAACCATCGCAGAGATGGAGAAGTTTGGGAGGGCGATGGTGGCGGTGGCGAAAGACCCAAAAGTTGTCGGGTGAAAGTTGTCGGGTGAAAGTACCCCCGACAACTTTCTCCGAGTGTTACATTATTGCCAGCGAGTGATGACGATGCCATTCGGAGGCATCGGACGATAGATCGGCGTGCTGTCACTTGATGTCATGTCGGCCATACCGGCCATGTACCCTCCGGGGAACTGACCGAGAAACTTCTCACCCCAGCCATCGGCGGCCTCTTTGTTGGAGTCGAAGATCACATCAATACCATTTGTGGTTCCCAAGGGAACACCGGTGTAGACGCCGGAAGAAGGTGTTGTGCCGTCGACCAGCAAGATCGAACCAACGCCCCAAACCTCTTGGCCGGTTGGTGAAGACCAGTATGCACCGCTTGGAAGGGGATCTGTGAGTAGGACACTCCACCGTTGGTCGTTGATGATGTTGCCTTCACCGTAGATCACGTCTTGTCCGTCGGCACGGTGCCATACGACGATGACCTTCGCTCCGGGCGGTAGTTGCGGACTGGTAGCGTCGAGACGTTGGATGATGCCGGAGAGAATCATCGTGTCGCTGTTGCTGTTGGTGTCAACAGGGTTTTCGGTGGAGTCTCCGCCCCCTCCATTACCTGGATCCCAGGGATCATCGGGGAGAAGAATGTCATCGCAGGCTACGATGCTCATGGCGAGGAACGCTGAGAGGAACAGCGCAGAAAGTTTGTGTCGCATGGAAATCCTTGTTAGTCTGCTAGTCAGTTAGTCTGCTAGTCAGCTAGAATATTGAATCATGAATTGTGGTGATGGAGTTAGAACTTGATGCCGAGGGTCGCGCGCAGACCTGGCTGCAAGGTCATGTTCCATGTACCGTTGTTTTGGAATGCAAATGCTGAGCAGTCAACGCCCACACCGAGGTTGAGTGGACCGAAGGATCGGGCAAGGCCGATGGCAGGTTGCGTGACCATGCCGCGGCTTGAACCGCCGACGGTGAGTTGGGCGAAGAGACTGATATCGAGTGGAAGGTCGAGCTGTGGTATCCATCGTGCGTGAGCGCCGCCCCAGGTCATGTTCGATGCAAGGACGGTATCGCCGGTGGGGTTGATCACACGTAGCGGGAAGTTGTCGTTATACATCCCCAAGCCAACAGACAGGTCGTCGCTGATGGGCGTTGAGAGTTCGAGTCCAAGGTTGGCCACCATCCCTTGTTGTTGATCGATCGAGGTGCTGGTGATGGGGCGCTGTTGAACGCGGAGCGTGATGGATTCTAAGGGCGAGGCGTAGGGCTGCGCGTGGGACTGTGGGTAGGTCGTTGAGTAGGACTGTGTGTAGGTCGTTGAGTAGGACTGTGTGTAGGTCGTTGAGTAGGTCGTTGAGTGGGTCGCTGAGTAGGGCTGTGCGTGGGTGATGAGGGTGTGCTCTTCGGTTGGCAGTGTTGCGGAGGTGGTGGCCGTGGCAGCCGTGGCAGCCATGCCCGGCATCTCTGGTGCCGGGAAAGGACGTTCGGGCGAACCCTCTAGGCTCTGCCGGGAAGCAGAGATGCCGGGCAAGAATGGCGGGATGCCGGGCGTGGTGGTGGCCATGCCGGGCGTGGTGGCGGCCATGCCGGGCGTGGTGGTGGCCATGCCGGGCGTGACGTGACGCTCTACGAGGTTGAAGGCGGTGAAAACGAGTGCAGAGATGGCTATGAGGCCGGACGTGACGCTGAGGACGATCCACGATGTAGATGTGCCAACGGCCGTTGAGGCAAAGGGTGCCGCTGCAACGATGGAATCATAGACGTCAGTGGGAACATCAATGCTGGCAAGATCGCGCTCGAATTCTGCCTGCAAACGAGCGGAAGAGGCAAGGTCTTTGCCGAGTTCTGGCTCGGCCGCAATGAGGTTGAAGAGTTCGTCGGTCTCGTCTGTTGTGGCCGTGTTGGCAACAAAGCGGTCGATGAGTTCTTCTAGATGTTGGTTGTGGTTCTTCATGATTGTCCCCCACTCACGTCGACGTAGATCGGTTGTAGGATCTCGCGCAGTTTGATCTTGGCGCGAGCGATGCGATGACGCACCGATGGTAGTGAATCACCCGTGACCTCGCAGATCTCCACGTAGCTAAGTCCCCCATAGACCTGGAGTAGCAATGGTTCACGGTAGGCCTCCGGCAACGCCTGCAGTGCATCTGCAACCAGCTTGCTGGTCTCCCGACGCTCATACGGCTCGTCGTGAGAGACCAATTCGATCTGATCCGGCTCGATGTATTCCATGCGTGCGTCGCGTTTGTGATTTAGACACAGGTTGCGACAGATCGTCATGATGAAGGCGATCATGCTCTCGATGACCTCTCCGGAGCGAATACGCATCAAGACCCGTACAAAGGTGTCCTGCACGATGTCTCGCGCCGTTGCCGGATCCATCAATGCCTTCAAGCTGTAGGCATACACCCGCTTGGCGTACCGATGATACAGCTCGCGGAAGGCAGGCTCTGCCTGCGGCCCGTTCTGCCGGATCATTTCCGCTAGGTCGCGGTCAATATGTTCACAAAGTGTTACCATGCCGGGAAGCATAGATGCCGGGCGTGGTGCCGGGCGTCTGGAGGGAGAGACCCGGCATCCAAAAAAGAATCCCACCTACGTCCACACTTTTCTTATGTTTCCGCGGGGATTGATGAGAATAGTTCTCATCTGTTACGGGGAATATCAATGTCCAGCTTGACCTTCAAGACACTACTACGTATCTGTCTTCTCTGTATGTGCCTGCTTTGGACCACACCAACACTGGCCCAAACAGACTCACTGGTGCTGCTCACTCCGCTAGGAGGCGAGATCTTCTACACCAATCGTGATACGATCATCCCCATCCGCTGGACAGGCGTCGACGATACCACGAAGATCAAACTGGAGTGGTCCGTCGATGACCGACAATGGAATGTGATCGCCGATAGCGCCACATCACTCATGTTCGATTGGAACGTAAAAGGACTCCCCCTCTCCTCCACCTATCGCGTCAGGGCCCGACAAGTGCGCGCCCCCTTCACGTCGGATAATGTGCGCTATACCGGACATACCGCTCCGGTGAATGATGGTGCCTGGGACCCCAACGGTACACGCGTCGTCACCGTTAGCCAACAACCGCATATCTGGGATGCCGAAGTCGGCGGGACAACTCCCCTCGTGGCATTGCCGTCAAACGCTGTGGGTCATTCGTCAGTAGCATGGAGCGCCGACTCCAACCGCATCGTGGCCGGCAGTGATGACAACACCGCCCGCACGTTCGATGCCCGCACCAATCAACTCGAGGTCTCCCTCTCCCACCCCGCCTCCGTGATGGACGTGGCCATCAACCCCGTCGGCGATCGCGTCTTCACCGCCGCCACCGACGATCGCCTGCGCTGGTTCCAACTGCCACAGACCACCGCCGCCGGCACGTTCATCCCAACGTCAACGCTGCTCGAAATGGCGCTGTCGCATAAGGGCGACCGCGTCTTGGCCTGCACCGACCGCTCCGCCCGCGTCTTCAGTACGGCCGGCGGACTCCCCGTGATCTTCTCCCTGCATCAATCAGGGACGTTAGGGGGCGCGTGGTCACCAAATGATTCATTGATCTGCTCGATCGGCGGCGACCGCACCGTTCGCCTGTGGATTGCTGCTACCGGAGCAGAGATCTGGAATGCCACCGACGATCTCGAAGGTGTACGCTGTGTAGCGTATTCACCCGATGGCTCTAAGATCGCCGTCGGCATGAGCGATAGCACCGTCACCGTGTGGGATGCCGCCACTGGCACACAGATCGCATCACTCGGTGGACATCGCTCAAAGGTTGCCGTAGTGACATGGGCACCACAAAGCGACCTTGTAGCATCAGGCAGCGACGACAATACGATCCGCGTTCATGATGTCGGCACCAAGCGCCTCGTCGGCGTCTACCAACACACGGGCGACATTCTTTCGCTCAACTGGAGTCCAGAAGGTGCACGCCTCCTCTCCACCTCCGATGACCGCTCCGCCGTGATCTGGCGCGTCCGCGAGATCACTCTCCAGGGCGACACCAGCGGCATCTTCTCGATCTCCGATCCACCACCGGCCTATACGCGATTCACCGCCACCGGCGACACGCTCGATCTCGGTGATCAAACCACCATCACCATCGGCATGGAGGCATCGTACAATCTCAACCTCGCCGATATCGATTCCGTCCAGTTCACGTTGCGTTACGACTGGACGATGCTTCATCGCCAATCCGCATCCCAGCAAGTGGTCAGCGAATCCGATTCCGGCTATTACCGACTCGTCACCTTCGCACCCGTTGCGCTGCCCATCACCGATCAAGACCTCATGACGGTCACCTTCCGCGCCACACTCGGCGCTGATTCCGTCACCTCGCTGCACTTCTCCGGCATTCGCCAGATCGGCAGCGGCACTGCCATTCCCGTCGGCACTCGCAGCGATAGCATTCTCGTCCGCGGCATCTGTCGTGAAGGGGGCACGGGGCGTCTGTTCCGTCCCGCCGGCTCCGTCCTGCAGATCACCCAGCTCCCCGATGGCTCCGGCATCGATGTCTCACTCCTCGAGAACGGACCAACCTCCATCGCCGCCTACGACCTCCTGGGCAACCTCATCTGGTCCGACGTTGCTACTTCAGATGAGCTGCAACGTCTGCATCTGCAGCGTTCACTTCCGTCAACGGTCACAGCGTCAAATATCTTGTTCGTTGTCACCACACCAACACAGCGTACTTCACTGTTCCTCGCAGGAGTCCACTAATGTTCTCCTGCAAGTTCTCCCATCGGTTCTCCGTCTTCGTTCTCCTACCAGTTCTCCTATCAGTTCTCCCATCGGTCTCCTCCGCCCAGTGGTGGAAGACCGTCACCCCCAACGATGTCCTGCTCACGCAGTTCGGTGGCGGAGCACATCTGGCCGTCACGCAGAACGGATCCGATTTTGTGTTGCCCTATGCACCAACGTGTTGTGCGGAATACACCACGGCTCTTGGCATCGGTCCTTCGCTGTCTGGATTGTTCTCACAAGAGCTCACGAAGTGGTTGCGGATCTCAGCGCGGTTAACATGGGCCCCCTACCGAGCTACGTTCGAAGAGGATGAGAACATCTTATTCTCGAATTCCACCGATGGTGTGGTGCGCCACACGCTTGAGACATCGTACGGGATGATCGGTCTTGAAGGTCTGATTCAGATCAAGGTCGTCGGTGGTCTGCGCATCAACGTCGGTGGCTCCGCCATGAATGCCATGGACGCGTCATACACGCAATATGAGACGCTGCTGATCCCGGGCACGGGTACGTTCGAGAACGGACAACGCGTGCGCAATCAAACCACCGATGCAGAGATGCAAGACGTCACCTCGCCGCAGTTTGGAGTGATCGGCGGACTGAGTTACGATCTCCCGCTCACGTCCAATCACAGCGTCGTGCTCTCTCCCGAGGTATTCTACACTGTCGGCCTTTCCGAAGTGGTTTCCGGCACTACCTGGAAGACGCAACAACTTCGCATCGGCGCCTCGGTGTCGGTCGCGCTCAATGCACCCACACCTCCGGTTCCTGTTGAGCGCAAGACCGTCATGCACGTCGATAGTGTGCTGGCCGATCTTCCACCCGACGGCAACTACAATCGAGTGTTAGGGGGCGAGCAGACCGTCACGGATACGGTGGTGACAACGGACCTTGTGACCATCACCGACAACGTCTACCGAACGGATACTGTCTACTCACCGATCAAGCCCGACCTCGTGGCGCGTGTAGCAGCGCTGGCGCAAGATGACGGCGGCGCACGATCCGCCAACTTTGTGATCGGCGTCTCTACGCAGTTCATCACCGAGGCCTTGCCTTTGCTGCCGGTCGTCTTCTTCGAATCGCACACCGCCTCGATCTCCTCGCGATATCGTCAGCTGCGCAGCGGATCGGAGTTCGACGCCAACGCCATCCAACCGCGCACAACTGCTGTGCACCGCGAAGTGCTCAACATCATCGGCGAGCGTTTGCAACAGTCGCCGTCGGCAACCATCCGCTTGCGCGGCACGGCTGACCCGACAACGGAGAGCGCCAGCTGCGATCTTGCGTCGCGTCGTGCCGCCGCCGTAAAGGACTATTTGGTGCGTGTCTGGAACATCGATGCATCACGTATCTCGATCGTCGACAATGCAGGTGCCTGCTCGCCCCCTAAACCAACACGAGAGCAGAGTGAAGAGGGGTATAGCGAGAACCGCCGCGTCGAGATCGAGACGGACGATCTGAGTGTACTTGGCGCCGTGGCAAAACGGAGGTTCAACGAAGCACGGACGGTCACACCGCCAAAGCTGGTGATGGATCCTGCGGGTTCATCAACGCGCTACGTTACCGGCTGGACGTTGGAAGCACGTTCCGGTTCGACGGTGGTCTTTACGCAGAGCGGTTTGGCAAATGTGCCAACGATCG
Organism: uncultured Hyphomicrobiales bacterium; assembly: GCA_964467455.1. GTDB lineage: Bacteria > Bacteroidota > Ignavibacteria > Kapaibacteriales > Kapaibacteriaceae > OLB6. Next base: position 73,785 of record CAYXQJ010000007.1, on the reverse strand, counting down.
TGCAGCCGCTGACGCCGGCAACTGCAGACCTTATGCGGTCTGACGTACCGTTGGAAGTATCACTTAAGATCGACGGTCTGCGTGGATCAACAGCTTCGTCGACGACGAACCTCACGGTGAAGCGCGACACGCTGTCGACAGAGCTGGAACGGTTGACGTTGATGTTGTTCGAGATCTCCAGCGACGAGATCACGCCGGTGGCCGAAGAGCAGATCAAACAATTCGTCAACAACGTACCATCGGGAAGCACGGTGATCGTTCGTGGTTTTGCCGACCTGCTTGGTAATGCGGAGTTTAACCGCAAGCTGTCACGCAAACGTGCCGACGCTGTGTGTGCAGCGATCCGTCGGCACTTGAAGAAGCGTATCGACCTGCAGTGCAACGACATCGCCACGGATAAATATCCGCCGGGCATCGAGTCATATGCAACACCGGAGGAGCGCTTCTTGAGTCGGACGGTGCAGATCGAGGTCAAGCGCAGTCGCTAACGGGTCGTGACCACCCACGCTCCGCGTAGGTCGCCGGGTTTGTAGCCTGTGGCTTTGTCTTCGGGATACTTGTCGGTGATCGCTTGATATGTTTCGGCTTTGATCGTTCCATTCACGCTGCCGTGACAGGCCATGCATGGTTGCTCAACGATGCGGATCGGGATGAATGTTGATGTAACACCATCGTGATCGACCTTGACCGTATCGATCTTGTCCGTAGCTGTCAGCTGTGTTTGCATGCGCTCCAATACCGCTGCTTCCAGGCTGTCTGCTAGGTTATAGGGATTTCTCGGACGAAGTGTTGCTCGTCGCAGCGTCACTCCATGCGTGTTTGCGACTGATTGGGTCAGTGACAGCGCTTCGACGCTGCACACATCAAGAGCGTTGATCGGTCCACCGGCAGCGAGTGCAGCTTTCAGCTTGACTCCAAGCTGCTGTTGGGCTTCGGCGGCGATCTGTTCGGCACGTGGCTGTTGAAGAGCAACAGTGAATGCTAACCATGAGATCGCTGTGCCGACGAAGAGGATCGCTACCAGGTACACGGTATCACTCGTTATGGTTGTTGGTCGAATAGTGGACCCTTTAGCCGCGGCATCACCCACTGCCGCATCATCAACGGCGTCACCATGGTCGTCACCACGCCCATCAGGATCAATGCCGAGAACAGTCCCTGTCCGATGAAGCCGTGTTCGTAGGCGATGCTCGCGATCACCAGTTCCATCACACCTCTGCCGTTCAAGATCACGCCAACACCCAGTGCGCGTTCGTTCGGCATGCCAATGATGCGTCCGCCGATCCAGCCGGCGGCAACCTTGGAGATGATCGAAATGGCAAGGATCGTGGCCATGAAGGTGATCGATCCGATCGATGCGAGATGAAATTCCAGGCCTAAGACGGCGAAGAAGACAGGAGCCAGAAAGCCCCCTGACACAGAGTTGAGGGTATGCTCGACATCCTTGTAGTGATGCGGCGCGAAGAATCGTTTATCGATCAACAACGCACCAAAGAATGCTCCGAGAACGGAATGAAAGCCGAGACCCTCACTGATGGAGCTGAACACGAGGACAAAGACAATGAGGATGCCGAAGAGTGTTGTAGTACCGGCCCAATCAACAAACCGACGTGTATAGCCTTCAATGTCCAGACCCCACGACTCGATCTTGTGCAGCAACCAATTGAAACCGAGGATCAGACTTCCCAGAAGCACGAGCTTCCAACTGACGCTAAGGATCGACCAGCCCACAGCGCTAATGGTCTTTTGCTCGGGCAGACCGAGAATGATACCTAACGCAAGGAGTGCTACAACATCATTGAAGATCGCCGTCGCCACGGCATGATGGGCGATATCTGAATCCAGCAGGTTGAAGCTCTGCAGAATACGCACGGTCACCGGTAACGCCGTGATCGACACACACAGACCAAGAAAGACGGTCCGCATCACGTCGAGTTCGAAGGCCACGCCGGTAATGATCCCGGCGGTGACGGGGAGCACAAAGCCAAGGATGGCGATCACCACACCTTTTCCTCGGAGCGAGTTGGCGATGTCCTGGAAGTTCATCTCTAGTCCAGCCGACAACACCACGAGGAATACGGCCAATTGGGAGATGCCGCTCAGGGCCTCGTTGGCTTGGACCACATTGAAAACGCTTGGACCCAATAACACGCCGGCCAACATCTCGCCCACGATCGCCGGTTGGTTAAAGCGCTGAAATACTTGCCCCAGCAGTCGTGCTACGACGATCAGAACAAGCAGGCTGGTCAATAAGGGCATCATGTGTAACCTTTATTCGGGACCGGCGTACTATGCCACTGTCCCCGTTCTTCTACGTCCCCGACCGGTCTGGCTCGTCGCGAACCAGACCGGTCACTTTTTAACCATATGGCTGGCGAACAGGGCGTGCCGATACGACACGAGCCCACTTTCTACGCCACGGAACTTCATCCGTAAATCCGATTCCGCTTTGAGTGTTACTAATCCTCCACGCCGTGGCCTGCGCGCCGCCTGCTGTAGGGAATCCGTCGTGATCGGCTCCACCAAGGCAGGGTCGACCTTGAACAACTCGGCGATCTTGACGGCAAACTCATACCGACTCAAGTAGTCGGCACCGCCGACATGATACAGACCCGTCCGCTTCCGCTCGATCACCCTGACCACGGCCTCAGCAAGGTCGTCCACATAGGTCGGGTTCGAATACTGGTCGGTGACGACCTTGATCGGACGCTGCTCATCAAAGGCCTCCAACACCCATCGCACAAAGTCGGGTCGCGGTCCGTACGGGCCATAGACAACATTCGTGCGGATCACCGTCGAATCGACCCCCGCGATCGCCAGGGCATTCTCGCCAGCAAGCTTCGACTTTCCGTAATAGCTGATCGGAGACGGGATGTCACTCTCGGAGTACGGACCTTTATCGCCGTCGAAGACATAGTCCGTCGAGAAATGAATCAAGTGTGCATCCGACACTCTCGCCACCCTGATCAAATTCTCAACTAACGTCACATTCAACGTCCACGCCAGCCGCTTGTCCGACTCACAGGCATCCACATTCGTCATCGCCGCTGCATTCACGATCGCCGTCGGCATCTTCGGCATCACCACCTTCTTCAACGTCGTGCGGTCCGTGATGTCGATCACATCCGTCGTCACCCGTGGATGTTCAATGTCAAGGGGCTTACCAGAGACCAAATGCAATTCCGCATCGGTCTCTTCCAACAACATGGGGACTAACGCTGCAGCCGTGGTGCTCCCGGCACCGATGATACTGATCATCCTCAAACTTAGGGAACTGGGAACTGGCAACTGGGAACTGGGAACGTGGCACTTGGCACCTGGCACCTGGCTTATGCATTCCAATACGGTCTATCCAAATTCCGGTACTGCACGGCTTCGGCCATGTGCACATGATCGATCACATCACTGTCGGCAAGGTCGGCGATGGTACGGGCAACTTTGAGGATGCGATCGAATGCGCGTGCTGAGAGGCCGAGCCGTGTCATGGCCTGACGCAGCAGTTCATCAGCTTCGGGAGTGGTGATGCAGAACGACTCGATGTCCTTTGCTTGCATGTCGGCGTTCTTGAAGAGGTCGGCACGTCCACTGAACCGGCGTCGTTGTCGGTCGCGGGCACGAACCACACGCCCCCTTACCATCATACTGGATTCACCGGGTTCGATCTCGGCGAGTTCTTGGACGCGAACAGCGGGGACATCTACATGCAGATCGATACGGTCGAGCAGCGGACCGGAGATCTTCGACATGTATCGAGAGACGTCAAGGGGCTGGCATGAACACTCACGAATGGCGCTGCCGTAGTTGCCGCAGGGACAGGGATTCATCGAGCAGACCAGCATGACGTTCGCCGGGAAGTCGATGGAGTTCTTGGCGCGGGAGATGGTGATGCTGCGGTCTTCGAGCGGCTGACGCAACACTTCGAGGACGTTGCGTTGGAATTCGGGGAGCTCGTCAAGAAACAAGACGCCATGATGTGCCAGTGAGAGTTCGCCGGCGCGGGCAAATCCCATGCCGCCGCCAACAAGGGCACTGTCGGAGATGGTGTGATGTGGCGCTCGAAACGGACGCTTGGTGATGATGGCTTGTCCCGGAGGCAGCAGACCGCTCACACTGTGAATGGTGGTCACCTCCAACGCTTCTTCGATCGTTAGCGGCGGGAGGATCGTTGAAAGTCGTTTTGCCAACATCGTCTTCCCCGCACCGGGCGGACCGACCATGATCATGTTATGTCCGCCGGCGGCGGCCACCTCCAATGCACGCTTGACGGTCTCTTGTCCTTTCACATCCGACAGATCCAACAACGATGCTTCGGAGGCAGCACGAAACAACGCATCGATATCGATCTCATGTGGTTCTGCGGCAGACACACCGGTGACCACGTCAACAGCATCACGCAGGGTCCGCACGGGATAGACATCGATCCCTCCAATGATCGCCGCTTCATCGGCATTGGCTTCGGGCACGATCAAACGTCGATACTTCTTCTTCGACAGCATGGTCACGATCGGCAGCATACCGCGTGCTCTGCGCAACGTTCCATCAAAGGCCAGCTCGCCCAACATGGCCGTGCCTGTAAGATCTATCTCATCGATCGTATGTGTTGCCAACAACACACCGATGGCGATCGGCAGATCGAACATGCTCCCCTCTTTCCGCACGTCGGCCGGAGCAAGGTTCACCGTGAACTTTTTTTGAGGGGGCGTGTAGCCACTATTCTTCAAGGCCGCGTGCACCCGCTCTTTTGACTCTCGCACGGAACTATCCGGCAGGCCGACTACGATAAATTGCGGCAAGCCATTCTCGGCATGTGTTTCGATCTCGATCTGATACGCAGAAATACCGACGACGGCAGCGCTATAGGTTTTGGCGTACATGGTTGATGGTTGATGGTTGGTGGTTGGTGGTTGGTGGTACGTGCATCCACCACTCCATTTCGTGACATCCCACTCTCTACTCGCCACTCGCTACTCGCCACTCGCTACTCGCTGTTAAAAGGTTATCTTTGCCGCAATGGCGATCATTCGTGCTCCTAAAAAGTCGAAGTGGTATGTGGTGTGGATAGGCCACGCCCCGGGTGTCTATCCGTCCTGGGAAAAATGCCGCGCACAAGTAGAGGGATTCCCGGGATCGAAATACCGGGCGTACGATACGTTGGCTGAAGCGAAAGCAGCGTTCGAAGCAGGCATCCCTGTGCCGGGTGGAAAGAAGGCCGTCAGCCCCTCCGTCGAGCCAGAAGAAGCACCGGCACCGAAGCCGAAAAAAAAAAGTAGCAGCAAATAGCGGTCCCAGCGGACCCGCCGTCTGCGTTGATGCGGCGTGCAACATGGTGACGGGCGTGATGGAGTATCGCGGCGTCGACCTCGAGACAGGTGAAGAACTATTCCGCATGGGGCCCTTTCATGGTTCGTCAAACAACCACGGCGAATTCTTGGCCATCGTACATGCGTTGAGTTTGTTGATCCGATACAACAAGCTCGTGCCAATCTATTCCGACAGTAAGACGGCGATCGCCTGGGTGCGCAACAAGCACGCGAAGTCCACGGTCGCCCGCACACAAGCCAATCGTCCGGTCTATGAGCTCATCGAGCGCGCCGAGAATTGGCTGAAGAACAACACAGTACCGTTCAAGGTGTTGAAATGGGAAACGGAAGACTGGGGAGAGAATCCGGCAGATTTTGGAAGGAAGTGATCCTTGTTAGTCTGTTGGTCGGTTGGTCTGTTAATGTCAGACTGGTCGCACAAGACTTACCGGAGTTGCCGCGGACGGGTGGGGTGCAGACGTGTATGCCGGATCTGCGTGACTATCGCGTGATCACGGTTGGTCCGGAGGGCCGCGACCATACGGATCTACAAGCAGCGATCGATGCGGCAACACCGCGCACGGTGATCAAGATCGACTCGCAGGCAGTGTTGCGCGGTACCTATACGCTACGCAACAAAGGCAGTGTTGAAGGGTGGATCATCATCACGTCCAATGCATCAACACTTCCGAAAGAAGAACATCGTATCGTGCCCACGTCGTCTGCACTCGCGTCGATGCCGACGATCATCTCCGACAACATCAGCGGGCAACCGTGCTTCACGGCAGCAGCAGGCGCACAGTTCTATCGATTGGTGGGCCTACATCTCACCGTGGACGCTACGGTGAACGAGAACTACGGCATCGTCATGTTAAACTCGGGCAGCGACTTCATCGTTGATCGCTGCTACATCCACGGTCATGATGATGCGACCATCATGAAAGCCGGCGTCCTACTCAACTGTGCGAACAGCGCCGTCATCAACTGTCACATCTCCCAGATCCACAGCGTTGGCTTCGACACCTATGCCATCGGCGGCACCAACGGTCCGGGTCCGTTCAAGATCATCAACAACTATCTCGAAGCTGCGGGGGAGAACATCCTCTTCGGTGGCGCCGCTCCAACCACGCCGGGACTTGTTCCTTCCGACATCGAGGTCCGCAACAATCACTTCTACAAACCATGGTCGTGGCGCGTCGGCCATCCCGACTACGCCGGCAAACACTGGACCATCAAGAACCTCTTTGAACTCAAGACCGGACAACGCGTCCTGGTGCAGGGCAATCTCTTTGAGAACTGCTGGGCCGACCTTCCCATCGGTCAGAGTGGTTACGCTATTCTACTCACGGTTCGAGGTGAAGGGGGCAAGGCACCACAAGCTACCGTCAGCGACATCACGATCCGCTACAACACCATCCGCCATGTCGGTGCCGGCATCTCTCTCTCTGGTTCCGATGGCAACATCACCACGCAAGGATCAACGCGCATTCTTATCGCCCACAACTATTTCACCGATGTGAATGGGCCCGCCTACGGTGACGGCAACACGGCCGGACCGAACGACGGTACGTTCATCAAACTCGGCGATCCCGATCACGTCACGATCGAGCACAACACCATCGAACACACCGGTCCGATCACGTGGGCCATCGATACGATCCGTTCTTTCCGATTCACCAACAACCTTGTGAACTGCTTTCGTTCTTCAGGGGGCTATCAGGGTATGTATGGTCCTGGCTTTGCACGCGGCGGCAACGGACCCATGGCGCGTTACTTCCCCGGCATCACCGATGCCAACCAACGCTTCCACAACAACGTCCTCATCGGCGGTCCGGCTGCTGACTATTCCAACTACTCAACCATCTCGAAGAACTACTTCCCTGCTTCGCGTGATGCGTGGAACGGAGACGCAACGATCGGCGCCAACCTTTCCGAGATCGCCGACTCCATGGTCTACATCCCACGTTGTGTGACGGTTCATGTCCCGCCCCCTACCACAACTCGGAACAGCGGCCTTCATCAGCGTGGATCAGTGATAGAGATCGATCCACTTCTAAACGGACACTCGGCCATCGTACAGATCATCGACGTACGCGGCATCGTGATTCAATCGTTCACTGTGCCGGCAGGAGAGCACGGTCTTTATGATCTCTCGTCGCTACCACGCGGCGTGTATGTTGTGCGTGTGGTTGGTGGTGAGTGGTTGGTGGTGAGTAGTTAGGTGGTTTGTCCGATGCGGAGGAGGTTGCCATCTTCATCAACGATGGCGAACTCGCGCATTCCCCACGGTTTGTCGGCGATCACGTCCATACGTGGAATGCCGGTGTGTGGCAACTGAGCCGTCAACAGCTCTTGATACAACGCGTCGGCATCTCCAACACGCAGGTAGCACATCGACGAAGAGGTGGTTGGATCGAGGCTGGTATCCAATGAGAAGTGTAACTCCATCGCACCGCGTCTGAGTATCGCATAGTGTTCTTCGGCTTGACCAACAAAGCCGAGTCGAGCGTAGAACTGTATCGTTGAATTGATCGAACGACTCAGCAAGATCGGTATGGCTTGTCCATCTGAGGTCGATCTCTTTTCACTCTGCCCAGCTCCCACGTGATATCGCAGTTCGATCATTCCATCGCCCATGGGACGGGACGACGTCAAACGCATCGATGGATACAGTGCCGTTCTAGGGAAAAGGGGCTTACCGGATCCCAACGTTGCAGAGGCGATCTGCACGATCACTTCATCAAGAAGTCCGGCATCGAAGAACTGGCCTGCCAGATCGCCGCCTCCCACGATCCAGATGTTCTTGTCGTTGGCGGCGGCTTTCATGTTGGCGTATACCGAAGCGACATCACCGTGCACAAAACGAATGTCGGCCCCTTCTATCCTTGGAAGATCTCTGTGCGTGAAGATCCACGTCGGTTGCGAGTACGGCCACGGTGATCCGACCTCAGCAGCAACGGCGTCGGCATTACGTAGCATCCACTCGTAGGTGGACGCACCCATTGCCAGTGCACCAACATCGGCGATGAATTCCGGATAACTCGACTCACCGATGTTGCCGAGCGTGAACAGCCATTCGAGTGAATCATCGTCGGTGGCGATGAAGCCATTGAGCGTCGTAGCAGTGTAGTATTGCGTCTTCATAGACCCTCAACATACGGTTTCGACAATTCGGTTACTCGGTTATTCGGTTATTTTGTCGTTCTATGAACATCTCCATCTCCCGCCTCCCGCACAGTGAAGGCCTGCCATTACCGGAATATGCTACATCGGGTAGTGCCGGAATGGACATCCATGCAGCGAACCACGAGCCCCTTACCATCCTTCCTTCGCAGGTGGTGATGGTACCGACGGGACTGTGTATGGCTGTTCCCCACGGCTTTGAGTGTCAGGTGCGTTCTCGCAGTGGATTGGCGGCGAAACACGGGGTGTTTGCGTTGAATTCGCCGGGGACGATCGACAGTGACTATCGCGGCGAGGTGAAGGTGATCTTGGCCAATTTCTCGAGCGAGCCGTTCACGATCGAACGTGGTACGCGGATCGCCCAGTTGGTGGTGGCGAAGCATGAACACGTGCGGTGGGACGAGGTGGAGACGTTGGAAGAGACCGTGCGTGGTGAAGGCGGATTTGGTTCTACGGGAGTACATTCATGACGATCGTTGTTGGTTCGGATCACGCCGGTTTTGCGCATAAAGAAGCCATCAAGCAGATGCTGGTGGACGAAGGTTATGCTGTGATCGATGTTGGAACGGATTCCGCGGAACGTGTGGACTATCCTGACTATGGTGTGGCTGCCGCTCATCTCGTGGCCGATGGCACGGCCGACTATGGCGTGCTGGTCTGTGGTTCCGGTATCGGCATCAGCATTGCGGCGAACAAGGTCAAGGGCATTCGTGCTGCGAATGTGACATCAGTAGAGATGGCGCAGTTGGCCCGTCAGCACAACAATGCCAACATGGTCGCCGTCGGCGAGCGTCTAACGCCCGTGAACACTGCCTTGGAGATCGTTCGTGCCTTCCTTTCAACGGAGTTTGAAGGGGGCAGGCACAGCGCCCGTGTTGACAAACTCAATGCCCTTGGTGGTGAAGCATGAGCTGTGAAGTGATGGTGGTTATCGCCCACCCGGACGATGCAGAGCTGACCTGTGGCGGAACCATCAAGAAGTTAACCGACGATGGACATCGTGTGGTGTTCGTTGAGTGTACGCGCGGCGAGTTAGGAACGCGCGGCACGCCGGAGTTGCGAGAGCAAGAAGCCGAGGCCGCAGCCCGGATCCTCGGTGTTGAGACGCGGGAGTGTCTGCACATGTCCGACGGTGCGATCGAACACACGCAGGAGAACATCCACAAGGTGGTGAGCGCGATCCGCGCACATCGTCCGCGGTTGTTACTCACCCCGCCCCCTATCGAACGACATCCCGATCACGAAGCGGTGTATCGGTTAGCGCGTGCAGCGATGTTCATTGCGGGACTGCACAAGGTGAGCACCTCACGCGACGGCGTGGAGCAAGCGCCGCACCGTCCGAAGAAAATGTTATGCTTCATGCAGCAATACGATCTGCCGCGTCCACCGGACGTCTATGTTGACGTATCGCAGACTTTTGATGCGAAGATGGAAGCGATCAAGGCCTTCAGGTCGCAATTCCACTTACCGGAGCAATACAACTCCGACGAGCCGCAGACCTTTCTGTCGCGTCCCGAGTTTTTCGATGAGATCGAAGCCCGCGCTATCTACTTCGGCAGTCGGATCGGCGTGCGGTATGCCGAGGCGTTTATGGGTGTGGAGCCCATTGGCCTTGCCACTCTGTCAGACATCGTCTGACATTATGGCGATGCCGGGAAAGATAGATGCCGGGAAAGGAACTCTTTGTGGGCGGCGCGGACGCGCCTAACGTCTTCGGCGGTATAGTTCACCTCCCGCTGGCCGATCACACGATTGGCATATTCTCCCACCTCGGCGATCTCTTCATCTGAATACGGCACCGGCGGCATCGTGCGCACCACGCTGTCATCACTGTACTGCGTGGCCATCCCAAAGATCAGCACGAACAACACCGAGTCGGGGTTGACCTTCCAGATCTCTCTGCCTCGGATGTCGGGAACATCGGCACTCCCTGAACCATCCGCACCGTGACAGCGGAGGCAGTAGTCGTACCCCCTTTTGGTCTGTGGTTGATAGTCAGTGGTTTGTGGCTCTTCAGCTGCACATCCCACTAACATCCAACCGCATCCTAACAACAACAAACCGCCAACCATCAACCACCAACTACGCTCCATACCTGCAACATCGCCATTTTTGTTGAATGGCACGCCTTGATCCCTCCGAATACCACGTCCCCGTGATGGCGCGCGAGTGCCTCGAAGCCCTCAACCTCAAACCCGGCGGACATTACGTAGATGCGACGTTGGGAGGGGGCGGGCACACTACATTAGTGTTGAATGGTGAGGGTAGAGGGGAGAGTGTCAATCCGATGACTCAACCCTCTACCCTCTCCACTATCGTTACTGCATTTGATGCCGATGAAGTTGCCATCGCCCGATGTCGTGATCGGTTCGCTGATGTTCCGGAAGAGCGGTTGCTGATCGTCCATTCCAACTTTGAGCACATGGCCGATCATCTCGGTGATCGTCCGCCGGTGGATGGGATCTTGTTCGACCTCGGCGTCTCGAGTTTTCAGTTCGACCATCATGAACGTGGCTTCTCGTATCGCGCTGATGCACCGCTCGACATGCGGTTCACGCCTGAAGGTCCGACGGCTGCCGATCTGTTGAACACGTTAACGGAAGAGCAGATCACCAAGATCATCCGTGATTACGGCGAAGACCCCAGCGCTCGTCGTCTTGCACAGGCCATGGTACGTCGGCGCATGCTCGCCCCCTACCGAAGCACTGTGGATCTGCGGGATACGATCGTCCAGCACATTCCGCCGCAACATCATAACAAGACCTTGGCGCGGGTGTTCCAAGCGTTGCGGATCGCCGTCAACAACGAGCTGGAGCGTCTCGAGCATGCCTTGGAAAGCGTGCTACCGTTCATGGCGCCGGGTGGACGCATCGTCGTGATGAGTTATCACTCGCTCGAGGATCGCATCGTCAAGGACGTCTTCAAAGCCCACAGCGGACCCAACGGTGCACAGCCGTTATTGAAGATCCTCACCAAGAAACCCGTCATGGCCTCCGAAGAAGAAGTTGCCCGCAATCCCCGCGCCCGCAGTGCACGGTTGAGGGTAGCGGAGGTGGTCGCTTCGTGATACCGACGAAATCATGCCCTGTCGTTTTACGTAGATCTGCCCAAACCGAGATCCTGTTGTTTCGGCATCCTCTTGCTGGCATTCAGTTGGTCAAAGGCACAATTCAAGACAACGAAGGACCGCAGACAGCGGCGTTGCGAGAACTGTATGAAGAGTCAGGGATCTTGGATGCGGATGTTATAGTCGATCTTGGCGTATGGGATTCCGCATTCAATGGTGATGTGTGGTCATTCCATCTGGTTCGCACTAACTCCATGCTTCCCGACCAATGGGAGCATCGCACGAAAGACGACGGCGGACATACGTTCATCTTCTTCTGGCATCCTTTACAGTCAGACCTGGGTGATGAAGCACATCCTGTGCATCGGAAAGCTCTTGACTATGTGCGGTCGTGCGAGCTGCTGAAAGTGCTTCTAGATTAGTACCACATCCTCTTCACTCCCGCTGCCCTTCGTGCATCGGCCAACTGTCCGCGATGCATGAACCAGTGGTTTGCAACGTACCGCAAACATTTCCGATACGTCCCAAACAGATCGTCTGTTCCGTGTGGAACATTGCGGGCTAGTGTATCGAGGTCTGATTCGGTCAATGTTCCCAGAAGATCTTCTGTGCGCTGTCGTCGCCCCCTACATTCTCTCAGAACATCATTGAACGGCGGATACTCGGCTGTGTTCAACGAGACGTCGTCCCCATCGAACAACTCTTTCCAATGGTCTAGAGGATTACCTGCACCGAGCATGTACGACTCGATCACCAACGCCTCCACGTACGCAAGATGTCCGAGAACCCACAGCGTATGAGCGCCTCCACGTGAGGTTGGCGTGACCATGCAGTGGTCGGACATCTCCTCGATCCGCGACAACACGATCTCCCGGCTGTGGCGCAGATTATCGGCAATGAGTGCGATACTTTCCATCCGGCAATCTACTTCGAAACCACTCTGTCTAAGCAGTATCTTCGCTTATGACCAACACTGCTACGTTCACCTACGAAGACCTCCTCCGTATCGCCGGTGATGCGACCGCTCACCTACCCAAAGATCTGGTGGTCCGCGGCATCAGCACCGACACCCGTACACTTCAACCCGGCAATGCCTTTATTGCGTTAAGGGGCGAGCAGTTCGATGGACATGACCATATACCGATGGCGATCGAGAAAGGCGCGGCTTTAATCGTCCATTGTCCGACGTCCGACGTCCAACTTCCAACGTCCAACGTCCGGCGTCCATCGTCCAGCATCCAAAGTCCAATTCCAGAAGACGAAGAACACTGGACGCCGGACGTTGGACGTTGGACGCTATACGATGGACGAACTTGCTACTCGATACTTGCTGCTGACGGATTACGCACCTTGGGTGCGTTTGCGTGGTACCACCGCCGTCGCTTCCATATCCCCGTGGTCGCCGTGGCGGGGTCTGCCGGAAAGACATCGACCAAAGACCTGACTGCCCATGTGTTGTCGCAGCGATTCAACGTGTTGAAGACACAGGCGAACTACAATAACCAAATTGGGACGCCCCTTACCCTCCTTCAATTGAACGAAGAGCATGAAGCGGCGGTGATCGAGATCGGCACGAACGAGCCGGGAGAGATCGAGATCTTGAGTGCGATGGTGCAGCCGACGCATGGGGTGATCACGTCGATCGGTAAGGAACACTTGGAAAAGCTGATCGACCTTGACGGCGTGGAACGAGAAGAAACGGCGTTGTTCGACTTCTTGCACGACCACGGCGGGCTGGCATTCGTGAACATGGACGATGAACGACTGCGCTTATATGGTCATGGTGGCAAGCTTGGCGGGCGGGTGATCACGTATGGCATCGATCACCTTGCGGACATTCATCCCACGATCTCGTTCGACGGCGAGTTGCATCCGGCTGTGCATTTGGTGAAAGACCAGCTCACGCTGCGGGCACAGATGCAGACAACGGGCGTGGCGTCGGCCATGAACGCTGCTTGTGCGACGGCGATCGCTTGGTCGTTGAATCTTGATGCAACAGAGATCAAGCGTGGACTGGAGTCGTACGCACCTACGGTGGGTCACGGCTATGCGCGCATGGTGGTGCAGCGTATCGGCGAGATCGTGATCCTCAACGACACGTATAATGCGAATCCCGACAGCATGCGCATGAGTTTGCGTACGCTAAGACTGTATCCCACGGATCGTCGGCTTGCAGTCTTGGGCGACATGCGCGAACTTGGCGACGGCGCTCATGAAGAACATCTTGCCATCCTCACCGAGGCAGCGGAGATCGCAGACCTGGTGATCGTCTACGGTCCGGAGTTCACCCGTGCGACCGAGATCATCGACCGGTCGAACGTCATCATCTGCGACACGCACTCGGCGTGTGTGCGGGAGATCGTGGAGAACACGCACAGTGGCAGTGCGGTGCTGGTGAAGGGCAGCCGCGGCCTTCAAATGGAACACGTTATCACCATGTTGCCGGGGAAGTAAGATGCCGGGTAAGGTTGCCGGGGAAGTAAGATGCCGGGTAAGGTTGCCGGGGAAGTAAGATGCCGGGTAAGGGTCTTATGAGGGTACTGTTCATCTGCGGCGCAAACAAACTGCGCAGTCCAACGGCCGAGCACGTCTTCAGCGATCGCGAAGGCATTGAAGTATCATCGGCCGGTCTAAGAAACGACGCTACCAACCCCGTAACTCCCGAGCTGCTGCAGTGGGCGGAGATCATCTTCGTGATGGAACCATCCCATCGTCGAAAACTGTCGGATCGTTTTCAGAGATACCTTGGTGGCAAGCGCGTCATCTGTCTGGATATCCCTGATGAGTATGACTACATGGAGCCGCGACTTGTTGAGATCCTCGAGAAGAAAGTCTCTCCATTTCTATCACCAAACAAGCGCATGCCGGGGAAGTAAGATGCCGGGTAACGTTGCCGGGGAAGTAAGATGCCGGGTAACGTATCTTTCCGGATGAGCAAAACCTTCATCAACATCGGCCTGAGCCTTGACGGCTACATGGCGCCAGAGGGAATGACCCTTGAAAACTGGGACCGCCCCGATATCAACGACTGGGGCGCCAAGTGGGGTGCTCTCATGAGTTGGATCTTCAACCAGCAGTACTTTCAACAGAAACTGAAGTTGGGGTCAGGGGGCGAAACAGGACCTATCAACGATATGCTCCGGCACACCTTTGAACGCACTGGTGCCAACATCTTGGGTAAGCGGATGTTCGAGGCAGGAGAGATCTCGTGGCCAGAGGAAGCCCCCTTCCAAACGCCGGTGTTTGTGCTTACGCATCAACAACGAGAGCCATGGATTCGGCCAGGTGGAACGACGTTTTATTTCACGAGCGATCATCCGGTACAAGTGCTTGAGCGCGCCCGTGAAGCTGCTAAAGGCAAGGATGTTCGCATTTCCGGCGGGGCGAATGTGATTCAGCAATACCTCAACCTCGGTCTGATCGATGAAATGGAGATCGCTCTTGCTCCGGTGATCTTCGGCGGTGGACGCAGGTTGTTTGACGGAGTTGAAGTACCGTTTGCCGGTTTTCGAATCGATCGAGTGATCGATAGTCCGCAGGCAACACATCTTCGTTATGTGCGCGCATAGTCATCGCTGCCGGGGAGCGACTGTGCCGGGTAAGCTTGCCGGGGAGCAATAGTGCCGGGCAAGGTCTCTTAAGTGGAGGTAGGATATGAATCGGACACCGATAAATCTGCGCGAGAAACTCGCCCTGTTTTCCGATCAGTGGTCACCGCGAGTGATCGCCGAGATGAACGACTACCAGTTCAAACTCGCTAAGCTTCAGGGTGAGTTCGTCTGGCACGATCATCCCGATACCGACGAGACATTCATCGTGGTACACGGTGAGATGGAGATCGGATTTCGCGATGGTACGGTCATGCTCCGTGCCGGAGAGATGTATGTAGTGCCACGAGGTGTGGAGCACATCACCCGCGCTAAAGAAGAATGCCACGTGCTGATCATTGAGCCACGAGGTGTGGTGAATACGGGTGACGCGGGGGGCGAAAAAACTGCTCCCAACGACGTCTGGATTTAGATGTGGCCGGGGATAAGATTCCCTAACTTCGCGACAGCATCACTCCGGGGGGATCTGCATGTTCTATCAACTCGCCTTGTGGCTTCGCTCTCTGGGAGACTTCCCCGGGGCGAACCTCTTCCAATACGTCACATTCCGGGCTGCCGCCGCGGCGATCTCGGCCCTGTTGATCGCCATCTTGGTCGGACCGCGCATCATTCGCGCCCTGAAGAAGATGCAGATCGGCGAACAAGCCAAACGTGAGCTGCAAGAAGTGGGGCAACATTCGCTCAAAGCCGGGACACCAACCATGGGCGGACTCATCGTCCTGGCCGCCGTCCTGATCCCTACCCTCCTCTTCGGCAACGTCCTCAACATGTACGTGGTCATGGCCGTGGTCGTCACTGCTCTGTTAGGGGGCGTGGGCTTCCTCGATGATTATCTGAAGGTGATCAAAAAACTGCCGAATGGTCTGATCGGACGCTATAAGATCGTCGGCCAGGTCCTCGCCGGCACGATCCTCGGCGGCTCGCTCTACTTCTTTCCGGAATGGTATGCCCCCTCCCTTGCGGGAATGCAAACGCTGACGACAGTGCCGTTCGAAAAGATGGTGAACTTCGACTTCGGCATCCTCTACATCCCCGTGGTGATCTTCATTATCACCGCTACGTCGAACGCCGTGAACCTGACCGATGGCCTCGACGGACTCTGCATCGGCACCGTAGGCATCAGCGCACTCACGCTGGCCGTGATCGCCTACTTCTCCGGCAACGCCTTCTTTGCTGACTACCTCAACATCATGCACCTGCGCGGTACCGACGAGTTGGCCATCTTCTGTGCCGCCATCGTGGGCGCAGCCATGGGCTTCCTCTGGTACAACGCCTATCCTGCCCAGGTCTTCATGGGCGACACCGGCTCCCTCGCCCTCGGCGGCGCCATCGGCGTGTTGTGCGTGCTGATCAAGAAAGAATTCCTCCTCCCCATCGTCGGCGGTATCTTCTTCGCCGAAACGGTCAGCGTGATCCTCCAAGTGTCGTGGTTCAAGTACACCAAAAAACGCTACGGTGAAGGACGCCGCATCTTCCGCATGGCTCCGCTACATCATCATTTCGAAAAGAGCGGCTGGCACGAATCCAAGATCGTCACCCGGTTCTATATTGTCGGCATCATGCTCGCGATCATTACCATGGCCTCGTTCAAAGTGCGGTGAACACGTCGCCCCCTCCCTATTGGGTGGTAAGTGCGGAGATGGGCTACGGACATCAACGTGCCGTTCACCCGTTCGTACATCGCGCCAATGGCAACATCATTGATGCGGCGACGGCACCGACGGTGGATGCGTCGGAACGCCGACGTTGGAAGCAGTATCTGTCGTTGTACGAAACACTGTCGCGCGCAAAAGGCATGCCCGTTGTTGGCAAACAACTCTTCGGCCTGCTTGATAAGCTGCTGCATATTCCCGCCGCCTATCCGATGCGCAATCTCTCGCGCTCCACGTTTCAAGTGGATATGCTGCAACGTGAGATCGGTAGGGGGCTGGGCAATGGCGTGTTATCGTTGATCACGTCGGAATGGCTGCCGCTGCTGACGTCGTTCTATGTGCCGGCGATCGCCGCCGATATCAAGGGCTACGAACCGATCTATACGATCATCTGTGATGCCGATCTCAACCGCGTCTGGGTAGCAAAAGAACCGTGGGAGTCGCGCATCAACTATTTCGCTCCTTGTGGCAAGGCGGCGCAACGCCTCAAACAATACGGTGTACCCGAAGAGCGGATCTTTCTGACGGGATTTCCGCTGCATGATGATCTGTTGGGCGGACGCGATCTGCCGTTCCTCAAGCATGACCTCGGTGTCCGGCTGCAGATGCTGGATCCCCTCGGACGGTTCCGCGCCACCATGGGCAAGAGTGTCGAACACTTTCTGGGTGCGGCAGCGTATACGCCGCCACCAGCTGACCGTGTGCTAACGATCACCTATGCCGTTGGCGGCGCCGGCGCACAACGCGAGATCGGTGCGAAGCTGATGCAGAGTTTTCGTCAGCCGCTGATCGACGGAACGATGCAGCTCAATCTTGTGGCCGGCATTCGCGACGATGTGCGCCAATATTTCGAAGAACAGCGTCGCGCCATCGTTGGCGACAGTGGACGTGTCCGTATCGTGCACGCCCCCTCCCTCGCTGAATATTTCGATGCCTTCAATGCCGTGATCCGCAGTACGGATGTGTTGTGGACGAAGCCCAGCGAGCTGAGTTTTTACACCGGACTCGGACTACCGATCGTGATGGCGCCGACGATCGGTTCGCAGGAGAAATTCAACCGTAAGTGGTTGTCGGAGGTTGGCTCGGCCATGCGGCAGGAAAAACCACTCTACGCTTCGGAGTGGTTCGTTGAGCTGCTCAAGAACGGACGTTTTGCCGATATGGCTTGGCTGGGTTTTCTGCGCGCGCGAAAACTTGGTACCTATCACGTTCAAGATGTGATCGATCACGGTCAGTTTTTGCGGTCCGACGATCCCCTTCATCGCTGAGGCGTATCTTCGCGCCATGAAGATCGGCGTCATTATTCCAGCAGCAGGATTTGGTCAACGCTTCGGACACGACGTGCCGAAACAATACCACATGCTCGATGACGCGCCCGTCATCATCCACACGCTGCGCACAGCGCTTGGTATTGACAGCGTCACCTCCGTAGTGGTGGCCATCTCTCCCACCGATACCATGTTTGATACCATCTGCCGGGAACATCAGATCGCCGGTACACGTCTGCACACCGTTCATGGCGGTGCTGAACGTCAGCATTCCATCATGAACGCCCTGGATCACGTGTCACTTTCTGATGTTGACGTGATTCTTGTGCATGACGCCGTTCGACCGCTTGCCAGCGACGGATTGTTCACCCGTGTTGCCCTTACCGCTTTTGAGAAGGGGGCATGTGTTCCGGTGATCGCCGTTGACGATACGATCAAACGCGTCGAAACCGACCGCGTGGTCGGTACCGTGCCGCGGCACGACCTACGTCGCGTGCAAACGCCGCAGGGCTTCGCTCCGGACATCTTGCGTAGGGCCTACAATGAGGCCCAGCGCTCGAACGTTCTTGGCACGGACGATGCTTCACTGGTTGAAGCGATCGGCATTACGGTCTATACGGTCGATGGTGAACCGTGGAACACGAAGATCACCACACCGTTCGACCTTGCCATTGCTTCCAGCGTGATGGCTCGGAATAGCTAAACTCTCTTTGTATATTCGCGCCCGTTTTCATCCAAGGCTTACACCACAAGGATTTCGATCATGTTCTGGACACCTGAACTCGCCGCCTACCTCGAAGACGCTCCGTGGCCGGCAACCAAGGATGAGCTGATCGACTATGCCGATCGGACCGGAGCTCCCATTCAGGTCATTGATAACTTGAAGGAACTCGATGATCCGGAAGATCCGAGCTATGACGGCATCGAAGATCTCTGGCCTGAGTACGAAAGTGCATCGGACGACTTCCTCTTCAACGAAGACGACGACAACGAATACTAAGCCCCTTTTGCTCCCACTTCGGCGGTATCTTTGAGCCGTGAGTGGTGCCGTACGTAGTGTTCTCTGCCTGATCGCAGCGATGGCCGTGCTGGTCGTTGGTGCGCATCGGTCGTTGGCCCAAGGTGATCCCGGCATGCCTCAACAGGAAGCCCTGCAAGAACTCCAGGCCATCACATGGGAAGGTTGTGTCCTTACCTCTCCGGAACAACTGGTCGGCGTGATCGACTCTCGCGAAAGCGAATTATCGACCACACGCCAGCTTGCGATGTATTACTACGAGAACCTCAAGCGCAATCCGTCGACTCCGGAGGCTATCATGCGCACCCTCACCCAGGTTCAGGAAGACCTCAAAGACGAGCTCCGGTATTTTGAGCCTCGGAAGGCCTCCGATGACAGCGTGGCCCTCGAGATCTATCTCCACCAAAACGGTTTTCACAACGGAACGGTGTCGTGGAGGTTCTGGTTCAATTCCGAAAGTCAAAAGAACACACTGACCTTCACGATCAACGAAGGACCGCGGGCCGTTATCGATACGATCATCTGGATAGGTTTGGATTCGCTCGCACCCGAAGCTCGTCGGGCACTCTCTGACGTGAAACGCGTCAAAGAAGGTGATGCGTATTCAGAGTCGGAAGTGGAGCGGTCATTTCGAGAAATGATCCGTACGCTACAGAACAACGGCTACTACCGCGCTCGGTATGAACCGCCGAGCGTATCGATCTCTGAAGATGGTACGCACGATTCGGTCCTTGCCGTCTTCGTCCCGGGCCCTAGAGTCAGAATCTCTCATATCGTCTTCGAAGAGAACCTCAACGGTTATCGAACGGTCAACGAATCTGTGCGACGTCGACAGCTTGAGTTCAAAGAAGGTGACTTGTATAGTCTGGAGGACATCGAACAGTCGCGGGCATTGTTGATGCAGCTTGGAGTGTTCGAAGTGGTCGTGATCGACACGTTGTCTGCGAATATGATGGACAGCGAAGGACGACCGATGGCCGACTCAAACATCGCGCTGAGAGTGTTCACCAAAAACGCAAAGGACTATGATATTGGTGCGAATTTTGGTGTGTTTCAAACGGCCGTAGACAACTATTTGAACTTTGGTATAGGTGCAACGGCCCAGTATCGAAATGTGTTCAGCGGCGCACAGATCGCGTCACTCCGTGTTGAGTACATTCTTCAAGATCTTAGCCGGTTGTTTCAGGGACAGCAACTGGAAGCGGAGGCACGGACGGAGCTCGGTATCGCATGGCCCAACATTGCGCGCATTGCCGGTCTTCGCGTCGCACTACAAGCCAGTGCGCTGTATTCGTACCGTATACTCGTAGATCCGTTCCGTCTAGAGACATTCTCGATCGGCGCAAAGTCGCCAGTTGCCCTGCATACCTTCACGTATTTCAACGGGTTCGATGTGAATGTCGGCCTTGAACGCCAGGTTCCGGACAGTAGCTTTAGACAGCAGATCGATTCTGCGCTGGGCCAAGCGAACAATTCGGAAGACTCTGCCTTTGTTTACAGTACGTTCAACCAGTTCATTGTCTTGGACAATTACCTCAAGACCACTGGCAATTTCTTCACAGGTATCTATGCCGGCCTCAACCTTCGCGGTGAACATCGCGATAATCCGATCGACCCTACCCGTGGAACATTCACCAGTATCGCTGCTGAGTTTGGCTGGGGTGCGGGTAAGTTCGTCAAAGGAAACTTCTTCACCACGGCGTTAGCCCCGATCGGTGAGCGCACAGTCTTCGCGACAAAAGTGCGTTTAGGACATATTCAGTTGCTCGAGTTCGAACGCGGAAGTGCGATCGACACGAACACCTACGTTCCGTTGGAACGACAATTCTTCTCTGGTGGTGCTGCAAGTATTCGTTCCTTCCCATCACGGGCACTCCATGATCCGAACTCCGGCGTGCTGGAAACGACTGAAGGCATCAACTCGAATACTCTCAACAATTTGGTTGGTAGCGCAACACTGATCGAGATCAGTTTTGAGATTCGATACAAACTTCCCCGACCAAAGGGCATAGATGATCTATGGGCAAGTATCGTAGAACGCAGCGGCTTCACCTTCTTCACCGACATCGGTAATGCTTTTAACCGTTTGACAGTCGAGAAGTATGGCACCATGCGCCTACAAGATCTTTGGGAAGGCAGTGCGGTAGCAAGCGGTGTCGGCTATCGCTTCGATACTCCCGTCGGTCCGTTCCGTATCGACTGGGCAACCAGTGTGTACGATCCGCTGCGGTCAGAAGGCAAGTTCATCTTCGGCGGACGCGAGAACATCATGGGCTTCAGCAATTGGCAGCTGAGTATCGGTCTCGGACACGCCTTCTAACGTGCGTAGTTCACAACACACCGACCGTACGTTTGCCCCATGCATCAATAGCGGCACGATACATGCCCGATGTGTTGAACGGCATCGCCACTTCACCGCGCGGACCAATGCCGATCATGCCTCCGCTACCACCGAGCTCTTCGATCTGCGTTAACACGTACCCGGCAGCAGCACCAATGGTCTCTCCCAGAAGCTCTACACGGGCAATGGCTTGAAAGGCCGCCGACGTTCGGATGAAATATTCACCGATGCCTGTACAACTGATCGCCCCGCGTCCGTTGACCGCATACGTCCCGGCGCCAATGATAGGCGTGTCGCCCACCCGTCCTGCCGTCTTCCGCAGCGTTCCGCCTGTAGATGTAGCGGCTGCCATGTTGCCATATTGATCACGAGCCACAGCACCAACGGTTCCATGAGGTTGTGAGGGGGCTGGCAGTGCTGCCCCGATCTGATCACATGGGGTGAAGTAAGATCGTTCCACGGTCTGCACGCCCCCTTCCATTCCAAATCGTTCGGCTTCCGCACCGATAAGGAGAACATGGGGAGAATGGTCCATCACACGACGTGCGAGAACGATGGGATTTTTGATGTTGGTGACGCCGGCGATGGCACCGGCGTTGAGGGTCTTGCCGTCCATGATGGAGGCATCGAGTTCGATGATGCCGTTCGTGTTGGGCGATGAGCCTTTCCCGGCATGGAAGAGGCCGGCATCTTCGAGACGAGTGACGGCATAGACGACAACGTCGAGCGCCGTGGCGCCGCGTTCGAGTTGTCCATGAAGATCGTCGATCAAATGCGAGAGTACGGCGTCTGCTTCTTCCAGTCGGCCCGTGCCTTCATATCGTGCAAGATGTCCGGCACCGCCGTGGATCGCAACGGCTGGCGCATAGTGTGGCGCACTCACAGACGGATCTTTTCGATGATCGTGTCTTGAATATCGATCGGACGTGCTGCTGCGAGCAAGGTTAGGATACCGTCCGTCACCAGGTGTTGATGGTACGTCGCGTCGATACCGTTGGCCTTGAGTCCATCGATGATGCGTTGTCCTTCACCCCCCGTCAGGATCACCGGCACACTTGCACCGCCAAAGTGTTGTTTTTGGATCTCGCGTACAGCCAGCGTGATGCCACCGACCACGGAGAGAGAGACGCCGGCAAGCAATGACGCGTTGGTATTGGTTCCAACGAGATCGATCGGCTCTTCATATTCTGTTTCCGGAATGCCGGCTGTTTGTTTGTAGAGACCAAACAACTGGGTATTGATACCGGCAAAGATCAAGCCCCCTAGAAATGTCTTGTCGGCAGAGACGGCATTGACGGTAACGGCAGTTCCGCAATCAACGGTGATCAACGGTGCAGAGAGACGTCCCATGGCACCGATGGCACCCATCAGACGGTCCAGTCCGGCATTCTCCACCTCACCCAGACGCAGCAACGATTCCGTGCGCATCAACAGTGAATGAGCGTTGATCACGAGGTGACCGGGAATACGCTGAAGTACCTTGACGATGGCAGTTGTTTGTTTCGGATTGACACTCGAGAGGGCGATGATATAGCGTTTGTTGGTGTGATCGCGGAAGTGATGTTGCACATTCTTCTTCCACTCCTTGTCGTATGGAAACGACAAGAACACATCGTCATGATGGATCTTCACACGACTATTGCCGAGGTCAACGGCGCTGATGCCGTATTGCACGTTGTTGATCTCAATGCTGGTATCGTACAGTGTCGCCATCGGTGATGGTCCGTTCGATTTGTGAGACTATGTTCCGGATGACCATCCGGCCATCGTGTAGGATGCGTTCCACGCGGTACGATCCTTGATCCTCCGTGAGGGTGATCGTTCGCCCGATCAAGTCGAGCTCCCGTATCCATTCATCGTGGATCGAGGGCCAATCTACCACACGATATTGAACTATGCGATGTTGTAGTACCGTCAGCACGTCTTTTGCCGAAGCATTGATGCCCAGCTGTTTCAGCGACGTAGCGGGTTGTGAGATAGTATCAGGAAAGACCACTTGCTCCACATTTAGACCGATGCCAACGATCGTTGTGGTTGGTCGGTCTCCTTGGAATTCATGTTCTACCAACACTCCGGCGATCTTGGCCCAGCCGTTTGGTGTGAGTGCCTGCACATCATTCGGATACTTCATCCGAAAGGTATGGGAGGGGGCGAACTGACGCACCGTATGCAAGGCGGCAAGCGCACCGCGAGCCATGAAGGCCGCAAGTTCTTCGATCACTACTGTTCCGCGATGCTGAATGCCGAGTGAGCAGTAGACGTTGCTGCCAAAGTCGCCTACCCACGCCCGACCCTTACGTCCGCGTCCCGACGTTTGATGCATGGCCGAGACAAAGACGAATGGAAATCGATCCAGCAATTCACGAGCGTAGTCGTTCGTGGAGGTCACGCTGGGAAAATGAAATTCCATCGGCGGCGGGATCACGATAATAACTTTGTTTACTATTGGTACATCGGACTATTCTACGAATGTACGCCGTTCGTTCACGCCTTCGTTCGCGTTGTAATTTGCAGGATGTCTTCAACCATCTGCGCATTAGCTACGCCGCCCGGTGTAGCAGGCTTGGCGGTGATCCGCATTAGCGGTCCGGAAGCCGTACCTCACTGTGCGCGTTTGTTTCGCGGGACCGTTGCGCTCACTGATGCCGCCGACCATACCATCCATTATGGATGGTGCGTAGTTGGAGACCGACGCATCGATGCGATCACGGCAACCGTCTTCCGCAACCCACATTCGTATACAGGCGAAGATGTTGTCGAGATCGGCTGTCATGGCGGACCGTTCGTGGTCGAACAGATCCTTGCATCACTGCACGATGCCGGCGTACGTCCTGCCGAGCCGGGTGAGTTCACACGCAGGGCCTTCATCAACGGCAAACTGGACCTGACCCAGGTAGAGGCAGTTGCCGATCTGATCCACGCCCAGACCCGTGTTGGCGCACAAACGGCAGCCCGGCAACTGGCCGGCGGGTTCACCAAAAAGCTCTCGCAACTGCGAGAGCAGCTGTTGTCGGCCTCCGGTCTCCTCGAGGTCGAACTCGACTTTTCTGAAGAGGGCTATGAATTCGTCAGCCGTTCTGCATTTGCCCAAACGCTCGACGAATCCCTGATCTTCACGCAGCGACTGGTTGACAGCGCGGCTTCAGCCGAGGTACTGCGCTCCGGGTTCTATGCAGCGGTGGTTGGCTTCCCCAACGCGGGCAAAAGCTCACTGTTCAACGCCCTGCTCGACCGTCCACGTGCCATCGTCAGCCATATTCCCGGCACTACGCGTGATTACCTTGAAGAATCCGTGATCATTGATGGGTATACGATCCACCTGTACGATACTGCCGGACTCCGGAATACCGAAGACACGATCGAACTCCAGGGTATCTTGCTCACTGACAGTCTGTTGGAACAATCGGACCTGATCCTTGTCGTCAACGACGCCGCTGAAGGATTCGACCATTCAGATGCCCTTGCAGCCGGCCTAAAAGAGCGGTATCACGGCACACCGCTGTTGATCGTTCAGAACAAGATGGACCTTGTTGAAGGCCTCGTTCCGCCCAATCGCGGCACGGACATCCCTTCTAGCTCAAAGGAGTTTGGCGGCATTGAACACATCCGCAAACAGCTTGTTATGGCCGTCAAGCACTCTAGCGCCGGGATCCAAGATATCTTGGTCAATGCCCGACAAGCGGCGCTGCTGCGCACCCTAGCTCAACACCTAACCTCTGCTCGCCAGGCCTTGGACATCAATGCGCCCGCAGACTTGATCGCGATCGATATCCGCGCTTCGATCCGTATCATGGGCGAACTTTCTGGCGAAACCTGGAATCCTGACGTCCTCGACACCGTATTCTCCCGCTTCTGCATCGGTAAATAGCCACTCTGCACAACATCCATGACCATACGTCCTCTCGAGATCGACGATTTTAGCGCCTTCCTGGACATCCAGCGCGATGCCCTCCTCAATGCTCCGGAAGTATTCGGCTCTGACTACGACTGGTTTGATGCCCTGTCCATCCTGAGTAAGGAACAGCGGTATGAGAAGTACATGAACTTCCCCTACCAATACCTCCTGGGCGCCATCGATGAAAAGGGAGCGATCATTGGCATGATCGGCTTCTCCAGCGAGCATATGCAGGCCAAAACCCGCCACAAAGGCAAGATCTGGGGTATGTACGTCACACCGGAGCAACGAGGCAAAGGTCTTGCCTCCCAACTCGTCCAAACCGTCCTCTCCGCTGCCCAAGACATCGGCTGCGAACAGATCCAGCTCTCCGTTAGTACCCGAAACACTGCATCCTACAGTCTCTACCTCCGAATCGGCTTTACCGTCTACGGCACAGAATCCCACGCCATGAAGATCGGCGACGAATACGTTGATGAATACCTCATGGTGAAGTTTTTTAGGTAGGGTGTTTCACGTGGAACATTTCCTCGATGTATGATGCTTGGTGCCAGGTGCCAGGTGCCAGGTGCCAGGTGCCATGTTCCACGTGAAACATTCCCCATTCCCCATTCCCCATTCCCCCATGTTCGACATCCTCGTCATCGGCGGCGGACACGCCGGCATTGAAGCATCCTGCG
>CAYXQJ010000007.1:0-47673 GCA_964467455.1 uncultured Hyphomicrobiales bacterium | reverse complement strand
ATGTTCGACATCCTCGTCATCGGCGGCGGACACGCCGGCATTGAAGCATCCTGCGCTGCTGCAAGGATGGGTATGCGGGTTGGATTGGTGTCCATGGACATTGATACTATCGGCAGATTATCCTGTAATCCGTCGATCGGAGGGTCGGCTAAGGGGCATTTGGCGAAGGAAATCGATGCCTTAGGGGGTGTAATGCCTCGAATTGCCGATGCCAGCGGGATTCAGTTCAAGATGCTGAATACCTCTAAAGGGCCGGCTGTGTGGTCGCCAAGATCACAAAACGACAAGGATCTGTATCCGCTGTTTGCAAAGCAGATGCTTTTGCAGACTGAGAATTTGACGGTGATCCAGGAAATGGCAACGGAGATCTTGGTTTCCGGCGAACATGTAAACGGCATTCGCACGGAATCAGGGACCGAGATCCTGGCAAAGGCGGTGATTCTTTGTTCCGGAACGTTCCTGAATGCCGTGATGTGGACGGGTACCGAAGGAACAGCCGGTGGACGCGTGGGTGAGCGTCCGTCACACCAGATCTCGGATGTGCTTGCACATCATGGACTTGCAAAAGGACGTCTCAAAACGGGCACTCCACCCCGTATCGATGGAAGGTCGATCTCGACGATGGGGTTCGTTCCGCATAACGGTGACGAACATCCGCAGCCATTTTCGATCCGGACGAAGTCCGTACGGAACTACCTGGCCTGTTGGGCCACACACACGACGGAAGAGACCCACGCCATACTCCGAGACGGTTTTGACCGTTCCCCCATGTTCACGGGGCTGATACAGGGCTCTGGACCGAGGTACTGTCCGTCCATCGAAGACAAGATCTCCCGGTTTGCCGACAAACTCAGCCACACGATCGTTCTCGAGCCCGAAGGACTCAACACCCACTCCGTGTACGTGAACGGCTATTCGACCAGTCTGCCCGCTGATATCCAGGAACGCGGCCTTCGAAGCATTCCGGGGTTGGAAACGGCAAAGATCATGCGGCTGGGATATGCGGTCGAATACGATTTCTTCTTCCCCTACCAGCTCCACTTTACGATGGAGACCAAGGCGATCTCCGGTCTGTACTTTGCCGGACAGATCAACGGGACGTCGGGATATGAAGAAGCGGCCTCACAAGGTCTCATCGCCGGTATCAACGCAGCGCTGAAGATCAAAGGCGAGGAACCATTCATCCTACAGCGTTCCGATGCCTATATCGGGGTGTTGATCGACGATCTGGTCAACAAAAACACTGAAGAGCCCTATCGGATCTTCACTTCGCTCGCAGAATATCGACTACTGCTGCGCATCGACACGGTTTATGATCGCCTTCTTCCTAAGGGATATGAGCTCGGTCTTGTTCCGAAGTCGATACACGACCGTTGGCAACGTTCGGCAGAGGTGGATGAGATGATCAACCATGCGGTCGCAGCATCGAAGGTCTCACCGGATGCAATCAACCCGGTGCTTGAGGGAATGAATGAAGACGGTGTGCGTGAGACGGTGTCGTTGGCTACCGTCGCTCGTCGTCCGACAGTAGGCCTTCGAACACTGCTTGATGTGGGGACCACCCTGCCCCCTACCCTGCTTGATGAGCATGCAGATGCCGTGCACCGAGTAGAGACGGCAACGCGGTACAGCGGCTACATCGAAAAACAGGTGCGGGAAGTGGAGCGCTTCCGAGAAGTAGAGAGTAAGCTCATCCCGCAGGGATTTGACTATCTACGGGTGAACTCGCTGTCGACGGAAGCTCGGGAGAAACTGATGCGCATCAAGCCGGCATCGTTGGGTCAGGCATCACGCATACCGGGTGTGTCGGCTTCGGATATCTCGATCCTGGCTCTCTACCTTCGGTAGCGGACGATCAGCGGATCACGACCCCTTTCTGCGTCCACCACTCCAAAAGTTCAAACTCTAAACGTCCAGCTTTCACGGCCGGATCGTTCTGCACGTACGGCAGCGCTTCGGAAGGATGATCGAGGTCGTAGATCACGATGCCGCGTTTTGAGCCACCACCACCGAATGGACCGGCAACGAGCAGAATACCTTGTTGGTGAAGTGAATCTTGATAGGCCAGATGTTCACGCTGGATCTTCATGGCCTCTCCTTCCGAATTCGATCAACAAAACACGGATTGGGTTGTTCATAGTGTTTAGTAAATCTGTTTACGATCTATTCCAGACGTAGGGTGGTAAATTTGCACATCACCTTCAAATAAAACCATGCTAGACATTCGCCTTATCCGAGAACAGCCCGATGTAGTGCGGGAAAACTGCATCAAGAAGAACGTCGACCCGGCAAATATTGACCGTATCGTGGAACTCGACGTGGAACGTCGTGCGATCATTCAAACGGTCGAAGAACTCAAGGCCACACGGAACGCCGAGTCGCAAGAAGTCGCACGTCGAAAGAAAGCTGGGGAAGATGCGACCGACCTGATCGAAGAGATGCGCGTGGTTGGTGACCAGATCAAAGAACTGGATGAAAAACTCCGTTCGATCGATGAAGAGATCGGCACGTTGATGTTGTGGCTGCCGAACATGGCCCATGAATCAGTACCGTTCGGACGTACTGCTGATGACAACATCGAAATTCGCCGAACTGGCGAGATCGTCGAACGTGGTCACCGGATCAGTCACCTTGACATCTCGCAGAAACTCGGCATTCTCGACTTCGAACGTGGTGCCAAAGTGACGGGTTCTGGTTTTGGTTTCTATGTTGGGAAGGGGGCGAAACTGGAACGCGCCTTGATCAACTTCTTCCTCGACACGAATACGATGGAACACGGCTTTGAAGAGATCATGCCGCCGTTCGTGGCGAATGCAGATTCAATGCGTGGTACAGGTCAGTTGCCGAAGAGTGCAGACGATATGTACACCATCGAGCGTGATGAACTCTATCTGATCCCGACAGCCGAAGTACCGATCACGAACTTCCATCGTGACGACATGCTACCCGAAGAATCACTGCCGATCAAGTATGCAGGCTACTCAGCGTGTTTTCGTCGTGAGGCCGGTAGCTACGGTAAAGACACACGCGGATTCTTGCGCGTTCATCAGTTCAACAAGGTTGAACTAGTGAAGTTCACTAAGCCGGAAGAATCCTACAACGAATTGGAATCTCTCGTCGGTAACGTCGAAAACATCCTACGAAAACTTGGCTTCACATATCGTGTGCTCTTGCTCTGCACAGGCGATATGACGTTCGGCGGATCGAAGACCTACGATCTTGAAGTGTGGTCACCGTTCGAACAACGGTGGCTGGAGGTAAGCTCGTGCACGAACTTCGAATCATTCCAGGCACGTCGGTCGAACATCCGCTACAAGCCAGATCCAAAGAGTAAGCCGGAGTTCGTTCACACACTCAACGGCAGCGGATTGGCAACATCACGGATCATGGTCGCCTTGCTGGAACAGTATCAAACGGCAGACGGACATGTAAAGATACCGGAAGTACTGCGTCCGTATTGCGGCTTCGATCAGATCTGAATCATCTCTTCATCTTTTCTTCTTTTTTAAAAGAAGGTTAAAGAATGATAGTGTATTAACCCTGTGGATAGCGGGGATAACGAACACTTGACCGATGTTAAGTCCTTGATCTGTAATACCACCAACCACTCACCATCGATCACCAACCACGCTGGATAATGCGTTGAATAACGGTGTGGACAGTAGAAGAACATGCAACAACTTCTTCTTGACCCACACCATGATGTGGATGTGAGGACAACCTTTCCATCCAATATCCAACGAAAAACGTCGAATTGGGGAAAGATGCGTGTAAAGGTTGTTTAATGCTTGTGTTACCGTGGGTTAACCAAGGTAGGCACTGTACATCCACACCAGCTTCTCTTGCGCACGTATGTAATCGCTCATTAAGGCGTTCGTGCCTTCGTCGCCCGCCGCTGCGGAAAGATCCAGCAACTCACGTTGCAGTAGCAGCACCGTCGTGAGCGATCCAACGACCTTTTGAACAGCACGTTTGCCCTCGCGAATGTTCTCTGCCGGTTTGATGGCCGATGATTCCAGGTACTCCTGATAGGTATGCATCGGTGTGCCGCCGAGGGTAAGAATGCGTTCGGCGATCTCATCGATCTTGAGATGCAGATCGGTATAGAGCTCTTCAAACTTTAAGTGAAGCTCAAAGAACTTCTCACCGCGGATGTTCCAGTGAAAACCACGGACATTCTGATAGAACACAGAATAGTTGGCGAGCAGCTCATTGAGCTCTTCTGCCAATTCCGTGGCTTTTGCAGGATTCAGTCCGATCAGATTCGCTTTGGCCATGGTGCGCCCTCCTAATGAATGATGGCGCCCCTGACGAATCAACGGAAACGATGTTTGATATAGGCCATACAGAGCTCTACCGTGGCCTTGATCCCATCCACGTGCGTGCGTTCCATGCCGTGGGAAGCTGCCACGCCGGGGCCGATCAGGGCGACTCGAACATCCACCCCAGCCCGCCATGCCGCCGTACCGTCAGAGCTGTAATAGGGATAAATATCAATGGCATGCGGGATATTAGCGGCTTCGGCCAGTTCGACCAGCTTCGTGCGGAATCCATAGTCATACGGTCCACCGGAGTCCTTGGCGCAGATCGAGCACAACGTCTCATTCCCCTCCAAGGCATCGCCCACGACGCCCATATCGATCACCAGAAGCTCATCCAGCGTCGGCGCGTAACCGGTGGTTCCGCCGTGACCTACCTCTTCGTAGTTCGAGAAAAAGAGCTCGACCGGAACGTTCAACCCCTCTTCTTTGACGCGGCGTGCCACTTCGAAGAGCACATAACAACCGGCCTTGTTGTCGAGAAAGTGACTTTTGATGAATCCATTCGGCAGGGCCTGATACCGCGTATCGAACGCAATGATGTCGCCCACCCGGATCCCCAGCTTCTTCACGTCGTCCTTCGAAAAGACCCTCTCGTCGATCCGCACGTGCATATTCTCCGTGGAACGTTCGGCCGATCCGGCCCTCTTGTTGGCATGCACCGACGGATCATTCAGCAGCACCGTACCGGTATAGGTCTTGCCCTCCATCGTGTGAATACGCACATAGGCACTGTCAAACACGGCTAGTAGGGGGCCACCCAGGACCGAAAACGACAACGTCCCATTGCCGTTGATGCCGCTAACGATAGCGCCCAGCGTGTCGGTGTGGGCGGCCAGACCCAACGTGGGCGCATCGCCCAAGCTCACCACAACGGCGCCCTTTGCGGTGCGGCGCGGTTGGAAGCCCATCGACGAGAGCGTCGATGCGATGAAATCACAGGCCTTGTCCGTGTATCCTGTCGGCGAATCAATGCCGATCAGCTGCTCGAGAAGATGTAGGGTATCCATATTTTGTAAAAATATGCCTAAGATCAACATTCATGAGCGTACGCTCAGCAACGGTCTCCGTGTGATCGTCTGTCCGGATCATGGTGCTCCGGTCATCACCGTCAACGTCACGTATCACGTCGGCTCGTTCGACGAACGTTCGAACAAGACCGGCCTGGCGCATTTGTTCGAACACTTGATGTTCGACAACACGTCAACCGGCATGGACAAACAATACGATACGTATTGCACCAAGGCCGGCGGCTCGAACAATGCCTATACCACCTACGACTACACTACCTACTACATCAGCTTGCCGGCACATCAGCTCGATCTAGGTCTGTGGCTGGAAGCCGAGCGCATGCGGATGTTCGCCATCACGGACCATGCCCTGCAGACGCAGCGCAGCGTGGTGATCGAAGAGATCAAGCAGAACGTCGAGAACCAGCCGTACATGAAGTGGCACTTTGCGCTCGACCGTTCCGCATTTGCGGCGCCAAGCTCGTACGGGTGGAACGTCTACGGCTCTCCGGAGCACGTAGCAAGCGTCACACTTGAGGATGCTCACGATTTTTATCAACGTTTTTATCAACCGGGTAATGCCGTCCTGGTCATCGCCGGAGCCGTGGATCCGAATGATGCCTTTGCTCGCGCCGAAGCCCACTTCGGCGGTATCGCCGGCGCGACAGCGCCGATCGAACGTAACACGTTCGACGTAGCACAGCGCCGTACCGGTGTGCACGTGGTGGAGACCGACGACGTGCCCGTGCCAGCGGTGTTTCTAGCCACGCACCTGCCCGCCCTTACCTCGCCGGACATCGTCGATGCCGATCTGGCCACGTCGTTCCTCGGTGCCGGGCACAGCTCTGTACTGTACCGCGACTTGGTTGCCGGCTCACGCATCGCATCGCATGCCGGCATCTTCGTGGACCGTCGCGCGCACACGTCGCTGGCCATCCTCTATGCCTATGCTACGCAGCCGACAACAACGGCAGATCAGTTGGTAGAGGCACTCAAGAACTCCGTGCGCAACGCCCGAGTGACCAATGACGACCTCACCAAGGTCGTCAACCGTCAGCGCACCGCCATCGCAGCAGAGCTGCAGCGTGTGAGTGGTGTGGCCGACAATGTTGGATATTATGCCACCTTTTTTGGTGATGCCGGCGAAGTGAATCGCCTCCTGGATCGGTACTCAGCACGCACCGTCGACGGTATTCAACAGATCGTGGACAAGGTCGGTGATTTCGACAGCGCCGTGCGGATCGACATCATTCCGTCGGCCTGACGCTCGACACCTCGCACAATCGCCGTACCGCTTCGATCAACGTCTCGTCCTTCTTCGCAAAACAGAAGCGAAGTGCCGTGTCGCGTTGTTCGCCGTTGGTGAACGGTGAGAGCGGGATCGAGGCCACGCCCAGCGAGCGCGTTAGCTCGACGGCGAGATCCACATCTGCCCCCTTCAAGAGGCCATCATATCCGAGCAGTTGAAAATAGCTGCCGGAGCACGGTCGGATCTGCCATGGTGAGCCGGCAAGTGCAGTGCGGAAGAGATCGCGTTTGCGCTTGAAAAACGCGCTCAGACCGCTGTAATGTTCTGGGTCGGCCATATAGGCGGCGATCCCGGCCTGCATTGCCGAGTTCGTGGAGAACGAGAGGAATTGATGGACCTTCCGATATTCCTGCATCAAGTGGGAGGGGGCGATACAGGCCCCAACCTTCCATCCTGTGACGTGGAACGTTTTACCGAACGATGTGACGATGAACGTGCGATGTTCCAGGCCGGGAATGGATAACAACGGAACGTGCTGATGATCGAATGTGATCAGCTCATACACTTCGTCGCTCAACACGATGAGGTTGTGATCGTTGGCCAGACGCGACAACTCGGCAAGATCATCAGCGCTCCACACCGTGCCGGTGGGGTTGTGCGGAGTGTTGACAATGATCATCACGGTCTTGTTTGTGATCAGCGATCGTACTTCGTCCCAATCCGGTGTGTAGTTCGGCGCGTTGAGATGGGCAATGCGAGGGATGCCCCCTACTGTTTCGATGGCCGGCTGATAGGAATCGTAGGCCGGCTGGAAGATGATCACTTCTTCGCCCGGTTGCACTACGGTGGCGATGGCGGTGAAGATGGCCACGGTAGCACCGGGAGTGACGGTGACCTCTAACTCCGGGTCGACATCGAGATCGAAGGCCACGGCATACTTGCGGGCAATGCTTAGGCGCAGGGCCGACGCACCGGGCATGGGAGCGTATTGGTTGTGTCCGTCGCGCATGGCTTGATCCACGGCAGCGACAAGATCTGACGGTGCATCGTAATCAGGAAAACCCTGGGAAAGGTTGATCGCTCCAACTTCATTGGCGAGGGCCGACATGACGCTGAAGATCGTCGTGCCCACATTGGGGAGTTTAGAGCGGCGGATCATCAATACTTCGCACCGGCTTTCTCAAGCACTTGGATCGTGGTCTTGCGCTTGTATTCCTTGGCATAGGCAAGAGCTGTCTTCATCGAATTGTCCATCGCATGGATGTTGGCTTTGGCGCGAATGAGCAGCTTCACCATTTCATACTCGCCAAGCACGCTGCACAACATCAACGCAGTGCGTCCTTGTGGGTCGGCCAGATCAGGGTTGGCACCGTGGTCGAGCAGCTCCATCATGACGTTGAGTTGACGGTGTCCACACGAGATCAGTAGTGCCGTGTTGCCTTTCTTATCACGCAGGTCGTTGCGGGCTCCTGCCTCCAGCAGAATACGCGCCGGTTCGGCCAGACCAAGTTCGGCGGCCACCATCAACGAGGTGCGACCCTTTACATCTTGCGCATTGAGGTCGGCACCGTTGCGGATCAGTCCTTCCAAGAATGCATCACGTGAATTGAAGACCGCGGCGTGCAGTGCCGTCATCCCTTGTTTCGTGGCAAGGCGGACGTTAGCGCCCTTGCTCAACAGCAGTTTCGACATTGCCGTATCGCCGGCGATCACGGCCACCATCAAACCCGTGAGACCTTCGGCATCTTGTTCGTTGATGTTGGACCTCTTGCTGTCCAACATCTTCTTCACCTCGCGGATGTTGCCGGTCTTGACGGTGTTAACAAACGACTGACCAGCCATGGGGCTGGTCAGCAATAGGCCGAAGACGGCCACGAGAATGGTCGAGAGCAATGGTCGCAGGTTAGAGTCCTTGACGTTGAAGGAAGACACCTTTGTCGACCTTAGAGAAGAAATCTTGATAGAACTTGACATCATCGATGGTATAGACCTCTGACGGATCGCCTTGATTGTCGATCACTTTGGCCAGAAAATTAGCACGAACCTTGCAACGTTGCCCCATTTCGGTGACGTTCACGCTGGCCTCAACGATCTTGAACTTGTTGAAGCGTGGCTGTTCGCGACTGCCGGATGATGATGAGTTCTTACCGCCGAACATCTTCACAAAGACGTCGGTCCAATAATCAGAGCCCGAGCTGGTGTTGGACCCGCCGGAGATCTGCAGTTCTTTCGACGCTGTGATCAACCCAAGGTCGGCCACGGCATTCTTCACCACAAACCCTTCATCCTGCAGGGTATTGATCACGGCCTTCATCACCAGCTTCACGTCGTTGGTGTCGAACTCCCGCGTCTGGAATTCCCGGATCTGCAGCTGAGTTTTTGGAGGGGGCGGTTGTTGGTTCACGATCGTACAGGACGTAAGCACGATCGCACCAAGCGCACCGATGATGAGAAGTTGTTTCACGGTTCGGTCCCTGCGTCTTAGAACTTGCTCTGGTGATAGGAGTAGGAGTCGACCTTGCCGTTGCTGTCGAACTTGATGATCACCGTCAACGTGCGCTGCGTCGTTCCTGCTGCACCCGACTGGTTGGAGATACCGCCAAGAATGAGGAACAACGAGCTTTGGGACTGTGAGTAGGAGGCCTCGGTGGCGATCTTGTCGTAGATCCAACGTTCACGACCTTGATCGTCGCGGTCGGTGATGTTGGGAGAGCCCAGAGCTTCAGCGACTTCCGTTACCGACATGCCTTTTCTGATCTCACGCTTGACGATACCGGCCGTAAGCTCGCGTTCTTGTGTTGTGCCAAGATCTTCACGATGGTCTTGGGCCGTCTTGCATCCAGGGACGGTGGAGAACGTCACCAAGGCGACGACAGCGAGGATGAGTGTTGTTTTCACGTTCATGATCCTGTGAGTTATTGATCGAAATTAGAACATCACGGCAAAGCCGATGTTGAAGTGGATCACTTCGGGCGATGGTACGGTGGCCTTGGTGACGTTATAGGTCTGATCGTCGTTGACCTTGATCGAGGCCACTTCAACATCCGTGCCTCGAAGATATCGGAATCGCACGTCGAACAAGAACCGTTGCAACGTTGATGGCAGCGTGATCATATCGGCGAGCTTGATCATCATCCCGGCGCCGACGCCGTATTGCCACGACACGCTGCCTTCGCTTTCCGAATCGCTGTCGAGGATCTCGCCATTCGTACGCTCGATATCCAGCATGGATGAGAACAGTGTCATGCCCCCTACCGCTTCTACGTAGGGATAGACCCACCCACCCAGGTTTGGTTGAAAGCGCATTGCCACCGTGACGGGCATCTGCAGGTTCTGCGTAGTGTAGGTGATCGTATCGCGGAAGTAAGGTCCGGACGGAACCACATACCGACGTTCATCACTGCCGAAGAAGGACATGGCGAACTCACCCGTGAACGTGATCGGCACGGGATCGAGTTGATAGCCGGCGAAGATGGCAAAGCCATATCCCACATCCGGTGCATCAAGGTAATTGAGGGCTCGACGCAGCGTGTCTTGAGGGTTGGTGACCATAAAGTTGGCACCGAAGATCACCGGCAGTGGCGTCTTCTTCACCTCTTCGATCATGCGCTCTTCCATCGTGACCTTAGGTCCGGGAAGGTATTCGCGGGTAGAATCAGCGTCTTGCGCAGAAAGGGGCGCTACCACCATGGTCATGGCGGCACAGAGAGAGAGGAACTGTTTTTGTACGGTCATACCGGGCATAGTGACTCCAAAGCAACGTTCAATATTGCACAGAACGCAGGATACGACGTCAACTAGATGAAGTTGCGGCAATGTCTGTGTTACCTCTTCTTGATTACGTGCAGATAACTCGCACAACCCCATTCTAAGCCCGAAGTTGCGTTCATGGATTCTGGGGGGAAACCATGATCTCTCGACGCGACGTCCTTCGAACACTTTCTGCAGGCGCTCTGATGACCGTCCTTCATCCGTCGTTCGCCGTCGGAAGTACACGGACGATCATCGACGACGCCTACCTCGACGATGCCTGGGCCTGTTGGATCGGACACGCCACCGTCCTTCTTCGGTTAGGGGGCAAGTGGATCCTTACAGACCCGGTGTTGTTCGACGCCTACGGCATCAATGTCCTGGGCGTGACGCTCGGTCCGCGCCGGTTCACACCGCCGGCCCTGACGATCGACGAGATCCCGCGTCCGGACCTGATCCTGATCTCCCATGCCCACATGGATCATCTGGACCGCCGCACGCTGGAGGCAATATCGGAGAAGTATCCGCAGCAGAT
Source organism: uncultured Hyphomicrobiales bacterium (assembly GCA_964467455.1). GTDB lineage: Bacteria > Bacteroidota > Ignavibacteria > Kapaibacteriales > Kapaibacteriaceae > OLB6. Next base: position 36,810 of record CAYXQJ010000007.1, on the reverse strand, counting down.
CGACGTGATCACGGCTACCAACACCAAGGATGTGATCGAAGACCTACCGTGGCACTCACTCAACGAAATGGACTGGGGCGATCGTGTCACCTACGGTGGCATTGAGATCTCGGCGTTGCAGGTACAACACAACGGATGGCGGATGCCGGGCGAAGCATGCCGGGCAAACGGACAACCGAGAACCGGACGGAGCTACAACGGCTACCATCTCGAATCTGCCCACGCCAGTGTGGTCTTTGGCGGCGACACGGCCTATACCACGCACTTTCAGCAGATCAAACGCGAGGTCGACCTCGCCATCATGCCCATCGGTGCGTATCGGGATTGTCACGCCGTTCATTGTACACCCGAAGAGGCCTATGCCATGTCGACCATGATGAAAGCCCGCCGCATGTTGCCCATTCATCACGGCACCTTCAACCAACACTGCGAGCCAGCCCACGAACCCATTCAACGTCTTCTTACCGCCGTCACCAAGGAACGTCGCGCTACCCTTGCCGGCATCCGCACCGGACACCCCATTACCTTGGCGTAGTAATTTGCGCTGATGAAAGCGCTCCTTGTTGTCTTCGCGACCATGGTGTTGGTGAGTTGTTCTTCCGACACCAACCAGCCCCCTACCTCAACACCACCTCTTCCCATCGACACCTCGTGGGCGATGGACCGCACGTGGGATGACGGTATGGCCGAAGTGGCCACGTATGAGGCAACGCGTACGATCTACGGGAAACGTCGGACCTATGAGCTGACGATGATCACCGTCAAGGAGGCCTTCAACCGCGAGTACATGACGAAGTCGGACTCGTACGAACGCACTGACCTCTTCACCGTGATGAAGGTGAATCTCTTCGCCCGCATTCAAACCAACATCTATCCCTATCACTACCTCACCTCGCTCTTCTTTCCACGCACGGCTCCACACCGTGTGGAGAAGATCACCTCCGGCTCGCAGGAATGGTGCGGCAATACCTTCAAACGCGTACAGCGCACCGACTCTTCCTACGGCTATGCCTTCGATTCGTATTGGGATGGTGAGGGGGCAGGCATTCGCACACTCCCCAATAACGTGTGGTTCGAAGACCAACTCTTCTACACGTTGCGTTCCGTCGACTTCTCCAACGCCCGCACGTTCAACATGAAGGTGCTGCCAACCATCATCACCAACAAAGCCGCACTCGACAGCGCACGATCTGCAACGTTCACTGTGCACGAAAACCGCGTCGATCCTTCTTCAATGGGTACCATCACCACCATCCCCGAACAACCATGCTGGCGCATCGACATGCGCATCAACGGCAACACCGTCGCCTCGTGGTGGTTCTCTAAAGATCCTCAGCACAAGCTTCTTCAGTTTCAACATGCCGACGGTAGAACGATGAAGTTGGTAAAAGTAGAACGGAACAGGTACTGGGCAGTAGAATGAACTACGACTAGGCGGAGTGAACACTCTGACGGTTGGCAGAAGACCCACGCGAAGATTGTTGGATCATCCGAGGATTGTAGGTTCTAACGCACGAGCTCAGACCGCCGCGCGTCACGGTCCGCACCAACTGCTTATTGGAAGCGAGTAAGCTCCGCGTCATCAATGTATGTGTCGGCCCTAGTAATGAAGTGCAACTCTACAACAGGCTGATCTGCGAACGCGTCCACCGGATAGCTCGTGCCAGATGAGAATGATAGCAACCAACCACCAAGCAAGAACTCGCGTGAGGTATCGGGCGGCGCATTCGCAAGCACACCAACAAACATGTACCAGCCACCATAGCCGTGCGTAGTGCTATCGCCAGGGAATTGCCATACTTCGATCTCGCCATCGTTGGGAACACCAAGTTGACTTAGCAAATCGCGAACCTCAACTGGCAGCAAACGTTCACGACCAGCTATCCAATTGCGGCAGTACCAGCAGGCACAGCTGGCCGGACCCTCAACCCCACGGTTGTAACAATCGCGGGTCGTGCTGGGATCGATCTTGAGGGTATACCCACCTACATTGAGAATGCTGTCTAGTGATTCCATGTAAAGCATTTCTTTGGGAGTATCTTTATTGTGCTTGCCTCCACAAGTTGAGGCGCGCTAGACAGATTCGATCGCCAGCGAGATTTTATCTAGCGTTTTCATGTAAGATTTCTGCTCTTTCTGCTTCTGACAGGCCTGCCCAGCTTACGTTCTCTGCGAGATGAAGCACCACACCGAGTTCAGCAGAAACCACTGAGACGATTTGCCGATACCAATCTGTGCACGACCACTCTTTCATTGGGGTGGATTTGAACGCACGCTCCGCTTCGTCCCAATAGACACCGGCCGCAGCGCGATACACGTAGTGATAATAAGCCTTCCCCTCACCTTTTAGGCCAACGATTAGCTCGCCTGTGGGTAGTACTTGAATTCGGTCTATCTCCTCGCTGTCCCTATTCCCCATTCCCTATTCCCCATTCCCTATTCCCTATTCCCCATTCCCTATTCCCCATTCCCCCCAAACGGCGTCGGATACCACCCATACTTCTTCAAGATCTCCAACGCCTTGGTGGTGAGCGCTGTGATGGTGGCTGGTTCGCCCCCTTCAATGTAGATCTTACGATCGGTGCCGTTGGCGAAGAGACGAAGGTCGCAGTGTTCGATGTCGGTGCGCTCGTCGATATCGGGGGCGTGATAGGAGTCTTGCGATGCATCGGTGAAGGCCGCGGTGACGAGGCGCTTGATCTCGGCTCGTTCCTTAGGCGTGATGGTGCAGCTGAAGAGGGCCGGACCGAAGGGTTCGCGGTTGCTCCACACGTTCACCCAACCGTCGGCGTAGAAGATGTAGGTGTACATCATGCAGACGCTGCCGCAGGAGTTGCACTTGGAGCGGAAGAGCGTGGTGTGGGCTTTCCCATCCCACGGACCGCCGGCGATGATGCCGGAGAGATCGTCGTCTTGTTGATAGGTGCCGAGGGCGCGGATGTCTTTGCCGTCAAACGTGACGATGTCTTCGTCATACATGCGCGTGGTCTGTTTGGCCACTGGAAAGATGTCGACCGGTTGTGCTTCACCTTCGATCTTGATCACCATGTGTTCCAAGGCCCATGTGCCTTTTGCTGCTGCGGTGATGCGAATGGTGGCCGATGATTCAGAGTGATCTCGTGAGAAGACGTGTTCGTAGGTGGCATCCATCGCCCCTTTGAATGTGCCTTTCTTGTCGTACAAAAATCCAAGCATGTTGCTGTTGCGGGCGCCGGTGCGTGCGGGATACACTCTGCCGACGGTGACGCCGGGAAACGACTGTGATTCGAACGTGTTCGAGAAGGTCTCATTGAAGATCTGTCGACCGTCGAGCGTGATCTGCAGCTTGTCCTTACCAGCATTGCCACTCCACGGTCCGATGATGTGCCATCCGATATCGATGATGATCTTGGAGTGAGGGGGCAGATCATGAATCGTAAGCGTGGCAGAAGTGTTGCCGGCAAATGGGCCTAGTGAACGAAAGCCGAAGGGAGATTTAGTAACGCTGCCTTTTGGGATGGTAAGCGATGGTGGAACGGAGTCGAGCGCATACGACGTGAAGTACTGCGAGTAGACCGTTGTAGCGGTGGGACGTTGTGCGTGGGCAGCCAGGCCGAAGGCACAGCAGAGGACGGTCAGGAGGAGTGTTCGCATGGCGTAGATTGCAGGTGTGCAGAGCGCAAAGTAGAGAATGTCTGGCTTGTTTGATGATATCGAACGTGAACAGGCGGATCGGCAACGTCCGCTGGCAGAGCGTTGCAGACCCCGCGTGTTGGACGACGTGGTCGGCCAGACGCACCTGTTAGGTCCGGGAGCACCGCTGCGGACCTTGGTAGAACGCGGCACGATCCCGTCGATGATCCTGTGGGGTCCGCCCGGCACGGGCAAGACCACGTTGGCTGCGGCCATCTGTGCCACAGCCGGACTCTCCATGCAGCGTCTGAGCGCCGTTGAAGCCGGCGTGAAAGAACTGCGCGAGATCATTGCCCAGGCGGCTCGACAGTTGCAGCGATCACATCGCATGGTCTTGTTCATCGACGAGATCCATCGCTTCAACAAGGCCCAGCAGGATGCCCTGCTGCATGCCGTGGAGCGTGGGACGATCACGTTGATCGGAGCGACGACGGAGAATCCGTCATTCGAGGTCAATGCGGCATTGTTGAGCAGGTGTCAGGTCTACCGTCTGCGCTCCCTCACCGACGACGAGGTCCGCCAGATCGTCGAACGGGCCATTGCCACGGATCCGCAGTTGATCGATCTGCATGTGACGGTAGAGGATTGGGATGCCCTCCTCTCCGTTGCCGGCGGTGATGCACGTTCGGCACTCAATGCCGTCGAGGCCTCGGCGGCCATTGCCGAGCCCACTGCCCAATTCGAACGCGTACTCACCCGCGACCTTATCCGCACGGCCGTCCAGCAGCGCGTCATGCGTTACGACCGCGCCGGTGACCAGCATTACGACACCATCTCGGCCTTCATCAAATCCATGCGCGGCAGCGACCCCGATGCCGCCATGCTCTACCTGGCCGCCATGATCGAGTCGGGCGAAGACCCAATTTTCATCGCCCGCCGCATGATCATCTTTGCCAGTGAAGACATCGGCAACGCCGATCCGCGTGCTCTTCAACTGGCCGTGGCAACGTTCCAAGCCGTCGAACGCATCGGCATGCCGGAAGGACGCATCCCGCTCGGACAGTGTGTGGCCTATCTCGCCTCGGCTCCTAAATCCAACGCCTCCTATCACGCCATCGACGCTGCCTTAGAGGTCATCCGGCAGGGGGCAGACCTGACGATCCCGTTACATCTGCGCAATGCTCCAACGCGCTTGATGAAGGACGAGGGCTACGGTGTTGCTTACCGCTATCCACACAGTTTTCCCGGTCATTTTGTGGATGAGAACTATTTCCCGGAAGGGATGACGCCCACGGCCTTCTATCGCCCGGATGGTGATGGCGCGGAAGCGGCCATCAGGGAACGTCTCAAGAAATGGTGGAGCAAGAGGTGGGACGATTCGTCGGTCTGATTGTCAATAGCGAGAATGATCGACCGATCCTCATCAGACCGCGACCTCATTGACGCATTACGTGTCCAAGGTCACGATGCCGAAACAGCCTTCCGAGTGCTGTACGACCGTCATGCCGGGCGGATCTATCTCTATGCATGCAAGATCCTGCGGAGCGAGTCGCTCGGCGCCGACGTCGTACACGACACCCTGCTGAAACTGCTTCTGGCGATCCGCGATGGCGCTGAATTCGAGAATGTTCCGGCCTTCTTGCTGAGAACGGCGCGCAATCTGTGTCTGAACATGCGCAAACGCGACCAGGTGGTCTTTGTTGAACCATCCGACGTTGATCCCGTCGATCACACGAATACTGACGCTGAACAGCGTGACCTTCACGAACATGTGATCCGTGCGATCGATCTGCTGCCGGCACAGTATCGTGAGGCCTTGATCCTTCAGCTCTATGCCGGTCTGAGCTATGCCGAGATCTGCGAAGTGACCGGAGAATCGTTGCCGGTGATCCGTCACCGTATCTCGCGGGCAAAACAACGCCTGCGGAATTCCCTCCTACCCTTGATCACCGAGTGATGTGAGTATATCATGAACCCAGAATACGAAGACCTCATCGAACGGTATCTCACAGGCCAGGCCTCACCAGCAGAAGCAGCAGAATTGTTGCAGGCCATGCGCGCCGATCCGTCACTTGCGTCGGCGATGGACGCAACGTCCGTGATCCACGAAGCCACAGCCGAAGATGCATCATCGTATGTTCTGCCGGCATCGAACTATGATCGAGTGCTGGTCGAAGCAGAAGCCCTGCGTGTTCTTCCGACACAACCAACACCCGTTGCTCCCACAGCCATTACATCGATCTCGTTGCTTGTGATCGGGTCAGCACTGGCAGTTGCCGTGACCATGGTCAACAACCATTCACCGGTAGATGTTATTCCTACAGCGCCACTCGCAGAGCCGGTACATCTTCAGCTCTATGTTCCTCATGATACGCCGACACCGATTGCCGTCCGGGAAACGATCATGGAGACGACACCGGAACCACACGAGCAGATCGAATCAGGCGAGCCATTGATCCTCGTTGCTTCGACGCAAGAGACTCAACTGAATCTCGAGCATGCATCATTCCAACCCATGATGCGATCCGAGATACCATCACGACAGCAATCATCTCGCGTACACGATCTTGCCTTGCGTGTTGCAAGCAGACCTGTGACCACCTTCAGCTACGCAGCATCAACATCAGGCACAACGTCAAACAACCTTCTTGTTGAACTCGGATACAACCTCAGCGAACACCATCAAGTTGGTGTGAGCATCCATCAGGACCAGTTCCCGGTGAATGAACACGTCAGCACGGATCAAGTGGTCGAGCGGACGATGGTCACGTGGTTTGGTCTTCAGTATCGATATCAACCCGAAGTATCTCTACCGTTGAATGCTCGCCCCTTTGCACAACTAGGTGTTGGTGGGTCTCAACTCGGCGTTCTGACGCAGCCAACGATCGGGGTGATGATCCCACTCTATGGATTTCAGATCGGCATCGGAGCAGATGCACTGCTGATGGCCTATCAATATCAAGGAAACTGGTCCATTGCGGCAAGCCCCGGACTACGTTGTGAACTCGGCTACCAATTTTCATTCTCTAATCTCTAAGGGACGTTATGAAAAAACTCACCACCATGGCGCTCGGTGCGCTCTTGGTCTTCAACATCGGGTGCTCGGACATCACGGTCCCTGATGACGCAGGGAATGGAGGGGGCAATCCGGACACGGATCCCAAGGCACCCACCACCGGACTGATCGCCCATCTACCGTTGAACGGTTCAGCGCAAGACGTGACCGGTACGTTGCCGGCCGGCAGGATCAATGGTGCTTCGGCGACCGTTGACCGCTTTGGACAGGCGGGTCAGGCCATGCGGTTTGACGGGATCGACGACTACATCGAAGTGGATGCGGCGGCATCACAACGTCTGATGCGATTCCCGCTCACGTGGTCGGCGTGGATTCGTCACACCGGTATTCGCAAACCCTTCGAATGGGTGCTGGGTAAGTATCTACACCCAAATGGTGACGGTATCGGCTTCTTCTATGAAGGCAGTGCCTTCGGAAGCTTCTATTCCACCGGCTTCTTCGACAACTGGTGTCGGTACGATGGACGCATGATCGATGATGGCCGTTGGCACCACGTCGTCTTTTCGCTGAGCGCTTCGGGGATGAACACCTATGTAGACGGCTTGCAACAAGGATTTGTCCGGTGGGTTGGCGCTCCGACGGTGTCGACCTCGTCAGAACCATTGCGTTTTGGCATCATCCGTTCTGTGCATCCTACACAGCCGCCGGCACCGTTCACGGGTGAGATCGATGACTTCCGAGTGTACGATCACGTTTTGTCCCTCGCAGAGATCGATCAACTGTATCGAGCTCGATGATCATCCTTCACGACGGGAAGCCGAGTCGGCCTTTCGCTTCTGCTCGGCTTCCTGTCTTCTTTTTTTCTCGCGCCGCAGCTTGTTGAAGTCGATACTTTCCCGCAACTGCACACCTTCACGAATGATGCCGCGATCGCGCAAGACCTCTTCGGCCTTCGCATATCGCGTGTGATCGGGCAGCGCACCACGCACCATCTTCGGGATCTGACTGATCGGGATCAAGGCCTCCTCCACCGTCATAGGGTTAGGGGGCAGGGAGATCGTGACATCATCGTTGCCGGTGAGTTCAAGCCATGGACCGCCCCTTCTCCGCGTGAAGTCGAAGATGTCGAGGATGATGACCGGTGTGCCGGTGAAGGGAATGGGCCGACGTCGGACAGTGTCGAGACGGGCCTGCTTCACCCATTTGAACAACCACTCCGCATCGGTCATGAATTGGCGCACACAGGAGTGGGAGACCGGACGTCCGGGCATCTCGAACTGGTGGAAGGCACTGCCGGCATATTGATGGAAGTTGACGGTGAAGGGGAGGACCCAGGTACTGTCGAGCGACGACAGACGTTTGCGCTGCTTCCAGTTGACGGCATATCTGCCGGGCAAGGTCGGTTTACGCTCTTCACCGGAATTGACGGCGGCGAATCGCACCAACACGCCTTTTTCGTAGGCAGCATAACACTGCCAGGCGTTGCTGATCAAGACGATCTTGTTGATCGTATCGGCGGCCTCGTAATACATCGGAAAGAGCGAATAGGCCCGAAGGTCTCCGACGATAGTATCAGGCACAACAAGCGAATCCCCTACCCGCACGAACTGAATGTCCTTGCGGTTGAGCAGCGTCAGCACGCGGTAATTGTCCCACGTGGAATCACGCTTGCCGAACACTCGGCGTACACTGTCTAACACGGCCGAGTTGCGCACATGCAGTCGTGAATATCGGATCGGCGGGAAGAGCTTCGAAAGCGAATCTTTCAGGCGCGCCTTACGCGCATTGGCAGCGGTGACGGAGTCGGCGATGCGTTGCTCTTCGGCAACCTTCTGCTCTTCGAGGGCTTCTTCCTCGGCCGACTGAAACGAACACGAGGCCATGGTCAGAAAGACCAAGGCCGCGGCCGAAATGGCAAAACGAAATGTGATCCGCGTGAAGGACATCATGCTGCTTAGCGAAACTAATACCAAACCGTAGGTTTGCATGATGAAGATCGCCATACTCCTCGCAATTCTTGTGTTCTTCAGCGCATGTACGTCCGACGATCCGCGCCCGGCGTCCGACGTCCCGCGTCCAGCGTCCGGCGTCCAGCGTCCGGCGTCCGTGGCGCAGTACGGTTATGAGGTGGTAAAGAAGATACCGCATGACGTTACGGCCTTCACGCAGGGGCTGACAGTACATGATGGTGTGTTCATCGAAAGCACTGGGCAGACCGGTATGTCTTCCGTGCGTCGAGTGGATATGAAGACGGGCAAGGTGCTCAAGAAGACGCCGTTGAATCCGCAGATCTTTGGAGAAGGATCTACCGTCTTCAACAACAAGATCTACGTTCTGACCTGGTTGAATCAGATGGGCTTTGTCTACGACGTACAGACACTGGAGCAGACGCAAACATTCTCCTATGTCGGCGAAGGGTGGGGGCTAACCACCGACGGTACGGTGATGTACATGAGCAACGGCACAAATATGATCGCCGTGCGCGACCCATCAGACATGCACATGCTGCGCTCGTTCACCGTCACACAAGAAGGATCCAGCGTTCGCGAACTCAACGAACTAGAATGGGTCGATGGCGAGATCTGGGCCAACGTCTGGCGCACGGAGAAGATCGTTCGCATCGATCCCGCCTCGGGAATGGTGACTGGCGTGATCGACCTCAGCGGTATCCTACCCGACAGCGAGCGCCCCGTCAACGCCGATGTTCTCAACGGCATCGCCTACGATCCTTCCACCAAGGCCATCTACGTCACGGGAAAAAATTGGCCGTGGATCTACCACATCCGAATTAAGTGATGTCACGTTTTAGGGGGCTGATGGCACGTACCATATAGCCGCCAAAAACCGTAAAGGCGGGTCTCTCACGCTTTCGCTGAGGCCATCTATGCCAACTGCCCTGCGTTTGACACTCTACTGTGTCACCCTCATCGTCCTTGCGCTTCCGTTGTCGGCGCAAGTGCCATCGCTGTTCGTCTTCCCCACGAACGACCTCGACAACGTCGACCCATCCGCGGCCATCGTCATCCGCGCTCCGGCGCCGATCGAACCGGCCAGTATCAGCTTCAACTATCCCGATGCCGAACGCGGCATCGTGATCGCCCCTGCTCCCACCGTGTTGCTCGTCGGCGCGGACGGTCATCCCGTCCTGGGGACCTATACCCTCACCGACGAGCGCACACTCACCTTTCGCCCGCGCCCTCTCACTCCCGGAACACGATATCGATGCGTCGTGAGCGGTGTGACCCTCATCGGTGGTTTCGCACCCCTACCACCCGAAGAGATACAGTTCACCACAGCTCTCGATGTACCACGCATCCTATCGTGTTCCTTGGAGGGGGCGGACCTGATCACGTGTGATGCACCGATCACGCTGCACTTCAATCGGTCGATCGCCGCCGATCTTCCGGATGTGCTGCAGTCGCTGACGCTGTCGACATCCGACATGCCCAACTGGCCGATGCCGATCGAACATGGCTTTGCGTTGAGTGATGACGGTAAGACGCTCACGCTCACGCCGCGACAACGCTGGCCTGTTGGACAGCCCATGGAGCTGCGCGGCACGATGAGTCGGTACACCGGCGACGTGTTGGACGACCGTACCTACACAACGGTCGTGCGAAGCGCGAGCAGGGTCAGCATCACGGCGCGTGCTGTTGACGGCCGTCAAGTGCCGGCACATCTCATAGAGGCCTATCGTGCTCAAGAACACATTGCCGTCAACGGTGTGACGGTCGACCTCACGGCCATCGACGATGCTGAGACGCGATGGAGATTTGTCCGCTGGGAAAGCCCCCTACTCACCCTTTCGGATGAACGACATCTCAAGGTCGACATTCCGTGTGAACGATTAGCATCGACTATTCCCATCGAGGCCATACTGGAGCGCATCGACACCGTCGATGTAGATATCGTGGTCGACTCCGGCGGTAGTGTTACCGTCTACGGTATCGACAACGTCAAGTTCGTCACCGTCACCGACTCGATGCGTCTGCGATTGCATGATGGACAACGCGACGTGCGTTTGGTGGCACAAGCCGACGCGTCCTTCTCCTTCTCAACGTGGCAGGGTTCGGGTACGGCGATCAAGGGATCCTCGGCTCCGTCAGTCGTCGTGCATTCTGCCAATACATCTACAACCATCGTCAAGATCAAACCCTCCTTTCGCAAAGTGTCGCCCACATCGGAACACTATGTACTGCGAGGAGCCATCCAAGACGAAGAGGCGACACCGGGATTCAATGTTGAAGAGGCCGTTGTGTTCACCACACCGCGAGAATACGAAGATGCGGTACCGGGTGAACGTACCATCTGCGTTCGTGCGGAACGCTGCTGGGAGATCATTGGATATACGATCGCGGCTGACGGACAACGCGTCGATGTACCCTCTGCCGAAGAATATTGTGTTACCGCGCCGTTGATGGATCCGGAGAACACGGTCACCTTCCATGTACGTCGACGCAACATTCAACTGCGCATCGAACAGGTGTTGCTCAACTCTGATGATCCCGACGATATTCTACTCGGCAAACGTCCACGTCCCGAGACCTACGTGCGTGTGGAGGTGAAGACCACCAACCTCAAGGGCGGGACCTATTGGAAGGGGTTGTCGGAGTTACATTGCATGCAGACTACGCAATACTTCACTCCGTATGCGCTGCAGTGTGGCGATGAGATTCGCATCCGTGTTCGTGGCTCAGCGATCCGCGGTCAGGAATGGAAGTTCTGGGATGGGCGCAACCGCTATGTTACACCCGGTAACGGCGAGATGATCGGCGATGAGATCCACTATACTATGGTCATCGACCGCGACATTGCGCGGTTTGACGGTCTGACGTGTGAAGGCGAGCCGACCGATGAACCCGAGATCCGCATGCGCGGATGTTTCCAGCAGAAGTTCGGTATCGAAGCCATTGGTGTTCGCATGCGCACGTCCGGCGGTGACGACCGCAAACACAGCGAAGTCGTGGAGCGATGGCTTGATCCCGTTGTCTACCGGGAGCGTCTGTCCGATGAACCCCGCGGTGGACGTCAATTGGAGTACGTCCCCATGCACGGAACGGTCGTCAAAGTACGTTTTACCCAACCTATCGACATGCGCACCGTGTTTGAAGGGGGCATGCAGGCCCGCTCATATGACAACACATTGGTGACCGATCCACTGCGTGATGACCTTGACTTCACAGTAAGGTCTTCCGACGATTCCCACATCAGCTTTGAACCCGTTGATGGCTCTCCGATCACGACGGTCGTCTTCAGCGTCAACGATCCGCAGACCATTCCGCGGATGCAGGCATTACACGGCGGCACGATCGACCTCACGTGTCTAACCTCGTTGAAGTCGATGGCCGGTCAACCCTTGCTGGCAACATCGCGGTTCATCCTGCAGACGATGGAGTTGCCGGCGTACGGACTCTTCCTGCATGAGATCACGTTCGACTTTGATGGCGACAACGATTTCATCTTCGCAAACAACGGCGAGATCTATCACGTGATGTTCGGTGGCGATCTTGCACAAGAGAAACTCTACGGCATCTCGACGGCCTTCAAGCGTGTGCCGGATTGTAGCGAACAGCAAGGAACACCGCCGGGTGAATGTACACTTGAACATTCCGACAAAGACGGACCGCAGCGGTACAACGATCTGTTGTTGTGGATGCAGCCCCATTGGATGGACCGAACAGACCTTGCCTGGTGGTATGTCTCCAGTTACGATGAAGACTGTAAGGATGAGGGTGACTGCTTTGTGAATCGCGTTCAAGATCTTCTTGATGTGGCCCGCGAGAAAGCAGAGAACTATGGCTCAGATGACGCAGACGGTGGGGATCTCATCGGCGATCTCATCGACCTGGGAACGCGATTCGTGAAAGCACTACTGCCTCCTGATGAGCAAGACTATCACCTCGGCTATGGAAACTTCGTCGAATCCGCCGGTAACTGGTGGGGTGTAAAGACGGCAACGTATCCGCGCTTTATGCTTGAACATTCCAACGCAAAATACCATCTTCGCCCACGCCTCTTCACACAACGTTCCGTCATTCGATAGGAGTTATCATGCGTAGCATCTTGCTGATCATCCTCACGGTCTTCGCAGCCGGCATACTGAATGCCCAACTTCGCACAAACTGCTTGACGATCAATGATTGGAACGTACCGTTCAGCTGTACGCCGATCTTCTTGATGTATACGTACGACGATACGATGGTCCCCTCCTGCGCCGACTCGATCACGGTCTGCATTGGCATACCGATCCCACCGCGGTCAGCGGATCACACAGTACTCACCCCGGCCTACCTATTGCGTGATAGCGGCAACGATCAGCATCCGTACGATACGATCGACTGCGATGTGCGCGTGGACAGTATTGTCGGCACGATCACCTTCTATCCCAAAGATCCCATGCCGGTGATGGATGACGATCTCATCAACAATGTGGAGTATCTGATCCAGACCAACTGTGAGTACTGGGACACAGAGGAAACCGGTACACGACAGTATCGAGTCATCAAGCAACACACCATCCGCGCCTATGCGGAAGCTCGCTCAGCGAACGACTCGATGATCATCGATGATGCCCTCGTTGCCCCACCGCAACGGTCACTCATCCACCTCGTCTTTGATGGTGTCAATCTCTATGCCCCGGACACGAACGGAGATCTCGTCTTTGACAAGTGGACCTCTTCGCATGAAGAGATCGAATTCGAACCCTCGCGTCCGGTCCAACACATCGGTACGGACTGTTGGCCACTGCGCGATACCGTGATCTTTACGGCATGGTACACAGATGAACCCACGACCGTCAAGGAATCGGTAGGGGGCGGGCAGGGTGTGTTCTGTACGGTTACGGCAGATCGGTATTCCTTCACATCAACAGATCAACCCATCACCGAGATCATGGTGGTGGATCTCCTAGGTCGTATTGAGCGTGTAGTACGCCCCCTACCACCTTCGATGCAGTTCGATATCTCTCGACCAGAGATCGCCGGTGTCCACGTCGTCATCGTACGCACATTGCAGACGACAAAAACCTTCACCTTCACCAATTAGAATTGAGGTTCACAATGAAAATGTTGTTGTTGATCGTGCTCGCATGCACGGTCTTGGATGCCCAGGCTACGGTCTTTCCGATGGGCGGACGCCAAGCTCAGGCCATCATGCCCGGGCGAGTGATGCAGATCGGCTGGAATACTGATCTTGATGCACGGGCCGTTGATATCGGCCTTTGGGATGGAACCCACGGCACACTCACACTCATCGCGCAACAGGTTGATGCGTCGGTCGGCACGTATGCATGGTCAGTCCCGCTGGGTCTTCCGTATGGCGAGCGCTATCGCATCATGGTACGAGACAGCGACCAGCCAAGGAGAGCGGAGTATTCGAAGAGTTTTCTTACGATCGGAACACGGCCGCGTCCGGTGGTGGCCCATGTCAACGACATCGACCGCGCTGACGATGTGCGAGTTGAGCCGTTTCCTGCTTCGGAGCGTCTGACGGTATCGTGGCGTGACAGAAGTGTGGAGCGTGTGGAGATGTACGACCTTCAACGGCGTCCGGTGATGTCGACATCTGTTGACCCAATGGCAGACCGTCTGAGTGTCAACGTCGGCGGCGTTGCATCAGGACTGTACTACATCAAGCTCACCCATACCGGCGGCAACATTGTTGTTGTACCGGCTATGATCGGTCGGTAAGCGTGTAGGCGACACCTTTGCGCGGGATCAAGATGCGTGTGGCGGGAAGCCGCTGCGACAAGGCGTAGGCCAGACCGTCGCACGCATCGATCTCGCCATGCATGATCACGACCATCTTGGGTCGGACATCGGTGATGTAGTCCACCAATCCCGCAAGCGAAGCGTGGGCGCTGAAGCGCAAGCGTTCTACGGAACACATGCGGCGTACCTTTTGTCCGCCGAAGTCGAACGGTTCCAGGTGTTTTGAATAGAGCAGCTGATGTCCGGGTGTGACCACGTCTTGATATCCGATGAAGGCAATGCCGTAGTTGGCATGCTGCATCCAGCGCAGGGCGAGGTCGTACGACATCGTGCCTTTGGACAACATGCCTGACGGTGCCACAACGATGGACGGAGATTTGAAGAAGTCGCCTTTGGAAAGAGTGCTGCGGTGTAATCTCTCTTGCGGAATGTCGCTGATCTCGAAACCGGGCACTCGCATCGGTTCGGTGTAGCAGTACTGATCGTAGACCTTGTTGATGGCAAGGCCCATACCGCCGGAGTAAATGGGCAGGTGTGGGATCGCCCCCTTCCTCATCAAGCCATAGAGGATGGCGAGGATCTCTTGTGTTTTGCCGAGGGCAAAGCACGGGATCAGGATGGAGCCGTTGCGATTACTGATCGTGTTGATGAAGGCCGCGAGTTTTTTGGCCTCGCCGTTGAAATCGTTCTCACGGTCGATGGCGCAGTTGGTGGCTTCGGTAATGACGATGTCGGCATGTGTACGCGGTAGGCGTGCGCGTTGGATCACCTTCTGATGGTCGAACTGGACGTCACCGGTATGGACGATGCGTACGCCGTTATTCTCGAGTGCAACGCCGGCAGAGCCGAGGATATGACCGGCCCAGTGGAGTTGAAGCGTCACGTCGCTGTTGCCCGTGTAGCCACGGAACGTGCGTGGCTCTTCGTACGGCACGGCTTCGAAGGCCTGACGGATCAGATCGATCTGATCGCGATGGAAGAAGGCGAGAAGGTCCTTGGGGACGTGGCGCGTCACATCTGAGCGCAGCAACTTCGCGCCGTTGTGCAGCATGATGTGCGTGAGGTCGCGTGTAGCATGGGTCATGATCGGCTGCACGTGAGGCAGACGTTTCATCACATAGGGCAATGCACCGAGGTGATCGGTGTGGGCATGTGTGATCACCAGGGCATCCGTGGGGCGTCCTTCAAGGGCGTCCAGATCCGGAAACGCTTCAACGGTTCGCTCACGCGGATGCAGACCGGCATCGATCAGGATACCTGTCCCGTCTAAGTTGAGATAGCAACAATTGGCACCGATCTCTTCGGCGCCCCCTAACATCATGAGTTCGACCACGTTGCAAACTTACCGTGTGGTCGGAGGACGACGGTGTCCGAAACTATAACGGATACGTGTTCATGCCGTTATCCTAAGTATTTTTGCTCATGCAGTCGCCACAGCCATATCAGCCAACGCACAAGATACGCGTGGTCACCGCCGCGTCGTTGTTCGACGGACACGATGCAGCGATCAACGTCATGCGCCGCATCATCCAGGCCACCGGCTGTGAAGTGATCCACCTCGGACACAACCGGTCGGTTGCCGACGTGGTCAACTGTGCCATCCAGGAGGATGCCCAGGCCATTGCCATGACGTCGTATCAGGGCGGTCACGTTGAATACTTCAAGTACATGTACGACCTCCTCCACGAAGCAGGGGCCGGACACATCAAGGTCTTTGGAGGGGGCGGGGGTACCATCCTGCCAACCGAGATCGAAGAACTGCACGAATACGGAGTGTCCCGCATCTACTCGCCCGACGATGGTCGGGCCATGGGACTCCAAGGCATGATCAATGACTTGGTCCAGAAGAGCGACCACGATACGCCGGACGTCTTCGGGGCGTCCCTTGCCGATCGTGTCGCGCAAAAGGATCCGATGGCCATTGCCCAAGCCATCACCTTTGCTGAGCGCGGACAACACGACCGAATCGCCTTTGCTGATGCAGCAAAACGATCTCCCGTTCTGGGTATCACCGGTACCGGTGGTGCTGGCAAGTCGTCGTTGACCGATGAACTTGTCCGACGCTTCCTCATCGACCAACCCGAGCGCACCATCGCCGTCGTCTCCGTTGATCCCTCGAAGCGCAAGACCGGCGGTGCACTCTTGGGCGACCGCATTCGCATGAATGCCGTCAGCAACAAGCGCGTCTACATGCGCTCCTTCGCCACGCGCGAAGCCAACGTCGCCGTCAACCCACACGTCCGCGATGCCATCCGCATCCTGTCCTACGCTGGCTACGACCTCATCATCGTCGAAACGGCCGGTATCGGCCAGAGCGACTCGCAGATCACGGATATCGCTGATGCATCGATGTATGTGATGACGCCGGAATATGGCGCTGCAAGCCAGCTTGAAAAGATCGACATGATCGACTACGCCGATATCATCGCGCTCAACAAGTTCGATAAGCGCGGTGCCCTCGATGCCCTCCGTGACGTTCGCAAACAGTATCAGCGCAGTCGTCAACTCTTCGACAAAAAGCCCGACGACATGCCGGTGCACGGCACCATCGCATCACAATTCAATGACCCCGGTGCAAATACACTGTATCGTGCGACGATCGATCTGTTGATCAGCTGTTGTGGACTCGACTGGACGTCCGGCTATCACGTCACCGATGAGATGAGCGAAAAGATCTACGTCATTCCGCCCGCCCGCACACGCTACCTGGCCGAGATCGTTGATGAGAATAAACGCTACGACACCTTTGTAGACAAACAATCACATATCGCCCGAACCCTATGGCAGGTGAAGGGGGCGATCCAATCGTTGAAAGATTCACTTTCGCGGAGTACACCATGAGCTCGATACGCACGATCCTGCTTGCCCTGATAGCCCTTTCGTTGTTCGCTGTTAGCTGCTCGGATGATGATCCGAACGGACCGCAACCGGGTCAGACGTCGATCCGTCTGCTTCACAACGTCTACGACGGCGATGCACTTGACTTGCGCGTCAATGGTACCGTGGTCGCATCGAATGTCACCTATAAGACCAGCAGTGGCTACAAAGCCGTGGCCCCGTCAACGCCGGGACAGGCCGACGTGTCGGTCCACTACGCCGGTGATCCCAACCCTCGCAACAGTTCAAAGCAAACACTCGGCGAAGGCCTTGCCTACACCGTCTATGCCTTCCCGCCGGCCGCGGCATTTTCCGCGGGGTTCCAAAACGACCCACGCGAGACCACGACAGATAAGTCCCGCATCAAGCTGGTGAACGCTACGTTTGGTCCGGACTCGATCAAATTGGAGTTGTGGATCACGGGTACCAATAAAAAGCTCATTGGTCCACTAACTCGGACACAGGTAGCTCAGTATAGCGATTTAGATGCAGGTTCGTATAGCTTCACGCTACGTCAACCGAACGACACGTCATGGTCGATGGAATTCAATCCCGTCACGCTCAACTCGCAAGGTGCCTACACGATCGTCATACACGGCACCCTACGCGAAGACGACGCCTATCCGTTCGCTGTTCGGATGTACACCGACAATGGCACGGGTGATCAAGCCATTGACTGGACGCGTGCAACGTCTACCGGCAAGGTGATCTTTGCCAATGCCATCGTCGGTTCCGGACCGACGGATGTAGCCGTCGACGGTTCCGTCTCGCAGATCACCGGCCTCAACTTCGGTGCAGCATCCAACTATCGAACGTTCAATAGCGGTGACCATACCTACTCTGCCGGTTCCGGCGGCACAGCATTGTTGTCGAATGTTCCATTCAACATCACGGCGCGCACCAATCACACGATGTTCATGATCGGCACACGTAATCCGATCGCAACGGAATCTTTGTTCTTGGAAGACATCACCACGCCAAACTTGAGCCAGGCTATGGTGCGCTTCGTCCACCTCTCCCCTGATGCACCTGCCGTCAAGATCGGTGTCAAGGAGCTTGCCGGATACATCATTCCCATGGCTTCCAATCTTTCGTATAAGCAGGTCAGTCAGTCTGCTTCTACGTCGAGTCCGTTCTTGATGCTCCCGCCGGGTACCTATACGTTGCAGTACATCAATGCGCAATCGGACTCGGTGCTCAAAGAAGTGCCGAACATGATCTTTGCCGCCGGGTTGATCTACACCAATTGGCTTGGTGGATCGGCAACTGCAAACTCACTCAACGCCTACAACATCTTGCATAACTGATCGATGCAGCGAACAACAGACACGGCATCGTCCGAAGCAGCGATCTCTGTACTCGAACATCGAGCGCAAGAGCTGGAAACCCAGCTTCATCATGAGGTTCGCTCCCTGCTTGATAAGTGGGAAGCCAAGAAAGCTTCGTATCAGGGCGATGAATACGTTTATGTGGTGCGCGGAAAAGAGATCCGCGTCAAGAACCACACCGACTCACTATCGCATACCCGCATCCCGAAGATCTCGTTGCCGTCATTCCAAGATTGGGGTGAGATCGTCCGCTGGTCCATGCAAGAGAACGTGCCGGGCGAATTCCCGTACACGGCCGGTGTCTATCCGTTCAAACGCACGAGTGAAGATCCAACACGCATGTTCGCGGGTGAAGGTGGACCGGAGCGCACCAACAAGCGCTTCCACTACCTTTCGCATGGTATGCCTGCGGCACGATTGTCCACGGCCTTCGACAGCGTCACACTTTACGGCGAAGACCCTGCCGTCCGTCCCGACATCTACGGTAAGATCGGCAACTCCGGCGTGAGCATTGCCACGCTTGACGATGCCAAGAAACTCTATTCCGGTTTCGATCTCTGCGCTCCCTCCACGTCTGTTTCGATGACCATCAACGGTCCGGCACCGATGCTCCTGGCCTTCTTCATGAACGCCGCCATCGACCAAGAGTGTGAGAAGTATATCCGAGCCAACGGCCTCGTAGATGACGTCAACGCCAAGATCGATGCGATCTATGCGGAAAGGGGCATGCAGCGTCCGGTTTATCGTCATGGCGATGGATCGACCGACCTGCCCGAAGGCAACACCGGCTTGGGCTTGCTGTTGCTAGGCGTCACTGGGGATCAGGTTCTGCCCCCTGACATCTATGAAGAGTGTCGGAAGCGTGCCTTGACGAGTGTGCGAGGTACGGTACAAGCCGACATTCTCAAGGAAGACCAGGCACAGAATACGTGCATCTTCTCAACGGAGTTCGCACTGCGTATCATGGGTGATGTGCAGCAGTACTTCATCGAAGAGGGTGTGCGGAATTTTTACTCGGTGTCGATCAGCGGCTATCACATCGCTGAGGCAGGTGCGAATCCGATCACACAGTTGGCCTTCACGCTGGCGAACGGCTTCACCTATGTGGAGTACTACCTCTCGCGTGGGATGAACATTGATGACTTTGCGCCGAATCTCTCCTTCTTCTTCTCGAACGGTGTCGATCCCGAATACGCCGTGATCGGCCGTGTGGCACGTCGCATTTGGGCCAAGGCCATCAAGAACAAGTATGGTGGCAATGAACGCTCGCAGATGTTGAAGTATCACATTCAAACATCGGGTCGGTCATTGCATGCACAAGAGATCGACTTCAACGACATTCGCACGACCCTGCAAGCGTTGTATGCGATCTATGATAACTGCAACTCGCTGCATACGAATGCCTACGACGAAGCGATCACGACGCCGACGGAAGAAAGTGTGCGTCGGGCCGTGGCGATCCAGTTGATCATCAACCGTGAGCTTGGCCTGGCCAAGAACGAAAACCCCCTGCAAGGGGCCTTCATCATCGAAGAACTCACCGACCTAGTTGAAGAAGCCGTGTATACGGAGTTCAAGCGGATCGCTGATCGCGGCGGCGTCCTTGGTGCGATGGAGAACATGTATCAGCGCAACAAGATCCAGGAAGAGTCGCTGTACTACGAAACCCTCAAGCATACCGGTGAATATCCGATCATTGGCGTGAACACATTCCTGAGCTCGAAGGGATCGCCGACGGTCATTCCCGAAGAGGTCATCCGATCGACGACCGACGAGAAGCGACAGCAGATCGACAATGTGGAAGCATTCCAACAGCGCAATGCTGCCGTGTCGGATCAAGCGCTGAGCGAGCTGAAGCATACGGCCGTGCAGAACCACAACATCTTCGGAGCGTTGATGGATGCTGCAAAGGTCTGCTCACTTGGACAGCTTACGCATGCCCTGTACGAGGTCGGCGGACAGTATCGTCGGAACATGTAGTGGTTACCTACAACGACGTTCAAACCGCAGCCGACCGCATACGGCCGTATGTGCACCGAACACCGGTGGTAACATCGGCGCAGATCAATGAACTTGTTGGTGCTGAGATCTTCTTCAAGTGCGAGAACCTGCAAAAGGTCGGCGCCTTCAAAGCCCGCGGCGCCTGTAATGCCGTGCTGCAGTTGAGCGATGCCGATGCTTCTCGCGGTGTGGCAACACATTCGTCCGGAAACCATGCACAGGCGTTGGCATACGCTGCCAAGTTGCGAGGTATTCCCTGCACGATCGTCATGCCGAAGAACTCGCCGCTGGTAAAGGTCGATGCAACACGCGGATATGGTGCGGAAGTGGTGTTCTGCGAAAACACGTTGATCGCTCGAGAGCAGACGTTGGACGAGGTGGTGCGGAAGACAGGGGCAACGGTGATCCATCCGTACGACAACGACCAAGTGATCGCCGGCCAAGGCACGGCAGCAATGGAGCTGTTGCAAGACAATCCCGAGCTTGATGTGATCATGGCGCCCGTTGGCGGCGGTGGACTCATGAGCGGCACGTCGATCGCTGCTCGGGCGATGAAACCTTCCATCGAGATCATCGGTGCCGAACCGCTGCTTGCCAGCGATGCCCAGAAGAGTCTGCAGGCCGGCGCGGTGCAGCCGCCGATGCCGCCGATCACCGTCGCAGACGGTCTGCGGACGGCATTGTGCGAGCGCACCTTCAGCTACCTACAGCAGAATGGAGTGGTCATCCACACCTGCACGGAAGACAACATCCATCGTGGCATGTACCTTGTCATGTCGCGGACAAAACAGATCATCGAACCAAGTGCCGCTGTGACCATGGGTGTGATGCTTGAACATCCCAACCTCGTGACCGGAAAAAAGGTCGGCGTCATTTTGTGTGGAGGAAATCTCGATCTTGCGCGATGAAGAACGCGCTCTTGATCGTCCTCGTCGTCGGCATTGCCCTTCCGGCATCTGCACAACTTACTGTTGACTCTCTTGCCACACTGCGCATGCAGTTGGTATTACCCGTAGAGCAGCAACAGCGCGCATTGCGCGACATCAACGCAATCGTGCTTGGCTACGAACCCATCGATATGCAGCAGTTCGGGTCGGACCACCTGTTGCTGCGGACTGTGAGCCAAGGATTCCGAAACGTCTTCACGCTGCCAACGAAGAGTGGCAACTATGCCCGAAGTGCTGCAAAGGCCACCACGCTCTCCTCGCTGCTGCGTGTGGCTGCGTCGATGACCGATGTCTCCGCCGGACGCATGACCGAAGCGCGCGCTGACACATCCATCATCACAATTCAAGATGCAGAATTCATAACATTACCAGTGGCGACACAACGTTTGGTCTCGCAGATCGTGCGTGCTGCGGAAGATGCAGATCCGTTCTTGCATCAAGCCTTTCGCGGAGCCGCCTACGACCAACTCTTCAGGTCGAAGCCCACCGCTATAGACCTTTATAATGCCGTGAGCGCACCGTGGCGTGAGGAGCGCAATGGTCAATATGCAAGCACACACTTTTTCGGACTTGATGCACTTGACCAACTCGACAGAAAGGCGCTGACCTTTTGCGGCGTGGTGTTGACGTCGCATCTCGACAGTGCGATCGCCATGTGGATGACAGACAGTACTGTTGCT
Source organism: uncultured Hyphomicrobiales bacterium (assembly GCA_964467455.1). GTDB lineage: Bacteria > Bacteroidota > Ignavibacteria > Kapaibacteriales > Kapaibacteriaceae > OLB6. The sequence goes on along the minus strand of CAYXQJ010000007.1, from coordinate 14,640 downwards.
TCTGCCACACCACGCGGACAATTCGCCTTCAAGACCGCGCGCGGTTGGATCATCTGCACCGGCCCGGGAAACGACACCATTGCACCAACACAACGCCCCCTACTTGCCGTGATCGATGCCGGCGGTGATGATCTGTATCTGGGCAGAACGGCAAGCACCATGATGCCCGGACAGTACTTCTCCGTGGCGATCGATCGCAACGGCAATGACACCTACTATGCCGACGGCGATACGGCCGCGATCTGTGCCGGTATCCTTGGTGTTGCGGCCCTCGTCGATCTTGACGGCAACGACCGCTACGTTGCCGGCACCATGTCGATCGCCGCTTCATTTCACGGCATCGCCATCCTTCAAGACCGCAGCGGCAACGACACCTACGAACTCCAAGGTCAATATGGTCAGGGGGCGAGCACTGCCGGTATCGCCGTTCTCGATGATCAAAGCGGTAACGACACCTACATCTGCGCCGCAGAAGGACAGGCCTTTGCGCAGGCATTAGGCGCGGCGATGGTGATCGACCGCAGCGGTGATGATACCTACTTGGCGCGACTCGACGGTGCACCCAGCGAGCTCTACCTGGGGCAGACCGTTTCACGCTCGCAAGGCGCGGCCTTCGGCCGCCGCGCCGACCTCGGCGACGGCCACAGTCTGGCCGGCGGCGTGGCGCTCCTGCTGGATGTGCGCGGCAACGACACCTACACGGCCGGCGCGTGGAGTCAGGGCTGCGGATACTGGTGGGCATTGGGTATGCTGGAAGACTGGGACGGCAACGACACCTACACGAACGGGAAATATTCGCTCGGCGCCGGCGCACACTTTGCCATCGGCGTGCAAGTGGATCTGATGGGCAACGATGCCTACAATGTTGGCAACAGCGATGTGGTCAACCAGTATCAAGGTCATGCCCGCGACGGCAGCATCGGCGTGAGCATCGACGGCGACGGTAATGATCACTATCTGCTGCGCACTCATTGTGGCGGCAGCGGCGACCTCAACAGCATCGGCTGGTTGTGGGACCGCGGTGGTGATGATGTGTATGAGTGTGACTACACGCTGCTCAGCGCGCCGAACGGATGGACCGACACGCCGCCACTGGGCACGACGACCCGCAACGCTTCGTTCGGGACTTTTCGAGACGACCTTCGATGTGTGGGACTGTATATTGACGGCGGAGGAGCCAACGACTATCGCTGGCGAGGTGAATCAACAACACATCAACAAGAGACATCCGATGGTTATGCGATCACGCTGGAACCGTAATGCGATCGGCCTGCTGCTGTTGCTGGTGGGCGTTGTGAACACGTCGGCAGCAACGGACTGGAAACTCGTGCATGAGCGAACGGTCCAAGCCATGGACCATCTCTACAACTTGGATTTTCAGAGTGCGGAGCGCACCTGTAATGAGGTGATCAAGCTCGCGCCGGGAGATCCGCGGGGTCACTTTTTCAAGGCCATGACCTATTACTATCGCATGACGTTCCGCGGCGGTGCCTCGAATGACTCTGCATTCTGGGCCTTTGTGTGGCACGCTGACCGTGTGAATACCGTGTGTGAACGTCTGCTGGAACAGAACGAACACGACGGGAAGGCGATGTTCTACCTCGGCGGTGCCGTGGGATACAAAGGCCTTGCCTACGTGAACCGTGGTGAGTCGCTCAAGGCCATCTGGGACGGGAAGAAAGGTTATGACCTTCTAGAAAAAGCTGTTGAAGAAGACCCTACCAACTATGATGCAAAAATGGGTCTCGGGCTTTTTAGACATCTCATCTCGAAAGCGCCTGAAGCGCTGAAGCCGGCGATCTCTCTTGCCGGACTCACGGGTGACCGCTATGGCGGACTTCGCATGATCGAAGAAGCGGCTTCGAAAGGAACGTATGCACGACAAGAGGCACGGCGCTGGCTCGCAGAGCTTTACCAAGAAGAAGACCTTCCCCAGCGTTCCATGGCCCATCTTTCAGTGCTGAAAGACACATACAAACGCAACTGGTACATTTGGTATCGGTACGCTGATGTGACCGCCTTTCAAGTGCGCAAGATCAATGACGCTGAAGCCGCCTATCACCATCTCTCTACCATGAAGGTCAGTCCTGACGATGAAGAGACCGTGCGCTTCATCGCATATGTTCGCCTTGGAACACTTGACGCGGCGCGAGAACGATATGCTGACGCGATCAAACAGTATGAACGAGCAAAGAACGTGGCCACGTCGCACGAACGCAAGCAACAGGTAACCGATCTGGTGACGTGGACGAAGAGACTAGCTGCGAACGAGGCGAATGAAGACGTGCAGATGGATCGCGTTGAAAATGCTCTGCAGACCGGTCTCTATCAACGCGCCGTGGACATCGGTGATTCCCTACGTAAAGCGGGAACGATGAAAACAGACAAGAGTCAACGTCAGTTGCTCTACTACATGGGTACTGCCTTGATCGAGCTTGGCAACTACGGCCGTGCTGAGGAGCTTCTCTCCGCTACGGTTCGTGGTGCCGACCCGGAGCAGATGCCATGGATGCTGCCCTTTGCTCACTACCGACTTGGCATGGCCTATGCCAAGCAAGACAAGACTGCCGCAGCTACCGAACAGTTCGCCCAAGCGCTAGAGTTTGAGGACTACCCTTCCGAAGAGACTCTTCGTTTACGCGTTCGACGAGAATCAGCGAAGATCGGGCGCAGTAAGTAGCCCCCTACCCGCCTAAAATCCGTAGTTTTGCCGTCCTTACCAGATTCTCCACACGGCATGATCAGCGGATACGAACCCGTTATCGGACTCGAGGTCCACGCACAGCTGAAGACCCACTCCAAGGCCTTCTGCTCGTGCCCTACCACGTTTGGCGCTCAGCCGAATGTGAACACCTGTCCGATCTGTCTCGGACATCCGGGAACGCTGCCCGTCCTGAACAAAGAGCTGGTGACCTTTGCCGTGCGCCTCGGCTTGGCTACCCATAGCCAGATCCGCGAAACGTCGACCTTTTCCCGCAAGAACTACTTCTACGCCGACCTGCCCAAGGGATATCAGATCTCGCAGTATGAAGACCCGATCTGCTACCACGGTCACGTGGAGATCGAAACGTCGGAAGGTCCTAAGCGTATTGGACTTACGCGGATCCACATGGAAGAGGATTCGGGGAAAAGCATCCACGATCTCGACATCGACACCCTTGTAGACCTCAACCGCGCCGGCGTGCCTCTTGTGGAGATCGTGTCCGAACCCGACATCCGATCGGCCCGTGAGGCCTACCTCTATCTGCAGCAGCTCCGCCAGACCCTCATCTACCTCGACATCTGCGACGGTAACATGGAAGAAGGCTCGCTGCGTTGTGATGCCAACGTCTCCGTCCGCAAACCCGGCGACCCCTTCGGCACCAAGACTGAGGTCAAGAACCTCAACTCCTTCCGTAACGTCGAAAAGGCCATTGAATACGAGATCACCCGCCAGATCGAAGTATTGGAAGGGGGCGGCACCATCACCCAGCAGACCATGATGTGGGACGCAGCGCTGCAGCAGACGCGCGTGATGCGGACCAAGGAGATGGCCCACGACTACCGCTACTTCTCCGAACCCGACCTTGCGCCGGTTGTGGTACCCGTTGCATGGCAAGAAGAACTGCGGGCCACACTGCCCGAGCTGGGTCTGGATAAGAAACGCCGATTCCAGTCGGAATACGGTCTTCCGGAGTACGATGCGGCCATCCTGGTGGACGACGTGGCCGTGGCACACTACTACGAAGAAACTGTGGGGGCACTGCCCGCCCCCTCCCAAGAGGCCTTTAAGTTGGTGTCGAACTGGATCATGACCGACGTGATGCGGATCATGAGCGAAAAGAAGATCGGCATCGACGAGGTGGGGCTGACGACGGCGCAGCTGGCGTCGCTGGTGGGTGTCGTGTCTGACGGCACCATCAGCAGTAAGATCGCCAAGGACATCTTCCCGGAGCTGTTGGCAACGGAGAAGACGGCCGATGTGATCGTCAAGGAGTGTGGCTTGCAGCAGAATTCTGATGCAGGGGCTCTTCAGGCGATGGTCGACAAGGTCTTGGCTGAGAATCCCGACAATTTGCAGAAATACCGTGACGGCAAGACCAACCTCTTTGGCTTCTTCGTTGGCCAGGTGCTGAAGGCATCGGGCGGCTCGGCGAACCCATCGATGGTGAGCGAGTTGATGAAGCAAGCGCTTGATGGACAGACAGCGGAAGGAGCTTAATCATGCCCATCACCCCAACGAAGACCATCTGGAAAGACGGCAGCTTTATTCCCTTCAAGAAGGCACAGATCCATGTGTTGTCGCATGCCATTCACTATGGCACGGCATGGTTCGAAGGCATCCGCGCCTATAACACCAAGAAGGGGACGGCCATCTTCCGATTGCCGGAGCATATGCGCCGGTTCCATCAATCGTTGAAGGTCTACCGCAGTGTGATCCCACACAGCGTGGATGAACTCAACAACGCCGCGATCGACCTTGTCCGCAAGAACGGACATCGTCAGGCCTATGTGCGCCCGTTCGCGCTGCGTGGCTTTGGCGACATGGGCGTTTACGGTCTGCGCAACCCGCTCGAGGTCTACATTGCCTCGTGGGAATGGGGTGCGTACCTAGGCAATGACGCTGCGACGAATGGTGTGGACGTCTGCATTTCTTCGTGGGACCGCATCACGCCGAATTCGTTGCCGAGTCTGTCGAAGGCCGCCGGTAATTACATGAACTCCCAGCTCGTCAAGATGGAAGCCATCGAGAACGGCTATGCCGAAGGCATCTGTCTCGACTCGTACGGCAACATTGCCGAGGGCAGTGGAGAGAACGTCTTCATCGTGATAGACGGTGAGATCATCACGCCGCCTGCGGCGAGTTCGTTGTTGCCGGGCATCACCCGTCAGACCGTCATGCAGCTGGCCGAAGTGGCGGGATATCACGTTCGAGAACAAAACATCCCTCGCGCCATGTTGTATGCGGCCGATGAGATGTTCATGACCGGAACGGCCGTCGAGATCACGCCGGTGCGCTCCGTGGACCGTATTGCGGTTGGACGCGGCACGGTGGGTCCGGTGACCAAACAGATCCAGAAAGCGTTCGAGCGCATCACCGTTCATGGCGACGACGCGCATGGATGGCTGACCTTCATCACCAAGAACAAGAAGTAAGAACTTTTCAATAGAGCATCACCATGGGTAAGACCGCGAAAAAAACTGCTCCGAAAGAGAATGGCGCGAAGGACCTCTTCAACGTCAAGGGATTCGACAAGGACACCTTGATCGAGTGGTACCGTATGCAGCATCTCGGACGCCGCCTGGATGAAAAGGCAGCGAACTATCTGAAGATGGCCAAGGGCTGGTCATACCACGCGCCGTTTGCCGGCCATGACGGTATCCAGCTGGCGTTGGGTAAGATCTTTCGTCCTGGCAAAGACTTCTTGTTCCCCTACTACCGCGACATGCTGACCTCGTTGGCGGCGGGCGTGACGGTGGAAGAGATCATCGCCAACGGTCTCAGCAAAGATGCTGACGTTGCCGGTGGTGGACGCCACATGTCCAACCACTTCGCCAAGATCTCCATCGGACTCCAGAACTCGTCGTCGTGCACCGGCAACCACTCGCAGCAGGCGGTGGGTACGGCCCGCGCGATCAAGAAGTATAAAGGCGACGAAGTGGTCTACTGCTCTACAGGTGACTCCACCACGTCGGAAGGCTACTACTACGAAGCCGTCAATGGCGCCGACCGTGAGAAGCTACCGATCGTCTTTGTGATCCAGAACAACAAGTACGGCATCTCCGTGCCGCTGCGCGAACAGACTGCCAACGAACGGGTTGCCGAGAACTTCAGCGGTTTTACGAACCTCAAGATCATCTACTGCGACGGCCGCGACCCCATGGATTCCTGGCGCGCAATGGAAGAAGCCCAGGCCTATTGCTTGTCGGGTAAGGGGCCGGCAATGGTCCACGCCGATTGTGACCGCATCGGTTCACACTCGAACTCTGACAATCACGAACTCTACCGTACAGCGGAAGATCTCGAGTCGATGAAGAAGCGCGATCCGCTGCCGCGGATGCGGGCAACGTTGATCCAGGCCGGCATTGCCACGGAAGAACAACTCAATGCCATCGAAGAGGCCAACAAGCAGGCCATCTTCGCTGCAGCTGATGCCGTTGAGCCGCTGCCGGATCCTGCGCCGGAGTCGTATACCCAGTTTGTGATCCCTGACGCCGTCATCGGCCTCGATGACGACAGTGAGTTCCGTATCGCCCCTGCGGCCGACGCGCCTGTCCTCACCTTCCGCGAGGGCATCAATACAGCCCTGATCGAAGAGTTCCGTCGCAACCCCAACACGTTCCTCTTTGGTCAGGACGTGGCCTCGCACAAGAAGCAGGGCATTTTCAACGTATGCAAGGGCCTGTTGGACGAGTTCGGCAACGACCGTGTCTTCAACGCCCCGATCGCCGAGGACTTCATCGTTGGTACCGCGAACGGCATGACGCGCTATCGCGACGACATCCGCGTGGTAGTGGAGGGGGCTGAGTTTGCCGACTATTTCTGGCCCGCCATGGAGCAGCTCATCGAGTGTACGCACGACTATTGGCGCACGCGTGGACAGTTTGGCCCTGCCGTTGTGATCCGATTGGCCTCGGGCGGCTACATTCAGGGCGGTCTGTACCACTCACAGAATCTAGAAGGCACCTTTACAACGCTTCCCGGTCTGCGAGTCGTCATGCCGGTCTTTGCTGATGACGCCGTTGGCCTCATGCGGACGGCCATACGTTCGCGCGGCACCACGATGTATCTCGAACCTAAGTTCCTGTACAACTACCGTCCAACCAGTGCGCCGCTGCCGGCTGAAGGATACATGATCCCCTTCGGACGCGGCAAGGTACGTCGGGCCGGTACGGACCTCACGATCGTCTCCTACGGCACGGCCGTCCATTGGAGTCTACAAGCCGCCGAGACCTTGGCACAAGAAGGTATCTCGGTTGAGGTCATTGACTTGCGTTCACTCGCCCCCTGGGACAAAGAGCTTGTCTTCGAGAGCGTCAAGCGCACCGGTCGGTGTGTTGTGGCTCACGAGGACAAGGTGACCGGTGGTTTTGGAGGAGAGATCGCTTCTTCGATCGGGCAGGAGTTGTTCCGGTATCTTGATGCCCCGGTGCGTCGGGTAGGATCCAAGGATACGCCCGTCGGATTTGCCAAGTCGCTGGAGAAGGCCATCTTGTTGTCGGTTGACGACATCATTGGCGCCGTCAAAGAGACCGTCGCCTTCTAAGATCAGGTGTGAACCGCGTTTCACACTGCCATTCAGCCCCCTAACTCTAAAAATAATTTAGGCTTAGGGGGCTTGCTCTAGTGTTTGCGTATTCCTACGATTGGCGATATATTTGCGGTCTCTGGTCCGTGGGCAAGGTGTGCCCATGCGGGCGCTTTGCATTTATGCGAAGCCGTACAACTGGGTGTACGCAGCATTTGAGTACAACGAGGATTTCATGAGCGAACAGCAGGAGATGACTCCGGCGTGGTTGGAGAAGGCGCAGCAGCAGTGGAAACTGTATGCTGTGGTAGCCGTTGTTGTTGCCGCCGCCCTTGGAGGGATCTGGTGGTACACGACCAATCAAGCGGAGCAGAACGAAGCAGCTGCGGCGCAGCTTGCTCGCATCCGACCGACGTTTGAGGAAGGTGCCTATCAGAAAGCATTGACAGGTGAGGGTGTTCCTCCAGTGGGAGCGGACGCCGTCATGGGTCTTCAGGCGATCAGCGACCAGTACTCAGGCACCGATGCCGGTAAGGTAGCTGCCCTGATGGCTGGCAACTGTTTGGCAAATCTTGGTAAGTACAGTGAGGCCGAAGTTCATTTTGATCGCGCCCGTTCAAGTGGCTCGCTGATCATTGAAGTCGGTGCAATGAAAGGACTTGCAGCGTGCAAGGAAGCGGCCGGCGACGTTGCCGGGGCCGCGGAACTGTATGAGCAGGCGGCACAGCGCGGAGTAAATACGGGGATGGAGGGCGACTGTTTGGTTGCTGCCGGCCTGTGTTACGAGAAGCTGGGCAACAAAGAAAAAGCAGGAGAACACTACACCGTCGTCGTCAAGAAATACGAAGTTTCTGAGGCTGTTCCGGCCGCAAAAAGCGGTTTGGCCAGGCTTGGCATGGCAATTGATTAGGGACGCGGTGGGATTCTATGCCCATTTTACCTTTTGAAATGCGATATATACAAGTGAATAAAGAGCATAAGGTTTTTACAACTGGAGGTTGTATGCAACGTTGGTTTCGTCTAAGCAGCTTGCTGCTTGCGTTGACCGCCGCATTTAGCGTAGTCCAAGCACAGGACTATGTTGAAGTCCGCGGCAGTCTTCCACCGGGCCAGGTGCGCGTCTTTGTACGTGACACTGTGTACCGGATTAGCGGCACGTACACGATCGGTGGTACGCTCGTTATCGAGCCTGGCACGCGGGTCGAATTTTTGCCGAACGGCCGTATGATCGATTCGACCGGTGGTCGGATCCTCGCAGACGGTCGAGCCTCGGCTACCTATAACGCTAATGCAGTGAACGCACTGCAGCCGCCGTATACGGGTTATGATGACCCGGCATACTTCGGTGCCCCTGGCGTTTTAACGTCGACCATCGCCACCGAGCCGACGATTCATGCGTCGAACTACGGTTCGGTCTTTAACGTCGACCTGGGTTCTGATCCGAATCTTCAGGGTCTCACGCCGGCAGAAGCAGTGGTCTACAAGGCCGCTCGTCTCGAGCTGGGCGGTGTGATCTCTGCGATCCGCCTCAACCCATGGTTCCGTGAGAAGGCCAACAGTGCGATCAACGTTCGTCCGGCACGGATCACCTTCGTTGCTGGCGACGTCAACAACTTCTCGCGCGAGTGGGGTCACATCATCGTGCTCCCGGGTGCTCATGCAGCATTCTTCCGCGATGTTGACTTCCTCAACTTCCGCAAGGACACCACGGTAGATACCGAGCCGGTGTACCTCGCAAACTCCAATGGACAGTCGCTTAATACGCGTCAGATCCAGGACGCGGTCAACCGTCGTCTTCTCTCCTATACTAACGGTAAGGGTGGTGCCATCACCACGTTCTCCGTTCGTACCTGGTTGGTTGGCTGTACGTTCCGCAACAACATGGCACGCTACCACGGCGGTGCTCTCCAGATCCTTCAGGCTCCGGAAGAGAACACCACGCCGGTCGGCGCGCAGGTCAGCTACGACATCTATCCTGATGCCTCCGCTGCCTACAATGCCTTGCCTGACTATGATGTAAATACGAACCCGTTCCTGACCAGCCCGGAAACGGCAGCACCGATCAGCCAAAGCATCAAGGCCATCGACCAGCTGCATCTTCCGGTCGACAACGGTCTGTCGAACTCTGCACGTCAAGAGTATGACGACGCTCGTCTTGCTCTATACCTCGGTCGTATCCGTCAAAACCGTTTCATCGGTAACCGCACCCTTTTGTCCGACGTTGACACTGTCCGCGTTGGTGGTATCCGCGTATTGACGGATGCAAATCGCGCTGCAACGGTCTTCGCCAACGAGAACAACCACGGCCGCAACAGCTCTAAGGGTGGCGCCGTCGTGATCTCGGGTCGTAATCCGATGACTGTTGGTTTTGGTATCAACGACTTCCAAGGCAAAGACACCTTGGAAATGACGAATAACTACGCTGAGAACCGCCAATCATCTACTCCGAACGGCAACACCTATACAAAGGGTGCCAAGGGTGGTGCATTGTACCTTGGTGGTGCAACGAACCTGATCCTTGCCGGCCGTTTCACGGGTAACTCGACGAAGGTTCCGTATATCACGAATGCAAAGACGACCGGAAACAATGCGATCTCGTCGATCGCTACATACTCGCACGGTGGTGCTGTGTATGCTGACTCCACGTCGCTCCAATTGCAAGTTCGTGGCAACCTCGATAATAATCCTCCGACGCACTTCCTGAACAACACGTCAGGTCGTGGTGGTGCTATCTATGTTGCTGACAACAGCAACGAAATGCAGCCGTCTCCGCACATCGGCGGATCGGACGCAACCATCATCAATGCCCGTAACTACGGCTTCAACATCAAGTTCCGCGACAACAGCGCTCTTGCTTCGGGTGGTGCTATCCACACCGAGCGTAACATGCGCATGTACGGTGCAGGTGGTGCAAGCGGTCCGCTGTGGGTGTATGGCACTAACTACGGCGTAGAGTTCCAGACCAACAAGGCTGGCTACTATGGTGGTGCTATTGCTGTTGAGATCAACAACAACAAGCCGTTTGCACGTCGCGCTCTGCGCTACGTTCGTGGTCACTTCCTCCGCAACACAGTCGGCAACGTTGCTGACTCCGTGAAAACGGATGTGCGCGGTGGTGGTGCTCTCTATACGCTCAATGCTGACCTCAACGTCATCAAGGGTGTTGAGTTCCGTAGCAACATGGCATGGAACGGTAACGGTGGTGCTATCGCCGTTGTGACACCGAACATGTTGACGCTCAATCGCTACATGATCACAGACCTTGACGCTGTGTCATTTGATGGTGACGGACGCGCAGTTGGCTACACGCCACGCAACGATGTCTTCACCTTCCAAACGATGTCGCCGCGCGCTGACGAGCGTATGCTAACGCGCTTCTACGACAACGTTGCAGTGCCGAATATGAGCCGCATGGGTTCAGGCACGACGCAGCTTGGCGACATTGACGTCATGCACCCAGGCACGACACTCCGTGAAAACGGTACCGGTCTTGGTGGCGCTATCTATGTTCTCGATTCGATCCGCGTCCGTGTTGACACGATGACGTTCGATCGCGTTCGTTTCCAAGGTAACGAAGCATACACCGGTGCAGCTGTCTACTCTGACAATTACGACCTCAAGCTTGCCTTCCAGCGTTCGTTCGTGACGAACAACAAGGCAACGTCGGACATCGGTCGTCAGAACGACACGATCCAAGGTCCGTATGTCAACAATGAGAACCCGGCTTCCAGCGATCTTGCTGGTGCTGTTCTCTACGGTGAGATCGTTGGACCGCTTCCGTGGTCTACCTACAGCTTCGCTGCTAACTCGATTTATGATAACGACGCTCGTTTCACGATCCGCCTCCCAGATGCTCAAGACACCAAGGGTGTACTTGCCGGCACGACGGGTATCGGCTTTGGTGGTGTTGACACTCTTCGTGGCAACTACTGGGGCCGTACGGAAGCAAACGTGAACACGATCCTTCCTTTGTCTGCTAACAACACCTTCAACCGCATTCAACAAACGTTCTTCATTGCAGGTAACGGTGAAACGCACTTGCGCTTCATTCGTCCGGCAACAAACAACGTTACAGAGCAAGGTCCGTTCGAATCGACATGGTTCTATACCTATAAGCCGATCCCGACCTGGACGATCCCGGATACACTTCTCCAAGAAGGTCGTATCTATGATATCTTCGACAAGGGTACAGACATCAAGACGGCAGACTACTCGAACCGTCGTATGGCTCCGATCGAAGACTTCTCCGTTGGTATTCCTCCGACGATCCGCTTGTTCGCAGACGCTTCACAGCCGTCTTACAACAAGTATGTCAAGCGTATGACGCGTGATCCGCAGGACGCTGAAATGTATGACTACATCGCGGCAGTTCAGCGTGAATTCATCGGTGATCATCCGATCGCCTATCCGTTGTTCCTCGAAGCTCGTGCTGACTATTCGGCTACGGCTGAGATCAGCAACAACGATGCTCGCGCCATCAACGAATCGGTCTTCTTTGTGATCAATGAGCGTACGGGTGACTACATCCGTGTGAACATGCGTCAAAAGGGAGTCACTGATACCATCTATCGCGCACGTGTTGAACTCGTTCCTGACTCCACCAACGGTGGTGACCCGAATGTTCGTCGTGCTTATGAAGGTCTCGCTACTTACGGTTCAGGCGCAACGCTTCTGAACATCCTGCGCGCCAACGCAATTGCTGAAGATTCTTCGGCTCTGCAAGGTCGTCGTTGGGAAGGCAACACGGCTGTTGGTGAACTTGGTGGTTCGAACTTCCGCCTTGGCAACCGCCCGTCGCTTCCGACGTCGAACAACGGCAAGGAAACGTATTATGGTGGTGAGCGCTTCCGTGCTCTTCCGGTTCGCGCTGGTGACAACGTTATGGTCGTCTCCCGTACCGTTCTCTGGAAAGAAGGCGTAACAAGTGCATTGAATGGTGCTCTGATGTTCACCGTGAACAACAACACTGTTCCTCCGCAGTTCACGGGTTCTGGCGACACGCTCGCTGACTCTCCGCTTCTCCATCCGGAAATGCGCAACCGCGTGTTTGTAACTGAAAATCGTCTCTACACGCCGATCACGGCTGCTCAGTCACGTCGTCAAGGTGGTGGTAGCTGGTTCAACGAACCGGCCCTCTATCCGACGGATGACGCAGGCAACCCGCTTCCGGCACGTGACTGGCAAGAACGCGACTCGATCTTCACGCTCACAGCTGTAGACGCCAATGGCTTCTACGATCCGCGCGTGATCATGGACTCGACGTTTGGTAGCGAATTGTCCTACTTCTGGTCGATCACAACGCCGAATTCGGCGCTCCGCTACTGGCTGCGTGATACACTGGTGACTGTTGCTAATAACAACAACACCAAGTGGGGCGCAACTGGCTATCGCATTCTCCGTGGCCGTCCGATCAACCCGTACATCGTTCCGGGTGGTGAAGAGGTTGAAGTCGTTACGAAGAACTTCCCGCCGTCACTCGAGATCGTCGATTCACTCCGCAAGAGTGGATATGGCGAAGACGTGATCTCACGCTGGTTGTACACGTACCCGTCGTACTTCCACGCAGAGAAGTATGATAACAACGCACTTCCGCTTGATCAACGCAATCCTGACAACACCAATGCCCGCTATCTCCAGCAGGACACGGTGAACTACGGATGGCTTGACACGACAGCCTATCGTTTCCGAATCCATGTTGTTGACTCAATGCCGCGCTTCTTGTGGGCTCACCGTACAACAGGTTTCGGAACGCAGTATCCGTCGATGTTGAAGGGTGATACCACGATCGTGCTTGACCCGACGACAACAGACACGAATACGTTCAAGAACAATACGTATCTCGATACGCTTCGCATGTTCATGACGTCATCCCGCGTTGGTCGTAAGCTTGTTCAGCCGAACGCCATCACAGATGAACTTTATAATGAGCCGGCGAACAGCCAACCAGACTCGATCAACGTTCAGTTTGTCGCAAACCTCACCGACTCGCTCCGTTTCCGTCTTGATGTGAACACGGATGATGAGTACGAGGACATGGCAGCTGTTGATCAAAACCGCTACGTTGTTCAGAAGTACGGTGCATGGGACTTCCGCTATGGCAAGACGTCATACGGCTTCCAGTCAACCGCTATTCGTAACACGCCTGGCGACACAACGATCGACGAAGTTGTCATGACGCGTCCGATCTGGATGTCCAACCAGTACTTGCGTAAGTACGAAAACGCTGGTTCAACGGATCCGTTTGGTGAAGACTTCACGTCAGCAGGTAAGATCGAGATTCGCATCGATGGTGACGAAGCTCGTCAGATCCTGAAGCCATACAACGACCAAAACAATGGTAATCCTTGGCATGATGATCTCAACACCGACTCGGTGGTATCGATCGTCGTAAATGATGGCCACGGTGGATTGAACACACTCACACGCCGTGTGTTTGTCAACATCCAACCGCAGATCGTTACGGCCTCGTTGCCGGATGCTATCGAAGACACGGACTACAATGTTGAACTTCTCGATTCTTCGCGTAGAATCAGCGTCTATGATCCGAACTGGGGTCAGGCACAGAAGTTCGAATTGATCTATGTCGACGACAACCGCGACTCCGTACCGGTCGACCCGTACTTTGCTGAAGCTGGTTCGTTCATCCTTGACGCTTCGCGCAAGACAACACCGAAGTGGCTGAAGATCAACGAGAAGAGCGGTCTCCTCTATGGTACTGCTCGCGTTACAGACACACCGTATCCTGACACAACTGTAAACGTGACCGTTCTTGTAACGGATGCAGGTGGCTTGACGGATCTTCGTACCCTTACGCTGCGCATTGAAGCCCGCAACCATGATCCACATCTCTTCGCATCACCGATCGTGAAGTGTGTTGACCTTGGCGAAGCTTACAGTGACACGCTGATGGTGACAGACCTTGATCTCAAGCGTCTCCAAGAAGCAAATGAAGAACTTACGTTCAGTGTTCTTCTGCCGGCTGGTACCTGGACATTTACACCGGAGAAGCTTCAGAGCCCTGTTTCAGACACCCAGCGTGTTGTGATCAGCACGACGGCACTGAATGGAACGCCGGATGATCGTGGTCGCATTCGCATTGAAGTTGAAGTTTCCGACAAGGTTGGTAGCAAGGATACCTTGGTCTATTATGTCGCTGTTAGTGCTGACACGCGCTTTACGGTTGACATGAAGGTCGAGAATAACCTTGGTGCTTATCAAGAACTCGTCTGGGGTGTAGGCGGTGCTGAACCGGCTACCCGTGGCGACGAAGATGGTGCCTACGGAAAGCTTGACTCGAACTATTGCGAGTATGAACTTCCGCCAGTTCCGTACATCGACGTCTTTGACGCTCGTTGGACGATCCCGAACCGTAACGGTGTACAGCGCAACATCTATCCGTTCTCAACGGATC
>CAYXQJ010000006.1:473-168450 GCA_964467455.1 uncultured Hyphomicrobiales bacterium | reverse complement strand
CGGATGTTGCTTCGAACTTCTTCTTCTTTGTCCTATTTCAGCTGAAGCAGTACAATCTCTCATGAACTGCCAGACCATTTCTCGACCATCGAGTGACGATGGCGCATCGGCTGGCAATGCCAACGGCATTTCTTTATAAGAATAGCTGTCTCCGCTGATCTTACTCTCGATAATTGTCGAATCCGTTGGTGCTTGCCTGTTTAGATCTTCGAACATGCGCGGTAAAGAGTCAACACCAACCTGCAGCGGAGGATACTCATTAAACAAGGAGTCATCAACATCGGTACGAGGAATGAAGCTGAACCGTAAGAAACGATCACCGCGTGAATCAACAACTATGCTCGAATCTTCTTGCTGCAAACGCTGCTGTCTCAATACCCGTAGTTTGATAACTGGATCATCCGGGTTCGCCATATTGATCATACCAGATCTTCGTACGCATACGGAAACAACCATGAACTCACCGTTGCGAGTTGGATCAGCATAGTATGTAGCTGTATCTACATTGGGAGAATCGATTTTGAATCGCAACCAAGCTGGGTTATGTGTTTTCCATAGTCGTGCATTCGTATTGCCACTCAACATTCCAGTTTGTGTCGGACGAAGCTCACGCCAATGGCCTTGTACTGAACCAACAGTGTCCACCTTGAAACCGTGAACTGCCCCCGTATTGGTGTCAGATTCGATGAACGGCTGGCCGTTGGACACATCAACCGATACTTCTGGATCGACTCGAGTCATCAACGTGTATCCTTCACCTTGCATCAGACCGTGTCCATGTGTTACTGCGCATGCGAGCGGGGAAGTTGGACGCCGCCCCCCTTCATTTTGAACTAAGACCAACCTTGACCCGATTGGATATCTCTTTAGTGCTTCGTTGCTCCACGTTGAATCCAGGTTCATATGGTTATCAATCAGACCCACGCCAAAGTGCTTGCTATAGCCATCCATGCCATACCAGTTGAGTCCGATCTGAAACGACGTTATCGAACGTATTATTGGAACCGGTGGTGACACAAGAACATCATGCAATGAAACACCTTCTATGCAATTGATCACCTCAGATGCCTTTGTTTGTTCAGTGTCAAATTGGGAATAAGCCCCTACTGAACCGAAAATGGCCAATATTGCAGTGAGCAACACCGTGTCAAACCGTATAGCGCTCATTTCTACACCAGTGCTAAGGTAGACGGAGAGTACATGATCCAAGTCGTAGCCATAGCACCTGTCGAGAAAGAGATTTGGGCTTCTCGAGTATTAGGTCCGTACCACTAACCACAACGGACACCGTAGCAACTACACCTCCATTCAAGTCAAAGATGACTGCGGTGGTCTCTGGTTCCTTCAGACATTCCAAGTTGCGGATGATCCTCCATGTTTCGCCATTGTCTATGATGTGCGCATCAGAATACGCGATATTACTTTCAACTGACACTACTGGGCGCGAAGTGGTGAGATAAAGCGAGACTGAGTTTTGACGAAGCAGTGGTGCGGCAACAGTGTATGAATAACATACCATAAAGTCGTTAACACTATCGCCATCCATGTCTGGAATCACTGCAGTATTTAACAACGCAGTACCAATACATTGACTGTCTGGCGGAACCCCTCTACCGATAACCTCTACGTTTGCTTTTTGGGGATCGGTCAGTCTGGCCAATTCGAAAACTGAATGACGAACATCACCAACTCCTTCGACGTACCGCGTCTGAAAAGTTTCCTTAACGAATGGCGCGTCGTGATCAAGAACTCTTGGAAAGTTATCATCACCACGGTGTCCACCTTGTCCGAAGAACTGTTGATATCCACCACGCCAATAGACAGGAACGGGCTCAAGTGAAATTTGTGTCTGAGTAATCCTCAAACCATTGAGATTCGAATCCGATCCGGAGGAACTGAATAGCCACCATATCTCTGGTGTTCGGAGGACTACGTGGCCATAGCGTCGAATCTCGCCAACTTTGAACTTCTGCACAAGGCGCGTGCGGATCTTTGCCGCACGGGATTTGAGGTCGTCAATGTAGAGCTCATGTAACTCGTAGTACGGCGGCATCTCAGGTAACACCTGATAGACCTGTACAATGCACGGTTTCCCACCAAGCACTCCAACAGCGGCAACAGTCGTTGGAGCCAGATCAGGGTATTGCTCTTGTGAGTTATCATGGAGCTCGACGTAACTCGGACTTACAAATGGGTTCACGCGGTCACCGTAAACGATACGTACGGAGCTCTCTCCTTCGGCCGCAAAGTCGTCATTGAGTCCATCACCATCGATATCTCCGAAGTATCGCGTGTTGACGTTAGAGTTCGGATAGATGATTCCCGTCTGATGTGGACGGGTTCGTTCCGTCTCTGAAAAGACTCCAAAAATCGTAAGACCTCCGCCACCATAGTTCCCGCCCCACAGGTCCATCCTTCCGTCCGAATCGAAGTCATTTATGTCTGAGATCTGCTTGAAATTCAGCGTTTGCCGCTCATACTTTTTCGGGGTCGTGATAAACGACTTGATGTCAAACCAGTACAACGAGTCGTTGTTGCGCCCGTTAACCCATCGAAGTGGGATGAGGTGCGTACCATCTGGCAGCGAAAGTGGAAACTCCCACATCAACGGCCCCACCATCTGCCCAGCAGGAGTCCACGACTGTGATTTCAGAGTGGCAGATCCGGCGATCGCGAAGCAGAGCACAATCACCGCAACGGTAAAGGGGTGTAAAAGAAGGTGTTTCTGGCGAGACAACATTGTTGTGCTCCGATTGGTGTAGCGCTATCATACGCGGTTAATCCCTGACTTCATATACCAGGAATCCGGTAGAGAGTCAAAATACCAGAATCATGGTAAGTAGATATACGAGCCAGCAATGGTCGGTAACTACAACCTATCGAGCCGTAATGTTATCTGCTTGAAGGAAGTCCACCGCCCTGGACAGTCCGTAGGCCTTGATCTCTTCGGCGCAGGTGCTGGTCCGCCGCCCATGCGCCCGCAGGTGTTCCAGCATGCCCTGTTGCTGCCACACGCGCTCCTGCTGTTGCTCAGGAAAGCGCCGGCGGAGGACGCCGTAGCCGTGGACCGATTTTGCGCTCCAATACCACTGCAACAACACGATGCGCTGTTCTTGTCCGGCCATGGTGCACATCAATGGCAGCGCGCAGTTGGTGAAGACCTCTCTGCGCAGTGCCACTCCCTCTCCGCAAATCGTGCGACGCTCCGCTTGATCAATAGCGGCCAAGAGTTGGTCGGACGGCACCTCGCGCAGTCGCTCCACAAGCGATCCGATCGCAGAGTCGCAGACCGCCGAGCGTAATCCGTCCAGAACCTTCTGATCATGCGGACGTTGTCGCTTTGCCGACATCCGGTCCAACCACTGCGCCACTAACGCACGCAGTGCCTCACGCGGCCCCAGCCGACGTAACAACGTGTCGGCATCAACGGATTGACGCAGCAACCGCAGTAACGCAAAATGCTGCAGTGCTTCCACGTCAACATCCGTGGCCTGCGGCACACGTTCCAGTTTTCGCAGCGCAGAAAGCACATCCACTTCGCGGAGCACCAACGTCCACCGCGCCACATGCTCCAGTGCGACATCTTGCTCCAACACCACATGGAGCAGCAACGAAGCATATCGCGGATCTTCACCGTGATGATGTGCCGTCCAGTGTGATGCCTTGACGTGGAACTCCACATCGCCGACAACTACAATGCCGCGATGCAGGATCGCTGCATCACGAAAGTCGGGTCCCTCGTACACGTTTCGTGTCCCCGCGGCGACCACCTGCACAACGTCGCCATTCGTACACGTCCACGTCCGCCCGGGATCCGACAACAACGCATGCACTGCCCGTTGCAACACATGCTCCGGAAGAGAGGTAGGGGGCATGTGGGTAAGGTGTATCTCGCAGCTAAGAATGTGACATCGAAGACTGCGACATCGAAGACTGCGACGTCAAAGTCCGCGACGACGAAGTCAGACAACGCAGTTCGACAACGAAGTTGGACAGCGAAGCTAGACAGCGCAGCTAGACAACGAAGTTGCCACGTCCGACGCAACTCTCGCCGCATGGTTCGCGAAATCTTCGCCGGAGCCGGCGTACAGGATGCCGCGGCTGCTGTTGACCAATGCCGGGCCGTTGTTGTTGGCGACGGCGATCTCGTGGGGGTCACCGCCTTGGGCGCCGACGCCGGGGATGAGGAAGGGTACGGCGGGAAATGCTGCGCGGAGGTCGGCAAGTTCGGCGGGATGGGTGGCGCCGACAACGAAGCCGCGATGGGCAGCCCCCTTCCATTGGAGGGCGGTGTGCATGACGCGACGATACAAGGGCTCGCCGTGGACGTCGAGACGCTGAAAATCGGCGCTGCCGGCGTTGCTAGTGAGGGCCAGGATGTAGACGAGCTTGTCGGGATAGGCCAGGAAGGGCTCGACGGAGTCGCTGCCCATGTAGGGGGCGACGGTGACGGCGTCGGCCTGAAGGTCTACAAAGAGCGAACGTGCATAGGCCGCCGAGGTGTTGCCGATATCGCCGCGTTTGGCGTCGATGATGCAGAAACTCTCCCCTACCGACTCCCGGACGGCATAGAGCGCCTCGATGCCCGGACGCCCATACTGCTCAAAAAAGGCCGTATTGATCTTGTAGGCGGCCGCAAAGGGGCGGGTGGCGTTGATGATCTCGTGCAAGAAGGGGGCGATCCGATCCACGCCTCCACTAAAAGGTGCGGGAAATCGTTCCAGATCGGGATCGAGCCCTACGCAAAGACCGGATGGCACGTTCATGTAACAAAGATACCGGTCTTGCGTCATTACTACTGTTGACAACCTAGACGTCCCCCGAACTGACGTGTGGTCTCCCCCGATCCGGCCCTCACACCACACCACACGTCTCACCAGAGATGCCCGAGCGCGGAAAAGTCCCTCCCCACCCGCCGCGCCGGGCATCTGTTTTTAAGTCTTCCCGTATTTTCCGCGCTTTGCGCTGAATTCTCATGTTAGGATCGTTATGTCAAGAATGGTTCGTGGTTGGTGGTTGGTAGTTGTTGGTCTGTGGTTGGTGGTTGGTAGCTCGCTCATTGTAGCGTGCGGCTCCTCCTCATCGACTAACTCATCGACTTCCTCGCAGACTAGCTCGCAGACCAAGGGCGACTCCACCAAATCCAAGATCGCCCCCTACTCAAAAGTGATCACGAAGGATGCAGTGTCGGATTCCGGATTGTTCATCGTGCACCGGATCAACGAACAGTGTTTCTATGAGATCCCGACGAGTCGGTTGGGTGAGGAATTCTTGTTGGTGACGCGGACGGCGAAGACGCCGCAAGTGGGATATGGCGGCGAAGAGTTGGGAACGAGCGTGATCCGCTGGGAGCGGAAGTACGACAAGATCTTGCTGCGGACGGTATCGTATGAAAATGTGGCCGATGATTCCCTGCCGATCGCACGTGCGGTGAAGGCATCGAACTTTGAAGAGATCGTGGAAGCGTTTCCGATCAAGGCCTATAACAAAGACACCACGGCCGTGGTGATCGAGGTGACGTCGCTGTTCACGACCGATGTTCCGCTATTGACGCCCGATGAAGGCACACGTCGCGGTTTCAAGATCACGCGACTCGACAAGGAACGTTCGTTCATCGAATACGCGAAGAGCTTCCCGACGAATGTGGAAGTTGAGAACGTGGTCACCTTCGCTGCCGGTGAGTCGCCGCAGAATCGCGCCAGTGGGACGATGAGCTTCACGATGCACCATTCGATGGTGGAATTGCCTAAGAACAAAATGACACCACGGCTGGCCGATCCACGAGTTGGGTTCTTTGCCCTTCGGCAGGTCGACTACGGTCGCGATGAGAATGAGGCGATGTCGCGCACGTACATCTTGCGCTGGCGACTCGAACCGAAGGATACAGCAGCGTTCCTCCGCGGTGAATTGGTAGAACCCATCAAGCCGATCACGTATTACATCGATCCGGCAACACCGGCAAAGTGGCGTCCGTGGCTGAAAAAAGGTGTCGAATCCTGGAACCCTGCGTTCGAAGCTGCGGGCTTCAAGAACGCTGTCCGTGTACTGGAGCCGCCGACGCCGGAAGAAGACCCCGATTGGTCGCCGGAGGATGCTCGATACAGCGTGATCCGCTATTACCCGTCGCCGGTCGAGAATGCCTATGGTCCGAACATCCACGATCCTCGCACGGGTGAGATCATCGAGAGCGACATCGGCTGGTTCCACAACATCATGAAGCTACAAACGGGTTGGTTCTTTGCACAGGCAGTGTCCGATCCGCGCTCACGAAAACTTCCCTACGACGATTCGCTCATGGGCGAGTTGATCGCCACGGTGGCAGCACATGAATTTGGACACACCATCGGTATGCCGCACAACATGAAGGCCTCAAGTGCCTATCCAGTTGATTCGCTGCGGAGCAAAACGTTTTGTGCGAAGTACGGAACGGCGCCGACGATCATGGACTATGCACGATACAACTACATCGCTCAACCCGGCGATGATGTCGACGTCTTCCCCAAGGTCGGTCCATACGATCACTTCTCCGTCAAGTGGGGCTATCGTCCCATCATCAACGCCAAGACATCCGACGACGAACGTGATACCTTGAACCAATGGGCCAAGGCCACCGAGACCGACAAGATGTTGCGTTTTGGTGCACAGCAGTGGATGACCGTTGATCCTACGTCACAAATGGAAGACCTCGGCGACGATCCGATCAAGGCCGGCACATATGGTGTAGCCAATCTCAAACGTGCCATGGGATATCTGCTCGACGCCACACGTCAAGATGGGAAAGACTTCCAACTCCTCGATGAGGCCTATGACGACCTCTTCGCTCAATGGTCGCGCGAGATGGGTCACGTTGCCAACGTGATCGGCGGCGTCGAGATCGAGCGCAAGGTCTTCGGCTCGAAAGAAGGCCCCGTCTACACACCCGTCACCAAGGACCGTCAGAAAGCGGCCGTGGCCTTCCTCGGCGAACAAGTCTTTACCACGCCGACGTGGTTGTTGGATCAGAAGATCGTTGACCTCCTCGCACCCAGCGGTGGTGCCGAACAGCTTGCTACGGGTCAGTCGCGCTTTTTGCGCACTGCAATGTCGAACGACAAACTCGTCCGGCTGCTTGAACAAGAGACTCGCGGCGACGCATCCACCTATACCGTCACCGAACTCTTCGACGACCTCGAGAAGCTCATCTTCTCCGAGCTCCAGCAGCGCAAACCCGTCGACTATTTCCGTCGCAATCTCCAGCGTTCCTACGTCGACGGCCTCATCGCCAAAACGAAGAAGCCCGACAACTCACCGCTGACGGGCTCCGCTCGATTTTTTGCCGGACCGGACGTCTATAACTCCGACGTTCGTGCCATCGTTCGGGCTCGCCTGGCTACCCTTCTCACCAAACTGAAGGGGGCAGGCACGGACCCGGTCTCAAAAGCTCACTTTGCCGACCTTGCGCTACAGATCCAACGGGCGTTAGATCCCAGCGCCGAATAACGGCAACCTCACATCACGCTAAAACCCTGTCCCGCTGCCGTCACCGGCGGCGGCAGGGCCGACGTATTTGATGTCGCTGCTGAAGGCCATGACGGGAAGAAGAAAAATGGCGAATGAGATCATAGCTGCCAACCACACAGAGTCAGATTTTCCATAAGATCTTGAAAGATCGATCAGAACCGCCGGCAGGGCAACGATCGCGGTAAATGGTATGATAAGCAGTACGATCCACCAGACTGGACGTCCAACGATCTCAAGGATCACGATGTTGTTATAGATCGGAATAAATCCAGCCCAGAACGGCCTGCCCGCCTTCTCGAAGATCTTTCCGTAGCACAGACTGATGAAGACGTACAGCACGAGAGCAAGCAGCAGCACCCCAATAAGTACGCCGGTAACAATACCGCCATCCTGCATCGGCATCGACTCAAACTCTTCCATAACACCACCCTCCATTGGTTAGAAGAAATCCTGCGAGGTTGAAAATAGTAGTTTTGTTGTCATGCTGTCCTACATCACCCTTGCCTTACGCGTTTTTATCGGGGGCTACTTTCTCTATGCAGCGGTCCCCAAGATCGCTGAGCCCTTGGCATTCGCCACGTCGATCTCGCATTACCACCTGATGCCCGACTTCATGGTCAACGGTTATGCGCTGGTGATCCCCTGGCTTGAACTCCTCGCCGGGGCTGCCTTGGTAGCAGGTTGGCGCATACGGACATCGGCCTTGCTCTGCGGCATCATGCTCGTGATGTTCACGGCAGCCGTAGCGTGGGCCGTTACGCAAGGACTGCAGATCGACTGCGGTTGTTTTGGTTCGCAAGGGGGCGAAGAAGTTTCGTGGGAGAAGGTCGGCAAGAACACGCTCATGATCCTCGCCTGTGCCTTGATGGTGTGGAAGCCGGCATCGGCCTTGTCATTAGACTCTCGCCGTGGCGACGCATGAGCACATCCATGGTGATCGATCGACGTGGCAGCACACCCTGGGTCACTGATGGCTCGATGCAGATCGAGCTGTCAAGACGTGGCTATTCCGAGCGTCCGTCAGCACGATACAACCTGACCATTCCGATGGTGGTGGAACGTATCCACCACGACTTCCTTGAAGCCGGCGCGACCGTGTTGCAGAGCAACACGCTCCACGCCAATCGTTATGCACTTGAATCGGTGATGCTCTCGGCACGCGTGCCCGAGATCAACCGCAAAGGTGTGTGGTTGGCACGTCAGGCCGCAACTGGCTCGGCCATCGTGGCCGGCGTGATGGGCCCCACCGGCCGCTTGCTGAAGCCGCTTGGTCCGATCGAGATCGTTGACGCCATCAGCTGCTTCCGAGAGCAAGCCGATGCCTTACTCTCCGGCGGCTGCGATGTGATCATGCTGAAGTCATTCATCGATCTTGATGAGCTCGAAGCAGCGATCGACGCCGTGCGCCAGCTCAGCACGGAGATCCCGCTCATTGCCTTAAAATCGTTTCCGGAAGATGGCTCGATCCTCGCAGGCCCCTTTCCGTCGAATGTGGCAACCAGGTTGACGCGCCATGGTGTTTCGGCCATCGGCTCCAATGGTACGGTCGGACCGCAACGAATGATGGGGATCATCGATGCCCTCAGTGTGAGTGGAGCGCCGTTGGTGTCGCTGCCGGATGTGGGTATTCCAACCATCATCGATGGTCAAGCGATCTATGATGCCGAACCACCGTACGTTGCCGCGGCGGCACGTCGGTTGGTCGAACACGGCGCATCGATCATCGGTGCCGACGGTGGTGCGACCACCGATCACGTGCGCGCGATCGCTTCGGCGGTCAGCACGGTCATCGTCGGCTCTGTCACGCCAACACTCTCCACAAAACATGATCGCGATGAATCACAGCAGCCGGAGGTGACGCCGACGTCGTTCCATCAAAAGCTGGGACGTCAGTTCGTCACGACGGTGGAGTTGGACATTCCGCGCGGACTCGATATGTCGAGTGTGATCGATGGCGCGAAGTATCTCATGGACCATGGCATCGACGCCGTCAACATCAGCGACGGTGCCCGTGCACGTTTGCGTATGAGTCCGATCGCCATCTCACGCATGGTCACCGATGCAACGGGCATGGAGTGCATCACGCACCTTGCCTGTCGGGACCGCAACATGGTCGGTCTACAATCCGAAGTGCTTGGTGCCCACGGCCTGAACGTTCGCAACATCCTGGCCGTCACGGGTGACCCGACGCATATCGGCGACTTCCCTTCTGCTACGAGCGTCTACGATGTCGACTCCATCGGTTTGATCCGCGCCTTGGGGCGCATGAATCACGGCATGGATCTCATGGGCAATCCCCTCGGCCAGCGCACGGGCTTCTGTATCTCGTGCGCCGTCAACCCTGCCGCTGAAGACCTCGACCGCGAAGTTGACCGTCTTGCCGCCAAGGTCGATCAGGGGGCGCATGTTGCCTTCTCCCAGCCCATTTTTGATCCGGAGGTATTGGATCGGTTCTTGGAAAAGACCCGATCGATCTCCGTCAAGTTCTTGCTTGGCATCATTCCGCTCCGCACGATCCGTCACGCCGAGTTCTTGCATTTTGAGGTGCCGGGCATGACGATACCGGAGTGGGTGCGCGAGCGTATGCGTGCATCGGGACAGAACACCGAGGCCGCAACGGCCACGGGCATCGACCTTGCTGTTGAGATGTTGTCGGCTGCGCGCGACCGTATCGATGGTGTGTACCTGATGCCCCCTTTCAAAAAGTATGATATTGCGGTTCGAATCTTAGAACGTGTACGATCAACAGGAATCAACACATGAGCACAAATCCATTTGCCGGAGAGTATACACCGCGCATCGAAGACAAACGCATTGGTTTTGGTCCGCGGCTTGTGGCTGCGATCATTGACGGTCTTGCCACGGGTTTGTTCACGATGGTCTTGGCGTTCATGCTGATGCAGTTTGGCGTGCAGGCCACGGAGTCGATGAAGGATACATTGGACGAGATCGTGCAGGTCTATGAGATGTTTGGCGTCTCGCAGGACATCATTCAGACCGTTGTGGACTTCATTCCTGCGGCCGTCTTGGCCGGGATGATCGCCGGGATCGCCTATCCGCTGATCGAAGGTCTGACGGGTGCCTCACCGGGCAAGCGGGTCATGAAGATCCGCGTTGCACGACCGGATGCAACGAGGGGCGACACCTCACTCTATCTCAAGCGATATGGCGTCAAGATTAGTGCGCGGGTACTTGAGTTCATGTCGCTCATTCCGGCCCTTGGTTTTTTTGACTGGATCAGCGACGTGGTCGGCATCGTGATCTTCATTGGATGTCTCTTCGTGTTGGGTGTGGACAGACTGGCCCTTCACGACCGTGTTGCCGGAACTGCTGTGTATCATGAGGATGATGTGAAATGATCTACTACTCAGACTATCTCGAACTCGACAAGATCCTCGACGCACAACATCCGGAGAGCGACAAGGCCGGACAGCCGGCGCATGAGGAGATGCTCTTCATCATCACACACCAGGCCTTTGAATTGTGGTTCAAGCAGGTGTTGTTCGAGGTGGGGTCGATCATCACACTCTTGAACCGTGATTATGTCCCGGAGCAGGACGTTGCCGTCTGTCACTCGCGACTGCGTAGAGTGAACCGCATCATGAACCATCTCTGCGAACAGTTCTCGTTGATCGAGACCATGACGCCGAGTGAGTTCATGGACTTCCGTTCGTTCTTGAATCCGGCGTCGGGATTTCAATCCGTACAGTGGCGCATTTTGGAGCGGACGTTGGGTCTTGCCAATGAACGTCGTGTGTTGAAGCATTACACCGACGCGCTTGCACCACATCACAAAGCACAACTGGATGCGGCGACGGCCGGCACGACGTTGTTCCACGTGGTTGAGAAGTGGCTCGAAAAGATCCCATTCATGGAGTCGGGCGATTATGCGTTCTGGAAGGCCTATCAGCAAGCCGTCAAGAACATGCTCGAGAACGACCGTCATGAAGTGCGTGTGCTTGCCGAGGCAGAACATCGCGATCCTGCCGAAGCGTTGAACCAGATCGATGCCAATGAACGCGGCTTCTTCGCCTTGTTCGATGCTGATCAGTATGCTGAGCTGCAAGCCAACGGTGAACGTCGAATGTCACAAAAAGCCACGCTGGCGGTACTCTTCATTTCGACATATCGCGAATACCCTCTGCTTCAGCTTCCGTATCAGTTCCTTGATGCTGTGATCGAGTTGGACAAGCTCGTGTCATTGTGGCGCTACCGTCACACCATGATGGTCAGCCGCATGATCGGCATGCGCGTCGGCACGGGCGGATCAAGTGGACACGACTACCTGATGATGACAACAATGAAGCAACGGGTGTTTGACGACGTCACCTCGCTGAGTTCCTTCTTGATCCCGCATCACGTCACTCCGACCTTGCCCGACGAGATCGCTCAGCGTCTCCAATTCGTCAACGAAACTCGGTGAGTTCATGGCCGCGCTCCTGAACACCGTTGTTCGGAGCGTGGCCACCATTGCCCGATCCTTCGACAACGTCCTCTTCCCTCAACATTGTCTGTTGAGTGGTCTTCCCCTTGCACCCGAAGACGAGGTCCTCCCCGGCATTTCCCGTCAGGCCCTCGACGCCTGTGCTCCCGCACCGGACCCTGTCGAGCTCCTCCTCCTCGTCCAGCGCCACATCGCCGCCGACGATCTCTACATCTCCTCTTTCAACGCCGCCTGGGCCGTCACCGACGATGCTCCCATCCGCCACGCCATCCATGCCGTCAAGTACGGCAACAGGAAGCGGCTTGCTTATGGGCTGGGAAGATATCTTGCAGAGGGAGTCGGTGAGGGAGTCGATGAGGGATTCTTTGAGGGAGTCTTTGAGGGAGACTCTCGTGGCAACCTACACGGAGTCCTACTCGAAGACCTACACGAAGTCCTACACGTAGTCCCACACGCCGTCACCTTCATCCCCATCCACCCTGCCCGACGCCGTGAACGCGGCTACAACCAAGCCGAGCTCATAGCCCGTGGTGTGGCTGATGCACTTGGCCTGCCGCTGCTCGATGTGATGCGACGCACCCGCTACACCGGCACACAGACCGCGCTCTCGGAACAGCAGCGGCT
This sequence comes from uncultured Hyphomicrobiales bacterium, assembly GCA_964467455.1. Lineage (GTDB taxonomy): Bacteria > Bacteroidota > Ignavibacteria > Kapaibacteriales > Kapaibacteriaceae > OLB6. The sequence goes on along the minus strand of CAYXQJ010000006.1, from coordinate 155,882 downwards.
GGTGAATCTTCACAACGCATTCTCCGTACACACGCCCGACTTGATCCGCAATGCCCGCATTTTACTTGTCGACGACGTCCTCACCACCGGCGCAACGCTGAACACAGCAGCCGAAGCCCTCATCGCAGCCGGTGCGAGGAGGGTGGATGCGCTGACCGTGGCCGCCACTATCTAGTCTCTAAGGGTAGAGGGTTGAGGGTTGAGTCGTTCCCTGTTCCCTGTTCCCTGTTCCCTGTTCCCTGTTATGAGAAGACACATCCTCATCATCGGCGGCGGTTTTGGCGGTCTATCGGCGGCGAAGGCGTTGCGTTCGGAGAATGTGGACGTTACGCTGATCGACCGGACCAATCACCACCTCTTTCAGCCGCTGTTGTATCAAGTTGCCACGGCGGCCTTGGCGCCGGGTGATGTGGCGCAACCGATCCGTTCCATTCTTCGATCGTCGAAGAATCTCCGCATCGTGTATGACGAGGTCACGACGATAGACCTTGAGCATCAACATGTGGTGGGACGCAACGACACCTACACGTACGACGAACTCATCATCGCTGCCGGGGCACGTCATTCGTACTTCGGACACGATGAATGGGAGCAACATGCGCCGGGGCTCAAAGACCTTGATGATGCCTTGCTCATCCGCGACCGCATCTTGTCCACGTTCGAAGAAGCGGAACGCGCCGTGGGCACTCCACAACTCAAAGAACACCTCACCTTTGTCTGTGTAGGGGGCGGACCAACCGGTGTCGAATTGGCGGGCGCCATTGCCGAGATCTCTCTCCGTACGATGTTGCCCGACTTCCCTCGCCTGCGTGCATCGGACATCCGCGTTGTGCTTGTTGAGGCCGGACCGTCTATCCTTGCAAGCTTTCATCCCAACCTATCAGCACACGCCGTACGGTCGCTGCAACAACTCGGCGTCGAAGTGCTCCTCAACACTCGCGTGCACAACGTCACCGCCGAAGGCGTCGACCTTGGGTCACAGTTCATACGCAGCCGCAACGTGATCTGGGCTGCCGGTAATGCCGCCTCACCGCTGCTGCAACACCTCGGTGTTCCGCTCGACCGCGTCGGACGCGTCAGCGTCGAACGCGACTGCAGCGTCCCCGGTCATCCCAACGTCTACGTGATCGGCGATGCCGCCCACTTCGAACACGACCTGCCCGCCCCCTTACCCGGAGTGGCACAAGTGGCGATGCAGCAAGGAAGATTCACTGCAAAGCAGATAGTCCTTAAGCAGCAAGCAGCTAACAGCAAGTCTAGCCAAGGGGCGATGGACGCCGGACGCCGGACGTTCAAATACAAAGACTACGGCACCATGGCAACCATCGGGCGTGCGCGTGCCATTGCCGACGTCTTCGGCATTCGCTTGAAGGGGCTGGTGGCGTGGATCGCGTGGGCTGGACTGCATGTGATGCAGCTGATCTCATTCCGCAACCGTTTGAAGGTCTTGATCGAGTGGCTATGGTACTACATCAGCTTCCAGCCCGGGGCGCGGTTGTTGATCAGGAGGAAGAACGATGCATGATGCATAATGCATGATGCATCGTGAGTGGCGACGTGTAATTTGCAGGATGAACCGCCTTTATCTCGCCGTCCTCCTCTTCTTGTTGAGCGTCTTCGTTGGGAATGCACAGACCTTCCGCTACGAAGTGCATGATGCCGACCACATCCCTCCTCACGTGTACAAGGAACGTCGCGAGCGATTGATAGACTCCATCGGTAAGCGCTCCGTGCTTGCTGTGATGGCCGCTGATGAACGCAATCGGCAGAATGACGTTGACTACGAGTACCGTCAGAACTCCAACCTGCTCTATCTCACGGGCTATCCGTTCCCCGGAGCGACGTTACTGCTCGCCCCCTTCGGCATCGAGGTCAACGGGAAAACGGTGCGCGAGATCTTGTTCGTTAAAGAGCGCAATGCAGCACGCGAACAGTGGAATGGCGTCACCGCCGGACCAAAAGAAGCGATGGAGGTCTACAACATCGATCTCGCTCTACCAAGTACAGAACTTATCCCGACGTTACAACGCCTGTTCTCGGATGAAAGGGGCGAGCAGAACGTGGATTCGGTCAGTACGTCGCTAGCTGATACGTTGATCGTCGCCGATTGGCCGACGAAGAGTGTCGGTGCGTCGTTGTTGGGGAAGAACATCTACATCGACAGTGAAGTGCGCAAAGGACTGCGCGAGCGCTTCCCGAACCTGACGATCACGACGACGCTGTCGGCCATCCACAACATGCGCGAGGTGAAGGACACGGCGGAGCTACGCTTGTTGCAGAAGGCCATCGACATCTCTGTCAACGGACATCGTCACGCCATCCGCAATGCACGTCCGGGCATGAAGGAATTCCAGATCGAAGCGCTGATCGAATTCGGTTTCAAAAATGGCGGCGCGGAGGATGTTGGCTATCCGTCGATCGTCGGGGCGCGTTACAACGCCTGCATCCTGCACTACACAACAAATCGGATGGCGTCGAGTACGGGTGACCTGATCCTGGCTGACTGTGGTGCGGAGTATCACGGCTACACGGCCGATATCACCCGCACGTTTCCGATCAACGGGAAGTTCACCGACGACCAGCGGACGATCTATAACATCGTCCTCGAGGCACAGGACTCGGGGATCGCCGCGGCTCGTGTCGGCGCCAAGTTCAAAGCCCCTCACGAAGCTGCTCAGAAGGTCATCTCCCAACGACTCTTCGCCTTGGGCATCATCGAACATGTCGACTCCGTCAAACGCTACTTCATGCATGGCACGTCGCACTATCTTGGTCTGGACGTCCACGACCCCGGTTCACGCGGTCCGCTCAAGCCCAACACCGTTATCACCGTCGAACCCGGCATCTATATCGCCGAGGGCGCTCCGTGCGACAAACGGTGGTGGAACATCGGCATCCGCATCGAAGATGACGTGCTGGTGACCGAGCGGGGGCCGGTGAATATGTCGGGGGCGCTGGAGCGGAGGGCGGAGGCGATCGAGCAGCTCATGACGCCGGGACAATATGACGCCGGGAGTGACGCCGGGAGAAGATAACGCCGGGAGAGATCGCGTTGGGTATTTTTGGGCATGGCCTTCATCCGCTCCATCTCCGGTCTGCGCGCCACCCTCGGCGACGACCTCACCCCTTCCATCATCGCTACCTACGCAACGGCCTTCGCGGCCATCCTCCCGCCCGGACCGATCGTGGTCGGTCGTGACGGACGCCCATCCGGCGTGTGGATCGAAGAGGTCGTACTCGGTGCCCTCCACGCCTGCGGACGCGAAGTACGCAATGCCGGCATGGTCCCCACGCCCACCGTTCAACTCCTCACCGAACACTCCGACGCCGCCGGCGGCATCATCATCACGGCCTCACATAATCCCGCACAGTGGAACGGATTGAAGTTCATCGATGCAGGGGGCGTGTTCCTGGATGCAGAGGGTAATGCGAGGTTGTGGGCGGTGGTAGATCGTCCGACGTCCGACATTCAGCGTCCTTCGTCCGACGTCCAGCGTCCATCGGAAGAGACGGTGGTACCTGGCACCTGGCACTTGGCACTTGGCACGAGGGATATGGCACCTGGCACCTGGCACTTGGCACCTGGCACGATGAAAGATGCAGTACAATTACACCTCGACGCCGTCCTCTCCCTACATGCCGTGCAGCAGGCGCCGACGGCCAATGGTGAGCGTGTTGTGGTCGATGCAGTGAATGCTTCCGGGTCGGTGATCGTGCCGCGACTTCTTGCAAGCATGGGCTATGAGCCGGTGCCGTTGTATTGTGATGGTACCGGTGAGTTTCCGCACACTCCGGAACCGCTGCCGGAGAATCTGGGTGATCTTGCCGAGGCTGTGAAAGCACATCAAGCGGCCTTTGGTGTGGCCGTCGATCCCGACGCTGATCGATTGGTGCTGATCGATGAGACCGGTACGCCGATCGGTGAAGAACGCACCGTAGCCCTCGCCGCTCAAGCTGTCTACGATGCAGGCGGTAAGGGGCCGGCAGTTGTCAACTACAGCACGTCACGCACGATCGATGATGTGGCCGCCCACTACGGCGAAGCAACGTATCGCTCCGCCGTCGGCGAGATCAACGTCGTCCGCAAAATGCAGGAACTACACGCCGTCATCGGCGGCGAAGGATCGGGCGGCGTGATCTATCCGACGTGTCACGCCGGACGCGACTCCATCGTCGGCTTGGCGCTGATCAGTTCGTTGTTACGACGCACCGGTCGGTCGATGTCGGAAGCCGTCGCAGCTCTGCCGCAGTATCACATGTTGAAGTCAAAGGTCACGCTCGACGATCGCAGCAAGGTCGCGCCGACGTTGGAACGCTGCGCTGCGCTGTTTCATGATGCCGTGATCTCGCGCGAAGACGGCGTCCACGCCTCGTGGCCCGACCGCTGGGTCCACATCCGCGCATCCAACACCGAACCGATCATGCGCATCATCGCCGAAGCACCCACGGCCGCCGAAGCTGCTGCCCTGGTGCATCGCATCAGCGCTGTGTTGGACGCCTGACCATGACGCCCACCTCGCCCCTGCTTGACCATCTGCGCGCCTTGATGCGCGATGCTGCTGACCGCTCCGGTCAGGGCTTTGTTGTCGACGATCACGTCAGCGTGGAAGGACACTTCCTCACCGTGGCCACGACAGCAACGGCCGACACTCCTTCATCGATGTATGCCGTCGTCGATGCCGTTGATGTGTTCGCCGATCCCTTCGACGATCTTGTCCGCGACCGTGCACGAAATGTGGCAGCACGACTGCTCGCCCCCTACATCATCATCACCTCCCTGCGGACGGTGGTGGTCTATCGCACGGAAGCCGTCACGAAACGTCTGCCGATCGAAGAACAGATCGTGATGCAGGTGAGGGGGCTGGACATTACGTCACCAGGACAGGTGATGGTGGCGGCGCATAGGGTTGCGATGACGGAGACACTGCGTGGGACACTGGTGGGACACGGGTGGGACACAGGTGGGGTGTTTACGGGACGCGTGGAGATCTTGCTGAGTGAGATCATGGCGTCGACGGATGGATCGGCGCAGAGTAGGAAGGCGATCGAACATCTCGCCACGGCCATCGTGAGTTATGTGTTCCTGCAGATCCATCATTCCGAAACATTAGATCCGATGACGCTGCCCTATGGTGCGCGGAGTCCGCAGTTGATGATGGATGTGATCGGTGCGTATTTGCGGGATGCACGCCGGGCCGGACACACCATGTTCCCCGAGGAGTTGGAAACGCCGACGATGGCGCCTCATCGTGAGCCGTTGTTCCGGATGGCCGTGCACGGATTGGTGACGTTCCTTCGTGACGTTGATGTGTCGCGTATGTCTGACGATGATCGCGATCGTGCGGTGGATGCGATCCTGCAGTGGTGTCTGGGTATTCATGCAACGCCGGTGCCGACGCTAGATGCGATCGACCTTGCCATCGTTGCCTCCGGCGTCGCCGACCGAACGGATGATGTTCCATTGCGCGTACTGGAGATCGGCTCTACGATGGGCATCTTCGGTATCCGCGCTTCGTTGGCAACGAAGAATGTCGACGCGCGCGTCTATGCCGCCGATGCGGATGAGCAACGCATGATCTTGTTGCGCGCAACAGGTCAACGTGACGACAATGCGTCGGTGCGTATGATCCTGCGTCATGACGAGATCGATCATGATTGGGACGTGGTGTGTCTATCCTTGACAGCCATCACCGAACGACGCCGTTTGTCGTTGTTGCTGCATCAACTTCGAATGGCACCACAAGCCCCCTTCATTCTCTTTGTACCATTGGCGGTGTTGCGTGATCGGGAATATGCCGAAGTGCGCCAGCATATCGTCGAGCGGTTTGATGTGCAATGGGTCTTCACCTCTGATGACGATCCACTAGCCCTTCCAGACAACGGCACCTGCTGCATCATTGCTCGTCTGCGTGATGGTGAGGGGGCGAGCACACCGTCGAACTTCACGTTCATTCGTCGATCGCTGCGTGGTGTGATCCCCGACGCTGCTTCGATACGCACGCTAACTGATGAGCGGATCGAGGCCTGGCACGTCTTCTTGCGATATCTCACCACATCGGAACGTGGCAAGGTGAATCCTGAAGTGGTGGTCCGTCGCATCGACCGCAGCGTGATGTTGATGCGGACGTGGAATACCGATACGGGATGGGATGACCTGTTGATCCCGCCGGATGTTGTGGCATCGATCCTGCGCAAACTTTCGCCCAAGCTGCGTCCGCTGCGCACGATCGCCACCGTCAGTGGCGGACTTCGCACAGGCGCTAACGAGATCTTTGCTCCGCATCTCGACGAGATCGTCAGCGAAGAGATCGAAGAACGATTCTGGCAACATCAACGTGATGACGGTACCATGTTCGACAACATCGTCATCACGTCGACCGATGAACTCACGAGTATTGCCGGCATTCCCAATGCCGACCGTCGACTCCTCATCGCTGACAGTTCGCGTTCCGATCTTGCGGGCACGAACATGCTCACACGGCTTGAGCGTGCTGAACGCGACGGCATTCATGCAAGGTCGACGCTGCGTCACCGCGACCCGTGGTGGGACCTTGGCACACTCGTCACGCCCCACCTCTTGATCCCACGCGACCAGCATCAGCGTTGGCTTGTGGGCGTCAATACCGCGCATGCCTTCAGCACTGATGCCTGCATCGAGATCGTGCTTGATGTGCCGGAACATGCCCAGCCCCTTGCCATTTGGATGAACAGTTCTGTCGGCTTGTTCTTGAGCGAATTGGTACAGCGTTCTGCTCACGCCACCGACGTCACGGCGCGTGATGTGCAGGAGTTTCCGGTGCCGACAGACGATATCTTGCAACAGCTCGACGCAAAACGATTCCGCGAATTCCTCTATCGGCCGATACGCTCCATCGCCGAAGAGTTTGGTACCAACGATGCCGATGTGGTACGTCCACACACCGTCAAGAAAGATCGACGTCGTCTTGACGCCTTCATCATGAGCGACCTGTTCGCCCTCACCGACGAAGAGCAGCGATGGATCTACCGTTTCGCCTTGGCATGGCGTCACGCCAACTCCAACATCCGCCACCTTGCAGCTGCCTTGGCCACGGAAGCCGAGGTCCGCTACAAGCTGCGTCCCATGCGTGAATGGTACTCCACCCGCATCGAACAACTTCCTCAGGGGGCGAGCAGGACCATCATCATGCCGGTGCAGATCACGCGTGCCGAGGCATCACAGAGCATGTTCACGTCGCAGGTCACCCTCTTTCGCAACAGCAAGCGTGAAGACGTCATCGAATGTGCCAGTGCTGAAGAAGCAGAACTCATCGCGTTGCTTGCGAACCTCGGCAAGCGCTCTATCGATCTCCCAACCGACGTATTGTTGATCCGCGAGGTCCTGCCGCTCGTCCACACGTTTGCCTCAGACCTCGACCGCATCACGTCGGAGCTCTTAGCCATCATCCCCGAAGACCTCCGCGAGCAGGTGGGGTCGGAGATGCGCGCGGTGTTGATCGCGTAGCACTCGCACTCAGTACCTCTCTTCATTTACTCTCCCTCGGTCCCTCTCACCTTCGTGAGAGGGAAGCCAGATACTGCGCTTATGCATCGTCGTAATGTCACATTTCTTACGGTCAACAACACTATCCCTCTACACGACGACAAAGATGTTCGACGGAGGGAGAGTAAGACTGTATGACCTGGACCACCACCGACCTCATCGCCCTCACCCGTGTGGGGCGCCTAACTGCCGCGGAGCGTATCGCCGTGGTGAATGCTACCGATGGCTTCGACGATGCACTGCATGCCCTCGGCGCGATCGAATTGGACGAACGCGAGCAGGCGTTCGAGATCGAACGGATGAACGAGAACGACGGCGTGCGCGCCGTGTCGATCTGGGATCCCGACTATCCGATGCGCCTGCGCGGGATCGATACGCCGCCGATGATCGTCTATGTGCGCGGTGCCCTGCCCCCTGAATCGATGCCCGCAGTGGGCGTGGTGGGGACGCGGGCGTGTACGACGCAATACGGCAAGCCGGTGACGGATACGTTGATGAAGCGCTGGGTGGAACACGGTGTGGCCATCATCAGCGGCTTGGCAAATGGGATCGACACGTTGGCGCACGAAGCAACACTGCGATACGGCGGTGTGACGGTGGCCGTGATCGCCAGCGGCATCGGACGTATCACGCCGAAACATGCACTGCAATTGGCATCGCAGATCTCGCACCATCACGGTGCCGTGGTGAGCGAGTATCCCTATCATGTGGCTGCACTGCCGCCCTACTTTCCCGCGCGCAATCGGATCATCAGCGGCATGAGTGATGCTGTGGCCGTGATCGAGAGTAATGCTACTGGCGGGGCGTTGATCACGGCCGACTTTGCCCTGCTACAAGGACGCCCCCTCTATGCCGTGCCGGGTAACATCACGTCGAGTCGGAGTCGGGGCACCAACGAACTTCTTGCGTCTCAACGGGCTCGCGTCCTGGTGGATGCCGATACGTTGTTGTCGGATCTAGGACTCGAGAAGCCGACGTTGCCGAAGAAGTCGCTGCCGCAAGAGCTGTGGTTCTTGGGTGGTGATCCCCTCGGCGTGGATGCCGTGGCACGGGAATGGGAATGTTCTTCGGCAGAAGCCCTGTCGCGACTCTTCCACTACGAGCTCAGCGGCCTTGTCCGCCAACTGCCGGGGATGCGCTTTGTGGCGGCATGACAGGCCCGTGCGACTCCGTACCTTTGTGCATGTCGCTCACCTCACGCAAACAAGAACACGTCCGCCTCGTGGTAGACCGCGACGTTCGTTTCCGCGAAAAGGACAACGGACTCGACGCGATCGAACTCCCCTACTGTGCCTTGCCCGAATGTGATCTGAACGACATCGATCTCAGCGTTGATGTCTTTGGACGCACCCTCTCTGCCCCCTTCATGATCACGGGGATGACAGGGGGCTATCCAGACGCTGAACGGATCAATGCACAGTTGGCCGAAACGGCAGCAGAACTTGGCATTGCCATCGGCGTGGGTTCGATGCGTGCGGCGATCGAACAGCCGCAGACAGCAGCATCGTATGCCGTGGTGAAGACGGTGGCAGACCGCGTGCCGACGATCGGCAATGTCGGCGCGGTGCAAATGGCCGACTGGCATCGCGCCGGCACCATGCAAGAACATCTCGAAGCGCTGTCGACGTTGATCGGAGCATCGGCGATGGCCGTGCACCTGAATCCGTTACAAGAACTCCTTCAACCGGAAGGACAACCCCGTTTCCGCGGCGTGCTGGAGGCGATCACAGCGGCAGTGGAGACCAGCCCCGTCCCCATCATCGTCAAGGAAGTCGGAGCCGGTATCTCTCTGAAGGTCGCTGAGCAGCTCGTCGATGCCGGCGTGGACATTATCGACGTGGCCGGCGCCGGTGGTACCTCATGGGCCGGTGTGGAGATCCTCCGTCGCGAAGACGCCGACACCGTGCAACAGTACTGGGACGTCGGCATCCCCACAGCCCAGTGTCTCTATGAATGCCGCGGCATCGTCCCCACCCTCATCGCCTCCGGCGGCATCACCAGCGGACGCCAGGCGGCCAACGCCATCGCCCTCGGTGCCTCCGTTGTCGGCGCCGCCGGCATCGTCCTCCGCACCTTGGAACGCGACGGCACCTCCGGCGTGTTATCCCTCCTCCGCTCCTGGTCCGACGAATTGCGACGGTGGATGTTCCTTACCGGGTCGCCCACCATCTCACACCTCCAACACCTCTTGGATTGATTCCCCATTCCCCATTCCCCATTCCCCATTGCTAACAACGTACACCACCCGCATCGACTCCGCCCTTGAAGCTTGCCTTCAAGAGTTCACCTATCCGGGTCCGCTCTACGATCCCGTCCACTACCTCTTTGTGGGAGGGGGCAAGCGGGTCCGTCCGATCTTAACGTTGCTGGCCTGCGAGGCCACCGGCGGCAACTCCGACCATGCAATGTCGGCCGCCTTGGCCGTTGAGTTGTTGCACAACTTCACGTTGGTGCATGACGACATCATGGACCGTTCACCCATCCGACGTGGACGTCCGACCGTGCACACGGCTTTTGATGAGAACTCGGCCATCCTCTCCGGCGACGTGATGATGGGAATGGCGATGCGTATGTTGGAGCGCAGTGCGGTCCAAGCCCCCGATCCCATCGGCGTGATCTCGGCGTTCTCCACGGGATTGATCGAAGTGTGTGAGGGACAGGCGTTGGATATGGCCTTCATGCAGCGCACGGATGTGACGGCTGACGAATATTTCCGCATGATCGAACAAAAGACGGCGAAGCTTCTCGAGATGTCGGTCAACATCGGTGCCCGCATTGCCGGTGCGCCATCGGAGCAGATCGAAGCACTTCGCATCTTTGCTCGCGAGATCGGCATGGCCTTTCAGATGCAGGACGATCTGCTGGACCTCTTCGGTTCGGAGAAGTTCGGCAAGGCACCGGGTGGAGACCTTGTGGAGGGTAAGCGCACATGGTTGGTGCTCACGGCGCGCGACCGTGCGGCCGCTTCGGAACACCAGGCCTGTGCCGGCATCCTTGAGGAGTTCTTCGCGAACAACGGCATCGTCAGAGACCGCGTGCCCGCCATGGTGGAATGTATGCACACACTCGGCGTGATCGACGAAGCCGAGCGGTGGATCCGCACCACCACCGAAGATGCCTTTGCTCATTTGCATCATCTGCCGGACTCGCACGCCCGCGATCTCTTGGAACACCTCGCACAACAGCTCATGGAGCGCAAGCACTAACATGAAGATCACCGTTGTCGGTGCCGCCCGCAGCGGCCTTGCAGCTGCCTATCTTGCCCAACGCGACGGCGACTCCGTCTTCGTCACCGACGCCAAAGCCGCTGAGAGTGCGTCAGCGATCATCACCGAACTCAACGACCACGGCATCGCCCACGAATTCGGCGGCCATACCGATGCAGCCCTGCAGTGTGAGATGATGATCGTGTCGCCGGGTGTGCCCCCTACCAACCCTTTACGTGTCGAGGCCGTCAAACGCGGCATACCGGTGATCGGTGAGTTGGAGTTCGCATCACGACATCTTCGCAACCCCATCGTGGCTGTTACCGGCACAAACGGCAAGACCACCGTAACTGCACTCACCGCCTATGTGTTGAATCAAGGGGGCGTGCAGGCCGTTGCAGCCGGCAACATTGGTACGCCGCTGTCGGCATTGGTGGGCACCATCTCCGAGCAGACTGTTATCGTTGCTGAATGCAGCTCGTATCAACTCGACACGATCACCTCGTTTCGTCCGCGGGTAAGTGTGATCACCAACATCACGCCTGACCACCTCTCCTATCATGGCACCTTTCAACAGTACGTGCATGCGAAGTGGAAAATCTTTGAGCACCAACGGGAAAATGATATCGTACTTTTGAACGCGGATGATGAGCATGTAGCAAGCGCACATCCGCATGTTCGTTGCACCACGGCGTTCTTCAGTGCTCAGCGAGAGGTTGAAGGCGCATTCGTCCGGGGGGGCGAAGTGGTGTTGCGGACGCAGCAGCATAAAGAGGAGATCCTGATGCCTTCGCGTAGACTAGGGCTTCCGGGGTTGCATAATCTATACAACTCCATGGCCTCTGCCCTCGCCGCACGAGCATTCGAAGTGCGGAATGAGAACATCCGCGATTCACTCAGTTCGTTTTCGGGTGTCGAACACCGTCTTGAGACCGTCAAGATGGTGGGCGACGTCCGTTGGGTGAACGATTCCAAAGCCACCAATATCAACGCCGCCTGGTATGCTCTTACCAGCTACGATCGTCCGATCGTATGGATCGCCGGCGGGCGTGGCGACAACAACGACTACAGCGCCTTGGACGACGTTGTAGCGACGAACGTCAAGGCCATCGTCTGTATCGGTGAAGATGCCGACGCCATCTTCAACCACTGGTGCACGGCCAAACGTTGTGTGAAGTCGCTCACGCTGGAAGACGCCGTCCACAAGGCCGCCGAACTCGCCGAAGACCACGACGTTGTGCTCTTCTCCCCGGCCTGCAAGAGCTTCGACATGTTCGCCAACTTCGAAGAACGCGGCCAGCGGTTCAAAGAGGCGGTACAGGGGTTGTAGGGCTATCTAATCGAGTGCAGCGAATGGCGTTGTGATAGCGAACGTGATGCGAAACGGCTGTTGCAAACGAGCGTTATGATCGACCGACCACGTGCACTCGAGATCAGCTTGAAAGAGCGAGGTAATGATGAGTGGAATCGAACTCACGCGAATTCCAGCCTCAAGAACCGTCAGATCCGTTGTTGATTGAGCTGTTTGCCGAAGGTCCTGGACATTCCACATCCTGAACCCTTGAAATACAAGGGAAAACTGTGGCAGGATCCCGTCGAATGCAGGAAGGTCGAGTGCTCGCCATGGGATGTCGTCTAGATCGAGTGTAAATCGAGTTGAGAGCATGGACCGAGCGAACCGATCATTCGCCAGCAACGTTGATAGCGATCGTGTATCTCCTTGAAACGTAAAACGTGGGACCTGGGACGAGAGGAATGGGATCGATGTTTGTTGTGTTGTAGTCGTTGCCTGGGCACTGATGCCAAGTCGGATCTGCCCAATGCCTGTTTCAAGCGTCGGTACGGACGTTCGGATGCTGGAATACAGTGCATAAAAGCTTCGACTCTCCCCGTTCTCCCACCCACCTCTTAAGCGTGCACCAACATCAAGAGGAACACCAGTGATCGATTCCATTCTGTTCGATGGGAACGTCGAATAGCTAAGATCAAGGTCCTGAACGATCCAACTGCCACTAATGGCTGCTGAATCAAGTCGGTCTGTCGTGTACCGTTCAAAAGCCGAGCGCGATCCCAACATTAGTGCATTCTTTTTGAACGTAACACCAAGGCCCACCCGATCGGAATGCATGAACGAGTAGTAGTCGGGATATGCCGTCGATAGCCAGGATCGAATGATGGTACGATCTGTGAGCTGATCTCTTTGCACGCTGATTGGTGATGAAAGGTACTCGCCCGAAAGAACCAGTTGTTGGTCGTCTGACAGCCAGGTGTTGAGACTGATTCCTGCTCCGAAGAGTTGTTCATCATCTTGACTTGACCCATAGGCCACCTTCAACTTTACTGAGTCAATACGGGTGCTGAGCCACGCACCATATCCCATCTTCTCCGCCTGAGAACGATAGACAATGGGCAGGATGCTGACGGTCGTACCGAAAACCGGTATCGGAAGGCCGTCCTCAAACGATCCTGTAGGGGGCGACCTTTTGCGTGCATTGTTCGATGCGATGGTCGAATCAACCTCAGCTGGAGTGAGTTCAGACCGCATTACCACAGTGTTCATCGTGTCCGGGTTTAGACCGTATTCTCGGGATCTATCTGAGTCGAACTCTACATCAACGATCGTCCGGACGTGATTCCCGCGCGAACGGATCGTCGAGATCCCGGTCAACATCGATACTTGAACATCGAAGGATAGTACATCCCGAACCGGAAACCATAACCTCGATATCTCGGGATTGAATGTTTGGACTACATGATATTGATCAACGTATGGCAAGTTTCGCCCATTGACCAGGTCGAATTCGGTGTTGAGAAACACTGTGTCAGCCTCGCGGAGCACGATCGTGCCTTTGAACCCGGGCGAGCGACTAGGAGTAGGGGCAAACGCGATGAGGGTCTGACCACCGGCAGATGTGTCGCGTTCGAGGATCTGATAGGCGTAGTGGTCGAGGTCACCTAGATTCAACTGGTACGGATACTCAACGCCCCTTATCGAAATGGAGATCGAACTGAGATCCATCTCCTCATCCCACACGACGGGGGACTCGGAGGTATCGATCTCACCAAGGTCCCTGCGGTCCGAGATCTTGTAGTTCGTTGTATTCTGATCAGTTGTCAAGACCACATCTGTGATCGATTCTCTCGCTGTCCTGCGAACGGTCTTCGTTCCAACCTCTCGATATGCGAGTGAATAGAGCGAGAAGCGCACGGTCTTACTCTCTCGACGCAGTCGCTCCATACGTTGGCAGACACGTTGAACGATGTCTTTACCGTCGAGTTCTGCAACAACTTCAACTGGCCCCTTCTCGATGTTCTTGGTCTGCAGTCCGATCCGCAGGGTTCGATCGCCGGGCTCGACCTGAATCGAATCAGTGCGGTAACCGACTGCGCTAACGATCAGCTGCGTTGTTGACGTCTTTGGGCAGATGCGAAACTTCCCGATCCGACTGGCATACGTGCCAACGCTCCGCTCAAAGGTCACGATCGTGGCACCCGGGATCGGATCGCCGGTGACGGCATCCACCACGATACCAGAATAGCAATCTTGGGCAAGCACCTTGTACGGAAGCAGTAAGAGGAGAATGAACAGAAATCGCATGGCAGAATATACTGCCTTCCTGAGCCGCGTCAAACTCGGCGTGGGTGTTCCCTGATCAATGCCTCCCCTCACCAGTTTTACTCTCCCCCACTCGTCTTCGACTCGTCGCCCCCTCTCACCTCCGTGAGATGGGGCTATTTCGTTCTCACTCTTGCGTGCATGAGGTTTAGTAGCACACCGAGAACAACAAGCTTGAAGCTGATCCCATGCCGACGACTGTCGTGATATAGACGCCTGATCCGAATGGGGCGAGGTCGATGACGAGCAATTCATCAGAGGAACCGGTACCTGGTTCGTGTTGAACAAGAGTTCGTCCTAGAGCATCACTAATGAGAACCGTGGTCGAAGACGATCCACGAATGCGCCTCAGGTCAACGTGAACTTCCGTCCCGACAAGCGCAGCGATGGGCGTTGACTCTTGTTCATCTTCTTGCTCGATCCCCGAGCTTACCGAATCGCAGAGCTCTCGATATTCAGCGCGCCAGAACGCGTCATCGCCGATCGTGAGCAGGTATCGGTCATCAACGACGTGAAGTGGGAACGTGCGCTCGCGGAGCAATTGAACGGTCCATGTTTTTGCTCCATCGCAGGTTTGGAAGACCTGATACTGGTCGGCGGTCCAACCCCGTAATGTGTCAACGAAACAAATAGAACTACAAGGGGAAGGCAGGTTGTTCAGTGGACGCATCCAGGTACGGCCTCCGTCTCGTGTATACGCTACGTTACCGTACACCATCCAGCCGTTGAGGCTGTCCTGGAACGACATTGCGTGCATGCCGTACCACTTCAGGGACTGACTGATCGGACCGCGAAGCTGCCATGTCATCCCTGAATCAACCGAAGCCAACAACGTATCACCTCTTATGGCAACAATGCCCGTTCCATCCGGTGCCATGGTGCCGGCCACATCTATCCAGTCATACGGAAGATCCTCACAGACAAGCGTGCCGGGAAGTTTGACGACATGCCACGCGCTATCCGGCGATATTGACCGCCGACAGACCACTGTTCTGCCATCACGGCAACCGGCAATGAAGGCCCACCCATCGGATGTCTCGACGGAGGTCCAGTCGGTCAGGGGCTTCTTCGTTCGTAATGAGTCGGGTAGAGCCAAACTGTCGCTGCGCCACGTGACACCAAAGTCATCCGTCCGAAAGACACCGGCACGACCAACAACCCAGCCAATACCGGTCTTTGCCAATGCCACTTTGCGTAGCAGGTTCTCCCGATAATCCCACGGCTCATAGCTCCATGTTGACCATGTCTTGCCGGAGTCCGACGTTGCGAAAACACTGGGATGTCCCCCAAGGCTCCCCTCCACAGCACCAACTCGGGCATTCACGAATGACATCGTTTCAGGAATGATCTTCTTGTCTTTTGGAAAGTCCACCCATTGACCATGCGCCTGTGTGCTTAGAAGGTGACTGAGGACGACGAAGACAAGAAGGAGGAGTGACGACATGGAAATGAGCTCGGACTGTTGGTATGTCAATGGTTCGATAGGACAGCTCGCACATGATCAACCACCACTTGGCTTAATATACGAGCCAAGAAGAAGCACTCTCTCCCCTACGTGAGGCGGATCTGTTTCATCGAATTCCTTCCTCTTCGTAAACTTTCTACAGACATTCTGCGTTACCGTACCCTCTCACGAAGGTGAGAGGGTGGACCGCGCAAGCGGGCCGGGTGAGTAACAGGAGAGTAAATGCCCCCTATCATACAACTTCGCGGCCTGCGTAAACACTATGGTGACTTCGTTGCTGTGGATGGGCTGGACCTGACGGTGAACGAGGGAGATATCTATGGCTTCCTCGGACCGAACGGCGCCGGCAAGAGCACCACGATCCGTATGATGATGTCGCTGATCCGGCCGACGGCCGGGTCGATCGAATTGTTCGGAATGCCGCTGGAACAACACCGCAATGCGATCCTGCGCAGGATCGGTGCGATCGTGGAGCGTCCGGATTTTTACAACTACCTGACGGCACGACGGAACCTGGAACTGCTGGGACGTCTGTCCGGCGCCGATGTGTCGAAGAGCAACATCATGCGGACGCTTGAGGTGGTGGGACTTGCTGAGCGATCCGAGAGCAAGGTGAAGACGTTTTCCCACGGCATGAAACAACGCCTCGGCATTGCCCAGGCACTGCTGCATGATCCGGACTTGATCGTGTTGGATGAACCGACGACCGGACTCGACCCGCACGGTATGGTGGACGTCCGACGCATCATCATCGACCTTGCGCGCGAACACAAAAAGACGGTGCTGCTCTCCTCCCACATCCTGCCCGAAGTAGAACTCACTGCCACACGTATGGTCATCATCAACCACGGTAAGGCCATTGTGGAGGGGGCGGTCCAGGACCTTCTCAACAGCGGCCGATTGAAGGTCACCGTGGAGTCGCCGATGGTATCCGAAGCCCTCGCCGTCATCAAAACGTCGGGCTTTGCCGACCGCGTGCAAAGCACCGGCGAACATGCCGTGATCGTCTCGCTGGACCGACAAGAGATCCATGCCTTTACGCAGCGGCTGATCGACGGCGGCATCATCATCGAAGGCATCGTGCCGGTGCGGTCGTTGGAAGAGTATTTCATCTCCTTGACGCAGGAGGTCGCATGATCCTCACCGCTATCCGCGTCGAACTGAGCAAGGTGTTCTCAAAATGGCGCACGTTCATCGGCTTCATCGCCCTCGGCATCTTGATCCCGATCGTGATCGTGGCGATGGGTGTGGAAGGCAACGCCTACTTCGACTTCGCCACACAAGCCCTGCAGCAGGTATTCACGTTCACCGGCAACCTGATGAACGGCTACACCGTGAGCTACATCTTGTTGGGAATGCTCTACGTCCACGTGCCGTTGCTGGTGACGTTGGTCTCGGGCGACATCTTGGCCGGTGAAGCCACGGGCGGCACCTATCGCCTGATGCTCACACGTCCGCTCTCGCGCACAACAATGGTCACGGCCAAGTTCATCACCACCCTCATCACCACGAACCTTCTCGTCCTCTTCATGGCCGTGCTGAGTCTCGGACTCGGCGTCTGGTCCTTAGGCACCGGCGAACTCGTCGTGATCCGTTCACAGATCACCATCCTCGCCGTCGATGACGTGCTCTGGCGCTTTGTGCTTGGCTACGGCTTTGCGGCACTGGCCATGACGACCGTGAGCAGCATTGCCTTTTTGTTCTCGTCGTTGGTCGAGAATGCTATCGGTCCGATCATGACGACGATGGCCATCATCATTGTCTTCACCATCATCAGTGCGATCGACATTCCGTTGTTCGATCACGTGCGGCCGTTCTTCTTCACCACACATATGCAGGGTTGGAAGAAACTCTTCGACGACCCGATCCCATGGTCAGACGTTTTCTTCAGCGGCAGCATCTTACTCATCCACATCCTTGGTTGTTACCTCGGCGCCGTCACCATCATGCGTCGGAAGGACATCTTGACATGAACCACAAGCCCCTTACCATCCTTCTCGTGACCGTGGCGTTGATCAGCGCGAGTACTGTTGCATTGGCTGCTGATGCAACGGTGTTGATCGACCAGATCAAGCAGCGCATGGAGCGCATCACATCGTACACCGCTGAGTTGAAGATCAAGGTCGACGTTTCCTTTATGAAGGTGCCCGAGAGCAAGGCCACGCTTTCGCACGTTGCACCCGACAAGACCACGATCAATGCACCGGGATTTGCCATGCTTCCGAAGCAGGGGGCAGATCTGGGTCCGCTTATGTTGTTGTCGAAACCCCACGCCTCTGTTGACGCCGGCACCGAAGAGTTTCAAGGTGTGCGAATGAGGAAGGTCAAGATCATTCCCGCCGACGAGACCACGGAGATCGTTGTTGCGACGGTGCTGATCGACACGACGTTGATGGTCCCTCGCAAGATCATTACCACCACACGTGCCGGCGGTACGGCTACGGCAGAATTGGTATATGACAACGCCGAGGCCCGCAGCGTTGTCCTCCCCTCCTACATCAAGCTCATCTTCGACATCGGTGCGTTCGAGTTGCCGAAGACGATGACGGGGGATTTTGAGAAGAAGAAGGGAACAGGGAACGGGGAACAGGGAACTGGGAATGGAGAACAGGGAACCAAAAAAGACGGCGGACGAAAGACGACGGAGAAGGCCGTGGTGGAGATCTGGTATACGAAGTATCAGATCAAGAAGAAGTGAGGGGTTGATAGTTTTGTGAATGAACTCTGCCGTCATCACCCCTCCCCGCGTCGAATGGTCGATACGCATTGCCTTTGCGATCGTCTATGTGTGGTTTGGTGCGCTGAAGGTTGCCGATGTATCATCGGTGCATGATCTGGTGAGAGCTACGTTGTCGTGGCTGCCGGATGCATCGTATATGTTGCTCGGCCTCGGCGAAGTTGTACTGGGTCTGGCGTTCTTAGTGCCCAGACTCACGAAGATGACGTTGATCGTCTTTCTCATCCACATCGGCGGCACGATGTTGCCATTGCTGTTTCAGCAGCAGCTGTCGTTCAATGAGCCGCCACTGATGTTGTCGCTCATCGGACAGTACATCATCAAGAACTTTGTGTTCTTGGCTGCAGCCGGTGCGCTGTGGCATGTCCACAAAGGTGCTAAATTGACGGCGTGATGTCTATGACTCCGTCCCCCGACATTCGCTGGAAGCAGCGATTCGAGTACACGTTCGAGTTAGCGTGGAAGACGCTGAAAGATTACCTCGAAGAGAGCGGCATCCAGCTCTCGATCGCGACACCACGTGAGGTGATCAAAGAGGCCTTTGCAGCGAAGATCATTACTGACGGAGCCCTATGGATTCGCATGTTAGATCATCGCAACGTGCTATCGCATACCTACGACGTCAAGCGGTTTGAGACCGCGATTCAAGCGATCGAAGCACAGTACGTCATCTTACTTCGTGACCTTGTTGCGTTCTTTCGATCAAAGGTCAATGAGGACGCGTGATGTTGGGCCTCACCCACGATGAGATCGCTGCTATTCGCACTGTGATCGCCCGCCACCCGGAGATCCACCGCGCGGTGATCTTTGGATCACGTGCAAAGGGTACACACAAGAACAACTCCGACGTCGACATCTGCGTCGAAGGCCACGTTGATGCGCTGATGGCAGCGGCTTTGGCTGCAGAGTTGGAAGAGATCCCTTCGCCGTATCGCTTTGACGTAGTAGCCTACAGTACGATCAGCAGTGATGCACTGCGTGAACACATCGACCGCGTGGGTGTTGAGGTGTTTACGGATTCAGAATGATCCCCACCGGACAATGATCGCTGCCCATCACGTCGGGTGAGATGTAAGCATTTTTGAGGGCCGGACGCAGGTCTTCGGTGATCCAGTGATAGTCGATGCGCCAGCCGACGTTGCGTTCGCGCGCGCGGGTGAAGTAATCCCAGTACGTGTATTGCTCCGGCTCTTCGGGATGATATTCCCTGAACGTATCCAGCCAGCCCCTTTCTACCAATTCATCAAGTTTGACGCGCTCTTCCGGGAGGAAGCCGGTGGTCTTGGCGTTCTCTTTCGGACGCGCGAGGTCGATCTCTTTGTGGGCCGTGTTATAGTCACCGCAGACCACGATCTTCTTGCCTTGTGCACGTTGCTCTTCACAGCGGTTGAAGAGTGCATCGTAGAAGGCGAGCTTGTAGGGAACACGTTTGTTCTCTGACGAACCGTTCGGGAAGTAGACACCATACAAGGTGAAGGCACCGTAGTCGATCTCAAGGATGCGTCCTTCGTTGTCGATGTCTTCCACGCCGATCTTGTCGTTCACATTCTCGGGCTTGATGCGCGAGATCACACCAACGCCGCTGTAGCCCTTCTTGCGCTCACACGAATGCCAGAAGGTGTGGTAGCCGTCGAGGTTCTTGATCTCATCGGGGATGGCGTCGACATCAGACTTCGTTTCTTGAATGCACAAGACGTCGATCTTGGCCGACTGGAACCACTCCAAAAAACCTTTTTTCATGATGGCACGGATGCCATTGACGTTGAAGGAGACGATCTTCACGGACTACTCGCCCCCTGCCTGTTTGAGTTCGGTCATGGTGAAGCATGCCGACAACTCAAAGCCGGCTTCGCGGAGTTTCTCACGTCCGCCTTGTTCACGATCGATCACACACACAACGTGATCGGTGATGGCACCGAGCTGACGCAGATCATTACCGCTGATGATGACCTGTCCACCGCTGGTGATCACATCTTCAACGATCAGCAGACGCTTGCCGCTCACATCCGGACCTTCAGCAAGTTTGCACGTGCCGTAGTCTTTGGCCTTCTTGCGCACAAAGACCACGGGAATGCCCGTGTGCATGCTCAGTGCCGTGGCAATGGCCAGTCCGCCCATTTCCAATCCAGCCAGCATCTCCGTGCCATCAGGGATCATCGATGCCATCTTCTCAGCGATCGCCTTCAACAGCGTCGGATCGGACTCGAACTGATACTTGTCGAAATATTCGTTGCTCACGATCCCGCTGCGGAGCTTGAACTCTCCGGTGAGATGGGCAACGTCGTAAATGCTCTTGGCTAGGTCGTGTCGGTTCATGGCTGCAAAGATACAGCCATGAACCGACGACATTTCTCCTTCCTACAAGGAGAATTTACCGCTGCACGACCATCGTCGCCGTCTGCACATCAGCACCGCTGCGGATGGCGACCACGTAGCTGCCGGAGGCAAGACCCTGGACGTCGAGTTCGGTGGTGTGCTGGCCCCCTACGGCGATGTCTTTGCTGAGGGTGGCGACGATACAACCGTGGATATCGGTGACGATGAAGGAGACGGTGCCGGCACTAAGCGTGCGGAATCCGATGGTGACGGATTGAGCCGCGGGCTGCGGAGCGACGGTGATCGTCGATGACGCCTCAGCACCTTCATCAACAGAGCTTACAGGGTCGTTGACAATGACCCTAGCGTTCTGCGACTCCTCGATGCCACAGTCGTTGGCGACCTTGCATGCATACGTGCCGGCATCATCGAGATCGGCTGCCGATACAGAATACGTTGCCGAGGTGGCACCGGCGATCGTGTTGCCGTTGAGGAACCACTGATAGCGCAGCGGCGACGTTGACGGCTGCATCACCACGGACAAGATGAAGGAGTTGCCCTTCGTGACTCGCGTAGTGGGTTGCGGCTGCAACTTGATGGCAGGACGTTCTTGATACGTGACCGTGACGTCGCGCGACGTTGCAGTACTGCGCGCACAATCACCGGTGATCACACAGTGATAGACACCGTTCTGGAATGCCGTGTAGGTGCGCTGTGTTGCCAACGGGATCGGCAGTCCATTGCGAACCCACTGATACTCGATGCCGTCGCCTTCTGCACGCACGTCGATCACGGCCTTGCCACCCTCACACACATTGTACGTCGTGCTTCCATCAGGAGCCGATGGCTGCTCAATGATCCGTGTTGTTGCGGCAAGACTTAGCGTGACATTGTTGCTATGTAGTGGCTCACCGGATGGGAAGCCCGTGATCAGGCAGACGTATTCTGAGGCATCGACGTTCGTGACGCCGTTGATCGTGAGCGTTGGCGTGTTCACACCTTTGACGCGTGCGTCTTCGACGAGGAACGGTCCACTAGGGATCTTCCACTGATACTGCAATGCACGATCACCACCGCTCGGTGATGCTGCCACGCGGAAGACGGCCGTATCGCCCGGACAGAGGTGCATAGACTGCGGCTGCTGCGAGATCAAGATCTGAGGAATATAGACGGCACAGTCTCTCGACTTCACACTGGAGCATCCACCGGTGACCACACAGTAGTACTTGCCCGACGTATCAGCGAACGTCACCCACTTGATCGTGAGCTTGTTCGTGCGTGCCCCCTGATACTTATCGTTGTCGGTAAGGGGCGAACCTGCCTTGAACCATTGATAGGTCTCCCCTGCCGTCGATGTCGCCTTGAGTTCGAGGACGACCGTGACGTTCGGCGAAACCTGCGACAAGGCCTTGGGCTGCGTTTCGATCACGGTGCGTGTGAAGACGTTCACCACGGTCGTCGTGGTGATCGTCATACCGGCATCTGCCGTGACCGCGCACGTATAGGTGCCGGCGCTGGCAGCCGACGTGACGTCGAAGGCATACGTGGCCGCCGTCGCATTGGTGATCGGCGTTGCATTCTTCGACCAGACATAGGTCAGTGACGGACCTGTTGCGCCAACGGTAAGCGTCACGCGATCACCGATACAGGCATTGATCGTTGCAGCCGGACGTGACGTGATGCGCGGGATACGAACCGAGAAGACCGACAGTGTGCCGCTGATCTCATTGGCCGCAAGGACGAGGTCGATGTTGCCGGTGACTTCATTCGATGGGACGAACGTCAAGATCTCACAGCCAAGGTCGCCAACCGTTCCGTTCTGGACGTTGGCAAGACTCGGAGTAACGGTGAAGTTTCTCGGGTTGATGTAGTCTGCAAATTTTGGAGCACGCGGATTCGAAAGATTGACCATGAACGTGTGACCAATCCGCTCGCAGCCGATAAACGCATAGAGACTGTCGTTGATCATCCCTGTGGTCAGCGCTTCGGGTTCAGGCCCCTTGTTATCCGAGCGGTCATCCATGGCATTGGTCGTATGTCCGGCATTGAAGTTGTTCGGGAACAATGCCGCTGTGCGCACTTCGAATTCATTGCCACTATCATAAACGAGGTTGCCATCGGCATTCCATACCGAGAAACCACGTCCACCAAGCGTATAGAGTTCATCATAGTCACCATCACCGTCAAGATCGCCGAGCGTGTTCGTGATGTTGAGACGTCCGATCTGCTGATTGGTCTTCAGCGACGGCCATGCAGCAGCGAATGCCGGATCAAGTACGATCGAACTGCTGCTCACGCGTGTTTCTTCGACGAAGTCGCCCCACTCCCGCGCATCACCTTCGTTGGCGGTGACGAGATACGTCTCACCACCAACGGTGACGGCCTGCATGGCGTCGGGTTGATATAAACCATAGACTGGCCAGGTGCGAATGTTGATCGCTGCAGCACTACCGGCTGCATTGTCGCGATCCGATCCGTCAAATCCATTCGGACGATCAAAGGTGATCAGACCCAACAACACCCGCGCATTGGGATTGACGGTGATCGTTCCGTTAGGGGGCGTGGGGAGTACGGATCCACCAACACCAAAGTCGTTGTCGTTGATCACAGCAAACGTATTTGCATCGATGCGGGCAATACCTTCGACCTTATCAACATCACCGTAGCCAACACCCGGCAAGAAGACCGACTTCTTCTTGTGCACCGGGCGGATGCCATATTGTGTGCACTCGGCAAAGGTGAGCGACTCGATCGTGCGGCCAAGCGGCAGTGTCGGCGGTGTTGCGACGAGATTGGTCGCCCCCTTCAGATCAACTTCGAACACATACTTGCGGGCACGGATGCCGGTGGCATCGTCGCGTTCGACCACCATGAACTTGCCGTTGCCGATGGAGACGGCGTCGCCGATCTTATCGGTACCGGCAAAACGCTCATGCATCGGATAGAGGTATTCACCGACGACGGTCTTGGTGACGGTGTTGAAGGCGAGAATGCGGCAGAAGGCAGAGGCACGCGACGATGCATCATTGGCAACGTCGGGATTGTCGATCGGACTTTGAATGAAGGCATAGAGGATGTCGCCTTCAATAGCACACGCCTCAAAGCCGCGGTTGTTGCGACGTTGGGCATAGACCGATGGGAGGGCTTCAACACCGTAGGTACCGGCAGTAGCGCCGACACTTGCAGCGGTGCCCGCAGCAACGTAGCGGTTGATCAAGGTGCCGTTCGGCGCGAAGTTGTAAATGGCCGGACGATATTCGTCGATCATCCACCAGTTACCGAGCGCGTCAACTGAGATGCCTTCGAGGTCGCCGCCGAAGGCATCGTTCGGGATGTCGTTACCGTTGAGATCGACGCCGAATTCATCGGTGTAGGCAATACCTTGTCCGGCTGCTTGCAGGTTCGGACGGCCGCTGATCGGCGTTGTACCGTCTTGTCTCCACAGCTTAACGCGATCGATGATCGTGAAGGCGCCGGTAGTTTTATCGAGTTCAAAGCGCACCACTTCAGCTTGATAGTTCGGCAGGGCAAACGGACGACGCGGCTGACCGCGGAGCACGACGGGTTCGGCGTTGGGTCCACGGTCAGGATGCGTAAGAAAACGCAGCTTGTTGCTGTTCGAACCGAAACCTTCGAACCACAGACCGGAGAAGCCGCCGAGTTTGATGGTCTGTCCGGCAGCGGTGACGCCAAGATCCGGACGGTTTGCCCATTCGAACACCTGGGCTTGCGGAAGACCGCGGCTGTAGTCCTTGAAGCCAAGGGCCACCACACGCGTCAGTGTTGCCGTTGCGATGTCGATGATGGCGAGTGCATTGTTCTCTTGCAGTGTCACATAGGCCGTCTTTCCATCGGCCGTGATGGCAGCGTACTCGGGCTCAAGATCTTGTGCGACCGTTGCATTACGTCCATAGATCCTAATGCCCATGTGGCGCAGCGAATCTTGTTTGCCATTGAGTGACGCAAAGTTCACCGTCTGCACCGTCGGCGACGACGGATTCGTCACCGTGATGATGCTCACGGATCCTTCCGGGTCGGCCGCATAGTTGTTGAGTGGTTCGGCCTCATTACACACCACGATCTTCTGTCCATCGGGTGTGAACGTCAGCATGTCCGGCAGTGCACCAACGGTCACACTGCTACGGAAACCGCCGGCATTATCGAACAGCAGCACCTTGCCCGGATTTGCTTTCGAGGCACCATCTTCGAGCGCCACAGCAACGAGTCCGTTCTTGATGGCAAGACTATTCACGTAGCCGTTGTAGGCATTCAGCAGCACATCGCGCACGAAGACCGGCGATGCCGGATTCGTCAAGTTCACGAACGTGATCTTGTTAGCCGGTGCATTGCTGATCACAGCGTGTTTTGTCAGCGGATCATAGGCCACTACTTCGGCAGCTCCTTGATCGAATGCCGCAGGGCTGGCCGTGTAGCGTGACAACAGTTTCATCACCTGGCCTTGCTGGGCAGACACGTTTGGAAGTGCTACCAACAGCCCCATCATCGCAGAGAGGATCCAACGCAACATGAACGTCTTTCGAAAAGAGTTTTATGGAGTTACTTTCGTCACACAAAACTCACGCTCCAATGTTGCGTCAGTATTTCCCCATTGTCAACATCATGTAACGCCATGACCATTTCGCCATTTCGCCTTTTCGCCTTTCTGTTCGGAATGACATTCATCCTTTCATCCTGCGCGAGTTCGGACTCATGTACATCCAAGATCACCAAGGACTCGTTCCAGGTGACCTATCTGCAGGGGGCGTGCATGGGCCTGTGTCCGGTCTATTCCGGTACGGTCTACGGTGATGGTTCGGTTGTCTATGAACCGCGGCAGAACACCGAGCGGACGGGCACACACACCGGCACCATTAATGCGGCGACGTTGTGTGCCATCTACGACATCGTGGAGACGAACGACGTCATGCGACTCGACACTAACCAGATGCAGCCCGTGGAAGATGCTCCTGTACGAACGCTCATGGTCATGCACAACGGTCAGCGTCGCACCATTCGCTGGAACCTCGGCACGCCCGATGCCATCAAGCCGCTGGTGGAGTTGATGATCTCGTCGACGCACGAGAACAGCGATCTGGATCTTAAGACATCGAACTAAACACGATCGCTTCAGTCATTTTCGCTGTTATTGAGAGCGGGGTTCACACGATGCATCGTCTTCTGATCTTCTGCATTGCCTGCCCTATCCTTCGCTGTTAGCGATGTGTCTTCTCAGTGGATCAATCAGCCAATGCCCCCAATTGGCGTGGTCCTCGAAACATCTTTTATCAATGCTAAGCATGGTGTTGCTCTGGGGTTAGAAGACGGTCGTCCTACGGTTGTCACCACAGTAGATTCCACACATTCTTGGACCAAGTGGCAACCAGAAATGCCGCTTCCATATGCATATGCGCTACGGTCAATATCGCTGAGTGAGCAAGGTCTCGGTTGGGTAGTGGGGCCGGAAGGGGTGTTCCGCACAACTGATTTCGGAATCACGTGGGAGAACGACAGTCTTGCTTTGCCTGCTGATTACCGGCCGTCGAGTACGTTGGTTGTGTGGTCTGTTGTAGAGACATCCAGTGATTGGGTCTTTATTGCCGGTTGTCAATCAGGAAAGCTTGCTTTGTGTGCCCGCCCCCTTGACCCGGATTCGTCATGGAGAGTCGTAACATTGCCTGGGGAGTTTGACTGCGGGCCTGACAACCAGTTTGATCCAACCTATAGTCAAGTGAAAGGCACGATGAGTCCCGATGGAGTCGGACTCGTAGCAGTCGACAGCGATACACTCATCGCGTCGGTGAATCCACCATTTGGTTGGACAATACGATCTGAGATTCAAACTTCAATACCTAGCTTTGAAGTCAGAGATCTGCTGTTTATTGACTCGGTCTATGGGTGGATGTCCGGTGCTATGGCGTACACCAGAGATGGCGGACGGACATGGATGGAGACCAAAGCATCTCCAGGTGTGTGTAGCACGATCTGTTTTGTGGACACAACGTGCGGTTGGACTGCAGACGGTTTGAACGTTCGTATGACCCGTAATGGAGGCCGTTCGTGGGAGTACCAGTTACCGATTCAAAGGACCTTCGCGCTAGAGATCGTGGATGGTGATAAGATCTATGCCATGGGGTCGACATTCTGGGTCGCAAACATTAGCTCTCTTTGTGACTCAACGGCATCAAGTGTTCGGGACGTGAAGGAGACGAGCATAACTGCACGAGCATTGATTTCTGACAATACGCTTACCGTTGATCTGGCTGGATTTGAATCTCTTGAGCCAATTACGATTCACGTCTCCGACATTCTTGGCAGGTCTGTGACACGTTGGGAGGTTCAGAACGTTCCACACATGAACCAGCTAGTGCTCGACTTTCCCCACATCGAATGCGGTGTGTACCTGATCTCCATACAAAGTGATGGTATGGCCGCAGGTAACCTCGTCACGTATTGCAACTAGGTAACGAAGCTGCATGCCGAATTCAAATGAGTCCTTCCTCGAGCTTATGACATCGAAATGAACACTAATGTCTCAGAGCTCAGCGGTGCGGTTCTTTGTTGCCAAAGCTCTGAAGCCGTTCGAGGTATGAAGCTTGTTTGCTGTCAGACGTACTCAAATCAGAGAACACTGTCTTTTCCAAATCACCAAGATCGACACTGATATCGATCACGGCGCTTACTGATCGGCCATAATACGGCAGAACGTAACCAACAACATACCGATAGGCCTTTGAGCCAATCCAATCGAGCTCAGACGTTAGATCTGGAACCAACTGATACGAGCGAACAGAGTGCGAAACGAGGTAGTTCCTGACGGTGAATAGACGCGAAACGGTGTCGTACGTGTAAACGCTAGCCCCCTGTACTGAATCAATCATCGACTTTGTGGAATCGAGGTCAATATGGCTCACGTAAAAAACAACTTTTACAAGTACCTGTTCGTCGCGCAACAAGAGACCTGAAGATGTCCATGTCCTCAATGCAGGGTGGGCCGTATCGATCGTAACTGCTACGTATGGCTCGCTCGAATCACCGTAGAACTCTGCGTTACGAAAACACAAAGGCGTTGGCTCAACACAGCACAACTGCTCAATGGGTATGGTCTTCACAGGATCACAGGTCTGAACTGTCCTGCAGCCCTGAAACAGGACGAGTGAGATCAGAGCAGTTATCCAGTACATTACTTCCATCGGTCCTGTTCCCTCTAAACCGACATCGAACTAAACACAAAGGCCATCACCGTCAGCAGCGTGTAGAACACATGCAGCAAGCCGGTGCCGGCAAGGGCGGAGTTGAGTTCCGCCCCCTGACGCTTCCAGACCATGGTGCAGAGAAGGATGGCATACGGAGCACAGACCAGCGGAAGCCACATCCACACTCCACGCGAGGGTGCAAGAGTGATACACGGTGTGACGATGGCGACGATGGTGAGCGCGATGTAGAGGATCTTCGATGGTCGTGCACCAAGACGAACCGCTAACGTGCGCTTGCCAACCAAGGCATCAGTGGCGATGTCGCGAATGTTGTTGACGGCAAGAATGTTGGCCGTGATGAGGCCGGCACTGATGGAGATGATGAAGGCGTCCATGGACCAGGCGGTGGCGTGGACGTAGTACGTGCCGGTGACAGCAACCACACCAAAGAACATAAATGCGGCGACGTCACCGAGTCCGTGATAGGCAAGATTGTAGCGTCCACCGGTATACCACCACGCCGCGATCAAACACGACAAGCCCATGAACAATGTCGGCCAGCCGCTGCGGAGGATCAGTGGGAGTCCAAGCAGAAAACAGACGACCGCTGCCGTCCATGATGCACGGATGAGTTGCTTGGGCGTGATGAAACCTTCCACCAAAACCCGACGCGGGCCGACACGACCGCGTTCATCAGCACCACGCTTGTAGTCGTAGATGTCGTTGACCCAGTTCGAGACCAACTGGATCAACATCGCGCAGATGAGGATCAACGGCACCGACGGTCCATGCATCACACCGTCGGCATAGGCCACCACACTACCCAAGGCCACGGGCATCATGCTCGCTGCAAAGACCTTCGGCTTGGTGGACTCGAACCAGATCTTCCAGTTCATGCCACCGTTCCGACATATAACCACGTGATCCCACCGGTTAGGGGGCGAGCTTGCACGTCGCTAAAGACACCACTCTGCAACATCAAGCCGACGAACTTTTCTCCGGCCGGGAACTTCGCCGCCGTCCGCGGTAAATAATCATAGGCCTCACGATGTCCCGTGATCATCGCACCGATCAACGGAATGATGTGCTTGCTGTACCACCGATACAACTTGCCAAACACACCCTTCGGCTGACCAAACTCCAGCACTACCACTTTCCCACCAGGTTTGACAACGCGTGCCATACTCTTCAACGCCGTCATCGGATCATCCACATTGCGAATGCCAAACGAAATGCTGGCAATGTCAAACCGATCATCCTCATACGGCAGGTTCATCGCATCAGCAACTTCGAACTGGATGTCATACCCCTTCGCCTTGGCCTTGGCCGGTGCATAGGATAGCATATCCGCATTAAAATCCGTCGCAACTACTAGTGGATGAGGGTTGAGGGTTGAGGGTTGAGTCACTTCCGCAAAAACAATAGCCAAGTCACCAGTGCCTGTGGCACAATCCAGCACCGACATGCCTGGACGTGCACCACTGGCCTTCACCGTGGCCTTGCGCCACAGATGATGGATACCCAGTGAAAGGATCGCATTCGCACGGTCATACTTGGCGGCGATGTCCGAGAACATCGCATGAACAGCTTCACTCATGATGCAAACATACGGGCGACAGTGTTCCATGCCCCCATGATCACTGCCGGCGTCCCCTGACCCGGGAACGCACTGTCACCGATCTGATACAACCCGCGGAACGGTGTCACATTCTTCGGCATCATCAACATCGGACGCTTCACCGAATGCGGGATCCCACCCACATAGCCGTGATACCGCAACGTATACTTCTCCCACGTCCCCGGCGTCCCACCCTCAAGATGATGCGCATTCTCGATCCCCAACTCCGGCAACCGCCTCTTGATCGCCTCCACCATCTCCTTCATCACCCGTTCTTTTTTCATTCCCCATTCCCCATTCCCGATTCCCCATTCCCCATTCCCCATTCCCCGTGTATGGGTACTAACCGTCACCGTCGCTTCCCCCCTCGGTGCCTTCTTCTCATCCTCCGCATGCGACACCGACACAAACAGCGACTTCGAATGCACTCCTTCGATCTCGCGATCTAAATGCATTTGGATGTAGGGGGCTGGCAGTTCCGTTGGCTGCGGTACCACAAGGTACATCGTCAGTGCTGCCCATGATTCGCTGAAGCGTCTACTCAGTCGACCGTAATACGCCGACACGTCTGCGTCCGTGATGTGCTGCATGTTCCAGATCGGGATCGAGGAGATGACGTTTTCGGCATGGTATCGTTCACCATTTGTGCACTCGACCGTCCAGCGTCCGGCGTCCCTCGTCCCTAACCCATTTATTGGATGGACGTCGGACGCCGGACGTCGGACGATCGAGGTGACACGCCGTCGAAAACGAACACCGCCGCCGTGTTGAGTGATATGCCGCAGAAGCAGGAGTGCCGGTGCATACATGCCCCCTACCGGATAATAGGTCTCACTGGGATAGGTGAGGCCCATAGCGCCGGTGAGATATGGCGCGACGGTGCTGGTGCTTTGTGTGGAGATGAGCATCTGCTCGTCGACGAGGGCGCGGAAGCGGGGGTCGGCGTCGACGCCGTGGCGATGCATGAGCCACGACATAGGCGTGACGAGACCGTGAATCAGCGGCACGGACGAGAGGTTGTTGGGATGCATCATGCGCCGCCAGTCCGAGGCCGATGACGGCGGCAGGTACGGACGGTCGGCGATGAGGTCCCAGATGCGATGTTCGAGTCGGTACAGGTGCTGCCAATAAGCGCGCTGGTCTCCCTGGGGAAAGAGCTCGCGGGCGCGGTCGATCCACTGAGCGGGGTCGGCGTCGCGTACCACGTCAAGGTCCGGCAGGCGGATCAGCATGGCCGGGTCGAGCTTCAGGAAGTCGGGCTGGAGGCCGAGGTGGCCGAAGAGGCGGCCGACGGGCTGGTCGGGGCGGACGCCGGAGAAGGTCGTGGCGCCGACGTCGAAGGTGTACGGACCGCTGCGAAAGAACGAGGCGCAGCCGCCGAGGGTGTCGTGAGCTTCGAGGACGACGACCTCTTCACCGGCGTGAGCCAGCAGGGCCGCGGCGGCCAGACCAGAGTAACCGGCGCCGAGAACCAGGGTCTTGCAAACGGTGACATGGCGGTCGTTCGTCATACGTGACCGCTGGAACGTGCACGAATCGGTAATCGTTCCGTTAACTTGTGAACTG
The DNA here is from genome assembly GCA_964467455.1 of uncultured Hyphomicrobiales bacterium. GTDB lineage: Bacteria > Bacteroidota > Ignavibacteria > Kapaibacteriales > Kapaibacteriaceae > OLB6. The sequence continues at coordinate 124,643 of CAYXQJ010000006.1, read as the reverse complement.
GACGTAACACGGGAACACTACATGATCAGATATCTCTACCTCGTTGTGCTCGCGATCTCCATGATCGCAGCACTTGGCGCTCACGCACAGATCGAAAAAGGACTGAAGCCGGAACATGAGGACGGAGCGATCCGCCGTCGGTTCGAGGACTTCATGGACCGACGTCAGGCGCCGGGAACAACGATCGCACCGGGCACTCGCGCCAAGGCCGTCGACCAGGTAAGACGCATGGAGCGGTCCAAGGCCACGGAGATGTTGATGGCCGAGCAGCCGCAATGGCAGCAGTTTGGTCCGCGTTCCACGGGTGGCCGTATCAAGTCGATCCTCATCCACCCCGAGAACACCAACATCGTCTACATCGCCGCTGCGGCCGGCGGTGTGTGGAAGTCGACCGACGGTGGTACGTCGTGGACGCCGAAGATGGACGATGCCAACGCTATTGCGATGGGTTCGTTGTGTTTTGATCCTGTCGACCCGAACATCATCTATGCCGGCACGGGCGAACAAGTCACCAATGCCAACACCTACCTGGGCGCAGGCCTGATGGTCTCTACCGATGCCGGTGAGACGTGGAGTATTCTTGGACTGTCGACCGTGGGCTCGTTCTCCCGCATCTATGCTCACCCCAAGAACCGCGACCTGCTGATGGCGTCGTGCATGAATACCAATGCCGGTGTGTACAAGAGTCTCGACCGCGGCAAAACGTGGACGCAGGTTTATGAAGGCACGGCCTATGACATGTCGATCAACCCCAATGATGAGAACGAGTGGTTCATAGCTGTGCCCGAAGACGGCATCATGTATACCGCCAACGGTGGCCAGACGTGGGAACGTCGCGCCTCCGGATTGATCGGCACCTTCGGCAGAACGTCCGTCCAACAAAGTCCGGTCGATCCCAACGTCGTCTACGCCCTCGTCGAACTCAACAGTCTTGCCACCATTGCAAAGTCAACGAATAAGGGGCTTACCTGGACCGTGCAATACAACGACACACGGGGTTGTTTCTTCGCCGGTTCCTGTGATCCTGCCGGCAGTCAGGGTTTCTATGATAACTACGTGTCCGTCTCACCGGTCGATGCCAACGTCTGCTTCGTCGGCGGTATCGACATCTGGCGCACCACAAATGGCGGCACGTCGTGGAGCAATCAGACGGGCGGTTATGGCGACGGCAACGGTGCCAACCTGGTGCACGTCGATCAACACTGCTTGGCCTATGACCCCAAGAATCCGACGACCATCTACGCCGGCAATGACGGCGGCATGGTCAAGAGCACCAACAACGGTGCAACGTGGTTCCTGATCAACGATGGCCTGTCGGTCACGCAGTTCTACTCCTTCGACATCGACCCGACTCGTCGTGAACGCGCCTTTGGTGGCACGCAAGACAACGGCACGCTCGGCACGTTTGGCGATGTGGAGTGGGACACTGTCGCCGGCGGCGACGGTATGGTCACGATCGTCAATCACAAAAACCCCGACGTGATCTATGGCAACTACCCCAATGGTGTGCCGTATCGTATCAACCTTGCAACGCAAGAAGGACGCATCATCATCGATGGCATCGATCAAGGAGAACCGGCGGCATGGGTCGCGCCGATGATCATGCATCCGGCCGACGATCAGATCTTGTTCCATGGTCGACGTCGCTTGTGGCGAACCTTCGACGCCGGCGACTTCTGGTTTGAGGCCTCGCCCCCATTCGTCAATCAAGTCTCGGCCATTGGCTGTTCTCCGGCAGATCCCACCGTGATCTGGGCCGGCAGCGCCGGTGGTGAGTTGATGGTCGCCGAAGACGACGGATTTGAATGGCAGTTCCCGCCACGCACCGAACTCGCGAATCGATTCGTCTCCGACATCGCTTGCTCACGCACGGACCGTGCAACTGCTTGGATCACGTACAGCGCCGTCGGCACGGCCAACGTGTGGCGTACAACGGATCTCGGCAAAACGTGGACGTCGCTGTGGGAAGGTATGCCGGATATTCCGGTCAATGCCATCGAAGTACATCCGGATGATGAGAACATTCTCTTCATCGCCACCGACGTCGGCGTCTTTGCCACGTTTGACGGCGGCAAGATCTGGGTGCCCTATGGTAAAGGCCTGCCGCGTTCGCCGGCACTCGACATCAAGGTCATTAGCGAATTCGGATACGTTCGCGTGGTGACCCACGGACGAAGTGCCTGGGAAGCCCCCTTAATTGATGCCCTTCCGAACGAACCGGTGATCGTTTCACCGGGCGGCGGTGATGTATACACAGGCACGCTGTCTGCTACGATCGCCTGGTCGGGTTTCACCTCGCCGGTGAAGTTGGAATTCAGCGTTGATGATGGACAGAAGTGGGATCCGATCGCCGAGAATGTTGTCGGTACAGCCATGCGCTGGAAGGTCCCGAATTGGCCGACGGTGAATGCCCGGATTCGCGTCACGTCGATGACCGATGTCACACAACAACAGGTAAGTCGCACCTTTACCATTCAAACGCTGGATAAAGGCGGCATTCTGCAACAGTCGGCCGTCAACTGGGTGCCGTATGGCCTTGCATGGGATGGCAACAATGGTCTGTGGACGACGAGCTTCTACGAGCGCAAACTCTACAAGCTCGACGCAACGACCTTGAAGGTCTTGAAGACCGTTGAGCTCCCGGCCAGTGTTGGCGACTCACTCTTTACCGACTTGACAATGGACCGTGCATCAGGAACACTCTACATCCATAAGCTCAATGGCTCAGACGGCGTGGGTGCCGTGGTGATCGTCGCCGATACCAACGGTGCCCTCAAGCGAGTGTTTGCATCCCAAGCACGTAGGTATGCTACGGGCCTGGAACTGGTCCAAGGCAATCTCATCGCCGGCGAACGTGACGGTTTCCAGAAGATCTATGTGATGGACCTCACCGGAGCGTTGATCAGCGAACACGACAACCCGTATCAAGAAACGTATGGTCCGCGCTGTCTTGCCTGGGACGACATCGGTACGATGTACCAAACCTGCACCACCTTCCCCGGCGGTGGCTCACTCTCGGCCTGTTATCTTATTTCCTTCAAGACATCCGACCTCTCGACGGAGACAGCGCGCATGCCGTTGAATTCGCCGGCCGGATTGATCAATGCCCGCGGTGTTGAATACGATCGCAACGACGAAAACTTCTGGGTGAGCGACTTCGGCGGCAACATCTACAAGATCACCGGCTTTAACTTTGTCCCACCGCCGATCTCATCCGTCGATGAACCGGCCTTCCTTCGCGGTGATCTGCGCGTTGCGCCAAATCCTGCATCAACCTCAACCTTGGTGCAACTTGCCGCTACCACCGTAGACCGCCGCGTCACCCTCACGGTCGTCGATCTCTTCGGCCGCGAGATCTCCACACTCTACAATGGCATTCAAGGGGCAGGCACTGACCTCACCATGCGTTGGACCACGTCGCAACTCCCAAGCGGCACGTATCGTATCGTGGCCTCCACCAATGGCAGCGTCATCTCCTCAACACATCTGATCATCACTAAATAACCTTAGGACGATGGACTCCGGACGAAGGACGCCGGACGTCGGACGACTCAATATGCAGCATCTCCTCCTCGCCTTCGTCACCATGGGTGTCGTGTGGTTCGCATGGCTCAACTTTAAAAAGCTCGGACGCTTGCGGGCCGTCGACGTCGACCTCACGCCGGAGGAACGTCAACAACAACAAATGCGATACGTAGGGCGGATCATTCTGAGTCTCTTGCTCCTTGCCGTTCTGCCCTTCATCTTTACAATGATCATCAAGTCATGAACAAAGAAAAACAACAACACGAAGAAGACAGAAGTACCGGGATCTCCTCGCCCCGTATCATCAAATCCACCACGAACAATGGCACGGAACGCGAGTTTCTTGCCGGTCCGCATTCGCGACTGCGAGAATTTGGATTTGTGTTGCGGGTGGCACGCGAGTTCATTTACGGATTTCAGAAGCTGCACTTCGTTGGACCGTGCGTGACCGTGTTTGGCTCAGCACGATTCAAAGAAGACCACAAGTATTACCAGCTTGCCCGCGAGATGGGCGCAGCCCTTGGAGACCTTGGATTCAGCGTCCTCACAGGCGGTGGTCCTGGCATTATGGAAGCAGCCAATCGAGGCGCAAAAGAGGCCGGCGCCGAGAGCATCGGGTGCAACATTCGTTTGCCCTTCGAGCAACATCCCAACCCATACCTCGATCTGATGATCGAGTTTGACTACTTCTTTGTTCGCAAGTTCATGCTCATCAAATACTCCCTCGGCTTCGTGGTCATGCCGGGAGGATTTGGTACGCTCGACGAGCTTTTTGAAGCGGTCACGCTTATGCAAACGGGTAAGATCAAAGACTTCCCCATCGTCGTGATGGGCTCCGAGTACTATGAGGAGATCCGCGCCGGTGTCAGGAAGATGGTCGACGAAGGAACGATCTCTCCGGAGGATGCGCGATTCTTCCTGGTCACCGATTCAGTGCAAGAAGCCACGGAGTTCCTAAAGAACAACGTCGTCAAGCGCTACGGCCTTCGTAGGCAGCTCTTCGTCCCGAAGAAATGAACGTCCTCGTCTATTGCGGCTCCCGCTCCGGTGCTGACCACACATTTGCAACACTAGCCCAGAGAGTAGGCTCAACCCTGTCCACTCTCCACTGCGGACTCGTCTACGGTGGTGGTGCGGTAGGTCTCATGGGGATCGTGGCCAACGCTGTGCTGGACGGTGGACAACCCGTGATCGGCGTCATCCCCACCTTCCTGGCGAAGGCCGAGATCCGCATGGACAACTGTACGGAGCTCATCGAAGTCCCGTCGATGCACGTCCGCAAGCAGATCATGATCGAGCGCGCCAACGCCATCCTGGCCCTTCCCGGCGCATACGGCACCCTTGATGAACTCTTCGAAGCGCTCACCTGGCGTCAACTCGGACTCCACGATCTCCCCATCGGCATTCTCAATGTAGGGGGCTTTTACGATCCCCTCTTGATGCAGCTCGATCGTATGGTCGAAGCAGGATTCCTCACGCGGCAGAACCGCGACCTGCTGCTGGTCGATGATGATGTCGAACGTCTTCTTACGACCTTGATCGGCCAAAAAGCAACAGGCGCAGCCCCCACGTTGGAGAGCCGCGCCTGAGAGCGTTCGGCGATCGTTGATCGCGCTTATTTCTTCGGCTTCACCGAGAACTCATCGATGAACGGGAGCTTGCTCTGAAGTTCAGCGTTGATGGCCGTGTGTAAGAACGCTTCGATCTGATAGAACTTTGCAGCGACCATGGACGATGTGGCCTTGCGCAGATCTTTGTACGTGTCCATGAGCAGGTCATGGAAATCTTCTTGCAACGAAGCGGACTCTTCAACGATCTCATCAAGTTCTTCGCTGGAGACGGCGGGATATTTCGAGACGAATTGCTTCAAGAATTCGATACGCTCTTTGCCGATCTCCTTGCGCTTCTCTTCGTACTTGTCGTAGATGGGCCAAAATGACACCGAATCACTCGGCGAAAGATCCATGGCCATGATGAAGAGCGAGCGCTTCTCCATACCATAGAGGTTTTGGATGATATTGATCTCTTCTGTGCTTTGTGCCATTGCATCCGTGCTCAGACAGAGCAGTGCAACCGCAGCAACGATCAAGGACTTCATGTGTTCTCTCTCATGAAACGTGGGTGATGATTTTGCGTACCAAGCGCCAAATTTACGGCGAATCCGCATTTGGCACGCTTTTTCGTTGCTCGTTGCTCGTTGCTCGTGTACTCAACCCTCAACCCTCAACCCTCTACCCTCAACCCTCAACCCTATCTCGCTACTTGCTACTTCCCGACTTAAACCGCCTTTTATTCAGAGACGCCGTTCCCCTCATCCGGATCGGACGGAAGCGTGCGCTCCAACCGGAAGATGCTCCGCCCCTTCCCGAGAGATTTGCACCGGCATCGGCTTCGGAGGCGTATGAGGGGCTGGATGCGTCCAATTTCGGACAGTTCATCCGAGGTGCCTTTTTTGCAGCCGGACTCCCTGCACGCAGGGTGATGATGTTGACCGTCACCAAGGTCTTGATCACGCTGTCGTCTCCGATCCTGTTGAAGTTGGTGCTGGAACGTCTCCCGGCCGCCTCGATGACATCGCGGATACCCATTGATCTGCTGGTATTCGCCACGTTGCTCGGACTCAGTGGAATGGTGGGCGCGCTGTTCATGCAGCACTTCTACTACAATGCCCTGAACGTCTTTGCCACGGTGGTCAACGGCCTCAACCGCCGTGTGGTGCGTCATGCGCTGCGCCTGCGGCATTCCGCTCGCTCGACGATGAACACCGGCGACTTGGTCAACCACCTGTCGAGCGACACCGATGCCGTCGCTGAATGTGGGTTCTTCTTCCCGGAGTTCTTCAACACGGCGCTGCAGACCACACTGGTGATCGTCGTCCTCACCTTCTACCTCGGCTGGGCATCACTAGCCACATTGGCAACGCTGATGGTGATCTCGCCGCTGACCATTATGGTCGCCAAGCGATATCGTCGCCTCGACCACCACCTCATGGAATTGCGCGACGAGCGCGTCACGCTGATGTCGCAGATCTTGCAAGGCATCCGCGTGGTGAAGTACCAGGCGTGGGAGCCGAGCGTCCACGCCGAGGTCGGATCGGTCCGACGCAACGAGATCGGCACACGCGTCAAGATCGTCGCCACCGACGCCATGTCGACCGTCCTCTTCATTTCGACCACAACGATCGTGGCCTTCTCCGGCTTCGGCACGTATGTGTTGCTCGGCGGCGAGCTCACTGCCCCGCTCGTCTTCGCCTGCATCGCCTTGTTCGGCATGCTCGAAGAGCCCTTCGGTCTTATCAGCCACCTGCTGGCCAACCTGCAGCATGCGCGCGTGGCCACGTCCCGCTTGCACCGCTACTTCACGGCCGCAACACGGCCGGAAGACGACCGCGAGGTCTCGCCTCCCGACCATGCCGTTGGCCTCGAAGCATCCCACGTCACGATGTCCTATCAGGGGGCGAACCAGAACGCATTAATCGACATTTCCCTGTCGATCCCGAGCGGCACGTCCGTGGCCATCGTCGGCGCTGTCGGCAGCGGGAAGTCGACGCTCCTGCGCACCCTCGCCGGCCTGCACCAAGTCCAGCATGGCTCGATCGACAGCACGAACATTGCCGCGACAACACGTCCGCGTGCGGCCTACGTCCCACAAGAGGCCTTCATCATGAATGCGACCATCGAAGAGAATATCCTCTTCGGTCAGCCCGCCTTCAATGAGACCGATGCCATGATGAAGATCCTCAGCGTCTGCGCCTTGGATCAGGACCTTGTGTTGATGCCGGCAGGGTTGAACACGGAGATCGGTGAGCGCGGCGTGAATCTCTCCGGCGGACAAAAGCAACGCGTTTCGTTGGCCAGAGCGGTCGCCCAATCACCGGGCATCGTCTTCTTGGACGATCCGCTTTCTGCAGTGGATGTTCACACCGAAGATCACCTCGTTGACCACTTGTTATTCGGTCGGTGGGCAGACATCACGCGCATCGTGGTCACGCACCGACTCGCCCACCTTCCGAAGTTCGATCAGATCATCGTCCTCGATCAGGGTCGTGTTGTGGCTTCCGGACGTTATGACGACATCAAACACGCGATCCCTGCCGAGGCCTTGGTCCATGTTGACGAAGCACCACGAACTGCCAGCCCCCTACCGGAGAAAGCAGCCCATACGAAGGTGGTGAACGTCACGGGCGAGGGTGATGAAGCGTCACAAGAGGCCCATCGCAGCGATGGCCGCATTACGGACGATGAGGATCGCGACATCGGTGCAGTGCGCATGCAGGTCTACTTCGCCTATGTGCGCGCAATGATCGGGGACCACCCCGTGCTCTCGTGGTTCGTGCTGGCGAGTTTGGTCGGTACGGCCGTGGCGATCACTGTGCTGCCGATGCTGCAGACGTGGTGGCTTGGCTACTGGGCGGATCATCGGGCGGCGGTGAACATCGATCCGTTGATGGCTGTGGCCATCTATGGTGGTCTTGGACTGTTCGTACTGCTTGGATGGTTAGGTGAACGCTTCTTGTGGTTGTATCGATCAGCGGCAGCAGGTCGCACCATCCATGATGAAGCATTGAACGGAGTGTTGGCAGCGCCGCTACGGTTCTTTGACAGCACGCCGATGGGGCGTGTATTGAACCGTTTTGCGCGAGACATGGAAGGTGTCGATGATCATCTGTCGTGGAACTTCGAACAGTCGTTCAAATCGTTGTCGCAGACCATCGGCTCGATGATCCTGATCTTGTCGGTGCTTCCGATCATCGCCTTGGTGATCGTGCCGGTACTTGCCATCTTCTATCGTCTGCAACGCGACTATCGCTCAGCGGCACGCGAAGCAAAGCGGATCGAGTCGGTGATGCGTTCTCCGCGTTATGCCCATTTCAAAGAAGTGGTCACCGGACTCGACGTGATCCACGGCTATGGTCGCGAGCGTTACTTCGTGGACACGTATCACAACATCCTCACGCAGTATCAACGTGCGTTCTATTGCAGCATCTTGCTCAATCGGTGGTTCAGCATACGTGTGCCGATCATCTCCGGTCTTGTTGCCCTTGCCACAAGTCTCGGCATCGTCATGTTGGCAGTGCAGGGGGCGATCAGTGCCGGTCTTGCCGGCGTTGTCCTCACCTATGCGTTGAGTTTCTGGATGAGCTTGAACTGGGCGATCCGTGCCTTTTCGGAAGTGGAATCACGGATGACGTCTGTTGAGCGGCTGCGTTCGTATGGGTCGCTTTCACCGGAACCAATCGTGACGCGTTCGCCGATGTTGTCGGACGCGACGCCGTGGCCTACGGCAGGCGCTGTGGAGATCCGCGATCTATGCATCAGGTATGCACCGCATCTACCGCGTGTGTTGCATGGTGTGTCGTTCGCTGTGCCTGCGCGCGCAAAGGTCGGCATCATCGGCCGCACCGGCTCGGGCAAGAGCACGCTGTTCCAAGCATTGTTCCGCATGGTGGAAGCTGAGTCCGGCGCGATCTTGATCGACGGCGTCGACATTGCCACGGTCCCCTTGCAACGTCTGCGTCGGAACCTGGCCATCATTCCGCAAGACCCGACGTTATTCATTGGTACGGTACGCAGTAATCTTGATCGCTTCGATGAAGCAACGGATGAACAGGTGTGGACGGCGTTGCGTCGGGTGCGCCTGGATGCCTTTGTGCGTTCGTTGCCGAACGGTCTTCTCTCGGATGTGCATGAAGGCGGCCTCAACTTCAGCCAGGGTCAACGTCAGTTGCTCTGCATGGCCCGCGCCATCCTTGCTGATGCCCGTGTGATCGTCCTTGACGAGGCCACGGCGTCGGTAGACCTTGAGACCGACGCCTTGATCCAGCAGACCATCCGTGATGAGTTTGCCGATGTGACCGTGTTGATCATCGCTCACCGCCTTGATACCGTCGCCGATGCCGACATGATCGTCGAGTTGTCGGCGGGGCGTGTGATCCAGATCAATCGGGCTTCAACATCTCCGTGACCACCTGTCCGGTGCGTCGTACCCGCCCCTTGGTCGCCACCAGCAACACAGTCAGGGCGATGCTACCAGACATTCACTTCCGGTATAAGGTCTACGGCGAAGCGATCGCGGACGGATGACTGAATGCGCCTACTCAGCTCGAGGATATCCGTTCCGGTCGCACCGCCGTGATTGACCAAGACAAGGGCCTGACGATCATGGACACCGATCGCCCCCTCCCGAAAACCTTTCCATCCACATTGATCGATCAACCAGGCAGCGGCTAGCTTGACGGTACCATCGGCCTGTGGATAGGTGGGGACGTTCTCATACTGTGATGAGATCGCCGCGGCCTTATCAGCATCAACGACCGGGTTCTTGAAGAACGATCCTGCATTGCCGATCACCGTTGGGTCGGGAAGTTTTGCACTGCGGATCTTGATCACCTCGTCGTAGACATCCTTGATCGACTGCAACTCGCCGGACTGCATCAGGTCTTTGTACGTGGCGTTGATGCGATGCGGCGGCACCGACAACCGGTACGTGACATTGACGATCACATACTGATCTTTCAAGCGGCCTTTGAAGACACTCTCACGATAGCCGAATTCACACGCGGCACGATCGAACGTATGGATCTCTTGCGTGGTGCGATGCATTGCCTGCAACTCCACGAAACACCGCTCTTGTTCTACTCCGTAGGCACCGATGTTCTGCATGGGAGCTGCACCGACCGTTCCAGGGATCAACGCAAGGTTCTCCAATCCGCCAAGGTCGTGACGTACACACCACGTCACAAGGTCGTGCCACCGCTCCCCCGCCGCAACCTGCACCAGGCCGTTGTCCATTGGCATGATACCCCGGAGATCGATACGGATCACCGGGGTATGAAGGTCCTGCGTAAGAAGAATGTTCGATCCGCCACCCAAGATCCTTCCATGCGGGAAGACCGTTAGCGCTTGCGCAAGCTCACTCACGGACGCTACCGTCAACACATGCGCACACGTCCGATGGATCCCAAAGGTCGTGTAGGGGGCGAGATCGACGTTGTCTTCAACGATCACGTGTGTGGTCCGAGCATGTCTTCCGGACGCACCCACTCGTTGAATTGCTCATCGGTGAGGTGGCCCAGTGAGATCGCCGACTCTTTCAGCGTGATGCCTTTCTTGTGCGCATTCTTTGCGATGGCCGCGGCATTGTCGTAGCCGATGTGCGGATTGAGCGCCGTGACCAACATCAACGTGTTCTGGTTGTAGTAGTTGAGGCGGTCCACATTAGCTTCGATACCCACGGCACAATGTTCGTTGAACATCACGCAGGTATCCGACAGCAGGCGGATGCTCTGCATCACATTGTAGATGATGACGGGCTTGAAGACGTTGAGTTCGAAGTTGCCGCTGGCACCGCCGAAGTTCACGGCAACATCATTGCCGAACACTTGTGCCGCCACCATCGTCATGGCCTCGCTCTGCGTTGGATTCACCTTGCCCGGCATGATCGATGATCCCGGCTCGTTCTCGGGGATGGCGATCTCGCCAAGACCGCAGCGCGGACCGGAGGCCATCCAACGCACGTCGTTGGCGATCTTCATGAGTGATGCAGCCAGCGTCTTGAGCGCTCCGTGCATGAACACCAAAGCATCGTGGGCAGCCAGGGCTTCGAATTTGTTCGGAGCAGTCACAAAGGGCAGGCCCGTCAGCTCGCTGATCTTCGCTGCCGAACGGACAGCAAACTCTGGATGCGTGTTGAGGCCGGTGCCGACGGCAGTGCCGCCGAGCGCCAGCTCATACACACCGTCAAGCGTGAGCTCGATGCGGCGCAGATCGTTCGTCAGTTGTTGGGCATATCCGCTGAACTCTTGACCGAGCGTCACCGGCGTGGCATCCATCAGGTGCGTACGACCGCTCTTGATCATGTCCTTGAACTCCGCGGCCTTTGCTGCCAGCGTATCGCGGAGTGTCGTGACGGCCGGGATCAGATCCTTGTTCACCGCAATGGCTGCGGCAATGTGCATGGCCGTTGGATACGTGTCGTTCGACGACTGGGCCTTGTTCACATCATCATTAGGGTGAATGGGCTTTTTCGAGCCCAACTCGCCCCCTGCAATTTCAATAGCACGGTTGGCGATCACCTCGTTGACGTTCATGTTCGTCTGGGTGCCGGAGCCGGTCTGCCAGACGCGAAGGGGAAAGTGCTCGAACAGCTTACCGTCGATCACTTCGTCGCAGGCCTTTACGATCAGCTCGGCCTTCTCTGTCGGCAGCGTCTTGAGGTCGGCATTCACCAGCGCCGCGGCCTTCTTCAGGATGGCCATGGCCTGGATGACCTCTTTGGGCATCGTCTCGTCGCCGATGGCAAAGTGGATGAGGGAACGTGCTGTTTGGGCTCCGTAATAGGCGGTGGACGGTACCTCGATCTCGCCCATGGTGTCGCGTTCGATGCGCATGGATGGTTCTCTAGTGTATTAGGGTTGAGGGTATAGGGTTGAGTGAACCAGCGAAATTAAGGGGGATTTCAAATAAGTCTTCACAGGCGGCGTTACCACCAACCACTGACCACCAACCACGGACCACGATGAAACTCCACCCGCTTGCTATCAAGATCGCCCTTATCGTAGGGGTGATCGCCGTTATGCTCATTGGACTCGGATTGATCGGGTCACTCGTGTCCGAGCGTGAAGGACGATTTCGAGAGGCCACATCTGAGATCGGTGAGTCGTGGGGCAGGCCGCAGGTCGTGGCGGGACCATACCTACGTCTTCCGCTGCGAACGACGACGCTGGTACAAGGTGTCAGCACGACCCAACAGGTGATCGTGCTGCCGTCAACGTTGGATGTCAAGATCGATGCCCAAACCGATGAACGGCATCGCGGGATCTATACCGCTCTGCTGTATTCGAGTACGGCAACCCTGAAAGGCACGTTCGTTGCGCCCGACCTGAAGAGTCTTGGTGTTGATACCGCCAATGTGATGTGGGACCAAGTCACCATCGAATATTGTCTCACCGACACACGCGGGATCGCCACACCGCTCTACGTGAATTGGAACGACAACATGTACGAATTGCATCCTTCCACGGCAACATCCGTCGTCAGTGGTGGTCAGGTGATCGCGGCGTCGTTTCGACTAGACCCCTCTAGCGCTCCGGGTAGTGAACTCGGACGTCATGAGATCAAGATCTCGCTACGTGGGTCCGAGTCCCTTGAAGTAGCTCCTCTTGGCAAGAACACCACATGCATCATTCGTTCACCTTGGCCACATCCAAGCTTCCAGGGATCGATCTTGCCGGACCGTCATTCCACGTCGAACAATGGTTTTGAGGCAGTTTGGCGATCAGGGCACTTTGCGCGTTCGTACGGTCAGGCCTTCGTCTTTGATAGCGACATTGCGGGTCGCATCGCCGCGTCTGCGTTTGGTGTAAGCTTCAACGATCCCGTCGACCTCTATCACCAGCTCGAGCGCTCCACCAAATACGTCATCCTGGTCGTTTTGCTCACGTTCGCACTCTTCTTCATCCTCGAAGTCATCAGCAAACGTCGCATCCACGCCATGCAATACCTGCTTGTTGGTCTTGCCTTGCTGGTCTTCTATCTAATGCTCATCGCCTATAGTGAGCTTCTGCAGTTCAGTCTCTCCTACCTCATCTCCTCTGCGCTCACCACGGTGCTCGTCACGATCTATATGCGCTTCGTCACCGGCACCTACAAACACGCCATCTTGGTAGGGGGCTTGTTGGGCGCTCTCTTCGTCTTTATCTACACGTTGCTTCAAGCCGAGACCTACTCGCTGATGATCGGCTCCATCGGCATGTTCGCCGCCGTGGCAGGGCTGATGTATAGCACGAGGAAGATCGATTGGTATGAGTACAGCTAGCACAGCGACAGCTAGGTCTGCGACATCTAGCACAGCGACTTCAAGGTCTGCGACACCTAGAACCGCGACATCTAGAACCGTGACGTTGTAGTTTCGTGACTTGGTCGAAGCCCTAATTACACAGGAGATATCAGATGTTGAGTGCATTGCTTGTTCGAACACGTCGTGTTCTCCCCTTGCTTCTCATTTTTCTCGGCTTTGGTTCTGCGGTGGCGCAGCGTCAAGTGGTGGGTGATCCGGCGAAGGCGCGGCTATATACCTTCAAGAATGGGTTGCAGTTGTGGGTGAGTGTGGTGAAAGACAAGCCGCGGGTGCAGAGTCTGATCTGTGTGAAGGCCGGGAGTAAGAACGACCCGGCAGATGCAACGGGGCTTGCCCACTACCTGGAGCACATGGTGTTCAAGGGTACGGATCGGTACGGCACTCTGGATCCAGCGAAAGAGCTTCCGATGATCGCCCAGATCGAAGAGCTCTATGAACAGTACCGTGTGACCACGAATAGCGAACAACGAGCAGCGATCTATCGTCAGATCGATAGTGTGAGCGGCGTTGCCGCAACGTTGGCGATCCCCAATGAGTACGACAAAGTCTGCCAAGCGCTGGGATGTCAAGGAACCAATGCGTTCACATCGACTGATGTGACGGTTTATGTCAACAACGTGCCGTCGAATCGACTGGATGCCTATTACGAGCTGGAGGCAGAACGTTTTCGCAAGCCGGTACTGCGCCTCTTCCACACGGAGCTCGAAGCCGTCTATGAAGAGAAGAACGGCTCGTTGGATGAAGACTATTCGCTGGCCAACGACACGTTGATGGCATCGCTATTCCCAACACATACGTACGGCACACAAAGCACGTTGGGAACCATCGAACATCTCAAGAATCCGTCGATGAAGCGGATCAGAGAGTATTACGACGCCTACTACCAGCCCGAGAACATGATCGTGGTCATTGCCGGTGATGTTGATCCCGACGAGATCGCACGTATCATCGAACGTACGCTTGGCAGCATGCCATCGAAGCCCGCACCGAAGTGGATGGTGAATGCTCTGCCCCCTATCAAGAGTCCTGTCGAAAAGACGGTGTTTGGACCCGATGCAGAATGGATGGAGCTGGCCTTCCGATGGCCGGGTGCGAATCATCCCGATCTGCCGGCGCTGAAGATGATGGACATGTTGCTTGCCAATGGCAAGACGGGATTGATCGACGTCAACATCACACAAAAGCAACGTGTCTTGAGCATGCAGTGCTCGCAACGTCCGATGGCGGACTACGGCTATCAACACGTCACTGCGCGTCCAAATCCCGATCAATCCCTTGAGGACCTTCGCGATCTGTTTCTCTCACAGGTTGAATTGATCAAGAAGGGGGCATTCGATTCCACACTCTTCGAAGCGATCATTCGAGATCTGCGCAAGCAGGAGATGGAGCAGCTTCGCAAAGCGGAAGGTCGCGCGTATTGGATGATGGAAGCCATCTCGCTGAATCTGCCGTACGATGACTATGTGCGATCGATCGACCGCATGGCATCGGTCACACCGGCCGATGTGATCAGGGTTGCCAACACGTATTACAACAACAACTACGTTGTCGTCTACAAGCGCACCGGTGAACGCGAGGATCTCGTACAGGTAGAAAAGCCACCGATCACACCGGTGACGTTGAATCGCGATACCATGTCGGCCTTCGCACAGCAACTGATGTCGCGTCCGGTACGCCGCATCACGCCGCAGTTCCTCAACTTCGACAGAGATGTAGCGAAGGATGCGATCCGCAAGGACATTCCGATCTATGCCGCAAAGAATGAGATCGACCAGCGAACGGAGGTGACGATCTCCGTCAAGGACGGCTTGTTGAGAGATCGGTACCTAGGTCTGGCCTTGACCTACCTTCGGTATTTGCCAACAAAGACGATGACGGTCGAACAGATCGCACGGGAGCAGTATCGACTAGGCATGGAGCTGAACGGTTGGAGTAGCAGCATGTCAACGGCGATCTCTCTGGTGACCTTAGACGAGACCTTTGATGAGAGTGTGAAACTTTTGTGGCATCAGATCACGGACTGTGTAGCGGATGAAGATGCGCTGCGATCCCTGAAAGAGCGACTCAAGAAGAGTCGCGCCGACATGTTGAACGACAAGTACGCGATCCTCTACCGTGGCATACTTCCGTATGCGCAGTATGGAACGCGAAACTCTACGATGCAGGAGTTAACGAATGACGAACTGGACGCTGTGACGTCCAAGGATCTCATGGACAGACTGCGTCGATTACTGAACGTCGAACATCGCGTTCTCTACTACGGTCCACGTCAAGTAAGCGACGCCGCCTCCGTGCTACGGAAGTACCATCGTGCGCCGGCAACACTACAGCCCGAGCCATCGTGGGATCGGTACCAGTATCGATCATTGGACACGGCCGAGGTCATTTTCTTTGATCAAGACATGGTCCAGGCCGAGGTCATCATGTTCGGTCGATCCCTCCCTCACCTCGACTCGACGCTCATGCTCTCGACGCGGATGTTCGGCGACTACTTCGACGGCGGCATGGGCTCGATCGTCTTCCAGACACTGCGTGAATCGAAGGCCTTGGCGTACAGCACCAGCACGTGGGTGCAGACGCCGTGGGATACCCTTAATCCGTATCTCGTGCAAGCCACGATCGGTACACAGGCCGACAAGCTCATAGACGCCATTGACGGCATGCGCGAGTTGATCAACGACATGCCGGTGATCCCGGCGACGCTGGAACACGCCCGAGAGTCGGTCCGCCAATCCATTGAAACCGAGCGTTGGGAGGGTATCCGAATCCTCTACTCCTACCTCAACACCTTCGAGACCAAGATCCGGACGCCACAGGCCCCCTACATCTATCAACAGCTCGATGCCTTCACGATGGACGACCTGCAGAAGTTCTACCGGACGGCGGTGAAAGACCGCTGCAAGGTGATCGTGGTGATGGGCTCGAAGGAGAAGATCGACCTCAAGGCGCTGGAGAAGTATGGGCGGGTGCGGGTGGTGACGAAGGACGACCTCTTCCCGTACTAAATCCCTCTCCATCCCTCTCCTTGCCCACTCTCCTTGCCGGGGAAGTAAGATGCCGGGGAATGTTGCCGGGGAAGTAAGTTCCCCGGCATTTCATGCAAATCGCTTTCTAAGACTATGTGTTATGGCTGCGCTTCCAACAACAGTTGGCAACATCCACACTATCCACGCCGGCTCAAACATGACATTGTTGACCAAGAACGCGGTCCATATGGAGATCAACGAGCTTGACATCATGATGTGATGCCGGCGATCAAGCTGCCGTTGTTGCCGGGGAAGTAAGATGCCGGGGAACATTGCCGGGGAAGTAAGATGCCGGGAAACATGTATCCCGAGTTGGTGGAACAGCCGCAGATCCCCCGCCGCCATCCCCACGCCAATACCACCAAACACCACCAGCACCACCGAGGCGACCGTCACGCCCCAGGCGAGCATGGCAACACCTAGCGAAAGCATCAACCCCGCCGCGACGTAGTCGATCAACCGCGGGCGACCTTGTCGACGGATCTTCGGCGACCGATACCCCGCCACAGCCATGTAGCCGCTGAAGACGGCGATCATCAGTAACACAACGTTCCCGGTCGTCGTCGCCAACACCACGCCCGTCCCACAGATCACCATCATGCCGCGGAAATACAAACGCCCCAGCTGACGGTGCAACGGCGTGCCCTTTCGCGCGATCGCGAGATACGTGCCCACCAACAAACACACCACTCCTGCGGCAACATGCACCACCATCAGCGGTATCCGCAGCGCTTCGATCATGAGTCCAACCATGCCGATTCCTTCGTTCGCATGAAACATCGTTGTGTTCAACGCTGCGAACGTACGCGCGCTAAGTCCCGATGGACAAGCTATTTGGGGCGAAGGGGCGAACGGTGGGGCAAACGGCGCTCCAGCTCCGCCGACCGCGTCCGGGCCACCGGAACCTCCAGCCCATGCGGCAGGTGCAGCCGGTATCCCTGCGCATTCCCCGACACCCTCTCAACATGGTCCAGATTCACAAACCACGACCGGTGACACCGCATCATGGTAGGGGGCAGATCAGGACGCTCCTCGATCATCTTCATCGTTACCCGCACGAGGTTTTGCCGCACTCCCTTGGGGCTGTGCCAATATTCGGTGACGTAGTTGTCAGCGGCCTCGATCGCTAATAGGTTAGTCAGCTGGTCAGCTAGAGAGCTCGACTTCTCGTTGCTACCCAAATCTGCATTCGGTTGTTCGTTCCTCGCTTCGGCTCGGAATGACATTCGGTTATTCGGTTGTTCTGTTATTCGGTTATTCAACCCGCGTGCCCCGCGATCATACACCACACTCTGCTGACGATATCGTAGCAGCACGAGAAAGGCCATCGGGAACACACCAACGATCACGGTGATGATCTGAAAGTTGATGATCAACGACATGGTGAGATGCCAATCGAAGATCTGGGCCGTGTAGATGGCATTGGCAAGACCGATCATGAATACGGTCAAGGAGGACGTCAAGAGTTCTTTGCCTACCGTCCATCGTCGCTCTTCGTACCACGATGCAAAGGCCAGCGGCAACAACAGCATCGTGATCGCCAACACCAGCGATGTGATCGCCCCATAGCCCATGATGATGGAGGTGCGACCAGGATAGTCATCATGCAACCCAAACGGCTTGAAGAGTAACAAGAACACGGCTATGAATACGCCCACACCGATCACCGTCGCGATCTGCACAGCCCGAGACTCCGGCCTCGGATACGGTCTATCAAGTATCGTGAGAATAACGCTGCCTCTGTCTATATGTCCCTACGAACCTACAAGAAACCCTCAACACCTTCACTTCCCCTTCAGGTCGCCTTCAGGTCTCCTTCAGGTCGCCTTCAGGTCGCCTTCAGGTCTCCTTCAGGTCTCCTTCAGGTCGCCTTCAGGTCTCCTTCAGGTCTCCTTCAGGTCCCCTTCAGGTCTCCTTCAGGTCACGGTGCGACCAGCCTCCCCGCGATCCGCAGCACCTCCGTTGCGGCCAGTCGTTGGTCGTATTCCAAACGGGCGAGGTTTTCGCCGACCTCTAGAAGGGTTTGGAAGGTTTGACGGACTTCAAGGGGCGTGATGGTCCCGACTCGTAGTTTCTCTAAGGCGATGCGGGCATTTCGCTCGGCGGCAGTGTACGATGCACGTTGGATGTCCAACAATTCGCCGGCGGCTTGATAGCTGCGCAGCGTTCGGTCGGCAAGGCCGATAAGGTCGTTGCGGATGGCATCGTAGTCCAAACGCATGCGCTCGTTGATGACGGTGCGACGTTCACGTTCGAGTTGGTCGGCAAGACCGTTGAAGAGATTCCATCGAAACGTGAGTCCCACATTCCATCCGTTCGAGATGTTCTCCAGCAAGAAGCCGGCCTCAGCGGTGTTGCGGGTGAACTGATAGCCCCCTACCGCTGCAATGGTGGGCATGAAGGTCGAGGTGGCTTCACGAACGTGCGCCGATGCTGCGGCCATGGCGTGTTCGGCAGCAAGGACGTCGGGATTTGTCTTGTCGATGGACGAGATGATCTCGTCGCGCGTCGGCATGGCCGGGATGGCGAGGTCTGCCGTTGCATCGAAGGCCGTTGCGGGATCGCGCGCTAACAAGGTGTTCAACGCGGCCTTGGCGTTGTTGAGGTCGGTGCGCGTGCGGATGACCAAGGCGCGCTGACTGTTGCGGTCGATCTCGGCTTGCGCTAGTTCGACACCTGAGGCAGAGCCGACATCGTAGCGATACTTTTCGATGGTGTAGCGCTGCTCGCCCAACACCAACGCACTGTCGGCAGTGACAAGGAACTTCTGCGTTGCAACGATGGCGTTGTAGGCGGTGATGACGTCGGCGATCAGATAAGCCATCCGACTCTGCACGCGTGCAAGACCTTCTTTCTCGAGCGCCGTCGCGCGATCGGCTTGTGCGAACATCTGCAGACCGTCGAACAACGTCCATATCAAGGCAGCATTGGCATTCAAGTTTGAATATCCTGCACCATCACGCTCGATCACACCGCCATTCGACAACGTCTGCGAAAGGTTGTTAGAACCATCGGTGTAATTGCCATTCACATCCAACGTCGGAAGAAAGCCGGTGATCTTCGTATCGCCGATATTCTTCGCGATCAACGAATCCTGTCGTGCGATCTGCACATCGAAGTTGTTGCGCAATGCTGTTGAGATCGCATCCTGCAACGTCAATGTATCGGCAGATACGCTGGTGCTGCCGGCCAGAAGCCCGAGCATCACCACGATCGCACCGACAGAAACATTAGCCTTGTCATTCCGAGGCTTCCGAGGAACGCGTTTGAGTTTACTCAACGTGATGTACAAACTCGGCACTACGATCAAGGTCAAGAACGTGGAAAGGATCATGCCCCCTACCACCACCACACCCATACCAACGCGTGAGGTTGATGCTGCACCGAGGGACAGGGCGATCGGCAGTGCACCAAGGATAGTGGCTGCAGAGGTCATGAGGATCGGACGGAAGCGCAACGACGCTGCTTCGATCACGGCATCGTGCCAGCTCTTGCCTTGTTCGTGTAATTGATTGGCGAACTCGACGATGAGGATACCGTTCTTCGTGACGATACCGATCAGCACGATGACGCCGATCTGCGAAAAGATGTTCAGCGTATCGCCTGTTAGCCAGAGCGAGAGAACAGCACCGGCCAAGGCCAACGGCACGGTGAGCATGATCGTGAGCGGGTCGACAAAACTTTCGAACTGAGCCGCAAGGATCAGGTAGACCAACAACAATGCCAGTGCGAAGGCAAACAACAGTGATGAAGAGCTCTCGCGATAATCAAGCGACGGACCGGTCAATGCCGTGGTGATATTCTCATCCAGCGTTGATGCCGCTATGGCTTCCATGGCTTCGATGCCTTCACCGATCGTCTTGCCCGGAGCAAGACCGGCACTGATCGTGGCACTCACATAACGGTTGTAGTGATACAACTGCGGCGGACTACTCTCTTCAACGATCGTCACTAAGTCGGCCAACTGCACCAACGAACCATCGGACGTTCGGATCGTCAACGCCAGGATCTCCTGTGGCGTCATCCGATGCCAACGATCGATCTCGCCGATGATGGCGTATTGACGACTGTTCTGGACGTAATAGCCGAATCGTTGCGAAGAGAAACCCGCTTGCAACACTTGGGCGATGTCGATCGCACTCACGCCGAGTTCACGCGCACGGTCGCGTCGGATGTTCACCGACAACTCGGGCTTCGTGAACTTGAGATTGACGTCGACCACGGAGAATGTCGGATCGGCATTGGCCTTTTCGAGGAATACCGGGATCACGCGACGTAGGTCAGAAAGATCTTCTGCCTGCAGAACGAACTGTACCGGCAATCCTGCACGTCCGATGCCCGATGAGATCGTCGGCTCCTGCTGTATGATCGTAAAGGCCTCAGACTCCTTCCGCATCGCCTTGGTCAGCTCATCGGCGATCTCCATCTGCGAACGCTGACGATACTCCGGATACGGCAGGAAGATCCGACCAAAACCGGAATTCGTGCCACTGCCAAAGAACGATGGCGACGTGACCGTCAACAACGCATCCGCTTCCGGAGCGATCGTCTGCGCTTGCTGACGGAACGTGTCGAGAAATGCGTCCATCCGCTCGTAGGTATACCCTTCCGGTGCGACGATGTTGAAGGACAATGCACTCTTGTCTTCTAAGGGGGCGAGCTCGGACTTCAACTGTGTACCCAAGAACCAGATCATGCCACCTGCCACCACCATCATCACCAAGGCGATCCATGCATGATCAACGGCAACGCGAACACTTTTGGCATAGACGGCATTCAACCACGTAAAGAACGGTTCGGTGACCCGCTGCAGCCACGAGTCCTCGTCATGCTTGCGCAACATGCGCGTACTCATCATCGGCGTCAGCGTGAGCGAGACGAAGGCGGAGACCACGATCGACGTGGCTACCACAAAGCCGAACTCACGGAAGAGGCGTCCCGTGAGTCCCTGCAAGAAAATGATCGGGATGAACACTGCCGTCAAGGTGATGGTCGTCGAGATGATGGCAAAGTAGATCTCCGATGATCCCTTGTCACCGGCTTCATGCGGATCTTCACCATCTTCGATCCGCTTATAGATGTTCTCCATCACAACGATGGCGTCGTCCACGACCAGACCCGTGCTCAACACAATGCCGAGCAACGTGAGAATGTTGATGGAGAAGTCCATCACCCACATCACAAAGAACGATGCTACCAATGAAACCGGGATCGCGATCACCGGAATGAAGGTAGCTCGCCACGAACGGAGGAAGATGAAAATGATCAGGATCACCAGACCAAAGGCGATCAACAGGGTCTCGACCACTTCTTCGATCGCACCGCGGATCTGCCGGGAGACATCGTAGCGGATCTCGAGTGAGTAGTCCGGCGGGACCTGAGCTTTGAGCTTTTCAACACGACGACGAAACTCTTCGGCGATCTCGACCTGGTTCGCGCCCGGCTGTGGAGATGCCGCCAACGCCACCATCGGTAGACCGTTCAGTTTGAGGATCGTTCGATCGTTCTCGGAACCGATCGCGACACGTGCGACATCGGCGAGACGAACGACCGTGCGTTCGTCGGCGCGCAAGATCACGTCTTCGAATTCCTGCACACTGCGAAGTCGACCCTGCGTGCGCAACGTCAGCTCCGTGCTCATTCCTTCAACGCGACCGGTTGGAAGTTCAACGTTCTCACGCTGCAAGGCCGCTCCTACATCCGACGTGCTCAGGCCGTACGCTGCAAGCCGATCCGGGAACATGGTGATCCGCATTGCCGGCTTTCGCTCGCCCCAGATGCGTACTTCGCCAACACCGGCGATCGTCTGCAGTCGCTCCTTGAGCTGCGTCGATGCATAGTCACTCACATCTTCCAACGATCGCTTTGTTGACGTCACCGACATGATGATGACGGGCGATGAGTTCGCGTTGGCCTTCGACACTTGCGGCGGATCGACATCGGCAGGAAGGTTTCGTTTGGCGATCTCCACTCGGTCGCGCACATCATTCGCTGCCGTCTCAAGATCTGCACCAAGTGTAAAGTCCACCGTGATCGTGCTGCGCCCATATGCACTCTGTGACGTCAGCGACTTGATGCCGGCAATACCGTTGATCTGTTCCTCCAACGGTTCGGTGATCTGTGATTCTACGACGTCGGCGCTGGCGCCACGATACGTCGTCGAGACGGTGATCTGTGGCGGATCCACATCCGGGAACTGACGCACACCAAGGAACGTCGCACCAACGATGCCCATCAACACAAGGATCGTCGACATCACGATGGCAAGCACCGGACGTCGGATACTGATCATCGAAAGATTCATTGTGCCACCGTCACCTTCACCGGCATGTTGTCCTTCAAGATCAGAATGCCTGTTGTCAGCACCGTGTCACCATTCGTCAACCCACTCAAGATCCGCACCGACTCTTGCGTTCGCGCACCCGTTTCCACGCGCACTTCGCGGGCACGTCCACCGTTGGCAACGAAGACCTTCGCGCCTTTGACGTCGACCACGACCGACTCCGTCGGCACCAGCAGTGCATCTTTCGTCGTTCCCAGATTCAGCATCACATCGGCGAACATTCCTGGCAGCAGCTGCTTTGCAGTTGCGACATGTGCGCGGATCCGCAACGTCCGCGATCGCGCATCCAGTTCAGGATCGGTGGCATAGACCGTTGCCGTATATGCTTCTGTGGACTGCCCGCCCCTTACCGTAAACGAGATCTTCGTACCCGGCGAGATGGCCGTTGCATACTTCTCAGGTACCGTGCATTCAAGTTTCAACTGTGAATCATCTTTGAGCATCGTCACCACGGTCGACGTCGACACCACAGCACCCACTGAGATATTCCTCAGTCCGATCGTTCCATTGAAGGGGGCGAGCATTGCGGTCTTTGCGATCTGGGCTTTGATCATCTCGATCTCGGCCTTGTGCATTTCGAGTGTGGCTTCGGCCGTTTCGAGATCTTCCACCGAGACACCGTCGACGCTGCGGATCTGCTTCAGACGTCGGACCCGATCTTCATCCAACTTCACCTGTTGCTCCACCTTTTTCATCTGTGCCTGCAGATCAGCATCGAACAACTTCACCAGCAGTTGTCCTTTTGTCACGCGCTGTCCTTCCTTGAAGTTCACGCTGATCACACGTCCGCCGATCTCCGGACGGATCTCCACGGCCTCGTTGCTGATGATGCTACCTGTGAGCGTCACCTTCTCTTCAAAGACCGCGGGGCTGACCACCATGGCACGCACGCCAACTGCACGAGGAGAGGGTGACGTCGAGGGTGCAAGGGTGGAAGGTTGAGAGCGTGAAGTCGAGGGTGCAAGGTTGGAAGGGTGAGAGGGTGAGAGGAGGTAGACGGCGAGGCCTGCGGCGGCGACCACGACGACGAGTATCAAGATGGTTCGTAATTTCATGTCACAAATTTCGGTAGAAACAATTAAGCGTGTGGTAACTCGTTTCTGCCCGCTCTATTGTAAGCTCATTAAGTTAAGAGTGTCACATGCGTGCAATTGCCGTTCTATTCGCCCTTCTGATTCCCTTCACACTCATTGCAGCCGAACAGTCGGTCAGTATGAAGGTTGCCGGCAACTGCGGCTCGTGTAAAAAGAAGATCGTCAAAGCCGCCGAGTCCGTGGGCGGTGTTGAGGATGCAACGTGGGACAAGAAGACCAAGATCTTCACGGCAAAGTTTGACGACACCAAGACGAATAAAGAAGCGATCGTCAAGGCCATCCTCTCCGCCGGCTATGATGTTGATGACAAGAAGGGAAGCGACGAGGCGTATAAGAGTTTGCCGGAGTGTTGCCAGTATCGGGACCGTAGCCACTAAGCACGGCGACAGCTATCACGGCGACAGCTAGCACGGCGACAGCTAGCACGGCGACAGCTAGCACGGCGACAGCTAGCACGGCGACGTTGAAGTCAGGGACATCGAAATATGCGACATCTAAGTCTGTTGATGGGCGTGGCGTTGGCCTTGGCATCGTGTTCAGATTCCGGTGGACCAGAGGATGAGCCAGCGGTGCATCTTGAGTATATCGTCACGTCAAGACTCGAATACGGTACGCAGAGTGCTGATGTAAGTTCTTTAGCCAATGCGTATTTCTATGGCGACGATGGCTTCGAATCGCCCGACAGTGTACAGGTCAACCGAATGAGGTTGCCTGAGTTGAGCGAGGGTAACTTCTCATTGAGCATGCTGCCAGTGCCGGATTCACCGTATGTTGTGCGTTGGACGTTCGGGCGATTTCTTGGGTCGGACTATGATCATGAATTTCAGTTGCCGTCCGTGCTACACTTTCTCGATGTGAGGAACGGAGATACGATCTCGGCAAGATCGGGTGCGGTGATCGCTCACACCGGAATGAGTTCGACTGCATTAGGCGTATGGATTGAATCAACTTTTCCGCACATCGACACAACTACCGTCAGACTTCTGCAAGACAATGACGGTTTGTTGGAATTGACGTCTTCCGCTCTTGCGAAGCTTCAGTCGAACAAACGGTATCGTCTCACCATCAGTTCTGAGAACTTTGTTGTTGAACCCTATCACACTGCTTCGCTGACGTGTTCGCTGTATAGCGAGGCGATCATGGAGTTTGTGTTAGTAGAGTAGATAGCCCGCAATTGCGCCGAAGAGGATCAAGAGGGCGCTGTTGAGATTGCGGAAGTACACCAGTGTGACAAGACTGGCGATGGCGATGATGGTGGTGCGCCAGTCGACGAGGGCATCGACGCCAATGAGGTAACAGACGTAGAGGATGAGAACGACGGATGCGACGTTCACAGCATCCAGGAACGCACTCATGATGGGTGATGTGCGCAAGCGTCGCACGAGTGGGTTGAGCGCAGCGACGAAGACGAATGACGGCAAGAAGATGCCGATGGTGGCCAAGACACTACCAACTTTCAGGAAGAGCCAGAAAATGCCGGCAACGGTAAGGGGCTCTGCGACATTGAGGCGTGTGCGTTGTTGGGAGACCAGCGATGATCATAGCGATGTGAGCGGCAGGACCACCAAAGCCAAGGATGCCGAGACGAAGGAAGACGGCGGCGACATCGCGAAGAGGAGACGTCATGCTTTCACGTCCAGGAAGTAAGTCGTGAGGCGGCCTTTGCCTTTGATCTCCACTACCCGTTTGGGGAATGGGGAATCGGGAATGGGGAATGCTTCCTCCAAGAGTGTCTGCATAAATCGTTCGCTGACGTGGATACGTCCGGGTTCGCCGGTGCTTTCCATACGTGAGGCAACGTTCACGGTGTCGCCCCACACGTCGTACTGCATACGTTCGGTGCCGATGATGCCGGCTTGGACCGGACCACAATGAAGACCGATACGCGCTTGCAGAGGCTCGTCGCTGTTCTGTATCGTCGACATGATCTCCCGAGCTGCAAGCGTTATTCGTACGACAGCACTATTCGGTTGTTCGGTTATTCGGCTATTCGGTTGTTCTCCGAACGCAGCTGCCATGTAGGAATCACCGATGGTCTTGATCTTCATAATGTCGTATAGAGCGCAGATCTCGTCGCACGTGGTGAAGATGCCTTCGAGTACGCTGACAACATCTTGAGCAGACATTGACGATGACATCGTCGTAAAGCCCACCAGATCGATGAACATCACGCAGGCGTGAGGAATGGAGTCGTTGACCTGCTCGCCCCTTAACACGCGATCGGCGATGGCTTTGGGCATGGTGTTGTAGAGAAGCGCTTTGTGTTTCTCGTGTTGTTCGCGTTCAAGACGGAATTCGCGTTCAGCGACGGCTTTTGCGGATCGACGAATGACATCTTGACCGTGGATCTCTTCCGTGATGCGTGCATGTGCCCCGTTGTGTTGGATGTAGTCGGCAAAGTTGTTGCGTTTCTGCGCCGTATCGCGAAGGAACGTATGCACCTTCGCCTGTTCCGACCTATTCCCGGTGTTCTCGAAAACGTCAAGTGCCGCTTGATAGGCGTTAGTAGCTTCTTCGAGTTTACTGTCGGCGAGATCGAGATGCCCACGCAGCAACAGTGCGTTGGCTTGCAACTCGGGATTGGCAAAGCGGAGGTCCGAAAGTGTGTCAAGCGGAGGGCATACCCCTTTGCTCGCGAACTGAAGGCAAGGGCATCGTCGGTATTCAGCGCCGTCATGGCCACAGCCGCCGACAGGATCGCCGCGGCGTCGTTCGTCGCCATGGCCGTTTCGATCCTCTCTTTCAAGTTCTCGAACGACGTCCCACCAGTCTCCATGCAGCCCTCTGCCCCTTGATTTATCTGAACTTACCCAACTCCCGCCACTCCCCCGCTCCCCACCCCCAAAGGAACCCACATTCTCCTTAACTTTGTTGCTGTTCGATCAACACATTAGCATACCAGCACATTAGCATACTAGCACACTAGCATACTAGCACACTAACATGTTGTACAAAGACGAATTCCACCGCCGCCACAATTCCGCCACTCCGTCCGATATCGATGCGATGCTCAGCGCCGTCGGTGCTTCGTCGTTGGACGAGTTGATCTTCCAGACGATCCCGGACGACATTCGTCTTCCGAAGGCGTTGGATCTCCCCTCGCCCCTTACCGAGGAAGAGATGTTGGAAGATCTGGGCCGCATTGCCGACAAGAATGTGGTGGCAAAGTCCTACATCGGCATGGGATATTATGATACGTTCACGCCGCCGGTGATCTTGCGCAACGTCGTTGAGAACCCGGGTTGGTATACACAGTACACGCCGTATCAAGCCGAGATCTCGCAAGGACGCTTGGAGTCGTTGTTGAACTTCCAGACGATGGTGATCGACCTCACCGGTCTGGAGATCGCCAACGCTTCGTTGCTTGACGAGGCAACAGCGGCGGCCGAAGCGATGCACTTGATGTATGCGGCGAAGTCGGCGCAGGTGAAACAGGCCGAAACGCTGTTTGTTGACAAGAATGTCTTCCCGCAAACACTGGACGTGTTGCTCACGCGTGCAGAGCCCCTTGGCATTGAGATCAAGGTCGGCGACTTCCGTGACGTTGAGTTCGACGGAACCATCTTCGGTGCCTACATCCAGTATCCTGCCGGCGACGGTGATGTGCGCGACTATGCGTCGTTCACCGAGAAAGCCCACGCTGCGGGCGTGATGGTGTGTGCCGGTACGGACCTGATGGCACTTACGTTGTTGACGCCTCCGGGTGAGTGGGGTGCCGACATTGCCGTTGGTTCCGCACAACGTTTTGGTGTTCCGCTGGGATACGGTGGTCCGCACGCTGCCTTCATGTCGACGAAGGAACAGTATAAGCGCATGATGCCCGGACGCATCATCGGCGTCAGCATCGATGCCCAAGGCAACCAAGCTCTTCGCATGGCACTGCAGACACGCGAGCAACATATTCGTCGCGATAAAGCCACGAGCAACATCTGCACCGCTCAAGCATTGTTGGCGAACGTGGCGGCGATGTATGCCGTCTATCATGGCCCGCACGGACTCCGCAGCATCGCTGAACGCATTCATACGATCACGGGTGCAGTGGCTAGCGGACTTCGAAACATGGGGCTGACCATTGCCAACGAACAGTGGTTCGATACGATCACCGTCTCTTCCGCACCAACAGGTCTTCGCACTGCGGCCGAAGCGCAACTCATCAACTTCCGCTACAACAACGATGGCAGTGTAGGCATCTCCGTCGATGAGTGCACAACGCTCAAGGATGCCCAAGCGATCCTGAATCTCTTTGCCATGGTCACCGGCAACGTTGCTCCGGAGATCGAAGCACTCGTTCGTGAAGCACGCTCTCCGGTGGCGGACGCATCACGTCGACGCAGCACCTACCTTACGCATCCTGTCTTCAACATGTATCACAGCGAACATGAAATGCTGCGGTACATGAAGCGACTCGAGAACAAAGACCTCTCTCTCGCCCACTCCATGATCCCGTTGGGATCATGCACGATGAAGCTCAACGCCACCACGGAGATGATCCCGATCACGTGGGCCAAGTTCAACCGTCTGCATCCGTTCGCTCCCGTCTCGCAAGCTCAGGGCTACGCTCAGATCTTCTCGGAGCTCGAAGCATGGTTGTGTGAGATCACCGGCTTTGATGCCATGTCGCTGCAGCCAAACGCCGGCGCTCAAGGTGAATATGCCGGTCTGTTGGCCATCAGAGATTATCATCTCTCAAGGGGCGAGGGGCATCGTAATGTCGCCCTCATCCCATCAAGTGCACACGGCACCAACCCTGCCTCGGCCGTCATGGCCGGCATGAAGGTCGTTGTCGTTGCTGCCACGCCGGAAGGCCACATCGATGTGAACGACCTGCGCGCCAAGGCCGAAGAACACAGCGCCAACATCTCGTGTTTGATGGTCACCTATCCAAGTACACACGGCGTGTTCGAGAAGGCCATCAAGGAGATCTGCAGCATCGTGCATCAGCATGGCGGCAAGGTCTACATGGACGGTGCCAACATGAACGCCCAGGTCGGCCTCACCAGCCCGCGCGCCATCGGCGCCGATGTCTGCCACCTGAACCTGCACAAAACGTTCTGCATCCCCCACGGCGGCGGCGGCCCCGGCATGGGCCCCATCGGCGTCACCGAAGAACTCAAACCATTCCTCCCATCGCACCCCGTCATCGCCCCCAACGGGTCTCCCGCAGGGTCGCCTGAAAGGTCGCCCGCAGGGTCGCCTGTAAGGTCGCACTCCGTGTCAGCTGCGCCCTGGGGCTCCGCCTCCATCCTCCTCATCTCCTACACCTACATCCGCATGATGGGTTCGGAAGGCCTTACGCAAGCCACGCGCCTGGCCATCTTGAACGCCAACTACATCAAGGCCCGCCTTGAGAAGGACTACAAGATCCTTTATGTAGGTGATATGGGGCGTGTGGCTCACGAAATGATCGTCGACCTGCGCGAATTCAAGCAGCGCGGCGGCCTCGAAGCCGAAGATGTGGCGAAGCGCTTGATGGATTATGGCTTCCACGCGCCGACGCTCAGCTTCCCTGTTCCGGGCACGATCATGATCGAACCGACGGAATCGGAAAGCAAGGCCGAGCTTGATCGCTTCTGCGAAGCTCTTCTCAGCATTCGTGCCGAGATCGAAGCGGTCTGCACCGGCGCTGTCGATGCCAAGGACAACGTCCTCAAGAATGCACCGCACACGCAGCTCGTTGCCACGGCCGATGAATGGTCGCACGCGTATACGCGCCAACAAGCGGTCTACCCGCTATCGTGGGTACGCGACCGGAAGTTCTGGCCAAGCATCGGACGTATCGACAACGCCTACGGCGATCGTGTGTTTGTGTGTTCGTGTCCGCCGATCGAAGAGTATATGTAAGACGTCCGGCGTCCGGCGTCCGACGTCCGGCGTGGTTTACTGTGGTTTCGTCAGGAAGTCGTGGTACGACGTTGGCGTCACACTTTGAAACTCATGCTGGGGGTATGAGCGTGTGAATGTTTCGGATGGTCGCATCTGCTTGTTCGGTTTCCACTTGAACTCAAAAGCATGCAACCATCCGCTGATCTCTTCCACGTAATCGATCTCGGCTTGCTGCGTTGTGCGCCAGAAGTATCGGTTGGGTGAGCGTCCCAGATTAAAGTTGAGTTTCACACGCTCGCTAACGCAGTAGTTTTCCCACAATGCGCCGATGTCGTCTCGGATCTCTAGTGGTTGGAATCTTCGCAGGATCGCATTCCGGATCCCGTTGTCGTAGAAGTAGACCTTCCTACTCTTCTTGAGCTCGTTGCGATGATTTCTACTCAGCGAGTGCAGTCTGAACACCACGAATGCCTGCTCTAGGACGGTGATGTACTTTTCAACGGTCTGATTGTCCAGTCCTGTCAGTTGGCCCAATTCATGGTGAGAAACTTGACTTCCAACTTGAAGGGCTAGTGCCTGTACTAGACGAACCAATGCATCCGGTTTTCTGATCGCCCCCTGAGATAAGATATCTCGGAACAGATAGCTATCTGCCAGTTCAAGCAAGATCGATTCGCGGAGTGTTCTTCCGGATCGCACGACTTCCGGATACGATCCAAAGATCAATCGTTCTGCAAGCAGACGTTGTTCGGTGAGCATCCCATGGTCGTCCACCAGTTCTGCGTAGGAGACCGGCAACAGATGGAACTCCCACTTTCTTCCGGTCAACGGTTCCTTGATCCGGTTAGAGAGTTCAAAGGAAGATGAACCTGACGCAATGACTTTTACACTCGTCAAGTTGTCTGTGATGAGTTTGAGTGCAAGTCCGATGTTCTCGATGCGCTGTGCCTCATCGATCACGACGAGTGTGTGGGCACCGATCAAACTTTTGAGTTGGGTTGAAGTTGCATCTTTGAACAACTGCCGAATATCCGCTTCATCACCGTTGAGTTGAAGCACGCGATGGTCGGTTTTGCTGATGAGCGTGTTCAATAACGTCGTCTTGCCTGATCTCCTCGGACCAAGCACGATGATCGCCCGCTGGTCATCCATGCGCTCGATGAGTCTGGGCAAGATGTGACGCTCGATCTGCTTCATGTACTAAAATCGCAAATTTCAGCGGTATTTTGCGAATGATTTCCTAATAATCAGCGGTATTTTGCGATTTCACTTGTGAACCCTTCCGAATTACCGATCCATTCGATCATCCCGGATCTTGTCAGGGCCCTTGACGAGAACACGCAGTGCATTCTTGAGGCACCCCCCGGCGCCGGTAAGACGACCGTTGTGCCGTTGGCCTTCATCGGCGCGCCTTGGCTCAACGGCAAAAAGATCATCATGCTGGAGCCGAGGAGGATCGCGGCCAAGGCGGCGGCCCGGCGTTTACAAGTCAGTCTTCGAGGAAGTTTTCAAGGGAGTCTGCGAGAAGGTTCTCCCGAAGGGCTCCACGTAGGCTACCGCGTGCGCGGCGACTCCACCGTCCGCAAGGACAGTGTGATCGAAGTGGTGACCGAGGGGGTGTTGACGCGGATGTTGACGGCCGACCCTTCGTTGAGCGACTACGGGCTTGTGATCTTCGACGAGTTTCATGAGCGATCCATCCATGCCGATGTCGGCCTTGGGTTGACGCTGCTCACGCAGGAGTTGGAACGTCCCGACCTGCGCGTGATGGTGATGTCGGCCACACTCTCAAACCTAGACCTGCAATCCGTGATGCCCAATGCTGCCACGGTGAAAAGTGAAGGACGCAGCTTCCCGGTCGAGACCATCTACTTGAACAGCGCAACCGATCGCCCCCTACCAACCCTTGTGACGGCTGCTGTATCGGACGCGGTCAGAGATCATGAAGGTGATGTGCTGGTGTTCTTGCCTGGACAGGCCGAGATCCGACGCACGATGGATGCACTTGAACAACGCTTCCGAGGAACCGATGGTGTGGAGTTATTGACGTTGTACGGCGACCTCTCCCCCGAGCAACAAGACCGTGTGTTGCGTCCATCGGAAAGGGGGCAGGCACGACGCGTCATTCTTTCCACGGCCGTGGCCGAGACGTCGGTGACGATCGATGGCGTGCGGACGGTGATCGACGGCGGGCTATCGCGCGAACCGCGGTTCGATGTCCGCTCGGGGATGACGCAGCTGGTGACCGTGCCGGTGTCGCAGGACGCCGCCGAACAACGGCGGGGTCGGGCAGGGCGCACGGCGTCCGGATGGTGCATCCGCCTGTGGACGGAGGCGCAGCATGCCAACTTGCCGCCGCGGAGGACGCCGGAGATCTTGTCGGCCGACCTGGTGCCGTTGTTGATGGACGTGACGAGTTATGGCGCGTCGATCCACGACCTGCCCTGGCTGGACGTCCCGCCGGCGGCGGCGATCGCCCAGGCGAAAGAGCTGCTGATCGAACTTGAGGCGATGACGGAGAACGGCCTGTTGACCGACCACGGGCGGGCGATCGCACGGAAAGGCACGCATCCACGGTTGGCCCACATGATGGAAAGGGTGAAAGGGTGGAAGGGTGAAAGAGTGCAAGGGTGGAAGGGTGAAGGGGTGAAAGGGTGGAAGGGTGAAGGGGTGAAAGGGCTCGACGAGGTGGCGCGGGACGTGGCGACGTATTTGGAGGAGCGGAACCGCCCATCACAACGGACGGCGGAGATCCATGTGGGCAGTCACGGCCAGGAGGAGATCGCCTTGTGTATTGCCTTGGCCTATCCGGACCGGATCGCGCGGAAGAAAGACGGCAGTCGCTATCTGCTGCGGAACGGGCGGACGGCGCAGTTGGCAGAGCATGACCCGTTGGCACGCCAAGAGTGGCTGGCCGTGGCAGAGTTGGGCGGCGGAAAAGAGACGTGGATCAGTTCGGCGGTGCCGATCACCGAGGCGATGATCCGGGACGTCTACGGCGCGCAGATCAAGACCGAACGTCAGGGCTATTGGGATGATCGAACCGATCGGCTGGTTGCCGTCAAGGCCGAGCGTCTCGGCGCGCTGACGCTCTCCGAGCGTCCGGACACCGAGGCCGATGCCGAGCGGTTGGCGCAGATCTTCGCCCAGGTGGTGATCGACCGCGGCGGACGTGACCTGCCGTGGACGGCGGCCTCCGAACAGCTGCGCGACCGACTGCGCTTTGCTGCGGCACTACGAGGCGAGACAGGCGGCGATCTGAGTGTGGATCTGCTCGCCCCCTACCTGATCGGGAAACGGAAGCTTGCAGATCTTGGAGGGTTGGACATGCATGCCGTGCTGCTGTCGGGGCTGGAGTGGAGCGCCCAGAAAGACCTCGATACCGTGGCACCGGTGTGGTATACGCCGCCGTCGGGGAGGGCGGTCCGGATCGATTATGCCGACACGGAGCGGCCGGTGATCTCGGTGCGACTGCAGGACATGTTCGGGGTAACGGTGACGCCCACGGTGGGTCGGGGGGCCGTCCCGTTGACTGTGGAATTGCTGTCGCCGGCGCGACGCCCGATCCAGGTCACCCGCGACCTCGCCGGGTTTTGGAAGGGTTCATATCAGGAGGTGCGGAAGGAGATGCGGGGACGGTATCCAAAGCACAGCTGGCCCGAAGACCCAACTACGTAAAGATTTAACTTGCGTACGTAAATTTACGTACGTACTATTGCCTACCACTAAATCTAAGGTGTGGTATGGCATCCTACGTCGGTCTTATGATAGCCGTCTTTTTGTTGGCGTCACCGCTACGAGCCGGTCAATGGTGGGAGAAGGTGTCAGATATCTCTCTCTCACGATCGGCGCGATTGGAGACCAAGGGTCAGCAATTGTTCCTTTTTGACCGATCAACAGTCTACCTTTCAAGTGATCAGGGTACGTCTTGGACGTCATTGTCGAACTCCTTCCCCAAGGGAGTGATCGAAGTTCGCGAAGTTGGTGGTCACCTTTTTGCCTTTAGTGAGGGCGCAGCCAACGGTGAGATCGCCGTCCGCCGGTCAGAAGACCAAGGCAAGACGTGGAAGCTGATCTCCTCCTTCCGTTTCCGTCAAAACGCCGATCTTGAAGAAGTATGCACGCTTGAGTACGGTCTCTACGCCATCTCGAACAAGCGCAGCATTGTGGCATCTTGGGACGGTGGCAGCACGTGGCACGAGAAAATGGTGAGTTCAGACGTTGGTGACATTCTGGACTTCGCCGCAACGGAATCGATATGGGTTGCTTGTGGTACCGAAGGAACCGTGTGGAGCTCGGATGCCGGAGAGACCTGGCACAAGTCGATGGCACCTGTCGAGGTCGGCTCCAGCATCTTCCACGTCGAGGCCTTCCGCGGCACCATCTGGGCCGGCGGCCGCCTGGGCGCCTGCACGTTCGACGTCAACTCTCGCTCGTGGAACCCGGTCAACGAAGGCCTGCCGGTCTACGCCTCCCTCGTCGGCCAACCAACAGCACTCACAGCCCGTGGCGGCGTGCTCTTCGGAGTGTTCAAGACGTTCGACGGTACATCGCGCGTCATGCGTCGCTCAGCGGCCGACAGCAAGTGGATGCCCATGGAGTCGACTGGCCTCCCCCCGCATAACCTCGCCTCACGTCGCAACTTCGCCGTCATGGACCAGAATCTGTTCGTTTATTACTTCGGTGATGACGTCGGTTTTGTTGGTCTTTACAAGGGCGTCAATGATGCACCGACATCGATCGAAGAAGAGAATGTGGTCTCGACCTTCAACGTTACCGCCGGCCCCCTACCTGCCTATGATCATGTGAACGTGGCAGCGCATACATCGTCGGTCGTGGATCTTACGATCGTGGACATGACGGGTCAGACGGTCTACACCGAAACGATGACGGATCGTACGACGATCGACATCCGCTCCCTATCCGCCGGTGCCTACACCATCGTCATGAAGGATGCCAAGGGCGTCGCCACAACGCCGCTCGTCATCACCCGCTAAGTCGCGTGTCTTGTCGCTGGGTCGTAGATTGCCGCTTTCCAACAGACGGTGCGACCCTGGACCATGCGCTCAATATTTCTTCTGCTCCTTACTCTCGCCTTTTACCCGCTCGGATCCTCAGCCCAACGGCCGTGGATCTTTGCGTTTCCGACCACGTCTGACAATGTGCGCCTGGAGATCATCAGCGACATTCTCTATAGCTACAGCGACGTGGGAACGGCCTATTCGATCGATCATGGTCGGACGTGGGAGACCATCGCCAGTCTCGGCACGGACGTCCACGCCATGGCCAACTTCATTCCGGGCGTGTCCATCGCGATCTGGCAGGTAGCAAGCACCGACTCCTCCCGCATCTACTTTACCTCGAACGGAACGGTCTGGTCCCTCTCCGAGAGTCTATGGTTGGGAGGGGGCACACCTAGCTGCCTCACTGCCAACGGACAACAATTCTATATCGGCACGACCGGCATCGGCGGCAAGATCTTCGTCCGCGGCGTCAGCTTCGACTCGATCACCGTCGGCACAGCATCCGACATCATCGATCTCAAGGTCACGAACGACTTCATCGCCGCTGCCACGAACGTCGGTGTGCAGATCAGTACCGATAATGGTGCATCGTGGTCTACCACCACTCCACCACAAGCTGCGGGCTCATCGGACGTTCCATCGACACTCTTGATCAGAAACGGTGAGCTGCTCGCCCCCTCAAGCTCCGGCGTTTATCGATACGATCTCAACGCCAAGACCTGGTCAGCCGTCGGCGTCTGGCCGATCGAGGCCACCAACCAAAATGTCCTCGCCCTTGCCGGCGATCCACAACGTCTACTGGCCATTGTCCGCAACGACACGAACCATCTGCAGATGTACCGTATGGAAACCGGCGACACGGCATGGATCCCCACGGCCTATCCCCTGCCCCATCCCAATGCAACGATCACTCCAAAGATGCTCATCATCGACAACGGCTGGAGCGTCGTCCATCATCGCTCCACCAGCGCCACAGATTCCTTGGGCATCTACAACTACGACCTCAACGATTTCACCTCCGTCCAAGAATCCTCCGAAGGCGATGGCGTGATCATCCGCACCACGTCGTCTTCCCTCGAGATCACCACCCCGTTCACCAACGGCTTCACGGTAACGATCTACGATCTCCTCGGCAATCAACTCACGTCGTTCCGATCAGACTCGCCTACCACCACAACGACCACCACAACGACCACCACAACGACCACCAGACTAGCATTACTGGTGATCACTTCGTCAGACGGCAAGATCGCCCGCCGCATCATCCACTGGTAAGGGGCAAGCAGTTCGTCTATGGTCCGCAAACCAACAGTGGCGCTGCAGAAGCAAGTGATGACGCGCAAGCGTCTGATCATCACCGCCGTCTTCACCGGTGCGATCACCTTGTTCGTGCTCTTCTCAAGCCACGGCCTCCTCTCGCGCTGGCGTCTAAACGGCGATCGCGAAGACCTCCAACGTCAAGTCGACGTCCTCAAACACACCGAAGACTCTCTCCGTCAACACATTAAACGCCTTGAGACCGACACCCTGGAGATCGAACGCCTCGCACGCGAACGGTACGGCTATGTTCGGCCCGGCGAGAAGGTGTATATGATTCGGAGAACAACCGAATAACCGAATAACCGAATAACCGAGTAACCGAGTAACCGAATAGCCGAATAACCGAAACATTGATTCATTGAGTCATTCTCAAATTCTCACATTCTCACATTGAACATGCTTACTCCCTTCATCTCCCCCAACGCCGCCCCTGCCATTGGTCCGTATTCGCATGGTGTGGTGGCTTCCGGCACGTTTGTGTTCTTGAGCGGACAGATCGCCTTACACGCTGACGGATCGATGGTGGAAGACGATATCACGTTGCAAACGGCGCAGGTGTTGTCGAACATCAAGACGTTGCTGGCGTCGCAAGGTATGACGTTGAATAATGTTGTGAAGTCGACGGTGTTCTTGCGGACGATGGACGACTTTGCCGCCATGAATGCCGTCTACGCCGAGGCCTTCGGCGACCATCGTCCGGCCCGCTCGGCTATCGCCGTAGCGGGGCTGCCGAAGAATGCACGAGTTGAGATCGAGGTTGTCGCTTGTACCTAAAGGTGACCTTACAGGCGACCTTACAGGCGACCTTTCTGGAGACCTTGCAGGAGACCTTGCAGGTGACCCGTTGGGTGATCTGCGTGTGTGCATTCTGCCTCATGTCTTCTGCATCCTTTGCACAAGACTCGACCGTGGTGACCACCGGGATGACGAAGAATCCGACGACGGCTGTGCTGTTGTCGCTGCCGCTGCCGGGCTTGGGGCAATGGTATAACGAGCAGTACTGGAAGATCCCCATCTTCACCGGTACGTGCGGATTTACGGCCTACCTGTTCTTCAAGAACAACGCCGATTTCAACACCACCGATGACCTGTATCAACAGGCCCTGGCACAAGGTGCCGATCCGACCGTAACGCAGCGTTTGCTGGACCAACGCGAGGTCTACCGCAACAACCGCGACCTTGCCGGTGTGATCTTCCTCGGCGCTTACATCCTCGCCGCGGTCGATGCCTACGTCGGTGCCCACCTCTACGATTTCAATGTTGACGACAACCTCTCCCTCGGCGTTGGTCCGTCATCATCTCATTATGCTGCCCTAAACCTGAGAGTTCGTTTCTAACTTTACGTATGCGTTACTCGTCGCTCGTTGCTCGTTACTCGTCGCTCGTCTTCCTTGGCGTCATCTCACCCATCCTACTTGGCACTTGGAACGTGGCACGTGGCACATGGCACGTGGCACAGGCCCAGGTCTACACCGAATCCCTCGGCCTCCGACTCCAAGGGGGCGTGTTGTATTCGCTGCATGATGCGGCGTTTTCATCATCGGGCGATATTATCGACTGCGGACAACTCGGATCGGGCTCGGGCATCAATCCGGTGATCAATGCCATCGTCGACTTCCCCTTCTCTTCGAACATCGGCATGGGCATCGGCATTGGCTATGCCGGACGATCAGCTTCCTTCTCGAACACGGCCTCATATCCCATTCGCGATTCGGCAACAGGTGCGGTGAGCACGCTAAACACCGACGTCACGATGGACGCGACGCTCTCCTATCTTGAACTGCAACCCGACCTGCGCATCGCCTTGCTTGGCGATCAGCGGCACCGAACGTTAGGAGTCATTGTTGGACCGCGGTTGTGCTTGCCCCTTACCACAGAATTCATCCAGCAGGAGACGATCACGTCGCCGGCAGATGCAACGTTCATTGTGGATGGACAGCGGACGCAGCAACGAACCGTTGCGGAAGGTCCGCTCACAACGCGTAGTTCGGTCATGTTCGGTATGTCGGCCGGTGTGGAGTCGTTCATTCCGCTGTCGGACAAGGTCGATCTTGTGCCGGCTGTAAGCTTCGACATGTTCTTCAACGACGTGACGATCGATGCGCCGTGGAAGATGTATGCCGTGCGTGCCGAGATCGGCATCCGGTTCTCGGCGGGCAAGACGAAGGACACGTCGCAACCCTTCATAGCACCTCCTCCGCCACCACCGCCGGTGATCGCCTTTGCACCGGTGAGTGTGGGCATTTTGTTCCCGGCTTTTGTGGGCGAGGTCGTTACCGGCAATCAACTGCGCGCAACAACACCGATCGTCAACTCGGTCTTCTTTGATTCTGCGAGTGCGTCGATCCCACTCAACTATCGTCGATCAGACGATGGCTCCGTTGTCAGTACCGACGCCGTCGAAGCGCATGCGTGGTTGTTGCCGCGTATCGCCCGCATCATGGAGCAGAATCCCGACGGTACCATCGTGCTTGAAGGTGCAACGTCGGGCGAATCCACCGAACCTGCCGGTGATGCGCTTGCCCGCGAACGTGCTGAGAATGTCAAGAAGGTCCTCGTCGATCTCGGCGTGGAGAGTCGACGCATTACCGTGCGGTCGCGCATCCTTCCAAAGACGCCATCCAATAGCGACTTCGCCGGTGGACGTGAAGAGAACCGTCGCGTCGAGATCCTTGTCAACAACGCCCCCTTGCAAGAATGGGTATCGGCCGAGAAGTTCGCCGAACTGCGCGGTTCCGTCACGGCCCAGACCTCGCGACTGGGCGGAGATCCCGGCGTTGTCACACAAGGTATCCGTGTGAAGGCCGGCAACACAGACACCTTGATCAAGGGGCGAGCAGGCACCATCGTCATCCCCATCGAGCAGGGCGTCGAGACAGAGCAGACCGCATCGACGCTGACGTTGGAAGCCGAGTCGGACGGTGCAATGGCCAAGCGTGATACCGTCATCGACCTCACCACGCTTCCCCGACGTCAGATCGAACTCGAAACCGAAGAGTTCGAAGCCATATTGCGTTTCGACTACAACAGTGCCGAGCTTACTGACGACGTGAAGGGTCTGTTGCGTCAGCTTGCACAACGCGTACCCGACGGCTACACCATCACCATCGTCGGTTCCGCCGACGTCTTGGGTTCTGCCGAACGCAACCGCATCCTCTCCGAGCAACGTGCCGAGAACACGAAGTCGTTCATCCGCTCCATCTCCGGCAACAAGTTCAAGCTGGAAACCTCAACAACGTCGAAGCAATTCGACGACAGCACCCCGCAGGGCCGGTTCTTGAATCGGTCGATCCGTCTCGCAGTAAAGCGCTAGGTCTGCGACCTCTGGCACAGCGACCTCTGGCACAGCGACCTCTGGCACAGCGACCTCTGGCACAGCGACCTCTGGCACAGCGACCTCTGGCACAGCGACGCCGAAGTCAGACAACGCAGTTCGACAACGCAGTTCGACAACGAAGTTCGACAGCGCAGCTAGACAACGAAGTTCGACAGCGCAGCTAGACAACGAAGTTCAACAGCGCAGCTAGACAACGAAGTTCAACAGCGCAGCTAGACAACGCAGTTCAACAGCGCAGCTAGACAACGAAGTTAGACTGACGCGTCCGCAACCCGCTTGCCGCCGGCCATCTTCAAGATCTCGTCGTCATAATGATCGGCGATCACGGCAACAGAGGTGATGGCGGCCTCGAGGGCTGAGGCGTTGACAACGCTGCCCGGCAGCGTGTAGGTGAAGATGATCGTGTCGTCGAACAACAGACCGAAGGAGCCGAAGTGGAGCTCGGCGTTCTTGCGGAGGAGCCAGTGCAGAAGATCTTGGGAGATCGTGGCTTCGCTGACGATCTGGGCCGTGAGCTCGACGATGCTGTCGGTCTCGGTGTACGGGCGCACTACAATGCTCACACTCGACGAGCCGTGCGGGATGGCATAGGTGCCGTCGCCGAAGTCGATGTGGTCGGGGAATCGCGACGTGAGGACGTCACGCAGAGTAACTTGGATCTCGTTCATAGCGGTATCTGTGGTCATTTCTGCTCGCCCCCTTCACCAAGAAGGCCCATTTGTTTCTTGAGCTCGAGGAGGTCGGTGTCCACCTTGGCGCTCGTGGAAAGTTGCTTGAATTCTTTGTCGAGCGAGGTGTTCTCGCCGGCCAACTGCTCAAAGGCGACGGCTTCGGATTCGAGCTTTTCGATCTTGCCTTCGTACTTGTCGAACTTGCTGAAGGCATCGCTGCCCACGCCGGAGAACGACTGGGCGATCTGCTTTTGGGCCTTGGCGGCCTGTGAGCGGGCAATGAGGGTGCTCTGACGCGAGCGAGCTTCATCGAGCTTGTGCTTGAGACCGTCGAGTTGCTCGCGCATCTTGACCGATGTGGCGGCGGCCTGCTCATGGATCGGGATCAGGTCGGCCGCATTACGGTCGCTGATGGCCTTCTTCTCCAGAGCGGCCTTGGCCAGGTCTTCGCGTCCGGCCTGCAGGGCCTGCATGGCCTTCTGCTGCCAGTCAGCCGAGAGCGCTTTCTCTTTTTCGATCTTGCGCTGCAGTCCTTTTTCGTTCGCAATGGCGTTGGCGACGGCCAACGTGGCTTTGTTGACGGATTCTTCCATCTCCAAGACCATTTGCTTGAGC
The DNA here is from genome assembly GCA_964467455.1 of uncultured Hyphomicrobiales bacterium. Classification (GTDB taxonomy): domain Bacteria; phylum Bacteroidota; class Ignavibacteria; order Kapaibacteriales; family Kapaibacteriaceae; genus OLB6. The sequence goes on along the minus strand of CAYXQJ010000006.1, from coordinate 84,007 downwards.
ATCTTTTCGGGATCCTCGGCGGCGTCGAGCGCCTCGTTCACGTTGGCTTTGAAGATATCTGAGATACGGGAGAAGATCCCCATGGTCATGTCCTCATCTGAAGGCTGGATAATGTCGGCGCCATAGAACGAACGACCCGCGCCGTTGTTGCGAAAGTACGGAAAGGTGGTGCGTCGGACTGCGTATTTTGCGCGTTATGGACAGCATCGAACAGGTCGTAGAACTTTTTGCCACCCTGCCGACGATCGGAAAGAAGACGGCCCGTCGGCTGGCCTTCCACCTGCTGCGTCAACCGCAAGAACAAGTTGACCGATTTGCGTCGGCCATGATAGACATGCGCAAGAACGTCCGCGAGTGTTCGGTCTGCCATACGTTCACCGATCGGGACATCTGCGGTACGTGTGCGTCGGACCGACGCGACCGCGGCGTGATCTGCGTTGTGGAACAGCCGACCGATGTGATGGCCATTGAACGGACCGGTGATTTCCGCGGACTCTACCACGTCTTGCACGGAGCGCTAAGCCCACTCGACGGCATCGGCCCCGATGACCTGCGTCTGCGCGAGCTGATCGCTCGCCTCAACGCCGACGTACGCGAAGTGATCCTTGCCCTCAACCCAACGGTCGAAGGAGAAGTGACCACCCAATACATCGCCAAAATGGTCGCACCGTTGAACATCTCCGTCACCCGCATTGCCCGCGGTATTCCGATCGGCGCCGACCTCGAGTTCGCCGACGATGCCACCCTCGCCCGCGCATTCGAAGGCCGCGTCCCCGTATGAGCACCTGGTACGAAAGCTGGTTCGAATCGCCGTGGTACATGAAGTTGTACCGCCACCGTACCGAAGAAGAGGCGCGCGAAGCCATCGATCTTGTCCGCACCATCGCCAACGTTCCGGTCGGTGCACGCGTCCTTGACCTGTGCTGCGGCTACGGACGTCACGCCCTCGCCCTTGCCGAAGCGGGCTACCGCGTCACGGGCATCGACTCCTCACGCTTCTTGATCGAACGTGCCTCCGAGATCTATCCGCATCCCAACGTCCATTATGCCGTCGGCGATATGCGCGGTCCGTACCCCGACGCCCCCTTCGATGCCGTTGTGAATTTCTTTACGTCCTTCGGATACTTCGACACCACGGAAGAAGATCAACGCGTCCTCGATACCATCTATGCTTCTCTGTCAGGGGGCGGGCAGTTCGTGATGGACTTCTTCAACGCCCACTACGTGCGCACACATCTCGAAGCCGAGACGATGTCGCTCGTCGAGAGCGCGACCATCATCCAAGAGCGATCCATCACCGACGGATTCGTGCACAAGCGCATTACGATCAACGTGCCGTGCTCTTACGAACGCGACTATGCCGAACGCGTCCGACTCTACACTCGCGCCGATCTTGAATCCATGTTCACCTCGACCGGCTTCATCATCGACCACGTCCTCGGCAACTACAACGGCTCTTCCTTCGAAGAAGCTGCCTCCCCTCGTTGCATCATCATCGCCCACAAACCCTAAACAACGCGATGATCCGCCCGCTCATCCTTGCACCCTTGCACCCTTTCATCCTTACACCCTTTCTTTGGCTGCTGAGCGTTGGATGCGCCACCCGCACCCCGGAAGATCCTATCGGCTCCCGCGGCACGTTCACGCCGCCGACAAGTCCGTCGGTCGTGATCGAGAACTTTCGTGCGGCGGTCTCGGAAAAGAACACCGAGAACTTCATGCTGTGTTTGTCGGATGTGACATCACGCAGTACCTATCCCTATAGCTTCGAACCTTCGGCCGAAGCACGGGCACGGTATCAGAGTCTCTTCGCAAGCTGGGCCGTCCAGAAAGAACGTCAGGCCTTCTTGTCGATGATCTCACGTCTTGACGCCGACGAGCGTCCCACGCTCACACTCGTCAACTCCAACATCTCCTTTTCTTCGCCGGATTCCACGGTCTACGTCACCGACTACGAACTTGTTGTCGACCACGGCATCACCACCATTCCGACAACACTTGTCGGCACCATGGTGCTCGCCATCACGCCCGAACCAAGCGGACAATGGAGCATCTCGCGTTGGACCGATGCGAAACGTCCAACAGATACGGTAGAATCCACGTGGTCGTTATTGAAAGCCCAGCTTACGAACTGATCGCCCCCTATCATCATGGTACACGATCCTCTACACCTCGCCATCACAACGCTGAAGTCATCGATCAACCTTGCCGTTATTGGCATGTCGCGATATCCCGGCAAACCGGCGCACGACATTCCCGTCCTGCTCTCCAACAAGGGTTACAACATCATCGGCATCAACCCCTCAGCCCCTTCGTCCATTGCCGGTATTGAAGTGGTAGGGGGCATTCACGAAGTCGAATTCGAGATCGATATCCTCAACGTCTTTCGTCCATCATCCGATACAGATGCGATCATCGATGAAGCACTCGCACGCCGTGACCGCGATGGAGACGTGCATTGCATCTGGTTGCAAGAAGGCATCACGAGTAGAGAAGGCGCACAGAAGTGCAAGGAGGCCGGCGTCATCTACATCGAAGATACCTGCATCTACGTGATCCAGCAATATCTACGAACCACCACGTAGGCCCTCACGTAGACCCCCACGAAGACCCCCACGAAGACCTACTTAGAAATAATTCGATTCATCTCGCCACCGCACGATCTTCCACACCGTTTCGGTTGATGGACGTTCGATGCGGAGGTTGACGCGGCCTTGGGCGCGGATCACATCGTTCGGAGAGAACGTGATGGTAAGATTGAATCCGCGGGAGATACTTTGGGCGAGACTGTCGCCGTCAGCAACGACCACATCATTCCATACGAGGTCGAGTTGTTGTGCGGCCATGAACAGGCCGTTCGTGGCGATGATATCTTCGTCGCGTCCCCACGTGACGTCAACGCCCTTATCGTAGTCGCGATAGACGAAGGTGAACGAGCGGTCGAGCAACCGACCATACGTGAGCGTGTCGCGAAAGACGTAGGAGAAGCGAAAGTTCTGAAACACCCCTTCGATGGTGCGTTGATCACCAAGGATCGGAGCATCGGGCGCAACATCGGCGAGGGCCGGCGCGAAGGGATTCACGCAGCCGGCCACCGCAAGCGCCACAGCGCTGACCATCACAGTCAGCCAGTGTTTCATCGTTAGATCGGCAGGGCCTTGTTGAGTCCGAAGAACATCAACAGGCCAAGGATAAAGTTCACACCGCCGGCCCAACCCAAGATCGCGGCCGTGTTGCGTCCGTGCACGCTCGTGCCCATGGCACCCAAGATCGCGCCGCTAAGACCGGTCAAGATCCCACCAACTACGGGATGCCAGTGCATCGCGCTGGCGATGGATACAAAGGTGAACATCAGTCCAACACCAAGCGCAATCCCCAAGAAGCGCGTAGCGAGGGTGTCGTTTACTTCAGGTGCATGTTCCATTTCGTGGTCCGTAGTTTGTGGTCTATAGTTAGTGGTTCGTTCCCAGTTCCCAGTTCCCAGTTCCCAGTTCCCTGTTCCCTGTTCCCAGTTCCCAGTTAGTGCGGGGGAAACTCCGCCAGGATCTCACCCACGGCTTCGTTCACCATCTCTTCGCGTTCTTTGGGAGAGCGCGACTTTTCGACGACGCCCGTGCCTTGGCCCTTCCAGACGAGAGCTTTTTCCTTGGTGTCGAGGATGTCGATATGCAGCGTGCCTTCGTTGTAGTGGGTCACGACCGTTTGGGTGGAATAGGCACCGCCATAATACGGGCCGCCCCAATACGGGCCGGTGCTGTAGCCGTAGCTGCTGAGGTTGACCTTGTCCTTGACGCCGGCATAGGAGAGGATGATCAGATCGGCTTGACCTTCGTCAGCGATCGTGAAGCCGCGAGCGATCATGGCACTTTCGATAGCAGCATACACACGGTCACGCGTGAAGTTATTCTCCTGCAAAACATCACCGGGGATCTTTGCATCGCGCTTGACGGCGAACGTGCGAAAACTCTGAAAGTTTGTTTGCGGGTTATAGTCGGTGGAGACGTCGTACGACGAGCAGCCGCCGAGGAGAAGAACTGAGCAGAGAAGAAGAGAGGAAAGAAGCTTCATGGTTGGTGGTTGGTGGTTAGTGGTTACTTGATGACTCCGTCTTTGGCCATGGCCGGGACGATCGCGTCGGCGAACGACTCGGCAGCATCTTGCAAAGATGTGGGATTAAAAGTCTCTGTCTGCGCAGCCCATGCCAGCGCGTTGTTTCCGAGATGATAGAGGTTGGCTTCGGCAAAGGCCGTGACATCGGTAGCCATGTAGCCCGGGGTTTCGACGCGTTCGTACGAGGTTGACCAGTAACCGTACCAACCGTTGTTATAGTATCCCGAATACGGCTGATAGGTCGTCGTGCCCGGCACATATCGCTCTTCCTGCTTCACATCCTTGATGGCCACCACGATCACACCTTCAAAGCCGAGCTCTTGAAGCTTTTGCGCGGCCTTTTGCTTGAAGTTCGGATCGTCGATCTTACCGTCATTGTTGTTATCAAAATCAGCCGGGTTGAACATCGACGTTGCCGCCGTAGCTGCAATGCCGCGTCCCTCGAGGTGTTTGACCACTGCCCCTTCAATGGTCGCCTGGCTGATGAAGTTCTTGGCCCCGACGGTGAAGACGGCGAGCTTCGACATGGGCTTCTGCGCGTATTCAGGGTTTGCCCAGGAGCCGTCGATGGTGGTGAGGGAGCCGCAGCCTGTTAGGAGAACTGTTAGGAGAACTGTTAGGAGAACGAGGCGGAGAACCTGAGGGAGAACCATGGGGAGAATCGTTACTGAATAGATACAGCGAACATAACATTTTAGCGGTAACTTTGTGGCTCACAAGTTTTTACGGATCCCAATGCCCGCCTCACCACGTACCGATATCCGCAACATTGCCATCATTGCCCACGTCGACCACGGCAAGACGACCCTGGTAGACCACATGCTTCAGCAGAGTGGGACCTTTCGCGAAAACCAACAGGTTGCCGATCGTGTGATGGATAGCAACGACCTCGAAAAAGAACGGGGTATTACCATCATGGCCAAGAATGCCGCCGTACGGTGGCATGACACGAAGATCAACATCGTGGATACGCCGGGCCACTCCGACTTCGGTGGCGAAGTAGAGCGTATCCTCTCGATGGTGGACGGCGTGATCCTCTTGGTGGACGCAGCAGAGGGACCGCTCCCCCAGACCCGCTTTGTGCTTCGCAAGGCCCTTGACCTTGGATTGGAGCCGATGGTCGTGATCAACAAGATCGACCGTCAGGACGCCCGCCCGCAGGAGGTGTACGATGAGATCCTGGAGCTCTTCATCGCCCTGGGCGCCGGCTATGAACAACTCGACTTCCCGGTCTATTATGCGATCGGACGCGACGGAATCGCCAAGAAGACGCTCGATGACCCGAGCACCACATTGGATCCGTTGTTCGAAGGCATCTTGAAGCACATCCCGCCCCCTTCCGTCGATCAAGAAGCCCCATTCGGCATGGTGATCAGCGCCCTGGATTGGTCCGACTTCGTTGGCCGGATCGCCGTGGGACGCATCTTGGAAGGCACGGTCAAGACGGGCGACAACGTTGCCTTGATCAAGCCGGACGGTTCGCGCGAAACGGCACGTATCACCAAGATGTACGTGTTCGAAGGCATCGCCCGCGTTGAGACCGAAGCAGCAGGTGCCGGCGATATCATCGCCCTGTCCGGTTTTGAGAACGTCTACATCGGCGAGACCATCGCCGAGTCGTCACGGACGGAACCGCTGTCGTACGTGAACATCGAAGAGCCGACGATCGCCATGTATTTCATGGTGAACACCTCGCCCCTTGCAGGACGAGAAGGAAAGTTCGTGACCACGCCGAAGCTGCGTGAGCGTCTGTACAAGGAGCTCCGTAACAACGTTTCGTTGCGTGTGGAAGACACCGACTCACCGGATGTGTTCAAAGTATCGGGTCGCGGTGAGTTGCAGTTGGCCATCCTCATCGAAACGATGCGTCGCGAAGGTTTTGAGTTCGCTGTATCACGTCCGGAAGTGCTCTTCAAGCGCACCGAAGACGGCAGTCTGCTCGAGCCGATCGAACATGTGACCGTAGATGTGCCACAAGAACACGTTGGTACCGTGATCGAGATCCTTGGCCGACGCAAAGGTGAGATGACGGCGATGAATCCGGGTACGGACGGCGTCCGCACCGAGTTCAACGTCCCCGCTCGCGGATTGATCGGCTTTAGAACAGAGTTCCTCACGTCGACGCGCGGTGAAGGCGTGATCCATCATACGTTCGCCGAATATGCGGCGTATAAGGGTCCGATCGCCGGACGTCAGCGTGGTGCACTGGTCTCGATGGAGACCGGTCCGGCAACGGCCTATGCACTAGAGATGATCCAAGAACGTGGAGTGCTCTTCATTGAACCCGGCACCAGCGTGTACGAAGGAATGATCATCGGCGAGAATGCCCGCGAAGACGATCTGAGTGTGAATGCAACGCGGACGAAACACTTGACCAACATGCGTTCAAGTGGTTCCGATGGTATCGTAAAACTCGACACGCCGCGTCGGTTGTCGTTGGAACAGTCGATCGAATTCCTTGAAGATGACGAGCTGATGGAGGTCACACCCGTGAGCGTCCGTCTGCGCAAGAAGATCCTCGACACAACGATGCGCCAGCGTGCCAAGAAACGAGAAGCTGCTACTCTATGATCGGTCGGATCGCCCTTCTATTCATGATTGCCACTGTAGTTGCGACGGCACATGAAGGCCCTTGGCCGGACGATGCGATCCGTCTTACCTACCGACTTCCCGTCTCCTCTAGTTTCCGGTACGATGCCGTAAGCTCATCAGAACAGGTCATCAAGGTGATGGATCGTTCGATGGTGTCGACCGTTCGTACCGGACTCGACATTGCGCTCAAGGTTCGCGAGTCAGTCCTGAACCGCTCGACGCTCGACATCACGTATGACCGCGGCTCGATCAGAACTCGACTTGAGACCACCGATGGCTTTATGGCGCAGGACACCAGCGTGGACCTCTTTGCGATCAAAGACCTACGCCTTACCCTGACGATGTCACCCAACGGCTCGGTAATGTCGTCATCGATCGTAGCCACCCATCAACACTCGGCTGAGACCATGTCGATGCTGCGCTCTACACGCATCTTCGATCGGTTGCTCGTACCTTTCCCCAATCACGATGTCTCGCCCGGCGATCATTGGGAGTCAGACCTCGTTGACACGACAATCGCCCCTCAAGGCCTTGGCAGCGTGATCACCCGAGGCACCTTGCACATGACCTATCGCGGCATCGTTGACACCCTCGGCGTCCAATGCTGGAAGATCGACCTGTCCTCTACGGATCTCGAACAATCGGGCGACTTCAGCAATCCTACCATGTCGATGAAACTCAACGGTACCGGCTCCGTACGCGGTACGTCGTATCACGATGTCACCACCGGCGCCGTTGTCGTGTCAACGTCCGTTTGGGACACCAAGATCACGATGGACATCACCGGCGAACAACGCCTCAACGTCCCTGTGGTCACCAAACTCGTGCTCGACCTCACCCAACGTCGGAACCCTTAAGATGATTCGCCATCGATCGCCTCAACCCTCTACCCTCTACCCTCTCGCCCTTCTTCTTCTGGTCTATTGCCTATTCCTCATTCCCCATTCCCTCAAATCACAGATCTCCGTCGAATCCGGCTTCAAAACACTCCCCCTCGGACCCGACACGATTTGCTTCCGGTATGATCTGGTAAGGGGCGATACACTCGTCTACAGCATCGACGCTCACGACAGCATCACCTTCGTTGGTCAACCCGCGCTCATGAAACTGCGTACGGAGTTGGTATCCATCATCTGCGACTCCGTCACGCCCGACCATCGCTATCATCTGCGGATCACGCTGCGTCGTTCGATCGAAAAACACTCGATCGGATCGGACTCGTCCACAAAACAAGGTGGACCGTGGGTGGGACGTACCGCCTACGTAGTGATCGACTCACTCGGAAACCGATATGCCACGAGACCTGATGATTCGACGAAGGCAGCATTAGCTCCGGGCGGCGCCTTTGCGCCACTACTGTTGCCAACGTTAGGCGAATCGTGCGGACGGCAGAATCAAAGTTGGATGGTGCAGGACACGACACTGCTCGTAGAGAACGGCGTCCCGGAGCCGGCATTTGCCCACACAACGCTCTGGCGCGTGCTCGACGTTGCCGACACCTTGGGAAGGTCCTTCAAACAGATCCAGTATACACAAACGGCGTTGGCGTCACTGACCATGACGTCCGACAAGATCAACATGAAGACCGAGGCCGTGATCGCTTCATTCGGTAAGCTCTCCATGGATGCCAAGCTCAACATCCCTTACCACCTGTATGCGACGTCGCAGAACACGTTAGCTGTCAAGTACCGCGACGGGAAAGAGCTCAAAGGAAAGCATCACACGTCAAGTCATGCACAGCTCCTTGAGCTCCGCTCGGCAGACCCATCCCGACGGCTGCGAGTGCGTCAATAACCGTAACTTCGCCCATGTTTATGCTTCTTCGCGTCCTCCTCACACTTCTGGTCGTCGCGTCCGCCACTGCCTCGGCGCAGACCGGTGCAAGTCGCGGCAGGTACGACCTGAAGGAATGTATCAAGACCGCTCTTGAACGCAACTTCGATCTGCGTCAGTCCTACGCGAACTCACGAGCTGCGGCTGCTTCGCTCACGCAGGCCTTCGGACAATACCTACCCGGCGCCGACTTCGGCATGACGTATTCGCGTCAGCTGACCAACCTCAACGAACAGATCTCGATCGTGAACGGCGTTCCGATCCGTGGTGAGCCCCTTCCCAATACCTATTCGATGAATGGCACGCTGCAGTGGACGTTGTTCAATGGATTTCGTCGTGAAGCAAGCTATGATGCCGCGAAGTCGAACGTTGATGCCGCTGAAAAGGACATTCAATACCAACGGATGTTGGTAGCGTTCAATGTGACGCGGCAGTACATCGAAGTGCTTCGTACCGAACAAGTTGTGCGGGCGCGTAAAGAGGCACTGGCACTGAGCAGGATCACGTATGATCGCGTCAAGGCATTGTACGACAACGGACGTGCCCCGATCACACAACTACTGTCGCAGGAGACAGAGGTCGCTAATCAAGAGACGGCCGTCGTCCAGGCCGAGAATGACCACGATCTGGCAAAGGTGAACCTGCTGACGTTGATGTGTGTGGATCCGACACAGCCATCGGAATTCGACAACACCGTGATGCCTAGCGAAGCCACAAGCCAGCAGATCGAAGACTTCCGCAAGACCATCGGCAACGAATCGGCATCGGTGCAGCGAGCGATGGACTCGCGCCCCGACATCAAGGCCCTCCGCGATCGTGAAGAAGCTGCGGCTGCTACCATCACGCAAGCATCGGCCGGCTACTGGCCAACGCTCACAGCCAATGGCGGCTACGTGTGGCGCAACTTCGAGTTCGAGAACTTCGACCGTCAAGGTCAATGGTATGTAGGCCTCAACTTCCGCGTTCCGTTGTTCGACCAGTTCAATACGAACCTCAACATCGAGAATGCGAAGTACAATCACATGCGGAGCCAACTCGACATCGACCGCCTTGTGCAGCAGATCTCGCAGAATGTCCGGCGCGCCTATCTGCAACTTCAAGCGTCAGAAAAGGGACTCGACATCACGGAGCGTGCTTTGAAGTCTGCCGTGACCAACTTCGACGCCATGCAAGAACGCTTCAATGTAGGGGGCGCGCAATTGGTCGAGGTCCAACAAGCGAACTACCAGCTCATCACGGCGCGGATCAATCGCGTCACGGCCGTCTACGCCTACCTTGATGCACGCACCTATGTTGAATTTGCCACCGGAATGTTCAGAGAGCCTTGACCATGGCCAAGAAAAAGAAATCACGTAGTGGATTGATCATCACGCTGTTGCTCCTCGGCATCATCGTCGTCGGCGCGGCACTGTGGATGACCGTCTTCAAAAAAGAACCACCGGTCTTTGTGAGCGTGGAACCCGTCGGCACGCGCACCATCGTCCAGACCGTCAATGCCATCGGCAAGATCCAGCCGGAATTCATGGTGAAGATCTCCTCGGAAGCCAGCGGCGAGATCATCTTCCTCGGCGTGCGCGATGGCGATACGGTGCAGGCAGGACAGTTGCTTGTGCGCATTCAGCCCGACATTCTGGAGACGCAGCTCGAACAAACCCGCGCCGGCGTGGAATCCAGTCGCATGGCGATCAATATCGCCAAGGCCGAGCGCGATCGTTCAGAAGCCGACCTGAAGCGTGTGAGCGAACTCTACAAGAAGGACTACGCCACGCGTGAAGAAATGGACCGCGCGAAGGCCGCCTATGAGAGCGCAGCGGCGCGTTACTCGCAAGCAAAAGCCGAACTTGATCGGCAGACCGGTGCCCTGAAACAAACACAAGCAACGGCATCGCGGACCACGATCACGGCACCGATGAGCGGCGTGGTCACCTATCTCGCCGTTGAAAAAGGTGAGAAAGTGGTGGGCACAGCACAGATGCAGGGAACGGAGATCATGCGCATTGCCGACCTCAGCATCATGAATGCATGGGTGGATGTGGATGAGAACGACGTTGCATTGTTGAGCGTCGGCGACACTGCCCGTGTACGCGTCGACGCACTTCCGGAAAAGTCCTATCGTGGCGTCGTTTATGAGATCAGCCACAGTCCCGTAACGTCAGGAGTCGGCACGCAGGAAGAAGTTGTGAACTTTCAAGTGCGCATTCGCTTCATCGATATCGATTCACGGTTCCGTCCGGGGATGAGCGTTAGCGTCGACATCGAGACCGAGACGAAGGAAAATGTATTGGCCGTACCGATCCAAGCCGTCACCGTCAACAAAGAAACCAACGGCCAGTCGCAAGAAGAAGACTGGCGTGTTAAGGACAAGTCGAAAGAAGCTGCCACAAAACGCAACCGACCGAAGAGCATGGTGTGGACCACGGACGGCGCAACGGTGCGCAGCCGAGGCGTAGAGCTTGGCATCAGCGACCAGGGTTTTATCGAGATCGTCTCCGGTCTGCAAAAGGGTGAGCGTGTCGTGACCGCCCCCTATCAAGCCGTGAGCAAGTTGTTGTCGGAAGGATCCAAGATCAGCGTCGAAGATCCGAAGGCACGCAAGGAGCGGTTCGACAAGATGAGGCAGAACCCATGAGCGAGTCGGCCATGGATGCCATCATCGATATTCGCCACATCTCAAAGGTCTATGAGATGGGCCATGAAGAGGTGCACGCACTACGTGATGTGTCGTTGACCATTGGGCGTAACGAATACATCGCCATCATGGGCCCTTCCGGCAGCGGCAAGAGTACGTTGATGAACATGCTGGGCTGTCTCGATACGCCATCGGCGGGCACGTACCTGTTCAATGGCGATAGTGTGTCGGACATGAGCGACGACGACCTTGCTGAGATCCGCAATCGCGAGATCGGCTTCGTGTTTCAGACCTTCAACTTGTTGCCGCGAGCAACGGCACTGCAGAACGTGGAACTTCCGTTGGTCTATGCCGGAGTGAGCACAACCGAACGACACGACCGCGCAGAGCAGGCACTTACGCGTGTGGGCCTGGCTGACCGAATGGACCATCGTCCCAACGAACTCTCCGGCGGACAACGTCAGCGTGTGGCCATTGCCCGTGCGCTGGTCACGTCGCCCTCGATCATTCTTGCCGACGAACCCACGGGCAACCTTGACTCCAAGACCGGACAGGACATCATGGCCTTGTTCAATGAGCTGTGGCAGGCCGGCAACACGGTGATCTTGGTAACGCACGAAGAAGACATTGCCCGTCATGCACACCGCATCGTGCGATTGCGCGATGGTCTGATCGAATCCGACCTACCGAACGAAGCCCATGCGACTGTCTGAGATCGGTGAATCGTTTCGCATCGCCACGGATGCATTGCGCATCAACGTGATGCGCTCGATCCTGACCACGTCGGGAGTCGTGGTCGGCGTTGTCTTGGTGGTGGTGATGGGATGGACGATCAAGGGACTCGATGCCGTATGGGAACAGACCATCGGTATCATCGGCCGTGACATGCTCTACATCGACAAATGGTCATGGTCAGGGGGCAAGAACTGGCGCAAACTCGAATCACGCAAGAACATCACCCTGCAACAAGCCGAGATGCTCAAGGCCCGCATGGAGTCGGCCGAAAGTGTCATCCCTCTCGCTCGCAAGTGGGGCGGCTCTGTGGCGTATGACAACAAGACGGTGATGTGTTCGATCCAAGGCACGACGTTTGAATACGGCGCAACACCGGCAGGCACATGTATGGAGGGACGGTGGTTTGCCGAAGCCGAAGACATCCAAACACAGAACGTGGTGGTGATCGGCTACGGCGTGCACAAGACGCTATTCCCTGACGGTGGCGCCGTTGGACGCTCCATCAAGATCGCCGGTATTCCCTTCCGCATCATTGGTGTGGTGGAGAAGCGCGGCTTCATCTTCATGGACTTCATCGACAATCAGGTCTTCATTCCTCTCGGTGCATTCCGCGCTGCTTTTGGCTTTTACGACCGCAGCTTTAGTGTAGCCATCAAGGCCGGCAATGAACGTTTGCTCAACATCGTACGCGATGAAGCTGTTGGCCACATGCGCGAGATCCGCAACCTCTCTCCGCATGACGAAGACGACTTCTCGGTGAATGAGATGCAGGCCTTTGATTCGCAGGTGAGCACCATCCGTTTGGTGATCTGGCTCGTCGGCATTGGTCTCACTGTGCTGGCCTTCATCGTGGGATCGATCGGCATCATGAACATCATGTTCGTCTCCGTCACTGAGCGCACAAAAGAGATCGGCATACGCAAAGCCATCGGTGCGCGACGTTCTTCGATCTTGTCTCAGTTCCTCATCGAGTCGGCGTTGTTATGTCTCACCGGCGCCGTTATTGCGCTTCCGATCTCGCAGTTGATCGTCGGTACCGCACGATGGATCGCCATGGGCCCGCTGGAATTTGAATGGATGTCTGTGGTCAGCCCCTTCATCCCCTTCGACTTGTTATTGATCGCTATCAGTGTGTCGGTTGTGGTCGGTTTGTTGGCAGGACTCCTTCCTGCACGACGTGCTGCAGCACTCGACCCTGTTGAAGCATTACGATTTGAATAGCGCATGCATATCGCTGAATCCATTGCCATGGCCGTTGATGCCGTCCGAGCCAACAAGCTTCGGTCGAGTCTCACGCTATTGAGCATCGGCATCGGCGTCTTTGCCATCATCGCATCTAGCGGCATCACCAACACGCTGCAGCAAACCGTCAGCACGCAGCTTGTCGACCTCGGCGAACACTCGTTATTGATCCAGCGTACGCCGAACATCCAGTTCGGACAAAACTGGCGCAAGTATGCCAAGCGTAAAAACATCACGCCCGAGATCGCACGTGAGTTGCGTGAGAGCATGACCACTACGTCGTTGATCACCGTCAGCAACACGGCCAGCGGCTACACCGTCAAGGCCGGCGAACAGTCAACCAATCCCGACGTCTCGGTGATCGGTGCCGACCACATGTACTTCGAGGTCAACGCCGTCACGCTACAATCCGGTCGCCCCTTTACAGAACAAGAAGTGATGATCGGTACCAACGTCGCCATCATCGGAACGGACCTTGAAGAAGGCCTTTTTCAGGGGGCAGATCCGGTCGGACGCACCATAACGATCAAGAACCAGGAGTTCATGATCGTTGGAGTGTTGGAGAAGAAGGGCGGCGTGCTCGGACAAAGTCAGGACAACCGCGTCTTGATCCCGCTGAGTGTGTTCACCAAATATTATGTGATGTTTTGGGACACGAGCGTTGACATCTCCGTCAAGGCCGTCAGTGCCGATGCGCTTCCGGCAACGATGGATGAAGCCACGGGCATCATGCGCACGTTGCGCGGGGTGAAGCCGTGGCAAGAAAATGATTTCGAGATCGACACGAACGACGCGCTCTCCGGACAGTTCGGCAACCTCACCATCGCCATCGTCGTGGTAGCATGGATCAGCGGCATCGGCGCTCTGCTTGCTGCCGGCATTGGCATCATGAACATGATGTTGGTGAGCGTCAAGGAGCGGACGCGAGAGATCGGTGTCCGCAAAGCCCTCGGTGCCAAGCGTCGGTGGATCGTCCGTCAGTTCCTCATCGAAAGTGTCACGTTATGTCAGCTCGGCGGCCTCACCGGCATGGTCGGCGGCCTCCTGATCTCGTGGGGTGCTGCTGCGTTAGTGCGTGCGACCACCATGCCCGGTCTCACCTTCCAGCCGCCGTGGTTCGCCGTCATCTTCAGCATTATCGCCTGCACCCTCATCGGTGTCGGCTTTGGATTGTATCCGGCATATCGGGCTGCGGGGTTGGATCCGATAGAAGCATTACGTTACGAATAACGCGACCTGAAGGAGACCTGAAGGAGACCTAAAGGAGACCTGAAGGAGACCTGAAGGAGACCTGAAGGAGACCTGAAGGAGACCTGAAGGAGGATATGTAAATGAGCACACAAAGCACCCTTGACAACGAGCATCTCAGACTGCTGCGCATCGGCTACTTGATCGCGGGTGGCACGACGTTGTTCACCGGACTTATCGGTGTCTTCTATGTTGCCTTTGGCTTCTTCATGTCGGCGTTCTTGAGCTCGATCGATGCGAATTCCGGATCCGACGAGTTCATGTCGACGATCTTCATTGGCATTGGTGCCGTTCTGGTTGTCTTTGTTGGTGGGCTCGGCACGTTGCAGCTTCTCACTGCCAAATACCTGCGTGAACGACGCAACCATACACTGTGTCAGATCACGGCGGCGATCACGTGTTTGAGCATGCCATGGGGAACAGCCATCGGCGTTGCGACCTTTATGGTGCTTGGCCGATCATCGGTACGACAACAGTTCGGCCTTCTGCCGCCACCACCACCCACCATGGTCCCGCCGGCACCACCGCAAGCCCCTCAAGCGTGATCGTATCGCCAACGATCACTTGCACTCCAGAATACGTTCTACCGCGAACGTCAACAACCATTGCGGTATAGATGCCGCGCGTCAGTGAATGACTCGCTACTTGCTGCTCGCTACTGGCTGCTTGCTGTTCTCTACTCGCTACTGATGTCGCAACGACCGTCTCGACTGCTCCGATCGACGGCGGCACTCCGTATGGCTTACTGTATCGATCTCTGGTAAGGGGCGACCATTGCGTGATGATGGCCCCCTGCCCCTTACATGGACTCGTGCTAGATGGCGTGAGTTGTTGATCCAATTGTGGATCGATGCCGTAGAGTGATGCGGTCTGTGTGAGTTGTGGGCTCGACCATTGCGAGCGTGACGGGTCGGACGTGTTATACCACAGATTGTTCTGCATCACGAAGGACTCGGGATCTGTGTTGCTGCCGATGTTCACTTGTGTGGCGATGGCACTGGTGTGGATGATCACGTTGTTTGAGAAGATGTTGTTGCCGCACGGCACAAAGCGCGATGGATCGACGGTCTCTTGGAGGATGCGGAACACCCAGCGTTCGGGATCGATGATGGTGTTGTTGACGACGGCGACGCGTGTGCAGCCGACGTAGGCCACCGGGGCGACGGAGCCGCGGAAGATGTTAGCGCCGACGAAGAGGTCGGCCGCTTCGAACGGCGCGTCGATCGGACGGAAGAACTGCAGTCCGGTCGAGCCGCCGAGATTGACGGCGCGTTGTCCGCAATTCGTGAACGTGTTGCGAAGGATGGCGATGAACTGCGTGCCCCCTTTCGCTTGAATGGCATTACTGCCGAGTGAGTTGAAGATGTTTCCTTCGATGATGCCGCGATGGCAACCGACCATGTCGACGCCGCTGCCTCCGGTGGCACCGCGCGTGAAGGAGCAGTGTGTAATGGTGAACTCATCGAGGCCCGAGAGCTTCAGCATGTCGTTGTTGCCTGAAGCATCCATCGAGTCGAATGCAACGCTGCGGATCGTGATGTGGTGGCTGGGCGTTTCGATCGTGCCGGCGTCGTCGATATTCATACCGTTGCCGGTCTGGGCGGTGACGGTGAAGTTCTCGATGCGCAGGTAGGTGCAGTCGGAGAAATGCATCGACTCCGTGCCGCCGACAAAACGGACGGTGGCGCTGTCGGTGCCACGGATCGTGATCGGTGCGGACTCCGTGCCCTGTAGATTCTCGATCCAGAACGTTCCGCGGTACTCCCCCGACGCGATCAGGATGGTATCTCCGGGACGCGCATCCCGCGCCGCCAGTTGCGGATCAGCATAGGTCTGCCCCGGACCGACCATCAGTGTTGTGGCCTTCAATACCGGGGCTATCGCGAGGAAAAGGGCTATCAGTTGCTTCATCCCCTAAACTAACACGATTCCCCATTCCCCATTCCCCATTCCCCATTCCCTATCTTCGCACCATGTACGGCCGCCTCATCACCCCCGAGATCGAAGAGCTCGTGACGAAACGCGATTTCGTCACGATCCGGGAGGTCTTTGCTGATTGGTCTGCCGTCGACCTTGCTGATCTGATCAGCGACCTTCACGAGGAGCACCGGGCTGTGGTGTTCCGACTGCTGCCGAAGGACGTAGCATCGGAGACCTTTTCCTATTGCGATACGGATACGCAGCAGCAGCTGCTGCATGCGATGGCGCGCGAAGAAGTGGCATCCGTCTTGAACGACATGTCGCCTGACGACCGTACGCAGTTCTTTGAAGACCTGCCGGCGAACGTCGTGGCCGAGTTGATCAACACCTTGAGTGTGGAAGAGCGTAACGTCGCGTTGGCGCTGCTTGGATGGCCGGAAGATTCCGTTGGACGTCTGATGACGCCCGACTACGTTGTGGTCAAGCGGCACTGGACGATCCAGCAGGCCTTGGACCACATCCGCACGTACGGCAAAGACTCTGAGACACTGAACTATCTCTACGTCACCGAGCACGGTCGGCTTGTTGACGACATCCATATCCGCGAGATCCTGTTGGCATCGCCGGAGACGATGATCGAAGACATGATGGATTTCAAGACCGAGGCCTTGTTGGCGACCGCCGATCAGGAGACCGCCGTCTTGGAGTTCAAGCGCCTCGACCGGTTTGCGCTTCCGGTCGTGGATGCCGACAACATGTTGTTGGGCATCATCACTGTTGACGACGTCCTTGACGTTGCTGAAGAGCAGGCCACAGAAGAGATGCAGCGCTTCGGTGCTGTGGAGGCCTTGGACGACACCTACATGGAGTCGGACGTCATCGAGCTTTTCCGCAAACGCGCTGTTTGGCTTGTGGTCTTGTTCTTTGGCGGCATTCTCACTGCTGCGGCGTTGACCTATTTTGAGAGCATCATCGACCGAGCCGTGATCTTGGCTATTCTGTTGCCGATGATCATCAGCAACGGCGGCAACAGCGGTTCGCAGGCGGCAACGCTGATCGTTCGTGCACTTGCCTTGGGCGAGGTCACCTTGGCCGACTGGTGGCACATTGTCCGCCGCGAGATCATCGTCGGCCTCCTTCTCGGCCTCATGCTTGGCACGCTCGGATTCGTCCGCATCGTCATCTGGGCCTGGATCGACGGCACCTACAACGACACGTCACTCTTGATCGGCTGTGTGGTCTTTATTTCGTTGATCTTCATCGTCATCGCCGGCACCGTTAGCGGCTCCATGCTTCCGCTGCTCATGAAGAAACTCGGCTTCGACCCCGCCGCTTCCAGCGCGCCGTTCGTGGCGACGTTCTCGGATGTCACCGGCACGGTGATCTACTTTACGATCGCGACGTTGCTGTTGGCCGGCGTTCTCCTCTAACCACCACCCGATCTCCTTTCCCGGCACCATAGGTGCCCGGCATGCACGCCCGGCATCCCTTCCCGGCATCCCTTCCCGGCATCCCTTCCCGGCATCTCTGCTTCCCGGCATGGACCGTTGGGTGAATGTCACGTTTGGTGGGACTATTGGCACTACACCAATATCTCCCACAAATCTCTTTCACTCATATGCCGTTACGTCAAGTTGTCGCCGCCGAAGGCGAGTATTATCATGTGTACAATAGAGGTGCGTTGCGAACCATCCTCTACTACTCGCCCAAGATGTACACGATGTTTCTCTCACTCATGACGATGTATGCCGAGGTCTGTAAGATCAGCATCATTGCCCTTTGTCTGATGCCGAACCACTTCCACATTCTTATCCGTGTGAACGAGGGTGGACGCGCAGATCGCTTTCTCATGTTGATGTGCGGCGTGTATTCGAAGCGCATCAACAAAGATCTCCGGCGCACCGGAACGATCTATGAGGGCCGCTACAAGATCAAGCATGTAAAGACTGACTCGTACTTCAAGTGCCTCTGTAAGTATATCCATCGCAACCCCGTGAAAGCAGGTCTCGTTTCGCATCCCGGATCGTGGATGTACTCGAACTACGCTGAATGCGTGAGCGAGCGTGACTTCATCACGGCCGAACACAAAATGGTACACGATGTGTTTGGCAGCGCGCAGGAGTACGCACGTTACGTTCTAACAGACCTTCACTCAACAAAGATCGACGACGAAGACCTCGCCAAAGATCTTGCAGACATGAGGCTTGTCTAAAGCCTTCCCGGCATCTCTGCTTCCCGGCATGGATCTCACTTTGTTCGAAGTGCTATGCCGCGCTGCGCAGAATACAGGATCAATGCCGCCGACGTCAGCACCACGCCAAGGAGCAGCATGGTGTCGGGAAGAGGACTGCGCAATTCCGTGGTCTTGAATTGCTCAAGCAACACATAGGTGCCATGCCCCAACACGCTGCCGCCGGCAAGTGAGACGATCGCGGGCACAGCGATCAACGGTACCCATCCCGGACGCACGGCGGCGAGGCCTGCAGGCACCAACAACGCAGGCCCGGCCATCAAATAGAATCCCATCATCAGAGGATCGCCCATCATCGCTTCAGAGCGCGACCCCCAGATGAGTCCTGCCCATTTCCAAAGGGAGAATGCTCCGCCCCCTGCAAAGACCAAGACCACGACCCAGCGAAGTCCTTGTCCGGACATCGACTCGGTGCGTGCGAACGCTGCGGCACCAAACAAGATCATCATCAATCCATAGGGAAGCACGAACAGCTCGACGAAGGTCGAGCCGATGATCTGCAGCACAACGGCGTGGATCACGATCAAGGCACCGACGATCATGGTCGCCGGTCCAATGTCGCGCGTGAACTGACGCGCGAGGTCTAGATTCGGTCTATCATTTTGCATAACGTTCCTTTCCCGGCATCTATGCTTCCCGGCATGGTTTCCCGGAGTCCTTTCCCGGCATCTATGCTTCCCGGCATGATTACGAGGCGGCGGTGTACACCACCAAGGACGCTATATACGCCAACACCAGCGTGATGGCAAATGCCAGAGCGGGCCACTTCCACGTCCCCGTCTCCCGACGCATGATGGCCATGGTGCTGATGCACTGCAGGGCGTAGACGTAGAAGGCCAAGACCGATAGGCCGACGGGCAGCGGCATGGCTCGACGTAGCACATTCCGCAAGGGCTCGTCCGACTCGGCAACGTCGGCGGCGTAGATCTGGCCCATGGCGCTGACGAAGGTCTCGCGGGCCGCGTAACTCGACAACACACCAAGCGTGATCCGCCAGTCAAAACCCAACGGCGCAAAGACGGGCTGGATGGTTTTGCCGATCGACGCGGCCATCGACTGCTCGATCTGGATGTGCTCGGCCTGCACACCACTCACACCTTCAGGGATCTCGGCCCGCGGCACTTCTGTCAGGATCCACAAGCCGATCGAAAACGCCAGGATCACCGTGCCCGCGGTCTTGAGGAAGTCTTTGGACCGACCGACCATCGTGATGCCGACACTCTTCAACGACGGTACTCGATACGGCGGGAACTCGATCAAGAATGGAACGACGGCTCCACGAAACATCGTGCGCTTCAAGAACAAGGCGATCAACAATCCACTCACAGCACCGGCAACATACAGCGATGCCATCACCACACCCTGCAGCGAGAAGAACCCAAACACCGTCGATGCCGGGATCACCGCACCGATGATCAACGTATACACCGGCAGTCGCGCCGAACACGTCATCAACGGCGTTGCCATGATCGTCGCCAGCCGGTCTTTGTGCGACGGGATGATCCGCGCCGACATGATACCCGGGATCGCACACGCGAAGGATCCGAGCAATGGAATGAAGGACCGGCCTTGCAGACCAAACACGCCCATCACACGATCTACAAGGAAGGCCGCACGCGCTAAGTATCCGCACTCTTCAAGCACCGTCACCAACAAATTCAGAATGAGGATCTGCGGCAAGAACACGATCACGGACCCCACGCCCCCTATCACACCTTTTACAAGGAAAGATCTTAGCAGCGTATCGGGCAACGTTGTGTTGATGCCGTCTTGCACAAGGGCGATCAACGATTCGATCGCACCGGTGAGTGGTTCGGCCCACGCGAAGATGCTCTGGAAGAAGAAGGCCATTACGACGACGAAGACCAGTCCGCCCCAGACAGGATGCAGCAGGATGTTGTCGAGACGTTCCGACATTTCATCCGGCGCCCCAGTGCGCACATGACGCTCGATGAGTCCGCTGGCCCATTCGAATCGCTCTTCCAACGTGCATTCGTTGTTGATAGGGGGCGTGGGGACCGTCCATGTTGATACGGTACTGAGGGCATGTTGAAGATCTCCGACGCCGAGGCCTTTTGAACCCACAACGGGAAAGATCTTCGCACCGAGGTCGTGCATCACGCCGATGTCGTCGAACACACCGCCGCGGGCTTTGATGGTATCGACCATCGTGACGGCGATCGCGATCGGTAAGCCGAGTTCAGCCAAGGCGCTGTAGAGGACGAGGCACTTTTGTGGATCGAGGGCGCTCATCACGAGCAGGATGGCGTCGGGACGTTCGATGGTGGGATGGGTACCGCGCAGAACGTCGGCAGTGAGGCGCTCATCTTCCGACGTCGGCGTGAGTGAGTAGACGCCGGGAAGATCGATCAGCGTGGTCGATGTGCCGTTGTAGACCGTGCGGCCAACCATCGGCTCGACGGTGACGCCGGGGAAGTTGCCGACCTTTTGTTGCAGACCGGTGAGGGCATTGAAGAGCGTCGACTTCCCCACGTTGGGGGTGCCGACGACGGCGACAATCGGACGGTTCATGCCGCTTCGGCCGTAATAAGGATCTCGTCGGTCAGGCGCAGTCCGATGCGACGTCGATCCAAGGCGATCTCGTAGGGTCCACCGAACGGTGCCTTCCTCACAATGCGGAACACCGCACCCGGCAGCAGACCGAGCTCGCGTACGCGCTGCGCAGTGGTGGAATCACCCACAACCGCGATGATGCGGTACGGTTCGTCGACGGGGACGTGGCGGAGGTCGGTCATTGTTCGTATCTGGACTAAATCCAGATACGAAGTTACCAAAAGTACGCCGGGCATCCATGCCGGGCATCCATGCCGGGAAGCATAGATGCCGGGAAAGGATGCGGGTGGGTAAATTGGCGGGATATGTCCCTCTACACCCACATCGCCTCCTACGACCTCCCCTTCGAAGCGCAGTTCATGCGCGGCCTCCTAATCGACGCCGGCATCGACGCCATCCTGGAAAACGAACAACAAGTCTCCATCGGCATGGGCTGGGCCAACGCCCTCGGCGGCGTCAGACTTCTAGTGCCAACCTCCGATGCGGAACGCGCAAGAGAGATTCTCGACGAGTCAGCGAATAACCGAATAACCGAATAACCGAATAACCGAGTGTCATTCCGATCCGAAGGTGAGGAACGAATAACCGAGTGTCATTCCGATCCGAAGGTGAGGAACGAATAACCGAGTGTCATTCCGATCCGAAGGTGAGGAACGAATAACCGAAACATTGAATCATTGAGTCATTCTCACATTCTCACATTCTCACATTCTCACATTGCTTCGCTCCCTCTTCATCGACTTCAACTCCTACTTCGCCTCGGTCGAACAACAACTACGCCCCGAGCTGCGAGGTAAACCGATCGCCATCGTGCCGGTGATGACCGATACCACGTCCGCTATCGCTGCCTCGTATGAAGCCAAGGCCTTCGGTGTAAAAACAGGAACGCGCATCGCCGAAGCAAAACAGATGTGTCCCGGACTCATCCTGGTCCATGCCCGACATAACGCCTACGTCGAATTCCACAACCGCCTCGTTGAGACGATCGAATCGGTCATCCATATCGACCGCGTGATGTCGATCGACGAAGTGGCCTGCTCGCTCACCGGACGTATGCGCAAGCGCGAGAATGCAGTCGCCCTCGCCCACGACGTCAAACGTACGATCGCTCAACAGGTCGGCGAATACCTCAAGTGCTCCGTCGGCATCGCACCAAACGACTATTTGGCAAAGACAGCTACCGACATGATGAAACCCGACGGTCTCGTTGTGATCGAAGAAGAAGATCTGCCCGACGTACTCTACAAGCTGGAACTCCGCGACCTCGTTGGCATCGGACGCAAGATGTATGAGCGCCTCTATCGCCACGGCATCTACACCGTCGAGATGTTGTGCAATGCCACCAAGGACCAACTCCGCGACGCCTGGGGTAGCGTCGAAGGCGAACGCATGTGGCAAAAACTTCGCGGCTTCAACGTCCCCCACATCGAAACACGCACCTCGTCCATCAGCCACCAACACGTCCTCGAACCTTCATTGCGCAACGTCGAGGGCTCCAACGGCGTCCTCCACCGCCTACTGCAAAAGGCGGCCATGCGCCTGCGCTCATACGGACTCGTCACCGGCAACCTCTACGTGAGCATTCGTTATCGCGACGGCGCAAAGTGGAAACTCGATCACGACATCACACCAACCGCCGACATCATTCAACTCACGAACGCCCTCAGCAACATCCTCAACGCCCGACCGGATCGGTCACAACTACACACTCAACAGGTAGGGGGCGAGCACATCCCCATGAAGGTCTCTGTTGCATTTACCAAGTTGTTCTTTGCCGACGCAACACCAATGGCACTGTTCGATAACACCGGACCGGCCCGCGAAGCCCTCAACGCCGGACTCGACAAACTCAACGTGAAATACGGTAAGAACACCATCTACATGGGCACGTCGTGGAATGCGAAGAACTCTGCCCCCATGCGCATCGCCTTTCATCACATCCCCGACCTCGAAACAGAGGGTGACGACGACGAATGAAGACTCTACCCTCTACCCTCTACCCTCTACCCTCTACCGGTTAAACCACACACCATGCAACCGCAAACGGTCCATGGCGTTGTTGGGATAGTCCATCACATAGGGTTGGATGAAGCGGTAATCTTCATCGTGCATGATCAGCAGCATCGGTGCATGGTCGATGGCGATCTGTTCGGCAACACGATATAGGCGCATGCGCTCCTGACGATCCGTGGTCGTCATGGCCTTCTCGAACGCAGCATCAAACTCGGCATTGCGAAAACGCACATGGTTGATCGGACTAATGCCGCCTGATGCCGGCACGATCTTGCCATAAAAAAGGTTCAAGAACGATTCCGGATCGGGATAGTCGGCCACCCAACCCAGACGATAGAAGGGCGCATGGCCGGCATCGATCTGCTCGAGATGTTGGGCGAACTCCACTTGCAACAACTTGATGCTGATGTTGAGGTTCTCTTTCAACATGCCTTGAATGGCTTCGGCAATGGAGACGTTCCGCCCGCCCCCTGCATTCAATTGGAGGGTGATCTCGGGAAGGCCTTTGCCATCGGGATAGCCTGCCTCGGCGAGAAGTCGACGTGCCTGCTCGGGATCGTAGCGATAGCCGCGGACAGAGTCATAGTCGTAACCGGGCATGCTGGAAGGAACAAGGCCGTGTTCGGCAGGACCGGCAGCTTGACCGTGCAAGACGTAACGGATGATGCGTCGACGGTCGATGGCCATGTTGATGGCCTTGCGAATGCGGACGTCCTTGAAGAGCGGGTCGATCGTGAGCATGCCGTAGAACTGCGTCGACAATGCAGGCACATGCAACAACTTGAACTTCGAGAACTTCCCTGTCGGATTCTTGTTCTCGTCAACGATGTTGGCAAAGAACTCGTTCGGGATGCGATACGATTCTTCCAACTTCCCTGCGGCGAACTCCAACAACTGCAGTTTGTCATCCTTCATGAAGGAGAATCGCACGCCATCAAGCAGCGGCAGACGATTGCCGTGTTCATCGCGTCGCCAATATCGCGGATTGCGCTTCAAGATCAACTCACGATCCGGTGCCCACGAGACGAATTGAAACGGACCGGTGCCGACAGGATGTTCGGAGACGTCCTTGCCATATTTCTCCACGGCTTCCCGACAATGGATGGCCATGCCCGTAAGCGCCGGATAATTCTCGAAAGGGGCGAAGGGTTTCGTCAACTTGATCTGGAACGTGGAGTCGTTGACAACGACGAAGCCGGGAATGTTGTTGACCTTGAGTGCACCGCCGTTGCGGAAGACCTCTCGCGTGGCGTCGAAATATTCACTCGCACCAACGACCTTGTCGCGGAAGTAGTCGAAGTTCTTCGTGCCGACACGAATGTCGCAGACACGCGTGAAGGAATATTTCACATCGTCAGCAACGAACCGACGTCCCCTGCCGTTGGGGAAACATGCATCGTCGTGAAAGTAGACATCGGTGCGCAAGTGGTACGTGTACGTTGTACCATCGTCACCGATCGTGAACGAGTCCGCCAGCTCCGGCGCGATGTTGAGGTCGGCGTCGAAGTTGATCAGATTGTCAAAGATGTTCAAACAGACATGCGACGACGTGACATCGTTGATCCGTGGCGGATCCAGGGAGCTCAGTTCACCGGTCTCATTCACACGATAAATGCCGCCTGCCTTCTTGCCGCCGGCAGCCGGACCGAGGTCGCCTTCGGGGTAGCCGGGCTCGGTGCAAGCCGAAAGCAAGGATGCAAGGGTGAGGAAGGTGCAAGGGGCAAGCAGATAGAACACAGAGAGCAGCGATATCTTGACTCGCTGCTCTCTGCTAGCTACTATCTCACTACTCCTACCGTACCGGTGTTTCGATAACAATCTGCACCGTCCGCGAATAGGATCGCCCTTCCGGGAGATCGTTGTTGAACAACAAGGTGTCGGAACCAACGGGTTCGATGGTGACTTGTGAGTCCGGCAGACCGAGGACTCGTTGCGCTTCGACGCATCGACGGCGTGCAAGCTCGCGGTTGTATTCGGGCTTGCCCTGACGGTCGGCAAAGCCGAGGATCTTCACCTTCGACTCTGGCTGAATGCGGTCACGCACGCGATCCATCAATCGTTGGTTCGATGCGTTCAGCGTTGCCGAATTGTAGTCGAACACGATGAGCGAATACTTCTCGATCAGCTTGCCCCCTTCCGTCGACGACTTCATCAATTGCAAGGTGACGTAGTCAACCTCGACAGCAGCGTCGGACGTGAAGGTTTGCCCCAATTCGTTAGCCACGGTGAGTTTTGCAACAACCGGCTTGTCAGTTCGCGGCCGTGCATTGGGATCAGCGGACTCCCACTGTACTGGTTCCGGCCTTCCGGTGCCACTAAACGAGGTCAGTTTTGACGCTCCTTGAACAACATCGATGTTCCATGAGCTGATATCTTGACCATTCTGCACAGTGGGACGGATGCTCACGGACGTAGGCGACACAACAAGGTCCCTCTGACGAAACTCTACGGGCTCAAGGATCGAGAGGTCCGTTACGTTGAACTCGACGCGTCTATTCTCACCTTTGCCGTCTTCCGTGTTCTGATTTGCAGGTTTATCGGGGAGCGTGTGACCTTCCACTGTAAGGCGTGACGGCTCGATCTTCCACATGTTAACCAGATAGTCGCGAACTGCCTCTGCGCGCCGACGACCGAGTACTCTGTCGTTCTTTTCAATATCAACATTGTCCGTGTGGCCATCGATACGCATCTTCGCTGCGGGATCTTTCGAGAGGCGGTAACCGATGACATTCAAGAGATTTCTGTACACGTCGATCTGGTCACGTTGCAAGTCCATGACCCTAAAATCCTTGACTCCGTCTTCATCAAGAAGGATCTGCGACGTACTGTCCAATGCGCTGCTTCCTGTTTGGAAGAAGACTTGCGGCAGCAATGGATAACTCTCGATCACGTCGCGCTCTTCGATCCTGATGCTGTCGAGTGGTACACGATTGCCGTCCTGGACGGTTGCAAATGCTAACTGGAGCAACGGCTGGAAGGCCTTTCGTACCTCCTTGACATACGTTTCTGTCTTCGTTGTTGTGATCAACCGCATGTCACCATCATCACGGGTGAGATCGGAGAACGTTGTCTCGGAAAGATACGTGCCTTCGTTACGAAGATTGGGCTTCTCAACAATGACCGTATCGCGAACCACAACGGTGTCTCGAATGATCGTTGGCTCCTTCGGAGTGTAGATACCGTGGCGAAACATGACGCCGATCTGCAACGATTGAACGCGCCAGTCAACTGAGCTTATCGCCGTAAGAGGAAGGAAATACCGCACCTCCGGTGACAACGAGAAGGTTGATCGAGTGAACAATTCATAACTCAAGCCGACAACGGCATGAAACTGGAGTGAGTTCGCCTCCGGGATCGCACCTGAACTCTGGTTACGTACGGCACTTCCGTCAAGAAACGTGTATCCTTCAGGTTGCTGCAACGTCTCCTTTTGCTCGTAGGTGGGACCGATCAGATACCCTGCCCGTACACCAATGCTGCCCCAGAAGCGGTCAACAAACTGATATCCAACGGTGGGTTCGATCGAGATCATTGGCAAGGCCGCATCCAACGAATACTCAACAAGCACATCTTGCCGCACCGGCGTGGGTACGGCTCCATCGTCCAAGACCGGCTCATTGCCGATCGACTCAGACGTCGTGAGAGTAGCACCAATCGTGGTGTAACCAACCCGAGTGTGAAGGCGAAGGTCCTTGATGATCGGCACTTCAATAAAGGCGGCGACCGCCGGTGCTAGCGCTGTCTGATTCTGCAGCTCACCACAACAGGAGACCGTGCCCGGAAGTGCGCCGAATGCCGCTGAATGGTAGTTGATACCCAAAGCACCGTAGCCGCCAACATACAGTCTGAGATATGTTGTTCGGCCGGTACTGTCGTCGATCATTGTGTCTTGGCCCCAAAGTGGCGGCACCAAAAGACAACACAATGCAACAACAAGGAACGAATGTAAGATGGATCTCATAATAGGCTTCAATGTACGATCAACGCCGTCGTCGACTTCTGGCGTGTTGGGGTGGACAGTCTGATCACATAGACACCAGAACCGAACGAACGTGTGTCAACTTCGAACACCTTTGGCGGATCACCCTGAGCATGATTCCACCACTCATCAAAGATCACCTGTCCGGTGGCATCCAATATCTCAACCAAGTGTGGGCCAACTTCGTAGACATGGCATGTGATCTGCATTTGCTCGTCTGCCGGCTGTGGTGCAACAGTGATCCCTAACCAGCCGGATCGTGTGACAAGTCTTGGTCCGCCCTCTTGACAGATCTCCAAACGGAGCACACCGTCGTAGAGCCGAACATTCATCGGAGCGCCCTGAGACAATGCCGTAGCAGCGACGAGATCGATCGTTGCAGAATCGACCGGACCGATCGTTGCTTGACCGATGATCTCCACAAGCGTGCCTTCTGTTGCACCGATGGTGACGTTTGGCAACGAGCATTCGATCTCTGTGAATCCTCCCACAACTTCGTTTCGGGTGATCGTTCCAGTTGAGAGCGATCGCGCGACGAATACCGGTCCGTCGATCAAGATCGACATGGTGAGATCGACCGTTGCTGTCGTTGCCGACCCTGTTACGATACGCGCTGTGATCGGAAGTCGTGCATCGTCATCTGTCGGATCGATATTCATCTTTGGCATGTAGATGGCGATCTCGACGTTCAAACGACCGGTGCCGCTGAGCGGGATCGGGCTCACATCAGCGCACGGTTGATCAAACTCGACCAAGAGCGTGTCAACGTAGGCGATCTTATCTGCCGGCGTGAACTCGACGCGCAGGTCGATGCGCTCACTTGGCTGCAACGTGACGGGAAGTCCCGGCGGAGTGACGGCGAACATACCACCCGACGTTCCCAGCACATAGATGCGCGAGACGCGAACAGGATCTGCACCTGTATTGACGATGGTGACGGTCTGTGCACTCGTCGTGGCGATATCAACGAGGCCGAAAGCCACGCTGCCCGGCGCTGATGGAATGGTTGTTCGGCGAGTTCCGGTGACCTGCGTGATGAATGGTGTTGGCTGATTGTTGATCCGTGCGCGGATCGTGATCTCGGCGGTCTTCAGACCGTCCGTGCTGCCGCGCGGATCAAAGATCACATAGAGGATGGCCGAATCACCAACATCAAGCGTCACATTGGTTACCACTGCTGGATCTTCCAATGTGAAGAGACTTGCATCGGTGCCGTTGATGACAACGTCGATAAGATCGACCGGCACACTACCGGTGTTCGCAACGATCACGGAGTCGCGTCTCTGTTCGCAGTTGCTTAGCACTCCGAACGGAAGTGCATTTTGCACGCTTAGATCGCCGGTCTCTGCCGTCCAACGTACGATCACCGAGAACGAATCAGCACAAGGATCGTCCGTAGCGAACCATAGTGTATCTTCACCTGCCCCTTCCGAATTGGGGATCACGGTCACCACAACATCTTGGGTCGCAGCAACTGCCATCGTAAAGGTGTTTGGTGCCGGGGTTACCTGAGTTGTTGATGAGGTGACCCGTGACACGGTCACTGCAACGCCGGTGGCATTGGTGTAGGTTGCCGTTGATGACGACGCCGTTCCGACCGGGATCAGTCCAAGATCGATGATACGCGGTCCCTGCACGTCGATCGCGATGCGCCTACCGTTGAGAGGTACGTTCACCTCCGAAGCACCGACAGCATCGGTGCGAACATTGAGGATGGCCGACCGGTTAGCGTTGACGCTAGACGATGGCGAGAACACCACTTCATAGATCGCACTGCCACCAGGCGGGATCACCGTATCTGCACGCGGCTGCGTCAGCACCGAGAAGTCAGGAGCATCAGCGCCGTTGATAAACGCCGGATACAACAACGTCACATCGACCGTTCCATCGTTCTTGATGACGAGTGAAAGGGTGTCACGTTCACACGACGTGATGACAGCAAAGTTCAATGAGCCCGGATCTGCGACGACCTTCGCCGAGATGCCGTTGCCAACAAGAATGATAGGAATACTGTCGGCGCATGAACGTTCGAAAGCAATGGATCTTAGATAGAACGACTGCGTGGCCGGACCGTTCACCATCGGCGTGAACTCATACCGTAAGAACATCGACGTTCCGGGCCGGAGTATCGTTGGTGGTGGCGGCGCAGCCGACACCAGTCGGAACGGAGGGATCACCGGCGGGATGGTTGGAATGTCGAGATCACATGACCCATCATTACGGACTTCAAGTACAATCTCACGAGACGTGCCAACAACTACATTGCCGAATTGACCACTGCCGATCAACGTGATCTGCGATGCAACACCTTCAAAACGTACCCACAACGTATCCGGTTGTGAACAACCATCGATATAAAGGAACGTTGGGACGATCGCCGGACCAATGCGACGTGCGGTGAAGTTGAGACCGAGGTTTCGCGAAAGTGTTGGGTCAACTTGGAACGGGAGATTGGCAGAAACCGTCAACAACGAAGGATCACCTGTTTGATAACTATCCAGCAGAACAGGGTCGAGACCAATATTCGTCACCGTCACCTGATCCACCAACGGCGTACCTAAACACAAGAAGCCAAGATCGATCGTGTCGCCGGTGATGCCACGCCATACGTATTCGACATTGTAGGGGCGCACATCAACACGCACATCGATCGGCCATGGACGTGCCGGTCCTGTCGTGTCGTTATGCTCTAACAACAGCCGACCGTTCTGCACACCCTGAATACCGATCGGTGCCGTATAGCCGATGATGTATTGCTTTGACGAGTTCGTGATGATGGTGTCGGGGAAGATCGTCGGACTCACGATGCGGAACCCCGGATCACCCGTCCATGTCGGGTTGTTGATCTCCAACGGCGACTCACCAAGATTCGTGATCGTGATGGTATCCAGCACGAGGTCGCCCGGACATTTGAACACACCAAGATCGACCGTGCTCGGTGCCCGCAACTGCGGCGGACCGAACAGACGAATGATGTTCCATGCCGACTGCGAGAGCACCACACCGGGATCATGCACATACTGTGTGCGATTCGGAATGGCGATCTGCTGTCCAACGGCAACGAAGTAGACCGTATCCGATCCCGGCAGACGAAAGTTACTCCTCCACAAACCGGTATAGCCCGTGACCGTGTCGATCACGATCCACGGACCATTCAGCCCCTTCACATAGATGAACAGATCAGAGCCATCACCATCACCCGTGAGGGACACATCACGTAAGGATGCGGTCAAGGTATCGGTTAGGGGGCCGACATAATACGATGAAGAGTTCGGCACACGAGCGTCGTAGCGAGCACGACCGCGCCCGCCTTCAAGGAAGCCGGGGCCTTGACGGGAACCGATCTGCGACGACACAAAGCCAAATCCGGTATTGTCGAGTCGCATGCCCAAGATCACGCCGCCGCCGGAGCCGGCACCGCCGCGGGTGTCTTGTGCCGACGGTGAATCACCGCGCGCAAACACGTCGAAGTTGGCGAGACGTTCACCGTGGATCGATACTGCACCGCCGCCGCCGCCGCCGGCACTGGCGAAGTCTGTCCCCGATGGATTACCACTCGCGCCGCCGGAGCCACCGGCAAGAGGAACCAGACAGTCGTTACCATGAACCTTGCCGCCGTTCTGTCGATTGGTGGCCGACTCACCCGCCGTACCAAAGCCGCCGCCACCACCGCGTTCACCTTCACGCACACCGGTGCCACCGCCATATCCACCGGGAAGATCGCACGTGTTGCGATCAACGCAGGCATCTCCACTCTGTGCAAAGGGATGACCCGTGCCGCCGCCGGCGTTCTCATAGTTACCTGACGACTTACCACCACCAAGGCCGTTCAGGGATGCACTGCCGGTGGTGTTGGCATTGTTCTTTGCAAGATCTTCACCCGAACCGATGCCCGGCTTCTGTTTTTCATTCGATGGGGCCAGCGGGATGTTGTTGTTGTTATAGCCACCGGGTCCGCCACCCGTAAATCCATTGCCACCGCGTCCGCCGCGGTTCGAAGAACCCAAGGCGAAGTTGGCATACGGTCCGCCGCCACCACCGCCGCCCGGACCACCATCGATGCCGTTGGCATCGGCGTGGATCTCTGTGCCGTTGCTACCAGAGATATTGCGCACGGCCAACAGCGTGAAGGGCAACAACCCTTGATTACCCGGCGTTGATGGGTCACAGTCCAATGTGCTGACGTTGTACGAGGCATTGGCGGCAAGGACCATCGAGTCGACGATCATCGCACCACGACGTGAGCGTCTTCCGAGTGTGGTCTCACCGAGCACGCGATTGCCGTCCGTCCTGCGGTCTCCGAAAGCGAAGGGCCGAACGATATAAAACGTATCAGCGTTCGAGACCTGTCCATTGACTTCAACAACCACCGGGATGCGGAACTGCGGCTGCAGTTGATCCCACTGATCGGAGTTGGGGGCGACGGTCGGGAGCACAAAGATGTGGGTGCTCACCATCCGGCCTCGCCAGCTCACCACTGCCGGACCGATCTTGACGAGGTTGGTGTCGGCCGGCCGTGCACAACGCACACGAACGGCATCACCGGCATTGTTCAAATAGAAACCGTCGTTGCCGAAGTTGCCTTCGACGCTCGCTGGTCCGATGAACTCCACATACGTGGCAAATCGTGTGGTGCCCAGGTCAGGCAACAGATAGGAGATCCGTGGTTGCGCCGACGCGATAGTGCTTGCACACACCGCTGCCGCCGCCAGCACGATCAAACGAAGGAACTTCATCATAACAGTGCGATCACTTTCAATTCTACGGCAATAGGTGTCGGTAGTGCCCCGATCTCCACCGTGGTACGGCAGGCGTTCACGCCGGCGAAATGTTCGGCATACAGCTTGTTGAACACCGGAAAATCCTTCTTCATGTTGGTCAAGTAGACCTGTACGTCGATGATGTTCTCCCACTTCGCACCGGCATCTTCGATGATGTAGCGGATGTTGCGGAACACCGACAGCGTTTGTTCCGTGATGTCATAGTCCACCACCTGTCCATCAGCACCCAGCGTCACCCCCGGGATCTCCTTCTTCCCCCGTTCCCGCGGTCCGACCCCGCTGAGGTACAACATGTTCCCCACCTGCACCGCATGCGGATACGCTCCGACTGGTTCAGGGGCACGGTCGCTGTTTTTTATGGTTTTTAGTTTGTGGTCTGTGGTTGGTGTCATGTACTCGCTACTTGCTACTCGCTACTTGCTGTTCAATATTGAATACAAATGTTTTTCGGCTCCGTAAAGAACCGCAACGCTTCAGTGCCGCCTTCGCGTCCGACGCCGCTGTTCTTCACGCCGCCGAAGGGTGTGCGCAGGTCGCGCACGAGCCAGCAGTTCACCCAGACGATGCCGCTTTCCAACTTGTTGGCAACGCGATGGGCCTTGCTGAGGTTGTTAGTCCACACGCTTGCGGCTAGGCCATACATTGTGCTGTTCGCACCGCCGAGTGCTTCGTCTTCATGATCGAACGGTATGAGTGTTGCCACCGGACCGAAGATCTCTTCTTGATTGACGCGGCACTGAGCATCAAGTCCGTCGATCAATGTCGGCGCGACGAAGAATCCGTTGGCGCATCGACCTTCGATGTGCACGCGATGTCCGCCCGTGAGGATGGTACCGCCTTCTTGTTTGGCCAGCTCGATATACGACAGCACCTTGTTCATGTGCGCTTCGTTGACCACAGCGCCCATCTTAGATTCAGCTTCATGCGGGTCGCCGACCCTGAAGCGCTGCGTCTCGGCGATCAGTGCGTGTTTGAATTCTTCGTAGATGCTGCGCTCGATGAAGATGCGTGATCCGCACAAGCAGATCTCGCCCTGGTTGGTGAACGCTGCTCGTGCAACGTGACGCGCCACGTGCGGAATGTCGACGTCGCCAAAGACCAACGTCGGATTCTTTCCACCAAGCTCCAGCGACAACTTCTTGAACTTCGGTGCGGCCGTCCGTGCGATGATCTCGCCCGTTGTTGTGCCACCGGTAAAGGAGATCGCCTTGACGTGCGGATGATCAACGATAGCGGCGCCACACTCGCCCCCTAACCCATGAACAACGTTCAAGACACCGGGAGGGAGTCCTGCGTCAGTGCAGAGTTTGGAGAAGATGAAGGCCGTCATCGGCGTGAGCTCCGACGGCTTGGCCACGACGCAGTTGCCGGCAGCCAGGGCAGGAGCGATCTTCCACGTGAACAGATACAGCGGCAAGTTCCACGGCGAGATACAGCCTACGACGCCAAGGGGCGAGCGGACCGTATAGTTCAGTGTGTGCTGATCGGTCAGATGGGCCGCCGTTTCCGTGTGCAGGATCTCGGTGGCAAAGAAGGCCATGTTGGCTTCGGCGCGGGGAATATCGACGCTTCTCGACAGCCACAGGGGTTTGCCGTTATCGTCGGATTCGGCCAGGGCCAGGTCTTCAAGATGGAGTCGGATCTTACGCGACACTTCCAGCAAGACCTCGCTACGTTGTTTAGACGTCAGCCCGGACCAGTGCGGGAAGGCCGCACGGGCTGCTTCGACGGCATGGTCGACGTCGGCTTGGGTACTGCGGGCGACCAGTGAATACACCTCGCCCGTGGCAGGATTGACGTTGTCGAGCCACTGCCCGCCAACAGGGTCATGAAACCCGCCGTTTATGTAGTTTCGGATGTGCAACATGTTGGAAGTCCAGAACTTGCAAATATACCACGCCATCACGACCTTCTTGTCCGACCTTGAGATCGAAAAAGGGTCGTCGGACCATACCGTGACGGCCTACCGCACGGCCTTGGAGCAGTTCGCGGTCTTCTTTCGTGAGACCTTTGGCGAAGACCCCAACGTTGCCGACATCACCGAACACGAGATCCGCCCCTTTCTTGGATGGCTTCATGATAAGGGGCTTACCAAACGCTCGATCCGGATGAAGTTGGCGGCCGTGAAGTCGTTGTTCAAGTATCTGGTCCGCACCGGTGTGCTCGACCGCAACCCTGCGGCCGTAGTGGCGAGTCCGAAGATGGAGAAGAAGCTGCCCAGTTTTCTGCAGCAGGAAGAGGCGCGGCAGATGGCCACGACATTCGACGTATCGACCGTACAAGGTCTGCGCGACCGTGCCTTGTGCGAGTTGCTCTACGGCTCGGGTCTACGCTTGAGCGAAGCGCTACAGTTGAATGTTGACGACATCGACCCGCGCGTGCGTACGGTGCGTGTTGTGGGTAAGCGCAGCAAGGAGCGCATCGTGCCGGTGACGGGCTCAGCCGTAGAGGCGATCACCGAGTATCGCGCGCGACGTCAT
Organism: uncultured Hyphomicrobiales bacterium; assembly: GCA_964467455.1. Lineage (GTDB taxonomy): Bacteria > Bacteroidota > Ignavibacteria > Kapaibacteriales > Kapaibacteriaceae > OLB6. The sequence goes on along the minus strand of CAYXQJ010000006.1, from coordinate 49,620 downwards.
GAGTTGCTTGCATCATCGGAGGAAACAGCGCTGTTTCTTGGTGATCGCGGTGGACGTCTCTCTCCTGCGTCTGCCTATCGCATCGTCAAGAGAGTCCTTGATCCACTTACCGAAGCACAACGCAAAAGTCCGCACGTCTTGCGTCATTCGTTTGCTACTCACCTTCTCGACAACGGCGCCGACCTCAAGGCCGTCAGCGACATGTTGGGTCATGCTTCCCTTTCCACCACGCAGGTCTACACGCACGTCAGCGTCGAGCGCTTGAAAGAGGCATACTTGAAGGCCCATCCCCGGAGTGAGAGCGAGGAGTAGGGGCGAGTTTCCTTAGTCGTAATACTGATCGATCACCCTTCCATCTCTCGCAGAGATGAACACATGCGGCATTGAGCCCATCCTGCGTCCATGAATCGACCCGGTTACGTGCCATGTCGAATCAGGCTGTAAGACGACCTCATATGGACGGGCCTCCCTGACCTTATCACCATAGAGGCCGATCATGACTGCGTCTGCGATCATCGCAGCAGTTCTTGCATTTGGCACCAACCCGCTCGCAACATTCTTCGTTGAGTATAATGTCGTGTCCAAGTCGTACGAAACAGTATCACCACTAACGACGATGATGCGTTTCTGTAGAGGATCACTTGGTTCGTTGCATCCGAGAAGGAACAGAAAGTCGACCATGAGCGATATCCACGCTATGCTCTTCAATGCCATTCTCATTTCAGTTTCATCTCCGTTTTGACTCCTAGCTCAGGATATCCACCAACCGCGCGACGATCTGCTCAGGAGAGAACTGGGTGAGCATGATGAGGATGTAGGGCAACGCCAGCATGATGAAGACAGCGATCACGTTGCGTAAGGTGACGGGAATGGGCTTGAGTGAGGTCGCGGTCTCGTAGACGGCGTTGAAGTCAGCAACAAACGAGGCGTCGATCTGTTCGTCGAGTTCGTCCTGTGGCTCGGCACCTTCGATCCACCGAGCGTGATACTTCCGACCAAACCGTGTTGAAAGTGTCGCATAGTCGATGATCGCTCGGCGACGTTCATCCGTGAGGTCGTTGACGAATAACAACATCGGCAAGATGACAATAGCTAGACCGATCAAGACGGCGGTTACCATCTGCATGCGTGCTGCTTCAAACGTGATCTGCCCTTCCAAGATCTCAAAGGTCAATACCCCGGCCACCGATGTGGTCATGGAGGTCAGGAAGATCACAAAGCCGAACTGACCGTTCGCCAACACACTCAAGCCACCCATTCTGTCACCATGTACGGCCGTGATCTGTAAGTCCGTTCGCGCAAGCTTCCACAACACCCAGATCCACACGAAATAGGTCCACAAGATGCGGGCCATGATGTATTGATAGACCGGAATGGCCACGAGATAATACCAGAATCCGGCCCAGGTGAACCAAGCGCCGTCAGGAGTACCGTAAGCATACCACAGGTGCTCGTTACCGTCAACGATCGATGCCGCTGCAAACATGCCACGAGCTGCAGCACCTGCAACGACGATGGCAATGACCACACTCACCCACCGCGTATACTCCAACACTTTCGCACGCTCCAGCACCGGCAGCCACCGCTCGTCCTGCTGGTCCGATGGCACAAGGTTCTTCGTAGCATAATCGGTCACAACATTGCAGCCCGACCGAATGATGGGCTGACATAACACGGCAATGGGGAGCGCCAACAGCAACCGTGCCTGCGTATTCGGATCGAGAAGGAACGAATGGATCGTCCCGTCATAAAAATTGCCCTCGATCGCCGCAAGCACCGCCGTCGGCAGCCACGTGATCAGGCAGACGATCAGTAACGTCCATAAGGTGCGAGGTGTTATGGTGCTGTCCAGCGACACATCACGCAGCAAACGCCGACCATATCGGTCGAAACCAACCAGCACCCGTTCGTGTTCACGCTGTTCCATCACTTCCTTGCAATTTTGTTCAACCACTGACCACCAACCACCAACCACTGACCACCCACCACCCACCATGCTCAACATCGCCGTCATCGGCACCGGCCACCTAGGGTCGATCCATGCCAAACTATGGAAAGAACATCAGGATGTCACACTGTCCGCCATCGTCGACCCCGATGAGGTCAGGGGGCGAGCAGTTGCCGAGCAATACGGTACCACATGGTATCCGCACCTCGACGCGATGCCCGACGTGGACGCCGTGGTGATCGCCGCGCCGACGTCGCTGCACCATGCCATCGCCCTGCGCAGTCTGGAACGCGGCTTCCATACGTTCATCGAGAAGCCCGTAACGGCCACGTATGATGAGGCCGTCGAGCTCATGGCCAAGGCCGCAGCCCTCGACGTTGTGGTGCAGGTGGGACATGTAGAACGATTCAATCCTGCAGTGCGATCGCTCGCCCCCTACAAGATCGAGCCGCTGTTCATCGAAGGACATCGGTTGGCGACGTTCAAGCCGCGGGCCATTGATGTGAGTGTGGTGCACGATCTGATGATCCACGATATCGATCTCTTGCTGTGGATGACGGGGTCGGCGGTGAAGGATGTGCAGGCAACGGGTGTGGCAGTGTTGACGGAGACGCCGGATATCTGCAACGCGCGACTGACCTTTGAGAATGGCTGCGTAGCCAACTTGACGGCATCACGGATCTCCATCAAACCGATGCGCAAGCTGCGGATCTTCCAACGCGACAGTTATCTGTCGATGGACCTCGGCGAAGGCTCCGTAGAAATGTTCCGCCTGATCGAACAACAACATCTCGAACCGGATCATCAGCTGCCGATCACAAACGTTGCCACGTCACACGGCGACCGCATGATCGTGATGGATCAACCTAACGTTGTTGCATCAAACGCCATCCTCGAGGAACAACGCTCCTTCATCAACAGTATTAGGTCGAATTCTCACGCGGCCGTAACCCTGCGTGATGGTGCGGAAGCAGTGCGCATCGCAGAACAGATCGAGTCACTACTTTAGTCTATGAGGGTTGAGGGTAGAGGGTTGAGTCGCACAACATCCAAAAGGACTGGGGTTCATTTCCTTGCACCCCTGCACCCTTGCACCCTGCTATCACCCTTTCACCCTTTCACCCTATTGTTATTCTTCGTCTCTTCCTTTCCTCTTTTCTCTCAATCTGAGATCAGCGACTTCGCGCGCATCGGCTATTCGTCCTTTCTGACGCCGATCGTGTCCGACTATCAATGTGTCGGCATCAATCCTGCCAACCTTGGCTTTGTACCGCAGACGGATCTGTATGAGTTGGCCACACCCATGGGTGGCGGCATTGAACGCCGACGTCGTGATCTGTCGATCTCAATTGCGGAAGGGGGCGTGTCATTGCACAGTGATGCGCTTCGGCGTCAAGGTCTGCTTGACATGATCACGCAGACATCGTCGGGGTCGTTCACCGAAGCAGATAAGCTCGAAGCAGCACAGGCCTTCATCGACAAAGGAGTGCGTTTCAACGTCGATGTGTTCATCCTTGGTGCCGCCTATCAATCGCAGTCCTGGGGCGGCATTGCCGTCACCGTACGTGAGCGCATCGCCGGCACGTATGTGTTCAGCGAAGGGGCATCGAAGCTGGCCTTCGAAGGGCGGTACTACGACTACTTTGATTCTGTTGCCGTGAACTGGGCCGGTGATACTGTCGGCTACTCGACGAATCCACAGTCGTATTCGGAGTTGTTCGACGGCACACGACTCTCCACGCTGTGGTTTCGCGATCTGAGTTTGAGCTACGGCATTGAGGTCTACAAGAATCAAGAAGCCCGCGTCTACGTCGGTGCTACGGTCAAGTACTTGATGGGCTATGCCTACATCGACGCCTTCGTAGAAGGTGGTGCACTCTCGGCGCGATCAGCCGTAAGTCCCATCCTTGGTGTCACGTATGGCAAGGCCACAACGCCGTCGTTCATACCCGGCAATGAGTTCGTACCCGTCGGTGATGGGTTCGGATTCGATCTTGGTGTGACGTTCGCCTATGAGAAGTTGTCCATCGGCATGAGCGTTGTCGACATCGGCCAGATCGAATGGGACGGCAACGTCTTCAACGCCAAAGACACCATCCTCAACGGCATGTCGTCGACCGGTTTTGACTCGTACAACATCTTCGAAGAAGCGCAGAAGATCACCGGCGAAGGCAACTACTTCAAGTGGGAAGGACTCGAAGCTGCACCATCGGATCTACCGTCGCGCTTTCGTGTCGGCGCTGCTTATGAGTGGAACAGCAAGTGGCGCTTCGGCGTCGACGCCGTCTTCCCCTTCAATCAGGCCGCGGGCGCCCTAGGCGAGCCCCTGATCAGTGCCGGCGCTGACTGGCGTCCGCTCCCCTGGCTACGTGTTGGCGCAGGCATCGCCGGCGGCGGCGACATGGGCTTTACGATGCCGATCGCCGCCACCTTCTCGCTCTTCAATGGAGTATGGGAACTCGGATTTCAGTCGCGCGACATCGTGACGTATCTCACCGAAGACTCTCCGGTGATGTCGTTGGTCATTGGATTGGCGCGCATTCGGATCTGATCACTTCGATCAACGAACAACTGCCACGTTCGCCGTCCCCCATCGTTGTCCTGAGCGCACGCGCACTACGTAAGCGCCACTCGACCACGACGCACCCGTTACAGCTGTTTGAAGGGGGCGATCCTGTAACGTTGAAGAGAACATGCGCTCGCCGGTGATCGAATAGATGACGACCTCGTCGATCGGCAGACCCAGATCGATCGTGATGGAGCCGCCGTGGTACCGTGCCGCGATCCGGGAGATGGTTGAAGAAGTTTCATCCGCAACACTGACAACCCTGGTGATGTCATAGCCCGTCACAACACCGGAATCAGAGCCAACAAAGAACATACGGTGTTCCGGCGAGTAGGCCCCGGTTCTCGGTAGACCATGGGTTGCACCGAGGCGCTGGAGGACCTCACCGGTGAAGTGATTGTAGATCGTAGCGACAGTATCAGAGTTATTATGGATGAGACCCGACATCGTATTGTTGATCCGGACAATGTCTTTACCATCCCATCTAGGGAACGATACGATGCTGATCAACTCTGCGGTCGGACTCAGTCTGGAAATGCCCCTTGGTGTCATGTACATCGAATCAGCACAACGGATCGCGTCGGTAAGATTCGGGACATAGAATTCATGCTCGGTCTTGAACTCTAGTGTCACCGGATCTATCGTCTCGAGTGCAGCAGTTACAAGGCTATTGTATTGGCTACGCGACTTCTCCATCGTTAGCAAAATGTTGCTACCAGGATAGATGTCGATCGAGTTCGCCACCTTTGGACTTTTCTGCTCAAATACTTGATACTTCGAATTCAATACGTAGATCTGGGCTTCACCCCTCTTCAGTCTTTCACCCCTTTGATCCCAGTACACCTGTTCATACGGAGTGTTCTCTAACCCCCACATATAGTACTTGGGGCCAATACCAACTACTCTGACATCGGTGCCCGGCAGCTCTGCATACTGCACATAGAAGCCATCGGCGGCGATCGTGCCTGAGTGCCAGCCATTCGTCCACCCGTAGTCTATTCGGGCGATCTTGGTCGTGTCATTTGTCGACATATCAACTTCGATCAGGTCTAAACATGGATCTCGACCGATCTGGTCACCGCAGTACAATGCCTGCACAAAGCGCTGTTCGTCGGCGTAGAATACAACACCAGACGAGAGCAAGGATGTGGTATCCGGTACAAATCTGTTCTGAGCGATCAGAGAGTCGAGATCGCCGACGTACGATGTACCACGGGACGTACCGGGCGATACAATGATCTTTCCCTGTCCAACCAGGACGTTTTGCAACAGAAAGTTCGTCTTGAACGAACAGGACGCGCCGTTGAAGTCTTTGACGTAGACCTTGCCTTTGTGATAGATCGGCGTGACGGAGTCCAGCTCCGTGGTACACCACATCTCAACATCGTGCATACCGGGAGTCGTGGCAAAGAAGGTACCCGAGATCGAATGGGCATTACTGCTGAACTTGAAGGTGCCTCCAGACGACTTGATGCTGTCTAATCTGAACTTCGACTGCGTTGCTGCGATGCCGCTGAAGTTGACCGTTTCGAAGCGTTTCACCGTATCCTTCATCGTCAAGTCAACCCACTCGGTGTAGCTTGGCTGATGCAAGGGATGGAAGACATACCGTCGTACGGTATTCGAATCCGTGGCGACGTAGACCGCTCTTGCGCTGCTCGACGCCATCATCACCCTGGGCTGGAATGTCGATGACCAGGAGTCGACAACTTCCAGTTGCTTCGTGTAGATGTCGGCGGCAACAAGCTCAAATCGCTTCTTGTCCAGATTTCTGCGGACAGCAACGACCTTCGAATCTCCGGATAGCGAGACCCCCGATTCACAGGGCACGTTCTCGATGCGACCCCACGACAATTCAATGCTGTCCCTTATCAGACCCAACCATACTTTACAACCGGAAATGATGGTCTGTGACCTGCCCATCACCGTAGCGACCCCAAAAGTCTCATCGGTTCTTGGCAACTTCGTCGTACTGATCAGGGTATTCTTTTCACCTTCGTAGAGGTTAACATCGTTGTACTCCGTTACATGGAATCTCCCTCCACCACCGGATCGATTGTACTCATAGTAGGTCGCCAACATGCGCGTGCGGTCACCTGACGGTGATCGTGACGTCAATCTCCCTACTTCACCGAGCCACGACGAGTCCTTGTGGATGTCGATATAGACCGTGGCCCCTGTATTCTTGATCGAACCATAGTACGTGTTAGCACGCATGATCCCAAAATTGAGCGTTACGACACCTTTGGGGAATTCACCTTCGAGGCGATTGACGTACAGTTCGCGATAGATATCCGGCTCGTTGTACGATACCGTGTGATACAGATTCGCTTGGAGCGTATCGAATATCTGTTGACGTTCGTTGTATGTGACCAACCGAAACTCTTCACCATCCTTCAAGATGAGTCCTACCAAGGTCGAGTCTACGAACGTGACACCAGCGCGGTATTCCTTCGGCGTGGTGGTGTAGTCGATCACAACGGTGTCTAACGGATAGCCCGTTCGACCATCGAAGATCCTGATCGTAAAGATCCCCTCAGTGGAAACGGTACCGGCTGCGATCCGTGATCCATCAGACGACACGACCGCACCGGAGGGAATGGTCCGAACCCAGTCATACTTTAGCATTTGCGCCGTGGCAACCGATGTCCACAGCGCAAACGCCAATAGGAGGATCAGTCTACCATGCATAGGCTTCCGGGGCCTGATTTCCAGGTCCTGGCCAGATCTCGTCGAGTCGTTTGAGTGTTTCATCGGAAAACCTGATGTCCAATGTAGCCACATTTGCGTCAAGTTGTGCCATGGTGCGCGGACCGATGATCGGACTCGTCACCCCGTCACGCTGCAGGACCCATGCCAGGGCCACGTCGGCATAGTCAATGCCAAGGTCGCGACAGAGCTGTTCATAGGCCTCGATCTGCGGACGCAGCTTCTCGGCAGATTCCAACAACTGCGGACGCTTCCGTCGCAGCGTGTCTTTCTCTTCACTGAAAATACCGCACAACAAGCCCCCTGCCAACGGACTCCACGGGATCATGGCCATTCCATAGGCCTTGGCGGCGGGGATCACTTCCAGTTCGATGTGACGGTTGCGAAGTGAATACACGCTCTGCTCGCTCACCAAGCCAAGGAAGTGACGCTGCGACGCACGCTCATTGGCCATCGCCATGTTCCACGCCGCAAAGTTCGATGAACCCACGTAGAGGATCTTTCCTTCACGCACGAGTTGCTCCATCGCCTGCCACACTTCTTCCCACGGTGTGTTGCGGTCGATGTGGTGCATCTGATACAGATCGATGTGGTCGGTCTTCATCCGACGCAGCGAATCTTCACAGGCCTTCTTGATATGATAGGCCGAACAGCCGCGGTCGTTCACACCGTCGGCCATCACGCCGTAGACCTTGGTGGCAAGGACGATCTTGTCGCGACGTCCGCCCTGCTCGAGCCACCGTCCGATGATCTCTTCCGTCGCCCCCTTCCCCTTATCATAGCCGTAGACATTGGCGGTGTCGAAGAAGTTGATGCCGTGCTCCAATGCTCGGTCCATGATCTGGAACGACGTCGGCTCGTCTTGCCAATAGCCGAAGTTCATGGTTCCCAGACATAACTGCGATACTTTTACGCCTGTTCGTCCTAACTGTACGTACTTCACAACATTCCTCGGAGTTGATAATGTCACATGGCAAGATCCTTTGGCACGACCTCACCGTAGACAATGCTACGGAGGTCCGCGATTTCTATAGTCATGTTGTGGGCTGGGAGTCTTCGCCTATCGACATGAAGGGCTACGACGACTACGTCATGCTCGTCCCCGGCACCGAACCCGGCGACATGTCCGGCGCCACCGGCATCTGTCACGCCCGCGGCTCCAACGCCGATATGCCGCCGCAGTGGATGATCTACATCAGCGTCCCCAGCGTCAAAGATGCCATCGACCACGCCATTCGGTTAGGGGGCGATGTGGTCACCGGCCCACGATCTGCCGGCGGCAAACAGTTCGCCGTCATCAAAGACCCTGCCGGTGCCGTTTTTGCAGTCATTGAAGGGTAAGTCAAGGGTGAAAGGGTGGAAGGGTGGAAGGTACCTTGCACCCTTGCACCCTTGCACCCTTGCACCCTTGCATCCTGTATTTTTGCACATGCACTATCCGTTTCGCGACATCGAGCCTGCCTGGCAACAACGCTGGCAGGAGCAGAAGACCTATCGTGTTTCTGACGACCGGTCCTTGCCGAAGTACTATATCTTGGACATGTTCCCGTATCCTTCTGGCACGGGGCTCCACATCGGCCACCCGGAGGGTTATACGGCCACGGACATCGTGAGCCGCTACAAGCGCATGTGCGGCTACAACGTGCTGCACCCCATGGGCTTTGATGCCTTCGGTCTGCCGACGGAACGTCAGGCCATGGTGGAGAACATCCATCCGATGATCATCACGGAGCGGAACGTGGCCACGTTCACGCGACAGTTGAACATGATCGGCTTCGACTTCGATTGGTCGCGCATGGTGAACACCACCGATCCGGGCTACATGAAGTGGACGCAGTGGATGTTCCTGCAGATCTACAATTCGTGGTATGATGCCGATGTGGATCGTGCTCGCCCCATCTCAGAACTTCCGATACCGGCACACATCACCGATGTGCTGGAACGAGAGCGTTATGTGGATGGATATCGTCTGGCCTATATCGCCAACATTCCCGTGAACTGGTGCGAGGCACTGGGCACGGTGTTGGCCAATGAAGAAGTGGATGAATGGGTTGGCAAAGGATATACGGTTGAACGTCGTCCGATGCGACAGTGGATGTTGCGCATCACGGCCTATGCACAACGCTTGTTGGATGATCTTGATCAGCTGCAGTGGCCGCAGTCGACCGTGGAGATGCAACGACATTGGATCGGCCGCAGCGAAGGGGCGGAGATGTCGTTCCCCATCGTTGGCTATGACGAGAAGATCGATGTGTTCACAACGCGTCCCGACACCGTCTTTGGTGCCACGTACATCATCCTTGCACCGGAACATCGGTTGGTGGAGAAGATCGTCACCGAAGAACAACACATCACCATCACCGAATACCGCAATGCTGCGGCCCGCAAGAGCGATCTTGAACGTACTGAGTTAGCGAAGACCAAGACCGGTGTGCCGACAGGGGCCTTTGCGATCAACCCGGCAACAGGACAACACATCCCGATCTGGGTGTCGGACTATGTGCTTGCGCACTACGGCACGGGTGCTATCATGGCTGTGCCCGGACATGACCAACGCGATTTTGAATTCGCACAGAAGTTCCACCTACCGATCGTACGCGTGGTCGCGGCCGATGCACAAGCCGATGCCAACGAGCCCGTGACGTCGTGCTTCACTGATGAAGGCTACGGTGTCAACTCAGCCAACGATGAAGTGTCGTTGAACGGACTCACCACGGCCGAAGCCAAGAAGGCCATCATTGCGTGGTTGGAGCGCTCAGGCATCGGACGTTCACGCATTCAATTCAAACTCCGCGATTGGTTGTTCTCACGTCAACGGTATTGGGGCGAGCCGATCCCGGTGATGTATTTCACCGATGGCACGAAGCGATCGCTCGATCTTGACGAGCTTCCGCTGATGTTGCCGGAAGTGACAGACTTCAATCCAAAGGGCACCATTGAATCAGCATTAGCGACGGTGCCGGAGTGGATGGACTTTGTAGACAAGAAGACGGGCAAACGTGCACGTCTTGAAACGAATACCATGCCGCAGTGGGCCGGTTCGTGTTGGTACTTCCTGCGGTATTGTGATCCGAAGCACGAAGATCGTTTCGCCAGTGAAGAAGCCGAACGCTATTGGATGGGCGATCACGGCGTCGACCTCTACATCGGTGGTGCCGAACATGCTGTGTTGCACCTGTTGTATGCCCGTTTCTGGCACAAGGTGCTCTTCGACCTCGGCCACGTCTCTACGTCAGAGCCGGTGAAGCGCTTGTTCCATCAAGGGTTGATCCTGGGTGAAGACGGACGCAAGATGTCGAAGTCGTTGGGCAACTCCATCAACCCCGACACGATCGTCAACGAGTTTGGTGCCGACGCACTTCGACTGTACGAGATGTTCCTCGGTCCGCTCGAAGCATCCAAGCCATGGAACACCAAGGGCATTGAAGGCATCTCGCGTTTTCTTGATCGTGTGTGGCGACTGATCGTCACCGAAGACGGCACATTACATCCGTCGGTGCAAGATGTACCGTGTACACCGGAACAAGACCGTGTGTTGCACGCAACCATCAAGAAGACATCGGAGGATATCGATGCACTGAGCTTCAATACGTCGATCGCCCAGTTCATGATCTTCGTCAACGAGTTCACGTCGGCCGACGTACGTCCGAAGCAGGCGATGGAACAATTCTTACAGTGTCTCGCCCCCTTCGCACCACATATCACAGAAGAATTGTGGCAGCGTTTGGGACACACGACATCGGTACATCTGTCGTCCTTCCCTGCCTTCGATCCGGCAAAGCTTGTCGAGTCGGAAATCGAGATCGTCTTGCAGATCAATTCCAAGATCCGCGGCAAGATCAAGGTACCGGCCGATGCCACGGAAGAAGTGATGGAGCAGTTGGCATTGCAGGACGAATCGATCCAACGCAACATCGAAGGCAAGACCATTCGTAAGAAGGTCATCGTGCCCGGCAAGCTCGTCAACTTCATCGTCTCCTGAGGTTCGTGTGTATTGGGTCGCTCTGTTGTCGGTGTTGGCACTCTTCGTTCAACAACCGAAGGCACCGTCGGGCGCTGCCAAATTTGAAGGACCGTATGCTGTCGGCCAGTTACCGAACGGTACCGTCGACGAAGCATCGGGACTTGCTGCGTCGCGCGTGAACAACAACGTCTTGTGGACCCATAACGACTCCGGCGACGATCCGCGCGTCTATGCCATCTCTACGAAGGGGGCAGTGCAGTGCACCATTCGTTTGAAGGGGGCGGCCCATGTCGACTATGAAGACATCGCCGTCGGTCCGGGTCCGAACAAAGGTGTGTCCTACGTCTACGTTGCCGACATCGGCGACAACGAATCCAAGCGCAAGAACATCATCGTCTACCGATTCCCCGAACCCGACATCACTAGATCAACCTCGATCGAGGTCACACCTGAGCGTATCCAGCTCACCTATCCTGACGGTGCACGTGATGCCGAGGCGTTGTTCATCGACCCCAAGACGCAGGACCTCTACATCATCACCAAGCGTGAGATGCGCTCTCGTGTCTATCGTGCTGCTGCTCCGTTGGAAGGGGGCAGTACACGACGTCTCGACCTCGTCACCGATCTCCCGATCAACCTCACCACCGCTGCCGACATCTCTTCGACGGGCACAGAAGTACTGGTGAAGAACTACGCTTTCACGTACTACTGGCGTCGCAACAGCAACGAGACACTCGGTGCCATGTTCAAGCGCAAGCCCTCGAAGGTTGCCTACATGCCCGAGCCCCAAGGCGAAGCCATCTGTTTCGGTGCCGACGACGCCGGCTTTTATACTGTCAGCGAACGTCCAACGCAAGAGCTCACGACGTCGTTGCATTATTATCCCAAGTCCAAGCTCGGCGCACCTTCGGCCTACAAACCCCAGATCTCTATTGCTCCATCAAACGACACCAAGGGCATTTACGATCTCACCTTCATGGTCCCAACTGAAAGCACGGTCAACATCATCATCTGCAACGAAGCCATGATGAAGATCGAAGAATTCAACCTCGGCAGCCGCAAAGCCGGCGAACAGACCAAGAAGATCGACCTCACCGATCGTCCTGCAGGCACGTACATCGTCGTGGTCACGCAAGGCAAGAGGTTTGCGGCGGTGGTGGTGGAGCATTCCTCGCTCCGCTCGGAATGACAGGTTCCTCTCTTGCATTTCCTTTAGGTCGCCTTTAGGTCGCCTTTAGGTCTCCTTTAGGTCGCCTTCAGGTCGCCTTTAGGTCTCCTTTAGGTCTCCTTTAGGTCGCCTTCAGGTCGCCTTTAGGTATTTTGGTGTATGCCCACGTTCATCACCCACACCCTCTGCCTTTGGCTCCTCACAGCCTCAGCGCTGTCTGCGCAGGTTGCAACGATCAAGGTGCGCATTGAAGGTGCGCCCAAGGGTACGTTGGTGGCGATCAAGGAACATGTCGAACCCATCGAATGGACTGTGAATGTTGTTGACAGCACGACGTTCGATGGATCTTCGGACGCCGTATTACGCATCGATTCTGCGAGATCGATCGCATACTGGATCAACATTGGCAAACACCGCATCCCCCTCTTTGTGCAGCCGGGTACAACTCTCACGATAAGGGGCAGATGGACAGATCTTGATACTTTACTTCAGTTTGAAGGCGATAATGCTGCAGGGAATCGTTTCCTATGGCACAACAGCCGCACAGCTCATGCAGCATTGATGAAGTTGACGAGAAACACGTTAGATGTCGCCCCCTTCAAAACGCTTGTCGATAGTTTGCGCGATGTGTCCTGGCAACAATATGTTGATGCCGACACGACGCAGATGCCGCCGATCTTTCGCGAGTGGGCACGCAGGATCATGATGTGGGATCATGTACGAGCTCTGGGCTACTTCAGGACGTGGTACGATGCGAAGAAAAACGTGAGCTTCTCACAAGCAATGCCTGATGAATTTGTTGATGAGATCCGGTCGCTGAATGTCAAGGATACATTGTTCGCTGAAGACTATGGCAAGGTCGCAGCCATACGAACGTTTCTGGATTCATACATTCCGATGAGTGGCTCTGTTCAGTACAACGATGCTAGTAACATCATTGATAGACTCGTCGGTCCTGATATGGAGATCCAGTTAGCAAAATCGATGTTGCGATATACCATTCCAAACACGCAAACACAGGACCGTGAAGAGTCGGCGATGGAGACATATCGGCACCACTGTCAAAACCCACGATATCGTGAGATCGTAGAACGTGCATATGCCAGGGCTAGACTGTTACGTCCCGGCTCTCCCGCCCCGTCGATCACTGCGACTGACAATAGTGGGAAGGAGCACGGTCTAGCGGAACTGACCGGGACGTATGCCTACATCCTTTTTTCTAAGCCGAAGTGCGAGATGTGCCAAGAGCAGATCGCAGCGTGCAAGGAACTTCGCGCCGCACTGGGTGACGTCGTCAAAGTCGTGGTGATCAGCACCCAAGGTGAAGATGGCACGTCGAAGTCCGCCGAGATCGATCCCTCAACCTATGATCACCATTGGTTTGCCAACGCTCAACAGTCCGCAACCATTGAACGCACCTTCGTCAGGCGGGGCGTGTTTCAGACACTACTGCTCGATCAAGACGGCAAGATCATCACGACCAGCATCCTTGCAGCAGATGTTGAGAGAACCATTCGCTCGCGACAGCGCTAAGCAGTCTCCTTCAGGTCTCCTTCAGGTCGCCTTCAGGTTCCTCACCCATTTGAGATACATCCACCCCGTGAACATCGTGAACACGATGGCCACGCTTAAGAAGGCGGCTTGCAGACCGTGGGCGTCGCCGACGGCGCCGATGAGAGGGCCCATGACGAAGAACACCAGACGCATGCCGAGGGCGCGGACGCTGAGGACGGTGGCGCGATGGTGTGATGCAACGTTCCGGTTGATCCGACCGGTGAAGATGGGATTGGTGAGTCCGCGCGAGGCGTAGAAGATGGCAAAGACGGGCAGACTCCAGAACCAGGGCATCACACCAAGGACGATGCAGGCCACGGCAATGGCAAAGACGATCCATCCGATGATGCGGATGTCGCCGATCTTGCGTGACCAGTTAACAGAGTTCATCGACATGATACCGACCAACACATTGCCCCCTGCCCAAATAGTACCGAACCACGCCACAGGGACGCCCATGATCTTCCAATAGGGCTGATACATCCACAACACAGTAAGCGTGCTGGCGCCAAGGAAGCTTGCCGTGCCCAACATCCATCGGAGCTGGTTGTTGCGGTGGACAACGTGAGCGACGACGTCGATGATCTCCTTAATGCTGGCCTTCTGTCCGGCACGACGATGTGGCATGGGCTCCACCAACATCAACGCCAACGGCACGATGGGCAGCATGATGACGATCTGAGCGTAGAACGGAACGTGCAGCGAGATCGAGGCCAGCAAGCCGCCAACAATGGCAGCACCGGCTTCGGAGAAGTTCGTGATGGCCAACATGCGTCCTTCAAGGTAGACGCCGTGCTGCTCCTCGCCGAGATCGATGAGCGTATCGTACAACATCGCCGCGTCGGTGCCGCTGATGAAGGCCGCACCCACACCGAGGATCAACTCGGCCACCAGGAAGCTGGAGAAGCCGTCGGCAAAGGCATAGAGCGTCCACCCTAAGGTGTGCAACGCCGCACCGATGAGGATCGTCCGCTTGCGTCCGATCACGTCGGAGAAGTATCCACTCGGGATCTCGACAACGATCATGGCCGCACCAAACAACGCCTGTAGCAGCATGACGTCTTGCATCGTCATGCCGTGGTTCTGATAATAGATCACGATGATCGGAATGGCGATCATCGCCATGTCCAACGCTCTGATGATCCGCAACAACATGATGTTGCGCCTCAATCGGTCACGATGCTCCATGACCTCCTCCTTCCGAGAAACAAAAAAGGCGACCCTTCGTTAGGGTCGCCTCGTTGAAAACTGCTAGCTTTATGGCTAATTACGAGTTCAAAACCCTCCGTTGCATCCAATACGGATCTACGACCGTCACGAACGTTTTCGGACAGTTGCTCGATGGAAGCTGAATGATGTGGAGGGATTTCATGATGATGTGGAGGTAGAAAGAATCATGCCAATATTTAGCGTCCATCGTCCAACGTCCGGCGTCCTTCGTCCTTTATTCAGTGTACTTCTTTTCATCGTACTTCCCTTTCACCTTTTCGCCCTGTCGCCTTTTCGCGCTTTCGCCCTTTCGCCTTTTCAACCCTCTACACTCAACCCTCAACCCTCAACCCTTGACTTCAGACTAAATCAAGTCTGTCTGCTGTTATCCAACACTCCGCCCCCTGCCGATTCCATGTTCACGGCTGAGTTCCTAAAGCAGGTGCCGCCGATGCAGTTGCGGATGGGGTTGATGCAGTTGATGCAGAAGGCCGGGACGTGCACGTCGATCAAGATGGTGTCCACCACGTCGGAGTATTCCGGAAAGGCCGAGGCGCTGAGTGATTCGGGATATGTCTATCCGATCTCGATCGTGATCGAGCCGACGCCGCCGCATAAGATCAGCGGATTGTTCGTGTCGACACCGGTGAAGCGGACGAACTCTCTTGACACGGTGATCGCACAGTTGAAGAG
The DNA here is from genome assembly GCA_964467455.1 of uncultured Hyphomicrobiales bacterium. GTDB lineage: Bacteria > Bacteroidota > Ignavibacteria > Kapaibacteriales > Kapaibacteriaceae > OLB6. The sequence continues at coordinate 33,809 of CAYXQJ010000006.1, read as the reverse complement.
CTTTGAAGGTTCGACGAGTCTATGCATCATGGACCTTACGAAGAATAAGGTCATCGTGGCGAAAGACACTGCGGCCTATATGCCGACGGGGTCGACGTTCAAGTTGTGGATCCTGGGCGAGCTGGCACGCACGATCGAGAAGGGTGAACATCGGTGGGATGAGGTGACACGACTCGATACGAATATCATGTCGCTTCCCTCCGGTGTGTTGCAAGAGTGGCCACACGGTGCGCCTGTTACGTTGCATACATTGGCGTCGCAGATGATCTCCATCAGCGACAACACGGCAACGGACCACTTGCTGCACTTCCTCAAACGTGAGAAGGTCAGTGCCATGCAGTCCGTGATGGGCCATTCCAAACCGGAACTGAACAGCCCCTTTCTCTCAACACGTGATCTGTTCCTGTTGAAGTATACGGGAGGGGGCGAACCGGCACGCCACTTTGAGACGCTTGACGAGCGGCAACGCAACGAATACCTGCGCTCATTCACGCGCGTTGCGAAGCTGGACACCGTCGAGTTCGTCGACACACCGGTCGCATTGAAGGGGGCGGAGTGGTTCGCACGGACATCCGATCTCTGCAGAACGATGCAGTGGTTCTATCAGAACAGAACACAACCGGCAGTGGCCGATGCGATCGAGATCTTGGGCATCAATGGCGGCATCGACGTCGATCGCAAGGTGTGGACGACCGTTGGCTATAAAGGCGGCAGCGAGCCCGGTGTGCTGAACATGACGTATCTGCTGCAACACAAGAACGGGACGTGGTATGCGCTCTCGTGTAGTTGGCTGCGCACGGATCGCGACGTTGACCTGCAAGAGTTTGCCGGTATGCTGACACAACTTATCAGCGTGCTTGGTCAGTAACTTTGCAGATGCTTTGCTTGCAACGTGAATCACAACCTGAATGGATCCCGGTCGCCGTCGCTCACCCTGACGAGATCCTGATCGACCACGCCCACTGCGAGAAGAAGGCCGCGGCCTTTGCCTTGGCGTTGATCAATCGATATCCCGATCGGATGCGGCTGATCAAGGACATGATCGATCTGGCCAAGGAAGAGCTCGACCATTTCGAGATCGTCGTCAACATCCTTGAGAAAAGGGGCGTCCCATTGACCAAGGATACGGGCAACCTTTACGCCCAACGTCTGCATGACCACATTCGGAATGCCGAGCCGTATCGATTGCTCGATGCGTTGATCGTTGGTGCCTTCATCGAAGCACGGTCGTGCGAACGATTCTCTCTCCTGGCCGAACATGCTCCGTCGGAAGAGATGCGCGCGTTGTACAAGTCGCTGTTGGCATCGGAGGCCGGACACTACCGTGCCTACACCGACATTGCGCGTGAATATTTCCCGATCGAAGACGTGAAGAAACGTCTTGATGAGATCGGCAAGATCGAAGCCGACATCATCGCCTCGCTGAACAACCAACCTACGATGCACGGCTGATGGCGAAGATCGTCTTCATGGGCACGCCCGACTTTGCCGTGCCGGCACTGCAGGCACTGCATCAGGCATTTGGTGTCGCGGCTGTTGTGACCGTGCCCGACAAGCCGCAAGGTCGTGGACTCAAGATCGTACCGTCGGCTGTCAAACAAGCAGCGATCGATCTTGGCATCACCGACATTCAACAACCGTCGAAGCTGAAGGATCCTGACTTCCTGTCATGGCTGAATGCCATACAGCCCGACATCCTCTGCGTGATCGCCTTCCGCATCTTGCCTGCCGAGGTCTATCGTCGTGCATCGCTCGGTGCGTTCAACGTCCACGCCTCCTTGTTGCCGAAGTATCGCGGTGCTGCGCCGATCAACCATGCCATCATCAACGGAGAATCGGTCACCGGTGTGACGTCGTTCTTGCTGAACGATGTTGTCGACACCGGCACCATCCTGCGTCAGATCACCTTCAACATCCCCGACGGCTGCACGGCGGGTGAACTCTACGATGCCCTCAAACCGTTGGCGGCAGAATGTGCCGTCGCGACGTGTCGCGACCTCATCGACGGTACGGCCTCACCGCAGCCGCAAGATGATGCGCTCGCCTGTCCCGCACCGAAGGTCTTTCGCGAGACCAGCGTCATCGACTGGACGGCCACGGCCCGCAGCGTGCGCAACTTCATCCACGGTCACTCCCCCGTCCCTGCGGCCTGGACGCAGTGGAACGGCGACATCGTCAAGATCTTCCGTGCGTCGTACTCGCCCCTTACCTGTGAAATGGGGATGTTTCGTATCGTTGACGGTATGTTGATCGCCGGATGTGCCGATGGTGCCGTGGTGATCGACGAGATCCAATTGCCGGGAAAACGACGCATGCTAACGAGTGACGTACTCAGAGGATATCGCGGACCAACAGAAGGTCGATGGTCATGAAGACGCTTCGTGACTTTGTGCGCTCCACACCGTTCTTTGTGATCGCCCATCGTGGGGCGTCGGGTATTGCACCGGAGAATACGCTGGCGTCGATCCGGCTTGCCCTTGAAGGCGGTGCTAAAATGGTTGAGGTCGATCTACAGGTCTCCAAGGATCATCAGCTCATGGTCTTCCACGATCACGTGTTGGGTAGGACCACCAATGGTCACGGCCACGTCAAGAACACCACGGCTGACGACCTCCGCAAACTCGACGCCGGATCGTGGTTCGGCACGAATTACACTGGCGAAGTGATCCCGTTTCTCACCGAAGTCCTCGACCTCATCAAGGACCGCGCCTATCTCAATCTTGAGATCAAGCCGTTGCATGAAGACCCGGATGCACTCGACACGATCCGTCGCGCCATCGAACTCATCATGGAAAGGGGCATGGCACCGTACACCGTGTTTGCGTCCTTTGACCACCGCACACTCATCGAGGTCAAGAAGATCTCGCCGGACCTTCACACCTGTGCACTCAACGTCCCTGGCGACACCAGACTTCCTTCCGAGATCCTCACCGCCTGCAATGCCGACGCCTTCGGCTGCTCCCTCGCAGAGCTCACCCACAAACGCGCCGACGATTGCGCGGAACATCAGATCCCCTGGGGTGTCTACACCGTCAACACCGCCGATGAACTCCACAAAGCCCTTGCCTATGGCGTAAGTGCGGTGGTGTCGAACCATCCGGGTAGTCTACTAGGGTAGAGGGTTGAGGGTAAAGGGTTGAGTATTTTTGAACCACCAACCACCATCGCCCAACCACCAACCACCAACCATGGACCTCGTGACCTTTATAGGCCTTATCGCCGGCACGTGCACCACCTTTGCACTGGCCCCGCAGGCATTGAGGGTCTATCGGACGGGACATGTGGACCAGTTGAGTCTGCGGATGTTGGTGTTGATGTTCGTGGGCATCTTGCTGTGGCTTACCTACGGCACCATCAAACAAGACCTGAGCATCTTGTGGGCAAATGTGGTGGCGCTATTCTTTGTGACGTACATGCTCATCGTCAAGATCCGCGACGTGCGCGCCGGTGGCTGGAAGGACCTGCACTAACGTATGTCGCTCATCGCCCTTCCTTCGCTCATCTTCCCGAGTTACGGCGCCAAGATCGATCACTCGGGCGACCCGCTGAAGATCTACGATGATGTCCGACGCAAATACGTTGCCCTCACACCCGAAGAATGGGTCCGCCAACATTGTGTGCATTGGCTTATCGGTCGCGGCTATCCGCTCGGACGTGCCAGTGTGGAGCGCACGATCCATCAAGGGGGCATGCGGTACGATCTGTTGTGGGTGACGGCTGAGCTCGCCCCCTACCTGCTTGTAGAATGTAAAGCACCCGACGTTCCGATCTCGGCCGATACGCTGCGTCAGACGTCTTGGTATAATTTGTGGCTCAAAGCTCCCTACGTCCTGTTGACCAACGGACGCTCCGCCCATTGTGCGCAGTTGCATGCCGACGGTACGATGGACCTGTTACATGATATTCCGGACTATCCAACGTTATGAAGACGATCACGCTGACCTCACCGCTCGACATGCACATCCACTTCCGCGAAGGCGAGATGTTGGATGTGGTAGCACCGCTATCCGCCAATCATTTTTCCGGCGGCGTGATCATGCCCAACCTGCTGCCGCCGGTAGATACCATCGAGCGTCTTGACTGGTACACCGCCGAGGTACGTCGCGCCACTACCGGCCACGTCTTTGAACCCTACATGACGCTGTTCTTCCGCGACTATTCCGAAGCGGAACTTGCTGCAGCAAAGGACAAGATCATCGGCATCAAACTCTATCCTGCCGGTGCCACTACGAACAGTGAAGCCGGCGTGCGTGAGATCGGTGCCATGGAACACGTCTTCAAACGCATGGAAGAGATGGGCATTCCGCTCCTCGTCCACGGCGAGACCCACGGCTTTGTGATGGACCGTGAGCGCGAGTTCTGCGAGATCTACAAACACCTTGCCGTCACCTTCCCCAAGCTCCGCATCACCATGGAGCACATCACCACGCAAGACTCCGTACGCCTGCTGGATGAATACGACAACCTCTTTGCCACCGTCACGCCGCACCACCTCATCATCACACTCGATGATGTGGTAGGGGGCATGATGAATCCACATTTGTTCTGCAAGCCCATTGCCAAGCGTCCGGAAGACCGTGAAGCGTTGCTACAAGCTGCCCTCAGCGCTCATCCCAAACTCATGATGGGCAGCGACTCCGCCCCACACCCCGTCAACAAAAAGGAATGTCCGGGCTGCGCCGCCGGCGTCTTCACCGCCCCGATCCTCCTACCACTATTAGCAGAACTCTTCGACAAACACAGCGCCTTGGACAAGCTCCAGGCCTTTGTCTCTGACAATGCTCAGCGCATCTACGGCGTCACCCCGCCGGAAAAACACATCACCCTCACCCGCGAGTCGATGACCATTCCCGCCATGTACGGCACGGTGGTGCCCATGTGGGCAGGGAGGGAGTTGACGTGGAGTGTACGTCAAGGGTGAAAGGGTGGAAGGCGAAAGGGTGATTTTCCTTTGAGGAATTTCCAAAATGGAAATTCCAATTTGGAAAAGATGGTCACTCCGAGAAGTAGATCAGCCAAGCGAACAGCAGGCCAATGAGGATGAACAGAGCATATCGAACGCGATCCAACTTCTAGGCGGTGTTCCACGAATCTATGCAGTTGGGGATTTTCTATTTTGGCACATCCACTTCCGAAACTAAACTCGTGCAGCGGTTATGTACCCCCTCCTCCTGTCCCTCCTTCTCATCCTTCCACCCTTTCACCCTTTCACCCTTGCACCCCTGCACCCTTTCCCCCTTGACCAGTCTTGTCCAAAACACGGCTCGGCCGTTCAGCAGCGGGCGAAGGAACTGAACATCAAGAAGAATAGGACGGATGTGCCTGCCCCCTCACAGATCAAGAGTGGGGTGACGTTTGAGACACTGATGAAGGCCGGGGAGAAGCCGCGGGGATTCAAGGAAGGTGATGCGGTGTCGATCGTGGGTTATGTGGTGGAGGTGCGGCTAGGGGCGATCGAGACGTGTAATTGCAAGGCGACGGATCCGTGGAAGCGCGACTCGCATATCGAGATGGTGACGGACCTAATGGATGCCGACAACAAGGAGAAGCGGCTAGTGGTGGAGGTGACGCCGCACTTCCGTGAACTGGCAAAGGCCGCCGGACTGGATTGGAGTCAGGACGGCCTGAAACAAGCGTTCGAAGGACGTTGGGTGCGCGTGACGGGCTGGGCGTTCTATGATGCCATGCACGACGATGAGTCGGCCGGCAGCGGCAACGAACACATCTGGCGCGGTACACCGTGGGAAGTGCATCCGGTGACGAACATCGAGCTGGTAGCACCGCCGGCCGAGGCGATCAAGAGGGTCGTGGGAAACTAGCTGCTAGCCTTCCACAACTCCTTCATCGCTCCCAACGAGCTCATCACGCCTGATGCTTCATAGGGCATGAAGACGGTCTTGTTACCGTTCATGGCCATTTCCTTCATGGCTTCCACGTAGCGGACGGCGATGAGGTATTGTGTGGGATCGCCGCCGGATTCTTTGACGGTGGCAGTGACGAGGCGGATGGCCTCGGCTTCGGCTTCGGCAACACGACGTCGGGCTTCGGCTTGACCTTCAGCAAGGAGAATGCTGGAGCGTTTCTCGCCTTCGGCAGAGTTGACGGCGGAATCACGCTGACCCTCGGATTCAAGAATGGCGGCCTTCTTGCTGGCCTCGGCTGTAAGGATGGTGGCCCGACGGTCACGCTCGGCACGCATCTGCTTCTCCATCGCTTCCTGAATATCGCGCGGAGGAATGATGTCCTGCAACTCAACACGGTTGACCTTCACACCCCACTTGTGCGATGCTTCGTCAAGAATGGCCCGCAGCTTCATGTTGATCGTGTCACGCGACGTGAGCGTCTCGTCAAGATCCAACTCGCCGATCACATTTCGCAACGTGGTCTGCGTCAGCTTCTGGATAGCGTCCGGAAGATTGCTGATCTCATACAAGGCCTTGAGCGGATCTACGACCTGAAAATACAACAAGGCGTTGATCTCGATGGTGACGTTGTCCTTGGTGATCACACCCTGACGCGGAAAGTCATAGACCGTTTCACGCAAGTCAATGCGCGGTGTGCGCGTATGCACGTAGACATGAGTGCCCTTCGGATCGGTGCGCACAAAACGCCAGTCGATCTGACGCGACTTGTCAAGGATCGGCAAGATGATGTTGATGCCGCTCTCCAATGTGCGATGGTATTTGCCCAGTCGCTCGATGATCATCGTCTCGGCCTGCCGAATAATGACAATGCCTTTGAAGATCAAGATCACTACGAACACCGCAAGGGCGATCAATACGTATTCCATGACTACTCCTTAGTGAAGATCAGACGAGTTCGACGTAGACAGTGACAGACTCAACACGCACCACACGCACCACACTTCCCGCAGCGATCGGCGTTGCATGCACTGCCATCGCACGCCAATTGTCGCCATCGATCTGCACACGTCCCGCATCCGGTGGCAGCGGAATATCTTCCGTCGCCTTCCCTACCCTGCCAACAAGTGCTTCCGTGCCGGTCTTGGTCTGCTTATCGTGACGTAATGTCCGCTTTAGTAGGGGGCGAACAGTCACGAACGAGATCAAACACACCACCACAAACGTCATGGTCTGTGCGGCTGTATCGCCCCCTAACCAAGCCGTGATGGCAGCACCGATGGCGCCGACACCAAAGTTGGCGAGGACGAAGCCGGGTGTGATGACTTCGAGAATGAAGAGGACGATGGCGGCGATGAGCCAATTTTGTTCAGCGTTCATAAGGATCACCGATAAGCGGTGTAGGCTTCCATGTTAAGACCTTGTCTGCGCAAGAAGTCGGCATATAATCGTTTGTAGTTCTGCACATCCGGCGCCATCGTCACAGCATTGAGATAGGCGATGCGAGCATCATAATACAAGCCCATGTCTTCGAATGCTGCACCCAGGATGAGTTGTCCGATCGCAGCATCATCGGCATCGTAATCGGCCTTGACCTCGTTGACCATGGCGAGGGATGAAGTGCGCTCTTCGCCCGAGAGACGGTAGAGGGCATATTCATCGGTGCGATAGGAAGCATCGGCAGCACTTTCTACATGCCAATAATACAGCTGGCCTTCCTTGAGTCCCATGGTCGCGACCGAGGCAGTGTAGAACGTGTCGGAGACGGTCGTGGTATGCACGGCCTTGTCTTCACGATCGGTGACGACAAGTTTGTACGAGCCGGCTTTGGGCGAGCGGTGCCATTCGAAGCGCACGGTATCGGCAAGCAGACGCGTATGACGCGGCATGATGACGGAGAAGACCGAACCGTTGGAGACGGCGTTGGATTGCACGACGGCAAGGGCTTGCAATTCGCCCGGACCGCCGACCATCGTCAGCACCGAATCCCACACACTCACATCATCGCCGGCAGCACGATCCACTGAGCCCGTCGTGCGCATGTTGGAACGTTTGGCATCGGAGAACGACACGGGTTCCTTGACCTCTGTGAGTTCCGACATCACGTAGGCAGCAAACTTGTCGGTAGAAGACTTTGATCGTTTTGTTGCGGCCTTGTCCAACTCTGCAACGGTGAAGGTGCCGGCTTTCTTGATCTCGACAGTGCGTCCGTTCGTATGGGCAAGACTGATGTAGCCGTTCTTGCCGACAACGATGTTCTCGCCCGTCTTGAGTTGTTGTCCCAACAATGCTTGTGCCGACTTGCCGATCGTCACCGATCCACGCACGGCCAACACCTTGAACTTCGTCTGTGCCTGTGAAAGCCGCACTGAGAAGATCAGCATACAGCACAAAAACAGGATCGTGTGTTTCATAGCGGTGTCACGTACGTTATTGACCACTCGAAGTTACGCGTTTTCCCTTCCGCATCCGGGCGAGGGTCCGCACGATGATCTTCTTGATGGAGTCCTGGTACAGATCGTGCACCGTCCCCACCAAGGCCACTCCCACCAGCGTTGGCGTCAGCGCCAGCTTGTAGTTATAGTGGTTGAACACATACAGGATGAGGAACACGCCCAGCAACGACTCACCGAGCTGGACAGCCACGGCAATCACGTCGTACCAGACTTCATACTTGGTGTAAAGAAATGTAAAGAGCATCACGTTGAGCACCAGGATCACCAGACCGAGGACGATCGATGTGGTAGACGACATCGCGCCGATGTAGTCGCCGTTGCGGATCATAGCCAACGTATTAGCATGGATCACCACACCGAACATATCGGGATAACTTCTTCCCACGTATTGGGAGTTAAGGGGCGTGAAGAAATTATCTTCTAGCGACCGTGTCTGGAAGTTGGGTCCGCAATATCCCAACAGCACCACCTTGCCGCGAACCACACTGAGGTCAGTAGCCGGATCGAGCGCTTGATCGACGTCGATGTGATAGAACGATTCGATGTTGCCGTGGAAGTTGATCACTTCCTTGGGGAGTCCGCGTGCCAGTGCACGTTGGGCTGCGGCGGGATCGACGATCTGGGCGAGGCGGATCGGGAACGACACTTCATTCTTCCCGGCGCAGGATTCTGAGAACGACACTTCACGCACCGTCATGAAGGCCGCATCTTGATCGATGATCATGTTCGCAAATCCTGTCGACGCGTGTTGGGCGAACATCGGATGACTCGTCTCGAGTGTATCAAAGGCCCGTTCATCTGTTACCACACTCTCGTCATATTGTCCAAGGTCGGCATCGGCAAGATCTGCCTTATACGCCACCTTGCTCACCAACACCAGGTGTTGCGTTGCATCCAACGCTGCTTGCAGCATGGAGTCGGACTCTGCTTCTTTCGGCTGACGGAAGAACGCATCGATGCCGACGGCGGCCGGTGCATGTCGGTTGATATTCTCCAGGATCTGGGCGATCTCGCCGCGGTTAGCTTGTCCGATGTTGACGATGACGATGTTCGTATCCACTTCGCGGCGTTGATCGTCGCGGAACTGCGAGAACACCACATCGGTGAGGTCGACGTCGGACAGCGCCTTCCCGATCGGACTCAGAAAGTCGAAGTTCTTCGGGATGTAGAACAGCAACCCCACCACCACGATGGTGGAGAGGACGATCATCACATTGTCGAACAGGTTGCGTCCCATTGCCCAAAATTGGCACTGCCGGGACTACCGTCCAAGCGGGAAACATCTAACCTGCCTTCCCTAGTCGGTCACCATCACGATCTGACTAGCGTAGCGACCCAGAATGAATGAGAGACCGCGCTGCAGTAACGTGGAACTGATATACGATCGTCCATCTTCTCGTTCGACAGGGACGTTGGTTGTCCGCCCTTCTAATGTCGACACAATAACAGAGGCATCATCTGTCCCACAGATCTCGGTGACATCGACTACCGTACCTGATCGCACGATGTGATTCGTTCTACGTGGTGTGGACTCACTCTCACGAACCGTCGTTGTTGGCATGTCAAGGGTAATGATCCCTTCAAACGTCAGAACGAAGAGTTTTCTGTCGATCGTTACAACGTCTAGAGGAAAAACAAAGAAGGAGAAGTTGAAACCATCAAAAAGCATCTTGCTTGGATACATCTGAATGCGCGACCTGGCTGGGTCGTACACTGCCACTCCAGAATCCATGGCGACGCTAACAAGTTCGCCGTCAAACCCAGCGGCAGCAATGGCGGAGTAACGAGACCATAGTGAATCCTGGGCAATAGTCCTCATGTCGCGGTCCAAACGATACACTTTGTTCGATGGCAACGTTTCGATGACGACGATCCAGTCGGAGCCCATTGGCCACAACCCTTCAATTGTGCATCTTCTCGTTTTGTCTAGGCCATCGAGATCGAATGGCACACCGGAGAAACCTCTTAATGGTGCCCAACTACTTGCCTTGTTGAAGGAGTGGCTTACTACGGTATCGCGCACATCATTTACTGCAATGATCTCTGGTACACCATCAGACAAGAAGTCTCGGCTTGACCGCAGCTGCGTGCAGCCATCATCATCCCACACCTGTACCGCCGACTCGGCGTACAGCGAACCATCCGGCGGATACAACGTTCGCAGGCCGCTTATGAATGCCGTAGAATCATTGACCGCTGACAGTCGAAGGGACGGCCGAGCAGAATCAGGACAGTGCGTATAGGTAGTCGTGTCGCCACGTTCAACGTTGAGTCGATAGGCACCTGATTGGTCCACGATCCACACCATCTTACCGGTGCACTGAACTTGCAACAACTGATTCTCCCAGATCGTCGTTCTCAATGAATCCGTCCACAACCTGCGAACGATCTCTCCTGATGTCGAGATCACATAAACAGAGTTCACAGCGGGGCTGACAGACCGATCCGTCGTGCGAACGAGCAGATGTTCTTTATCAAGTCGTTCCATTGCGTAAAATGTGACCTTTGCGCCAAGGTCACTTGCTCTTAGAAGCAACTGTCTGTTCTGGCCATGCATGTGCGTCAATCCGATGATCCAGATCAGTCCAAACACGATAAATAGTCGATATTTCGAGAATTGCCTCATATCTACTGTAATCTCCATGTACACTCCCCCACTCGCACCCACAGTGCTTGCCGTGAGATCTCACGCGGCTTCTCGATGACGATATCCGCTCCGGTGACGTTCAACGTCACCGTTGTTACAATTGCCCCACTGATGTCGTAGATACGCGCCGTTGTCGAGACACCATCGATGCAATTCATGCCGTCAATGATTCGCCAGCGTTCGCCTTGGTCGATGACACGCGCCTCCGTTGTAGGTGGTGGCTCTTTGACGGAGACGGTTGGACGCTGCGATGTGAGGTACAATGACACAGCTGTCGTTTCATCACCTTGCTGAGATCGTTTGAATGCGGCATTGATCATCATATCCTCAATCAAATCCCCGTCAATGTCCGGTACAACGGCAAGGTAGCCCGCATACGATCCTAACAACTGATCATCTGGAGGGACGGCCTGGCCTATCACTTCCACACTTGCAGTTGTGGGATCGGCGAGCCTTGCTAGGGTGAACACTGCATGGCGAACTTCTCCGATACCTTCAACTTGACGTGTTATAAATTCTTCAATGATGAACGGTCTGTCGCTATCCATCACTCTAGGGAAGTTGTCATCACCTCGTTGCCCTCCTTGCCCGAAATACTGTTGCCAGGATCTCCCCCAAAAGGCAGGTACGGGCTCGAGTGTCATGGATGCCGAGGTTACCTTCAAGCCTATTGGTTTAGAATTCGAACCATATGCACTGAACAGCCACCACGACTCAGGTGTACGCAAGATAACGTTGCCATATCGGCGGTCTTCACCAACATTGAGCTTCTGCAAAAGCCGCGTTCGGATCTTCGGCGCACGTACACGCAGATCATCCATACTGAGTTCATGTAGCTCATAGTATGGTGGGGTATTCGGCATCAATTGGTATGATTGAACGATGCATGGTTTACCATCCAGCACTCCGACAGCAGCTACCTTTGTTGGTAGAAGATCTGGGTAGATTTCACGCGAGTTGTCGAAAAGCTCGACATAGCTCGGACCCGTGAACGGATTACGTTTGTCACCGTAAACAATACGTGCAGAGTTCTCGGACTCTGCTATGTAGTCGTCGTTCAATCCGTCGCCATCAACATCCCCGTAATATCGATTTTCAATCCCGGATTTTATACCGTATTGACCGGAAATTGGTGCACGTATGTGTTCATCGGGCGTCAGCGCAGAATAGAGGTATATCGGCGAGCCGGACTCACGATGACCGAACAGATCAAGTGTGCCGTCAGAGTCAAAGTCCCCAACAAATCTTATGCTAGTGAATTCGGGAGTTTGACGCTTATATAGCCTTGGTGTGGTAGTAAAAGATTGTATGTCGTACCAATACGCTGAATCCACGTCGCGTTTGTTTACCCACCGTAAGGGAATCAGCTGGGTTTTATCAGGAAGCGTCAGGGGATACGGCCACATCAACGGCCCCACCATCTGCCCTGCTGGAGTCCACATTTGGGCGGGTAGATCGGGCGTGACACCAACCAGTACAGATGCCATCAACAGGGATGACACGATCAGATAGGATGATATGGTAGTTCGATTGACCGTAGTGTAATCCTCAATGTATCACTGCAACCTCACCGAACACTCCCCCACTCGCACCCACAGGGCTTGTCGTGAGATCTCTCGTGGCTTGTCGATGACGATATCCGCTCCGGTGACGTTCAACGTCACCATTGCTACAACAGCCCCATTGATATCGTAGATCCGCGCCGTTGTCGAAGCACCGTCAATGCACGTCAAGCCGTCAACAATTCGCCAGCGTTCGCCTTGGTCGATGACCCTCATCTACGGGATGGGTACAGACTCTTTGACGGAGACGATCGGACGCTGCGAGGTGAGGTAGAGAGCAACAGAGTTCTGATACTGTTTTGTCTGTGTGTCCATATACGACAACGTCACCATAAAGTCGTCAATGCCGTCATCGTCGACATCAGGGACCATAACTACGTTTGTCGCACTTGCTTCATGATACTGCGACTGCAGTGGATAGCCACTACCAAGGATCTCAACGGTCGCAGACTCCGCATCCACTAATCGTGCCAGGGTGAACACGGCGTGTCTCACGGTGTCGCCTTCTTCAGATTCACTACGTCGATAGTCAACTCGGATGAAGGGTCGGCCCCCTTCGATCACCCGAGGATAGCTGTAATCTCCGCCTCCCCCTCCCTGTCCATAGTACTGTGACTCCCCCCCCTTCCAATAGCCGGGGGCAGGTTCGAACGTCATGGACGTAGACGTGACCTTCATGCCGTTGGGACTCGAGTCTGTTCCATACACGCTGAACAGCCACCACACATCGGGTGTACGCAACACCACATTGCCGAAGAATCGATCCTCACCAACATTGAGTCGCTGTATAAGTTTCGTTCTGATCTTCGGCGCTCGAGCTCGTAGATCGTCCATGTTGAGCTCATGAAGCTCATAGTAAGGGGGCGTTTCCGGATACACTTGGTACGACTGGACAATGCACGGCTTACCGCCCAGCATTCCAACAAGCGCCACCTTAGTTGGTGGAAGGTCCGGATAGATCTCGCGCGAGTTGTCGAAGAGAGCAACGTAACTCGGACCCAGAAAGGGATTCTGTTTGTCGCCGTAGACGATCCGTGCGGACGTGGCAGACTCAGCAATGTAGTCGTCATTCAGGCCGTCACCATCGACATCACCGAAGTACCGATTCGTTACTCCGGTTTTGATACCGTATTGCCCCGACACAGCAGGCCGTATATGCTCTTCGGGTGTCAATGCTGAGTACAAATAGATTGGAGAACCGCTTTTACGATGACCGAAGACATCTGGCATGCCATCGGTGTCAAAATCGCCTACGAAGCTGACGCTATTAAATTCTGGCGTCTGCCGCTCATACATTTTTGGCGTTGATCCGAATGATTCGATGTCGAACCAATACACTGAATCGATGTAGCGCTTGTTGACCCACCGCAACGGAATCAACTTGACACCACCGTTGAGTGTGATAGAATACTCCAACATCACCGGCCCCACCATCTGCCCTGCCGGCGTCCAGGTTTGGGCGGAGAGATCGGGCGCGACCACGATCGTGATACACAGAAGCAGCGGTAAAAGACGAGACATCATCGGCGAACTCCGGTCGGAGCTGTAAAATACCAGAATACTGGAAAGTCCAAGCCGTAGATTGCAGCAATTCTGAGCTATGCCACAGTCGTCACGCCTTACCTTCGCACCCCGCCTTACCCGCCTGCCGTCGGGGATCACCGTTGTCACCGATCATGTGCCGAGCGTCGACTCCGCTGCCCTGGGCATCTGGGTCAAGGCCGGGACACGTGACGAGCCGACCGGACAAAGCGGTGTGGCCCACCTGGTGGAACACACGTCGTTCCGCCGCACCAAGTCACGCAGCAACCGTAAGATCGCCCGCGAGTTCGAAGACGTGGGGGCCTATTCCAATGCCTACACGACAAAAGAAGAGACGTGCTACTATGTGCGGACGCTGAGCGAACATACCGACCGCGTGATGTCGACGCTCGCCGATGTGGTCTTCCACCCGGTCTTCGATGCGTCCGACATCGAAAAAGAACGCTCGATCATCACCGAAGAGATCCGCAGCTACGAAGATGAAGCGGAAGAACTGATCTTCGATCTCGGCGAACGTCAGCTCTTCGGCAACCATCCGCTCGGTGCGCCGATCGTTGGCACCGTCGAGAGTATCGTCGACATCACGGCAACAGATGTCCGCCGCTTCCACCGCGATCACTACCACGGACGCTCCCTGGTGATCACGGCCTCGGGCAATGTGGATCACGATCACATGGTGGAGCTTGCAGAGAAACTGACGAAGGGCATCCGCAGGAAGACGACGCCACAACGACGACGAACCCCTCGCCCCCTACCACCATCGGAACTGGTGATCCCGAAACATGTGCAACAAGCCCATGTGCTGTGGCACCTGCGCACGGATGGACATCGCTCGAAACATCGAGCTGCCATGATGGTGCTGAATGTGATCCTCGGCGATGGGATGTCGTCGCGACTCAACGTGCGTATCCGTGAGACCCGCGGCATTGCCTACTCCATCTACTCGCAGCTGCAACTGTTTCAAGATGTCGGCACATGGTCTGTCTATGCCGGTCTCGATGAAGCGCGTCTTGGTAAGGGGCAACTGCTCCTGGAACAAGAACTGCGCACCATTGCCCGCGACGGTGTGAAAGCCGTCGAGTTGAAGCGTGCACAAGAACAGTTGCGGGCAAGCAAGATCATGTCGCTCGAATCCCTCTCATCCCGTATGACGCTTCTTGGTAAGGGGCTGATGGATGAAGGCAAACCCGAAGATCCGTATGCAACGATCGACGAGATCCGTGCTGTGACGGTAGACGAATTAAATGCTCTGGCATCGGAGTTGTGTCAGCCCGATGCGTGGAGTCGGTGTCTTGTGATCCCTCAGGCGTAGTCAACCATGCGACCTCTTCTTTCTCCGGAACAACTGGGTGCCCTGAAGACCGGACAACATGTGGCCGTGTTGGCCAATGCCGGCTCAGGCAAGACGACGGTGCTCACTCTGCGTTATCTGTGGCTGGTGCTGATCTCGCCGCAACCGGTGGAAGAGATCGTCAAACGTATCGTGGCCATTACCTTCACGACGAAGGCAGCGGCAGAAATGCGCGAGCGCATCCACGCGCTGGTGGAAGAGTTCTTGCATGATGCACTGAAACGCGAACAGCTGCGGACGGAACTGCAGATCGACCTCTCAGACGACTTGATCTGTGGGAAGTTGAAGGAACTGCGCAACGTGATCGGCAATGCGCGGATCTCGACGTTTCACTCGTTCTGCGCAGGACTGCTACGACTGTATGGACATGAGATCGGCGTCGACCCGGAGTCGCGCGAGATCTCTGACCGCGATGCTGCCACGATGGTCTCTTCAGCTATTCGAAAAGCGATCCGCGAGATGATGTCGGACGATCGTGATCGATTGTATGCATTGTACGATGATCTCGACATCGATGCTGTGGAATCAGCGGTGGAGTCGTTTGTGCGTCGTCCCGAGGATCTTGATCACGAACGTCGGTGGTTCGCCCAGTTCCCGAACGTTGATGCCATCGTGGATGCGCGACAAGAGCGGGCCTTTGAGTTCTTTGCTACCAAAGCGATCGCCGGACTGAACGACATTCTTGCCGACGTCAACAGTAATTGCGCACCGAAGAAGGGTGAGTCGGACGACTTCATCCGCATCTTCCGCGAGGCCGTCACGGCCTGCATCAACGGTGATCTTTCGGCATGGAAACGTCTGCCGGAGGTCTTGTTGTATGCCTTTACGAAGACTGGTAGTGGTAGAAAGTCGGGAGGAAAGTTCGGCGGCACCGCCGACCTTGAACCGATCCCCGATGAGGTGTTTCGTGCGATCATCGTTCTCGCAACGCAACAAGATCGGGATGCGGAAGTGCGACAAGTGCTGTACGTGCAGACGATCCTGGAACTGGCATGGACGGCACGCACGACGTATCAGGCAGAGAAACGGCAGCTGCGCTTGATCGACTTCGACGACATGATGGGCCTCTGCGTCCGGCTGATGGAAGAACGTGCCGAGATCGCCGCCATCATTCGCAGCGGCATCACGTATCTGATGGTCGACGAGTTTCAAGACACCAATCCGCTGCAGTACGATCTGGTTTGTCTCCTTGTGCCCGATCTGCGCGATGAACGAACACCACGTAGATCGGAGCTCTTCATCGTTGGCGATGACAAACAAAGCATCTACGGTTTCCGCGGTGCCGACGTGGCCTTGTTTCGTCAAGCCGTCAAAGATGTGCGCACACCGGCCGTGATCATTCCTACATCGTATCGGATGGCTCCACCGCTGGCAGTGCACGTCAACACCATCTGCGAGCCCATCTTCAACGATGCTATCGACCAAGACATACCCTACACGCCACTTGTCGCCGGAAGAACAAATGCTGCCGACGATGCGGGAACGCTGCAGTTGCTCATCACATCGCCGACGCCGGATGCCGATGATGACCGCACATTGCGCGAGCAAGAGTTAGCCCACGTGGTCGGTCGCCTGCGTGTATTGCTCAGCGTACATCGTCCCGGTGACATTGCCGTCCTCTGTCGGAGTGTCAACGGCGTCTCCATTACCTCCACGCTGTTGCACGAAGCAGGTATTCCCTTCCAAGCCCACGGCGGACGGGCCTTCTACTCGCGTCCGGAGATCGCCGACGTGCGCAACGTACTGCGTCTGTGTGCCGACGGTGGTGATGCCATGGCCTGTGCAGCCGTTCTTCGATCGCCGATGTTCGGCCTCACCGACACGGAGATCTATGAGGTCCTGGCATCGACCGACGATGGAACATTGTCGCTACGTGCGTTGAATGCAGCAGCTGAGCGTTTGCCGCAGTCGACGTCCATCGTCAATGCATCGACGTTGCTCACGCAACTCACGTCGGACCTGATGTCGATGCCACTACCGTTGTTCGTGCGTCATGCACTGCAGACCACGCGATGGCATGCGACGCTTATTGGAGACCGACGTCGTGAACAAGCCATTGCCAATGTTGACAAACTCGTCGATATCATTCGTGCCGAGATCGAGCGAAATGGGGCCACCTTACGCGACGTGATCGACCGCATCTCCGTTCCCGATGAAGACGACCGAGAAGCGGAGAGTCGCTTTGATGTCGACCGCAACACCGTCCAGGTCATGACCATCCACGCCGCAAAAGGTCTGGAGTTTCCCGTGGTGTTCTTGTGCGACATCAGCACGTCCGGACGCAACGGCACCATCACGACATCGGAGCGGTTCGGCACCACCATCTCTCTCGCCGATAAGATCTACGTTGCCGGCCAAGGCGCTGTTGATCGTCCACGCGGCCTCACCGCTGCAGCCAACGCCGCTCTCAACACCGAAGTTGAACTCGACGAAGACCGTCGCCTCCTCTACGTTGCCCTCACGCGGGCAAAGGATCACGCCTACGTCTCCGTTCAAAAACCCGTCTTGAAGAACGGTGGTCTTGGTGTTGCCAAAGGTATCTCGCGTCTCTTACGACCCATGGTCTTTGGTGATGCCTGCCCCTTTCCGATCCTTGAAGATGATGGTTCTGTGGCAGGGGGCGAAGTGGTTGCCACATCACGTCCGATCCTTGATCGTACGATGACGATCGCACCACCGGAACGTCCGGATCACGTCAATGCGTCGGAGCTTGCACATGATGCTGCCGAAGCCATCATGGCCGGCAGTCGATGGTCGAGTGCTGATGCAATGTTGATCGGCACGTCGGTGCACGATGCCATTGCCGATCTGCTCACGATGGAAGCACGAGGCGACGATGAAGAGAGCGTCATGGCACGTCATGCACCGCAGCGTGAAGATCTACGCGCCGTCTATCACGACCATCTACATCGTGTGCGATCATCGGCGCTGTGGCAGAAGCTGCAGCAGTATGACACGCTGCTTGTCGAGAAAGACTTCATCGGCCTTGACGGCGACACACTCGTTACAGGGCGGATCGACGTTGCGGCCTTTGTTGCCGATGATCATCTGCACATCTGGGATTGGAAGACCAACGACATCACAACGGAAGAGCAAGCCGAACACATGGCGGAACTGTATCGTCCGCAGATGGACACTTATCGTTGGCTTGTACAACGTCGGTATCCGCACGTGACAACTGTTACTACGACCTTAGTTTTTACTGCACTCGAACACGGAGAACGCACGGTATGAACATCTTGATCATGCTGATGGCCATCATACTTCTCACTGCTTGTGAGACCAAACAACAAGCCCCGGCTGAGCAACCCATGAAGCCGACCGTCAGCACCTTGTTGCAAGACCTACTCGACTCCAACAACGTCAGCGGTTGTATCGCCGTCTTCGACTCCAGCAAGAACGTCTTGTTATGCAACAACGTCGACCTCCTCAACACCGGTCACTTGCCGGCATCGACGTATAAGATCGTCAACACCCTCATTGGTCTTGAGACCGGCACCATCACAGCCGACCACGTCTTCCGTTGGGACGGCGCACCACGCGCCATGCCGGCATGGGAGCGCGACCTCACACTTGCCGAGGCCTTCAAGGTCTCCTGCGTCCCCTGCTATCAAGAACTCGCCCGTTCCATCGGCACCGAGAAGATGCAGAAGTGGGTGGACGCCTTCAACTACGGAAGTATTGTGATCAACGACAGTACACTCGACATCTTCTGGTTGCAGGGGGCGAGCACGATCTCACCGATGCAACAGATCGACTTCTTGCGTCGACTGCACGACAAGCAACTTCCTATCACCGAGCAAACACATGCCGCCATGATGAACGTAATGTCGATCATGGCCACCAACGACGGCACCTTATACGGCAAGACCGGCTGGGCCATCCGCGACGGATCGGACATCGGCTGGTTCGTCGGCTGGATGCAATCGGCCACCAACGTCCGCTACGTTGCCGTCTGCATCCAACCCAAACCCGGCTTCGACATGGGCGGCTGGACCGCTACGCGGCGTCAGCTTGCGGAGTTGGCGCTGCAGCTCACAAAAGGTCAGTGACCGTTCTTATTAAGGGATAAGGCGTTATCTTTAAATAAGAGTTTTTCTTATTTAAAGTTCGTGACCCCGATGACACGTCGACCGACCGGTAGATATCAACGACGTGAAGTGCATGGGGAGGTCGTAAAGGCCTTCATCCCCAGTCCCCTTCCGCCGCAAAATTGGCTACAGATGGAGCCCGCACTACGCAAGCTCCATGATGAGGCCTTGCTTGCTTGTGGGAGACTTGATGTGGTGACCGACCTCCTGCCGGATGCCAACGTCTTCCTCTACAGCTATGTGCGAAAAGAAGCCGTGCTGTCATCTCAGATCGAGGGTACGCAATCATCACTCTCCGATCTCTTATTGTTCGAGTTGGAAGCGGTGCCGGGTGTACCGTTCGATGACGTCGAAGAAGTGTCGAACTATGTCGCTGCATTGCAACACGGCATGGAACGACTCCGAAGTGGCTTTCCTCTCTCCAACCGATTGATCCGCGAGATGCATCAGATCTTGATGACGCGAAGCCGAGGCGGTCATGCACAGCCGGGAGTGTTTCGGAAAACGCAAAACTGGATCGGAGGGACGCGACCCGGGAATGCACACTTTGTGCCACCACCGCCCGAGTACGTTGCCGAATGTATGGGAGCACTCGAATCCTTCCTGCACTCTTCGAGCTACAGCCCCTTGCAGAAAGCGGCCCTAGCACACGTTCAGTTCGAGACCATTCACCCGTTCTTGGATGGTAATGGACGTACAGGTCGATTACTGATCGCCATGCTGTTGCATACCGAAGGCGTTCTGAGGCAACCGCTGCTGTATCTCAGCGTGTACTTCAAGAAACATCGCAGTGAATATTACCGCCGTCTCGACGAAGTCCGTAAGCATGGCGATTGGACAACGTGGCTGCAGTTCTTTCTGGAAGGAGTGATCGCCACGTCGAACAATGCCGTACAAACAGCGCAACGCATTTCACAGCTCTTTCAAAGAGACATGGAGTCGCTGCGTGACCTCGGTAGAGGACGCTCGAGTGCAGAACGTGTCCTACGTGTTGCCCAATCCCGTCCTGTGTTGTCGGTAGAGATCGCTGCATCAATGGGTGAACTCGCCTTCCCGACGGCGAATGCCGCCATGGGTCGATTAGTTGAGGTCGGAATACTGCGTGAAGTGACCGGCAACAAACGAAATCGACTGTTCGCTTACTCGGCCTACCTGGATCAGCTCAATCTCGAGTGATCACGCCAACGCTTGCGCACATGCATAGGCACTCGCCCACGCCCACTGAAAGTTGTATCCGCCAAGCCAGCCGGTGACGTCGACCACTTCGCCGATGAAGTAGAGTCCGGGCTGTGTTCTGCATTCCATCGTCTTCGACGAAAGGTCGCGGGTGTCAACGCCGCCGCGCGTGACCTCGGCCTTGGCAAATCCCTCGGTGCCGTTCGGTGTGATCATCCAGTGATGCAATGTCTGCAGCACATCAGCAACGTCGGTATCCTTGAGGTCGATCGCCTTTTTGTCGAGTCGGACATCCGGCCACTGCTGCACAAAGCGCGACGGCAGATGATCGCCCAACACATTGCGCAAGATGCGCTTGTCGGCCTTGAGCTCAGCGATGGAAGGAAGAACGATCGGTGCCGGCAAGACATCGATCTCCAACTCGCCCCCTGTCCAATAAGATGATGCTTGCAAGATGGCGGGACCGGTAAGACCGCGATGCGTGAAGAGCATGTTCTCACGGAATGCAGGACCTTCGGCTTGCGCCTCAACTGGCACGCTGACGCCCGCCAACGCACCCCAACGCTCCGTGAACGCACGGTCGAACGTCAACGGCACCAACGCCGGCTCCGGCTCGACGATCCGCAAACCAAAAGCACGTGCAATGTCATAACCAATGCCCGTAGCGCCAAGCGAAGGAATGGAAAGCCCACCACTCGCAACGACAACATTACGTGTTTCAAAGATACCGTGATTCGTCTCTACCTTGAAGGCGGAAGAACCTGTCGAAGCAACATCAGACGTCACTCTTGTCACACTATGACGCAGTAGAAACTCAACCCTCTCCCCTCTACCCTCAGACACTAACATGTCGATGATCTGCTGCGCCGACCCATCACAGAACAACTGACCCAACGTCTTTTCATGCCAGGCGATGTTGTAACGATCAACGAGAGCGATGAAGTCTTGCGGTGTGTAGCGCGAGAGTGCGGATGTTGCGAAGTGCGGGTTCTGCGACAAGAAGTTCTTCGGACCAACTTCACGGTTGGTGAAGTTGCAACGTCCGCCGCCGCTGATGCGGATCTTCTTGCCGGGTTTGTCATTGTGCTCCAACAGGACGACCCGCAAACCGCGTTGTCCTGCCACTGCTGCACAGAAGAGGCCGGCGGCACCGCCGCCGATCACAACAACGTCGATCATTTCACGATCACGAAAGGAACTGTGCTCGTGAAGACGCCGGCGGTGATACGAACGTAGTAGATGCCTGCGGCTAGATCCGACGTACTGAAACGGACAGCGTATTCACCACCGTTGAAGATGGTGGTTGCATCCAACAGCGTGCGGACGTCAATGCCTTCGGCGTTGATGAGATGCAGATCCACCGGCACCGTCTCTTGCATGCGGAACGTGATGGTGGCATCACTCGAGACCGGGTTCGGATAGATCTCGATCTTCGGCGTGCCAACGGTGCTGAACTTCACCACGGTGATGTCGCACTTGCCCCCTGTTACGAACGGCGTGATATTGCCCGCCGGCACGATATCAAGGAACTGCAGCGAATCGGAGAGGAAGCCGCTGATCGATGCACTGATGTCGGTCTGCTGGAATTCGGGAACGGTGACAACGAACTGCAGACGTGCCAGTTCGCCCCCTGACAAGGAGTCGATGTTCGTGCCCGTGATGGTGACGGTACCGAGTGTTGACGTCACGGTCATGTCATCGGGTTTGGCAAGTGCCGTTGCACCGAGGAACTTCAGCGAGCGCTCGTTGTAGACAACGGTGAGGTCGACGCTGAGGCCGTTGAGCCAGTACGTGACGCCGTTATAGGTGGCCGACACATCTTTGTCGAGCATAACAGGGATCTCGATCGTATCGCCGATCGTGCCACCGAGCGTATCGAGGATGAAGTTGACCTCCATGGCGCCGACGGCAACATCAAGCTCCGGTGCATAGCCATAGCCCGTGACCGCGGTTGTATCGCGCGTATCACATGGCCCACTGCTGACGGCAACAAGGTTGGTATCGATGAAACGTTCGGAGCCCGGACAGAACCGCAGCGTCACCACGGCAGAGTCACCGGGCTGAATACTATCGCCAAGTGCCGGCACCGCATTCACCACGGTCGTATACACAGGCAGATCCAACAACGAATCGAGCGTGTTCGCCACGTCGCCGGTGTTGTAGATCACGATCGTTCGCTCGAGACAATCAAGGATGCGCACACTATCAAACGCTGTCGGCTGTGGTATGGTGATCTCGGACTTATATGCCAACACCGTGCCCCTGTCACCCGTGGCGATAAGCTTGTAGAGGATCACGTCTTCCGTGTCGAAGTTCAAACTGTCAACAGTAAGTCGACTGTCAGCGCGGTTGTTGTTCACCGTGACAAAATGCATCATCATGAACGGCGACAGCGAATCGATGCCGCAGAAGTTCTTCAACACCACGGCCGTTCCACCATAGGGCGATGGCGACAGATTGACCGCCGGAATGTAGGTGATGCCGCCCGTTGCCGACTGACATTGATTGCTGAGCAGACGCGACGAGATGCCTAACATTCGCAACTGTGTGGTGTCGTAGTCAATGCGCATGAAGACGTCAACGACCGATGCATCGATCGTGATCGACGACCACAGCGGCACATCAAGCGTATCACACGAGACCATGCCGAACGTATCGGGTTCGGCGCGCAGGAGATCATAGGAGAACGTCAGACCACGCGGTTGGGCAAACCCTGCCCCCTTCACCAAGACCGTCGTATCCTGTCCCGCACATGGTTTACTATAGTGGATGATCATCCGTGCTTCATAGTCACGAGGTGCTCGTGGACGTTGCCGGATCTCAACTTGGATCTTCTGTCCGGGCAACAACACCACCGGGAAGGTGGCCGGAGTGATCACAAAAAACACGCGATCATTCGGCTCAAACGTGATCGAATCGATCACCACTGTGTCTTGTGCCGGATTGACATTGAAGCCCGGAATGGAGATGTCAACAAATCGCGGCACCGGACTCATCACATCGATCACACCAGCCGGAAACTGGATCAATTTCGGATAGGGGGCGAATGTGAGCGCTCGTTTTCCGATCAAGAATGTCTCAAGTTCTTTTGACCACTGCGAACCGCTGGCCTTGATGTGCAAGAGGGCCTGCACGGACGTTGTGGTACTATCAGCCGGTGTGTTCGGACAAAAGCGGATGGTGACGGTATCGCGCTCACCCGGAGGGATGGCATAGGGCAGCGTGCCCGTGGGCGAATACTTCGACGTCCATGAGAAGAACTGCGGGCGCCCGCCCGGCACACCGGTCGAATCGATCCACATAGAGTCGACGTTCATGTCGAACACCAACGAGCCGTTGAGGAGTTCGATGGTGCGTTCTACGCAGTCGCACGGACGTACGTAGCCGAAGTTGACGAGCGACAAGGCGCTCTCGAGTTCCATGATGATACCGCGACCGTTGAGATCACCCGCACCGGTGATGACACACGGATCGCTGGAATAGGCCGTGAGCTTGGCGTTATAGGTCTGCGTGGCGGTGGGACGGAATTCCACCACGACCGTAAGCGAATCACGCGGCTGCAAGACCGTCGGCAGCGGACGACTGATGGAGACGATGTTGAAGCCGTTGCCGATCGTGAGACTGTCAATGCGCACCGGCAGCGCAGAGGTATTCTCGACGGTGAGATTTTGTTGTCGGGTATCGCCCACTTCCACAATGCCGAAAGCCGTGTATTGCGTGATGAAGATCTTCGGTGTTGCCGACGTGCCGATGAGTTGCACTTCCCAATCTGCGCCGCTGTTCTTGTAGCGGATGTAGGCGCGGTCGGCACGGTCGCCAGTAACATCGTTCGGGATGTACTCCAACACAAAACAAACAGAGTCGCCGTTGTTGATGGTCAGCGTTGGTGGTATCGATGGCGGATCAACAGGGCGGAACTTGCCTGTGCTATTGACGAAGTTCACGCTGGTCAATGTTTGCGAAGAGCCGCTGATGTTGACGATGCAGACCGTGTCGAGTTTACTTCCGCAGGCAACGGCATTTTCCGTCTCCATCACCAACGGTGAATAGCGGAAGGTCTCCAGAATGCCTTTGCCGGTGAGGTCGATACAGTCGACGGTATAACAACGTGTTTCGAACAGACACAGACGGTCATTATACCGCAGCGAATCCGTCGGCCTGAAGGTCACCGGAATGGAGACCGTACCACCCGGCGGGATCGTTGCGCCGCGCGCACCGAGTAATTCGAATGCTTCGCCGGTCTCAACGTAGAGCGAAACGTTGAGCGGATCGATGTTGGAATTGTTCTTGGCGATGACGTTGACGGTGCGTTGTTGTCCGACCACGACGGTGCCGGCATCAACGAGACCTTGCACCTGCCATTCAACACGATTGTCCAGCCCCCTACCCGTGACGTAGATCTTGCGTTCGATCACACAACCATTTGCTGATGTGCGGATGATGATGCTGTCGAACACCACACCGGGATTCCTTGGACGGAAGCGCACGGCGATCGGATTATATCCCGTTGCCGGTTGTAGGACAAACGGGAAGCGGATGCCGTAATGGGTGAAGTCCGGCGGCACGATGATCGTATCGATCTGGATCGGGGCCAGGGTCAGGTTCTGCCAAACGTAGTAAATGGAATTGCTCAACTGTCCCGGACACGTGGCCGAGAACTTCATCGTATCGATGCGCGCCGTTCCGCCCGGATTCTTGATGGAGATCACCTCTTGCGTGCGACCGCGAAGTGCGATGATAGACGGACCATTTTGGCAGCGATCGTCGCTGATGATGCGGAGTGAGTCCGTGTAGTCCGCGGTGGTATCGCGCACCAAACTGCGGATCGTCAGCGTCGTGCACTGTCCCGGTGCAAGGATCAGCGGGAACGTCACATTCAGGACTCGATAGCTCAGCGGCTCGCGGTTGGTGATACTAGAGATCGTCACCGTCCGCGGCGAACCCAATCGATCTGTGGTATTGCAGATCGTGATGGTCGAATCGATGTACGTTTTGTCTTTACAACCAACCAACAGCGTGTCAAAGACAACGTTGTTGCGCGAGACACTCAGCTCGGTCGTCCGCGTCACATTCAACTTCACGAACGTCGTATAGCCGCATCGATTTGTTGGCGAGACTTGCAGTGTATCTAAGAACGATCCCACGAGCGTACCGGAGAACGTCACGCGAATGGTATCCACTCGCCCCTTGACCAGCGTAAGATTTCGAGGAGTGACGGTGAAGTTCCCTGCTTCCGGACCGCGCGCTCGCGTTGTGATCGAGCTGCCGCAGATGCTTGTGTCTTCCACTGTGAAGACCCATGTGCGTGTACTATCGCACAAGATCTCATCCGTCAACGTCACCGGCGTGACGATCACATTCCTCGGCAGCACGCGCGTACTGTTTTGATTCGAAGCACCGGAGCGCAACATACCGGTGTGATTGTTGCCTGTTGCATCACACGTCTGCACCACGTTGTTGACGGGCTCGTTGCAACGCAAGTAAGCGATCAGGCCTGCTTCATTGCCATTGAGCGACAGATTGCGTTGGCACAAGATCTCGGCATCGGTGAGCACACGATCCCAAATGCGTACTTCATCGATCATGCCCTTCATTGTGCGATACAGGTTCGCATCATCGGCGAGCGCATTACACGATCCGATCAACGTAGACAGATCCGGACGATCCATCGGACGCAGATACGTCACGGGATACGCTGCATTTGTAAGGGGGCCGGCAGTCAACACACCATTGATGTACAGTTTCAGTGACGCCGATGCACCATCAAACACAGCAGTGATGTGCGTCCACTGTCCATAGATGCCCGAGGCCGGCGTGCGCAGGATCGTATTGTCGGCGTTCTTCAGGTTCGTTGCTTCGGGGTTGACCTCGAACGTCAGCTGATCGTTCTCATCGATGTAGAGCACCCACTGGTCGTTGTAATCTTGATTGGGGCCCCAGAGTCCGCCCAGGAACTGTCGTTTTCCCGCTTGTCGGTCCACGATCACCCACATCTCCACCGACAGTGCCGTCTGCCGCGGCTTGGTAAGTTGACCGGTCAACTCGATAAAGTGGGCGTTGCGTCCACTGTTCACGGTCAAGGCCACTGCCCGCCCGATACAATCTTTTCGTGTATCGCACTGAGCCGGATATTGCCCATGGCTCGGCACCGTTGTGCCGATAGCGATCAAAAGCAACGAGAGAACGCGAATCCAGGCGTTCATAGGCATTTCATAAATGGAACGATCCCACAACGTGGCAAGATACAAATCGGTTACATGCGTAAATTCATGTGCCACGTGCCAGGTGCCAGGTGCCACGTACCAGGTAAGTAACTACGAACTACCAACCACCAACCACAGACCATGCGCTATTTATTCCTTTTCTTCTGCCTTACCATCACTGCCGCGGCCCAGAGTCCCAAGAGTACCGTCGTCATGGCCCGGGCCGAGGTGAGCGAAACACCGGCCCCCTCCATCACCTTGACGTGGTCGGTGGATAAGGGGCAGCGAACGGTACAGATCTATCGAAAGGCGAAGGATGCCGCCTCCTGGCCGCAGAATCCGGTAGCGGCTGTTGATAGTGTCGCCTCGTCGTGGACCGATGTGAATGTTGTTGTCGGCACCACCTATGAGTACAGACTGTTGCGCGAGATCATCGAACAGGCCGGCATTGACACCACGACGAAGCTTCCGATCTACCGTCGGTTTGTATCAAGCGGATATGTGTTGAGTGGCATCAAAGCCCTTCCCTCAGATAGGGGGCGGGTGTTGGTGTTGGTGGATACGACCATGGTCAGCCCCCTCACATCTCATCTTGATACGTTACGTGCCGATCTCGAAGCGGAGGCATGGACGGTGGACATCCGTGCCGTTGAGCGCGCAGAGGACTTTGATGGTGCGGCAGTGCTGCGGGTTCGGGATCTTATCCGCAGCGTGGTGACCGATCATAAGCGTGATCTTAAAGCCATCTTCTTAGTGGGTCGAGTGCCCGTCCCTTACTCCGGCGACATCGCACCGGACGGACACGTGCCGGACCATCGAGGTGCATGGCCGGCGGATGGGATCTACGGCGACGACAACGGCATGTACAGTGATGTCTCAGTTAACATCAACAACACGTCGCGTCCGGTGAACGCCAACATTCCTGCTGACGGCAAATACGACCAGAGCATCTTCTCCTCGCCCGTGGAGACGCCGGTGGGCAGAGTGGACTTCTACAACATGCCGGCGTTCACGGCATCGGAGCTCGATCTGTTGAAAGCGTACTTCATCAAGAACCATGCGTTTCGTACGAACAAGATCGACGTGATGGATGCCGGCGTGGTCGACGACAATTTCGGTGGGTATGGTGAGCACTTTGCAGCATCGGCATGGCGTTCGCAGCCTCCGATCATTGGTGACACGGCGGTCAAGGCCGGCGACTATTTCGGTGTGTTGGCGGGTCCGCGCACCTACCGTTTTGCCTATGGTTGTGGTGGTGGCACCAATACCTCTGCAGGGGGCGTGGGGACAACGGCAGATCTTGCCAGCAAGCCCGTCTATGCTGTGCACACGCAATTGTTCGGCAGCTACTTTGGTGATTGGAACACCAAGGACAATTTCATGCGCGGATCGCTTGCATCGTCACCGTATGCGTTGACGTGTGGCTGGGCAGGACGTCCGGCGTGGTATACCCATCACATGGGTCTGGGCGAGACCATCGGCTACTCCTTCCTGCTTACGGCCAACAATGCTTCGCTCAACGGAAATCAACTGGGACGGTACGCGCCGTGGATCTCGTACAATGCACAAGGCCAAGGTCTGCTTGCGAGCATCGGCGACCGTGGTGTGCACATCGCCTTGATGGGTGACCCAACGTTGCGTGCAGCGATGCAGCCGGTAACTCCGATGGGCAAGGTCACGGCATCGACGGAGTATCCGAATAAGGTCAACCTCTCGTGGTCGAAGCCCGCAGATGACATCGACGCCTACGTTGTGTATCGATACGTCAATGCCAACACCGGATGGGTCCGTATCACTCCGAATGCCATCACCGAGACCACGC
Source organism: uncultured Hyphomicrobiales bacterium (assembly GCA_964467455.1). Classification (GTDB taxonomy): domain Bacteria; phylum Bacteroidota; class Ignavibacteria; order Kapaibacteriales; family Kapaibacteriaceae; genus OLB6. Next base: position 5,098 of record CAYXQJ010000006.1, on the reverse strand, counting down.
TACAGGACTCACTGTCGAATGAAGGCGACGTGTTGTACCGTGTGCATGGATGTGCCTTGCGCACAACGTACAGCGGCACGTACTACGAGGTCGGCAAAGGCGCCGTCGCTTCGATCCGCACCACGAGCATTGCCGGCGAAGAGAACGGCGCGTCCGATGAATTCAACGTTACGACGCGTGTCGGCACGCTCGCTGCAGCACCGAATCCAGCATCATCTGCGCTTACGCTCTCCGTCGATGTGGCAACTGCCGGCCCCCTAACCCTTACGATCACGGATCTGACGGGTCAGGAAGTCTGGCGCGAAACCTACGACCACGTCAACGTCGGCTCATTCAGCCTCCGCATCGACGCTGCCGCCCTGATGGCCTCGGGACGGTACGTGGTGGCGATGGCGAACGCGGGGGGTGTGGCAGCGGAGCTGCTCACCATCCAACACTAACCCCTCCTTGCCGGGGAGCATTGCTGCCGGGTAAGCTTGCCGGGGAGCATTGCTGCCGGGTAAGACCTTAAGGAACAGGTATGTATGTCGTGATCTTTCGAGCAACGATCAAGCAGTTGGATGACGACTACATCGCCATGGCGCGTCACCTTCGCGAACTTGCTCTGACCCAGTATAGGTGCCTTGAATTCAGTGCCATTACAGAGGGCGCACAGGAGATCGCGCTATCGTATTGGGAGTCAGAGGAAGACATTAAGGCATGGAAGAGAAATGCAGACCATGTCACTGCGCAGCAACGTGGCCGTAGTGATTGGTACGCGTCGTACTCTGTCGAGATCGCTGAGATCAAACGCTCATATCAAGGGTAATGCAGCCACCTTACCCGGCACTATTGCTCCCCGGCAAGCTTACCCGGCACTATTGCTCCCCGGCAGGGCTACGCCTTGCGGCGCCAGAGGTAGTACACCGGCACCCCCGACCCCACGATCACCAGCCCCGGCCACGTATAGTCGGGCTTGTAGATCAGCAGCATGACGCAGATGAACAACGCCGCGACGATATACAACGCCGGCACGAAGGGATAACCGAAGGCCGTGTACGGACGCTCCGCCTGCGGACGCGTCGTGCGCAAACGGAAGATGCCAAGGATCGTCAGCACGTAGAAGATCAACACGGCAAACACCACGTAGTCCAAGAGATCACCGTAGCTGCCGCTCAGACATAGCGCACTCGCCCACACGGCCTGTATCCACAAGCCGTTGCCCGGCACGTCGTTCTTGTTGAGCGTGCCCGCCCCCTTAAAAAAGAGGTTGTCCTTCGACATCGCCCAATATGCGCGCGCACCGGAAAGAATGATGCCGTTGTTGCACCCGAACGTGCTGATCATGATCAACACAGCCATGATCGTCGCACCGGCCGGACCAAAGATCATCTCCGCAGCAGCCGTACCAACACGATCGTTCGCGGCGAGCTTGATCGCCTCCAGCGGCAACACACTCAAATAGGCCACGTTCGCGGCAAGGTACAACACCGTCACCATCGTCACCCCAAGGATCAACGCCCGCGGGATCGTCCGATGCGGATCTTTCACCTCGCCGGCAACGAACGTGATGTTGTTCCACGCATCACTGCTGAAGATCGACCCCACCATCGCCACAGCGATCATCGGGATGATGATATTAAGGGGCTGGGCAGCCCCCTCACCAGAAAAGGACTGCGAGAAGTTCTGCACAAAGGCGTCGGTGCCAAGGCCGTAGATGATGCCGATGATGGCAAGGGCGACAACGGCGATGACCTTCGTTGACGTGAACAGGTTCTGCACAATGCGCCCCGCACGGACGCCGCGAGCATTCAACGCAGTGAGTCCGACGATGCTGATGATGGCAAGCACCTGCGCTCCGCTTATGCTGAGACCACCTTCACCAAAGGGTATGGTGAATAAGGCGTGCTTCTCGGAAAACCACGGGATCAACACGGCCGTGAACTTCGCAAAGGCCATGGCCACAGCGGCGATCGTGCCGGTCTGGATGACGGAGAATAACGTCCACCCGTACAAGAAGCCGGCCATCGGACCAAAGGCCTCACGCAAGTAGACGTATTGTCCTCCGGCCTGCGGCATCATGCCGGCAAGTTCGCCGTAGGATAAGGCGGCGATCAGGGTGAGCAGACCCGTAATGCCCCATACCAAGAGGAGCAAGGCGGGAGAGTTGACGGTGCGGGCGATGTCGGCGCTGACAATAAAAACGCCGGACCCGATCATGGATCCGGCGACGATCATCGTTGCGTCATAGACGCCGAGAGCTTTTTGAAACTGCATCAGACGATCAGCGACCACGCGACGTAGATGAGGAACATCACACAGCACGCAGCCACGATCAACCGTACTTGTCCGAGCGCAGCCCACGTCTTGCCCTTATTGGCTTTCGAATGGTCGATGCCGTAGAAGAAGTAGATCAACAATCCAATGGCAAGCCATGCGATAAGACGTTCCCACGTTGCCAACGGCAGCGGCAACATCTGGGCAAGGCAGACCACGATACCGGCGATCGGAATGAACGGCACCAACGGCACCTTGAACGGACGTTCCATATCGGGATGGGTCTTGCGCAACACCAACACGGCAGCACAGACCAACACAAAGGCCAATAGCGTACCGATCGAAACAAGTTCACTAAGGACGTTGATCGGCAAGAAGCCGGCAATGGCCATGGCCACGGCACCCGTAACGATCGTGGAAACAACCGGTGTGCGGAACTTCGGATGGACCTTCGAGAAGATCGGCGGAAGAAGACCATCCTTCGACATCGTGAAGAAGATCCGCGGCTGTCCCATCAACATCACCAAGATCACAGAGCTCAGACCGGCGATGGCGCCGATCTTGATGAAGGGCGACAACCATCCAAGCGCCGACGTACCGTCAGGAAGTTTTGCAGCGTCAACAGCAACGGCGATCGGATCGGGAACGTTGAGCGCCGTGTACGGAACAAGACCCGTCATCACTAACGACACAAGAATGTACAACACCGTACACACGGCGAGCGACGCTAGAATACCGATGGGCATATCGCGTTGCGGATTCTTCGCCTCCTGTGCCGCTGTCGACACCGCATCGAATCCGATATAGGCAAAGAAGATCACGCCGGCTGCTCGGAAGATGCCGCTCCAGCCAAAAACGCCGAACTCACCGGTGTTCTCCGGAATGAACGGCACCCAGTTGTCGGCATTCACATACTGGAAGCCAAAGCCGATGAACAACAAGATCACCACCAGCTTCAACGCAACGATCACATTGTTGAAGGTCGCGGATTCTTTCATCCCACGGATCAGCAACAAGGTCACGACGGCGATGATCAACACGGCCGGCAAGTTGAAGTAGCCACCGGTCGATGCAAATCCCGACGCCGCATCAAACGTTAGTGGTGCCGAGGCAAAAGCGTCCGGCACATCAAGATGTAAGTTCTTCTCAAGGAAGCTCACCACATATCCCGACCATGCCACCGATACCGTCGAGGCGGCAAAGAGATATTCAATGATCAAGTCCCAACCGATGATCCATGCCAGCAGTTCGCCGATCGTCGCGTACGAGTACGTATAGGCCGACCCTGCGATCGGTAACATCGAGGCAAACTCGGCATAACACAAACCCGCAAAGGCGCAGGCAACGGCCGAGATGATGAAGGAGATCACGATCGCCGGTCCGGCGCCTTGTGCCGCCGCCACACCGGTGATCGAAAAGATGCCGGCACCGATAATGGCGCCGACGCCAAGCGACGTCAAGTTCAACGCCCCAAGTGTCCGCTTTAGTCCATGCGACTCATCGGCCGCTTCGGCCTGTAGGTCCTTAATAGACTTCTTCGTATTGAGCATGCAACTCCCCCATGTTTGAAGTACCGACAAATATAGTCGCGGCACCATCGTAATTTTCGGGTCTCAATTCATCACCACTTTTCAAGGACCGATCCCATGGCACTTCCAGTTGGAACGCAAGCCCCAGACTTCACGCTGTTCGACACCACAAAACAACCCGTCGCGTTGTCGTCATTCCGCGGTCAGAAGGTCATCCTCGCCTTCTTCCCGGCCGCCTTCACCGGCGTATGTAAAGCCGAATTGTGTTCATTTCAGGGGGCGATCCAGCGCCTCAATGGCATGAACGCTCAGGTCATCGGTGTCTCTGCCGACCTACCGTTCTCGAACGGCGCCTTCGCCGAATCGAACGGCCTCACCTTCCCCATCCTATCGGACTGGGATCTGAGCACCATCAAGGCCTACGACGTTGCCTTCGACAACTTCGCCGGCATCCAAGGCCTCACCCGCTCCTCACGCGCCACCTTCGTGATCGACGCCGACGGCATCATCCGCCACGTCCACATCACCGAAAACCCCGGCGTCGAGCCGAACTACGACGAGATCTACGCCGCCGCTGAATCGCTCTAGCACAGCGACGACGAAGTCCGCGACATCGAAGTCTGCGACATCGAAGCCCGCGACGACGAAGTCTGCGACATCGAAGTCCGCGACATCGAAGCCCGCGACATCGAAGCCCGCGACGACGAAGCCCGCGACATCGAAGTCCGCGACGACGAAGTCTGCGACATCGAAGTCCGCGACATCGAAGTCCGCGACATCGAAGCCCGCGACATCGAAGCCCGCGACATCGAAGCCCGCGACGACGAAGCCCGCGACATC